>NZ_CP093379.1:492500-1188333 GCF_022655595.1 Ignatzschineria rhizosphaerae
AGAAATCAATTGAGATTCCCGCAGTAGTGGCGAGCGACCCGGGAAGAGCCGATACGTAATAACTATCAATATATAAGAACCACATGGAAAGGTGGGCCGAAGAGGGTGATAGCCCCGTATTTTAAATATCGATAGTGGTACTAAGCGTATCAACAAGTAGGGCGGGACACGTGAAATCCTGTCTGAACATGGGGGGACCATCCTCCAAGGCTAAATACTCGTAATCGACCGATAGTGAACAAGTACCGTGAGGGAAAGGTGAAAAGAACCCCTGTGAGGGGAGTGAAATAGAATCTGAAACCGTGTACGTACAAGCAGTGGGAGCCCTTTTTAGGGTGACTGCGTACCTTTTGCATAATGGGTCAGCGACTTATATTCTGTGGCAAGCTTAACCGAATAGGGGAGGCGTAGGGAAACCGAGTCTTAATAGGGCGTCAAGTCGCAGGGTATAGACCCGAAACCAGGCGATCTACCCATGGCCAGGCTGAAAGTTAGGTAACACTGACTGGAGGGCCGAACCCACATCTGTTGCAATAGATGGGGATGAGCTGTGGGTCGGAGTGAAAGGCTAATCAAGCTTGGAGATAGCTGGTTCTCCCCGAAAGCTATTTAGGTAGCGCCTCATGTAATTTACTTCCGGGGGTAGAGCACTGTTTCGGCTAGGGGGTCATCCCGACTTACCAACCCGATGCAAACTCCGAATACCGGAAAGTATTATCATGGGAGACACACAGTGGGTGCTAACATCCATTGTGGAGAGGGAAACAACCCAGACCGCCAGCTAAGGTCCCTAAATTATCGCTCAGTGGTAAACGATGTGGGAAGGCATAGACAGCTAGGATGTTGGCTTAGAAGCAGCCATCATTTAAAGAAAGCGTAATAGCTCACTAGTCGAGTCGGCCTGCGCGGAAGATTTAGCGGGGCTAAAGCGATATACCGAAGCTGCGGATGTATATTTTAAAATATATGTGGTAGGGGAGCGTTCTGTAAGCCTGTGAAGGTGGACTCGTAAGAGCTGCTGGAGGTATCAGAAGTGCGAATGCTGACATAAGTAACGTTAATGCGTGTGAAAGACACGCACGCCGAAAGACCAAGGTTTCCTGTTCAACGTTAATCGGAGCAGGGTGAGTCGGCCCCTAAGACGAGGCAGAGATGCGTAGTCGATGGGAATCAGGTTAATATTCCTGAACTCTCGTATCATGCGATGGAGGGACGGAGAAAGCTAGACCAGCTGGTTATTGGTATACCAGTGTAAGCAGGTAGGCAGAGATCTTAGGCAAATCCGGGATCTTAATGCTGAGATGTGAATGCGAGGAGGTTACGACCTCCGGAGTGGTTGATGCTATGCTTCCAAGAAAAGCTTCTAAGCTATAGTGATATGAGAACCGTACCCCAAACCGACACTGGTGGTTGGGATGAGAATTCTAAGGCGCTTGAGAGAACTCGGGTGAAGGAACTCGGCAAAATCGTACCGTAACTTCGGGAGAAGGTACACCTTCCATGGTGAACGCTTTACGCGGTAAGCTAAGGAAGGTCGCAGTGAAAAGCTGGCTGCAACTGTTTATCAAAAACACAGGACTCTGCAAACACGAAAGTGGACGTATAGGGTCTGACGCCTGCCCGGTGCTGGAAGGTTAATTGATGGGGTTAGCGTAAGCGAAGCTCTTGATCGAAGCCCCAGTAAACGGCGGCCGTAACTATAACGGTCCTAAGGTAGCGAAATTCCTTGTCGGGTAAGTTCCGACCTGCACGAATGGCGCAATGACGGCCAGGCTGTCTCCACCCGAGACTCAGTGAAATTGAAATCGCCGTGAAGATGCGGTGTACCCGCGGCAAGACGGAAAGACCCCGTGAACCTTTACTATAGCTTTACAGTGGATTTTGAATCTTTTTGTGCAGGATAGGTGGGAGGCTTTGAAGCTAAGACGCTAGTTTTAGTGGAGCCATCCTTGAAATACCACCCTGAAAGTTTTGGAATTCTAACTTAGACCCGTTATCCGGGTTAAGGACATTGTATGGTAGGTAGTTTGACTGGGGCGGTCTCCTCCGAAAGAGTAACGGAGGAGTACGAAGGTACCCTCAGCCCGGTCGGAAATCGGGCTATTGAGTGCAAAAGCAAAAGGGTGCTTGACTGCGAGACAGACACGTCGAGCAGGTACGAAAGTAGGTTTTAGTGATCCGGTGGTTCTGTATGGAAAGGCCATCGCTCAACGGATAAAAGGTACTCCGGGGATAACAGGCTGATTCCGCCCAAGAGTTCATATCGACGGCGGAGTTTGGCACCTCGATGTCGACTCATCACATCCTGGGGCTGTAGTCGGTCCCAAGGGTATGGCTGTTCGCCATTTAAAGTGGTACGCGAGTTGGGTTCAGAACGTCGTGAGACAGTTCGGTCCCTATCTGCCGTGGGCGTTGGAAATTTGAGAGGAGCTGCTTCTAGTACGAGAGGACCGAAGTGGACATATCTCTGGTGTTTGGGTTGTCATACCAATGGCATTGCCCAGTAGCTACATATGGACGGGATAACCGCTGAAAGCATCTAAGCGGGAAGCCTTCCTCAAGATTAGATTTCCCTAGGGGTTTAACCCCTCTAAAGGTCCGTCGAAGACTACGACGTTGATAGGTTGGGTGTGTAAGTGCAGTAATGCATTGAGCTTACCAATACTAATTGACCGTGAGGCTTGACCATATAATAGGTCTTAGACAATTTTGATACGAAACATGATAAAAGACTGTTTCACTAAAGTTCAAAATGAATACAATAAAGCTTAAATAAAACGAAAGTTTGCTGTTACAATACCAACTAATCAAATTTATTCAGTGAGTGGAGTCACAATAAAAAAGACTTCAAGCGCGAACCAGTTTTCCTGGGGAGAATAGCACTATGGTACCACCTGATCCCATCCCGAACTCAGAAGTGAAACGTAGTAGCGCCGATGGTAGTGTGGGAGATCCCATGTGAGAGTAGGTCACCCCCAGGGCTTAATATAGGAAACCTCTAGTTCAGACGAGCTAGAGGTTTTTCTTTTGCCTGAAGAAAAGTAAGCATTGAAGAATCTCTTCCTTAGAAGAACAGCTAAATGGGACTATAAAAATTTAATAAGCAGTAGTTATTTAGTTTAGAAGAAGCATTTCTTTCTTAAGATAATTTAGAACAAAGAATAGAAATAGAAGCTGATTAACTTGCCGGCATGCAAGCTAGAAAGAGATGGGATATTAACTCCGGCGATGGTTGAGCCTTAATAAGTAGCATTAATCCCCTCCGAAAGCGCTGTGAAGTTAGAGGGATCTCATGGTTGCCGATGTAATGCTTGAACTTCTCTTAAGGCTGAGCCGCGGCAACTTGGGGAACCTTAGTTCTTTAGAGTTTTAGATATTAAACAAAGCCAAGGAGACTCTTAATAAGTAATTATTTTGGTACTGAGATGAGCCTGTTCTTACTTAGAGTGATTTAGAAAAAATGAGAAAAAATGAGAAGAAATAGAAGTTAATAATCTGCCGGCATGCAGACCAGAAAGAGACGGGATATTGACTCCGGCGACGGTTGAGCCTTGATAAGCACATTTTATTTAGCCTTATAGTAATGCGAGGTTAGAAAGTCTATAAAGTTGCCGGAGTAACGTGCAAACTTCTTTTACAGCTGAGCTGCGGCAATTTGGGGAACCTTAGTTCTTTAGAGTTTTTTAGATATTAAACAAAGCAACGATAGTGATGCTTAATGAGCAATATATTTTATTTATTGAAGAATCTCTTCCTTAGAAGAAGCATCTCTTTCTTAAGATAATTTAGAATAAATGATAGAAATAGAAGCTGATTAACTTGCCGGCATGCAAGCCAAAAAGAGATACGGGATATTAACTCCGGCGATGGTTGAACTTTTACAAGTGCTTATCTATTGATATGAAGTTATAAGGACCAAAGCATTATTATTTTTTTAATATTTATAAAGACTATTCGGTGAGTGCTGAGATATTAAAACTCTCGTAAAGTTTTTGACATCAGTTAGGCTGCTATTTAAGGTATTACTAAAGCCTTTTATAAAAATAGAATATTGTTAGTGGAGAAATATAATGCATCAGAAATATTTAGAAGAAGCTGTGAATATTACCCTTGAGAATATTAGAGAAGGGGGAAGACCCTTTGGTGCAGTTATTGTGAAAGAGGGGAAGATTATTGCTCGTGCTGTGAATACAATGTTGCATGATCATGATCCGACTGCTCATGCGGAGATGTCTGCTATTCGTAAGGCAGGGAAAATGCTTGAATCTGTCGATCTAACAGGCTGCGTTGTTTATGCTAGTGGTGAGCCTTGCCCAATGTGTCAAGCGGCTATGTATATGGCGGGTATTCGGGAAGCTTATTTTGTATTTTCTAATGATGATGGTGAACCTTATAACCTTTCAACTAAGACAATAGCAGAGGAGATGAAAAAAGATCCTCAAGATCGAACGGGATTTACTTTTCAGGAAGTAACCAAGGCTGAGAAGGAAAAATATGTCGATCTTTATGCCTTATGGCATCAACTGCAATAGAAGTATCAATTAATAGAGTATATTCATAATTTCAGCATTTATTTGCGAATCAAGGCATAAAAAAATCCCCACATAAGGTGGGGATTTCTTATTTAGTCTTTTTAAGAGTGATAAACGTTTAAGTTGAATTAAGCGTTTAAAGCTTTTGTCAGGATATCAAGACCTTTTTTGAGTTCTTCATCAGTAATTGTTAATGGTGCTAAGAAACGAATGACGTTGCTATTGATACCCGCTGAGAGGAGTAAGAGACCATTTGCGTTTGCATAGTTAGTAATTGCTGATGTTTTATCTTTATCAGGTGTACGAGTTTCTGGATCTTTAACGATTTCAGCGGCAACCATTGCACCTAAGCGACGAATATCACCGATAAATTTGTGTGATTTTTGTTGCTCTTTAAGATAGTCTTCAAGTTTTTGACCAAGCGTTTCAGCTTTTTCGTTTAAGTTCTCTTCTTCAATGACATCCATTACAGCAAGTGCAGCAGCACATGCGAGTGGACTTCCTGAGAATGTACCACCAAGCTCGCCTGGATTTGGTGCATTTACTACTTCAGCACGACCTACAACAGCACTTAAAGGAACACCTGCTGCAAGTGATTTTGAAGTTGTCATAAGATCTGGAACGATCCCAAAGTGTTCCATTGCAAAAAGTTTACCAGTACGAGCAAAACCTGCTTGGATCTCATCTGCAACAAAAAGGATACCGTGTTTTTGGCAGAAATCATAAACGTGTTGTACAAAGCGTTTTGGTGGAACAATAAAACCACCTTCACCTTGAACAGGCTCCATCACTAAACAGGCAATATTTTCTGGTGATGCAGTTGCTTTGAAGAACTCATCAAATTGTGCAATCGTAAGATCGATATACTCATCTTCACTCATGTGAGCTGGGCGCTGATAGGTATAAGGGAATGGTGCTTGGTAGATATCTGATGCAAATGGACCAAAGCCAACTTTATATGGGTTAACTTTACTTGTCATTCCCATTGTCAGGTTAGTACGACCGTGGAATGCACGATAGAAAGAGACAACGCCAGAGCGACCTGTGAATTTACGAGCAATTTTTACGGCGTTTTCAACGGCTTCAGCACCTGTATTGAAGAGAATTGCTTTTTTATCGTGATCACCTGCGGTGATTTCACAAAGACGTTTACAAACCTGAAGATAGCTCTCATACATCATGACGTTAAAGCCAGGATGAGTAAAGTTATCGAGTTGCGCTTTGATTGCTGCAACAACTTTAGGATGGCTATGACCGACGTTCATGACACCGATTGCTCCTGCAAAATCGATAAACTCTTCACCTTTTTCAGTAATTACTGTTGAGTTTTTAGCAGTTTTAGCAATATTGAGGTTGCCGTTACTAACACCACGAGCAACATATTTATTACGAATTTCTTGAAGCTGTTCTGTATTGTATGACATTTTAAATTCCTTCTTTGAAAATGGATTATCCTGATGAATAACAAGAGTTTTATTTTATATTTTGTTATCAAAACTCATCGATGAATAGGGTTCATCTTCTGATAGTTTACCTGTTCTAAAGCTCGATGAGTAGATATAGGTAAGAGATAAAACTTTTATCTGTTTTATCTCTTAGCAATTCATTATCTTTTATTTAAATTCGCATTTTTAAAAGCGAGTTCTTGAGCTGGATTTTTGTGCATGAAGAGGAAGTATGCACCAATTAAGTACCAGCCAATGACAAGGCTCCACTCAATAGGGAAGCTTAATTCAGCAGGCATTCCAGGTAAATAGAGTGATAAGAAACCGATACTTAAAAGAACTGCTAACCAACCAATTGTTTTAGGCCATTTAACGGCATATGGGCGCTCTAAATTTGGCTCAAGCTTACGAAGTTGAAGGAATGCTAAAGTTACGATGAGATAGCCTAAAACAACTCCGATACTTCCCGCGTTGACTAACCAGTTAAGCGCTTGACGACCTAAAAGAGGTGCTAAGAATGCTAAAACGGTTAAGAAGATAATCGCATTGGATGGTGTTTGATATTTCGGGTGCATTTTTGCAAACCACGCTGGTAACATGCCGCGAATTGCCATCGCATACATAATACGGCTTCCACCAATGACAAAGGCGTTCCAGCTTGTGATAATTCCCGCAATTCCCCCTACAACTAAAATTTTACCAAGCAGTGCGCTGTTAAATAAGTTTGTCATTGCATCTGCGGTTGCTAATTTTGAAGTAAGTAATTGTGCTTCTGGTAAGCCAATTGATACACCATAGATAATTAAAACATAAAAGAGAAGTGCAGAAAGAATCGAGATTACTAGCATTTTACCGATAGATTTTGTCGCCTTAACCTCTGATGCAATTTGTGGGATAACGTCAAATCCTACAAACATAAACGGCACCATGATTAATACTTGCATCATCCCATCCATTCCACCATTAAAGTATGGCTTTAAGTTCTCACTATCACCATTTTTAACGGCTCCAAAAATAAGGAGAAAACCGACAGATACAATAGCGATTGTGAAAACTGTTTGGAAGATCGTTGCAGAGCGAATACCACGATAGTTAAGTGCGCCTAAGAAGATTGCGCCTAATGACCCAATCATTGCCCATGTTAAATAGACTTCAGAGCCAGCAATTTCCCAAAGGCGAACCTTATGTTGAATGGGTGTTAGATAATCTAGAACGGTAGGAAGTGCAACTGCTTCAAAAGCAATGACTGACATATAACCGAAAAGAACAGACCAACCAGCTAAGAATGCAAGCGGCGTGTTAAAAGCTCTTTGAACGAAGGCAACTCCGCCACCTGTTTCAGGAATAGCTGTTGCAAGTTCTGCGTAAGTTAAACCAATGAGAATGATGAGTAAACCACCGCCAGCAAAAGCGATTGTTGCCCCCATAAAGCCTGCTGTTGCAACCCATTCTCCTGATAGAATCACCCAGCCCCAGCCAAGCATCGCTCCCATCGCTAGGAATAGTACATCCATGGATGATATTTTTTTATTCATAATTTCCCCCTTCACGGTCTGTAGTCAGTAACGGTAAGACATCACTTGAGACGCTACAAAGTGCGTGATAAGTTTCCTATTTTTTATATGAAGTTGTTAGAAGTTTTTATATATGCTTTCTATGACTGATATGTTGCATGCAATAGAAAGTATGGTTTAGTTATTGCATAAGTAGAGTGGATTTGCAAGAAAACAGCCACTTTCTTTATCTAGAATCCTCAAGATAATCTGACCTATATCAAGAGGATTTTTAAGTGAAATCCTAAGCTTATGCTACCCTAAGAACGTTTTAATTGAAAAAAATAGTTTAATGATTTTATGGGAAAAGTTGTGCAAGGCTTGTGAAAAAAGATGTTTTTTTAATGTTACTAAAACATATTGAAAAAAGTGGCAACTATGCAATGGGTTTTTAAATAGATTGATATTTGTGCGAAATAGATAAATATCACTAAAGCTTTTCATTAATAGATCTCATTAAATGATATAGGAATATTTGATTGAGAATTATTAGTTGATAAGGTAATTTTTTAAAATGTTTCAAGTTTGTCTTGAAACCTCTTTAATAATAAGGATTATAATGAAAAAGCTTCCTCTCTCTTTACTACTAAGTAGTATTTTATTATGTGGCAATTTCAGCTTTGCTGCCATGATTGATGGATATCGCGCTTTAGGAAAGGGAGATCATCAAGATGCGTATCACTTATTCTTAAAAGAGTCTAAAAATAATGCAAAGGCTAATTTTGCACTCGCAATGATGAGTTATGAAGGCTTAGGGACTTCAAAAGATCTTGTTGAAACACAAAAAAGGCTCGAAAAAGCGATTGATGCTGGTAGTGTCGAGGCGATTTATAATTTAGGTGTTTTACGCTTAGATGAGGAGTTGCCAACGAATAAAGGCGATCTTTCATGGTTAAGCCTATTATTGCAAGCGGGTGAGCAGAATTTAGCGCAAGCATCTATTCGTTTAGGAATAGAACTAATGAGTAGTGAAGGTGCATCTTCTGAGCTATTTACCGAAGAGATCATTAAGACCATTAATCAACAGCTAGAGACTGCTTTTCAGAAGGGAAATGGTTTTGCAGGCTTTGTTCTAGGCGCCTATTGGGTGGAGGCAGAAAAGTTTGGGGTTGCAGAGAGTAATTATCTTAAAGCGATTGACTATCTAGAAAAAAGTTATGAATATGGATTTTTACCAGCAGCAATGGGGCTTGCCTCACTTTATGCAGAAGGTGGTCACGGGCTTATTGCAGATCAAGAGAAGGCTGAAAAATATGAGCAATTTGTATTTGAGAATATGCATATTCTCGGAGGGTTAGAGGATTATCTTCCAGGGCTCTTAACCGTTGATAGTGCGATGACGCCTAAAGAGCAAAAACAGATGCTTGGTCAGTTAGAAAAGGATGCTCAAAAAAACTCTGTGCCGGCCATTGTGCAGTTGATTCGGCATTATGAGCTTGGGACGCTTGGCGTAGCTAAAAATCCTGCTAAGGTTAGTCAATATATTGAGCAACTAGAAACCATTAATAGTGGTGAATCTTTATTTGCTTTAGGGCGTGCGTTTTTTAAGGCAGGGGATGAATCACAAGCATTACATTATATGGAGCTTGCTGCAGAGCGAGATCATATCCCTGCGGTGATTTGGTTGAGTGATCCTCTCCATCATGGTTGGAATCCTGATGATTATCTTATTGAGCAATATGTATTACAAGGCGCAAATTTAGGGGATCCTCACTCTATTTTAGCCTTGATTGAGCGATTAAAAGCGGAGAGAAGTAATCGAGGTTGGTGGAATGAAGATGCAAGACCTGTCCTTTTGATAGAGCAAGAGATCTATGAGTGGGCCGAGAGATTACAAAAAGTTGCACCACAAATGGCATCAACACAGATTCTATTTTCTAATATTTATCAATTAGGAATGGGGATCGAAGAGAATCCTCAAAAAGCGTATGAATATATGCTAGCGGCTTACGAATCGGTACCCAATAATGAAGAGGTTTTACTTACATTAGCGATCATGAATTTGGAAGGTTATGGCACAGAGAAGAATACTGATGCCGCCGCTCATTATTACTTAAAAGTGAACTCTTTCTATCAAAGCCTTACGGCGATAGAAGGGTTACTGAGATTAAATCAGGAGACTATCGGTTTTAAAGGTAGTCGCGAATTACAATCGCAAATATTAGAAGTTGAACTTGATGAGTACGCTAATCAAAACCAATATTTTACGATTTTAGATCAGCTGTTAGATGAGCTTGAGATTCTGCTGACGAAAAGTTATCAAGAAACCACTTATGGGTATCTTTTAGCAGATCGTTATTTTTCACAATACTTTCACTTACAAGAAAAGATCGAAGAGCAGCAAAAATCCGGACTAGAAATTAATCCAGATTGGGTAGAAGAACGAGCTAAAATAGTGGATCGCGCAATGGGTTACTATCAGAGTGCCTATGATAATAGTGAACAAGCGAAGCTGCATTATGTGGAGGCGCTAATCTTTTTATCTCAAAAGAGTGAGGGTAATAAGATTCAAGCAGATCATTATGTAGAAGAAGCGCTTCGCGCGTTAATGCATATTGATTCCCTATCCACACCCCGTGAGCAATTGCCGGAGAATCATCCACGATTTTTGAGTCAAAAAGAACAAGTTAGGGCGATAAAAAAAGCGATTGAACTACTTAATCATTCTGAAGATTTTCAAGTTTGGTTTGGAGATCGAGTGCTTGTCAATAATCCTGCGGCTGTTGAGCTTTTAACAAAGTTGATTGATGGAGAAGATCGAGATGCTTCTCACTTTGCCCTTTTTTACTTAGGCAAAAAAGCGGTTAAAGAGCAGCAAGCAACAGGATACGATCAAATCATTAAGGCCGCTGAGCAAGCGTATCTGCCGGCAATTCGTTATCTTGGAAAAGCGTATGCTCAGCAAGAGGAGTTATTAATAGCGCATTTAGGAGGAACCTCTCATGATGCGATTAATTGGTATGAGAAAGGGATTGCCTTAAAAGATGAAGATTCTATTTATGAGTTAGCTGAACTCTACTATGAAAATCAGCTTGGATTTAACTTATCTGCCGGCGAAAGTGATCTAAAAGCCATTGCGTTATATGAGCAGCTCCAAGATCCTGATTATCGTTTTGCTAAATATCATTTAAACGAAGCCAAGGAGCGAGCAGAAGCCTATCAAGCCATTCAAAAGGGGCTTCAAGATAAGGATCCAGAAGCTTTTTATCAGCAATCAGAAATTTATCGTTATGGGAAATATGGCGAAACTCAGAATCTCCAAAAAGCAGAAGAGTATCTCATTAAAGCCGCGGATATGGGGTATTTAAGAGCAATGAGAGCTTATTATGATCAATATCGGGATGATAAAACTATTGAAGGAGAGACATTAACGCGCTTTAACCGTTATCACATTGGTTATGTTCATGGCGCTAAAGGGGATTGGGAGACGCAGCGATTAGCAGATCGTTATTTAATAGGGGATCGTATTACAGAGAGTCGCCAAAAAGCGCGAGAATATTATGAGTTTGCCTTAGAAAATGATCCTAGTAGTAGCGCTTCTTATGATTTAGGGTATATGAATCGTTTTGATCAGAACCTACCCTTAGCGGAACGTGGAAATGCAGAAGCAATGCTTATCATTGGACGTGGCTATGAAGGTGGGCGAGGGGTTAAAGAAGATCTTGAAAAGTCTTACTACTGGTTAGAAAAGGCGGCAAATGCCGGCAATAGCGATGCGGCATTCTACTTTGGTGTTTTGGCGCAAAAAGGATTATTTGCAGATAATGGGGATATCATTATTGCGCCAAATTGGGAGATCGCTCTTAAATGGTATGAAAAAGCCTCTCCACGCTTTAAAAATGCGATCTCTGGGCGTGTAAAAGAATATGAAACAATTCATCAACCCGCTGAAAATGGCGATGCTAATGCAATGGTGAAGCTTGGCGATCTTTATGAGAAAAGATATCGCTCTAAAGCACACCCTTATGATTTAAAAATGGCTAAAAGTTGGTATGACAAAGCTTTAGCTGCCGGCAATCTCTCAGCCCATTTTGGATTAATGAAATTATTGCCAGAAGAGAAGCAAGGAAGCTATCTGCAAGATCTTATAAATAGTACCGGTGATCTAGCTTTTAAAATGCAACTCTCCAAAGAGATCGCTGCCCAAAGCTCGGCTACATTAACATTAGAGAACTTACAATTAGCTGTTGATAATCTTATCGCTATTATTGAAGATAAAACTATTGATACAAAGCTCCGTAGTAACGTTATTGAGCAACTATTAGCACTTTACCATCAACGTTATACTCTTACCAATGGGGAGAGGATTCAAGCCCCCGGTTTTGAGAAGAGCTATCAGTTAGCACTTTCGTATAGTACTGAAATTCCCGCCGTTAAACGGTTAGTGGCGGATGCGCTTTATGAACAAGGTGATTTAGATGGCGCTATGCAGTTGTGGCAAGAAGGGGCTGATGATGGAGATCACTTTGCCGTATTAAGAATCTACCGACAATTAATGCCACGGGGTTATGACACTGTGACTTTAGCAGAACTTGAAAAGCTTGATGCTTTAACGGCGCAATATTTATCATTAGCCCCGGCATTTCCGGTAGGACCTAGTGATTATGAAGAGTTTTTTGAGATCTATGATGCTGAAGGCGTTCTTGATAATGATGCGCGTTCTGAGATGAGCGCATTACTTGCAAGTTTATGGCAACAAAATGGCGCTGATTTTATGGCAGATCCCGTCCGTGCGAAAAGATGGTATCAACAGGCGCTAGATTTTAAAGTGACCAATAGTAATGCCGAAAATCTGCGATCAATTGTTGCAAGTCAGCTTTTTCAAAACCCTCAAAACTTAACCTATCTTGCAGAGCTTTATCTATATGGTTCCATTAATGACAATATTGATCGATCAATGCCGATGTTTGATCGCTTAACATCATTACAAAAAAAGGTACTGATGCAGCAAGCGATCAGCTATCAAGATGAGAGAGATTATGGACGTCATAAATGGGTGATGATCACGCAGCAAAAGGAGAGTGATGCAGGAAGTGCGACAGCCGCGTTAATATTAGGAGATCACTATCGTGAGGGGCAATACACACGTCAAAATCTAGAAAAGGCAATTGAGTATTACGAGCTTGCCGGTAGTAGAGGCAATGCAACAGCTTATAATCGTTTGGGATATATGTTTCGGAAAAATGAAGATGGGATAGAGCCTGATTACCCAAGAGCACTTGCTTATTATGAGAAGGGCACGGCGCTTAATGATAGTAATACCGCGCATCTTGCCGGCGATATGCTCTATTTTGGTGAAGGCGGAATTGATAAAGATTATGCAAAAGCTGCCAAATATTATGGATTAACAGATGTAAAGCAGGGCAATCATCATGCGCTTGCGAAATTTAAGCAAGCAGAGATCATCTATCAAGGTCTGATTAAAGAGCCCACTCTTGAGGATTATCAAAAAGCTTTTGATCTTCTATTATTATCGATGGAGTATGGGGAGAAAAGAGCATTAGATGCCGTTGCGAAGTGGGATTTTACGATGCTACATCAGCAGAAGCAATCTTCGCAGAAAGAGGATTGAGGAGATTAGTTTTTGATTTTGAAAGAATTTAACTTTTGATAACAACAGGTCATGAGAGATCATCTTAAAAGATCAAAATAATCGTGATAGGATAAGCAGGTTGAAATACCTGCTTTTTTATTGAGCTAAGAATATTAAATATTAAAGAGGGCAGCGAATAGCTGAGAGTTAGAAAGTGACTAGGGAGCTTTAAGAGTGAGTTATCGATTGTTATTAACAGTAGCAACGCTACTGCCAATGATCTTTTATTATCTGCAATTAGGATTTGCCCCTAAAACATTGGCAACCTATTTTGTCATGGGGATTCCAGGATCGATTTTCTGGGGCATTGCCGTAATGATTTGGGGCGTTTTAATGGCAATTCTTTATGTCATGATTCATCAAAAGGCATCTCAAAAAGAGATAGAAAATAGCTCAAAGACTCAATATTAAAGATTGAAAGGTTATTGTTATATGACGCAGATACAGAAAAGTACCGCACAATATTTTCTTGCCGGGCGCTCAATTGGAAGTACGCAAAATGCTTTAGCTTTAGCGGGGGATTATCTCTCTGCTGCTGCATTTTTAGGCTCTATTGCAATGTACTTTAGTCAAGGTATGGATTCACTTTTTTATGCCGTAGCGACATTAATTGGTTGGACTCTATTACTGATTCTTTTTTCCGATAAGCTTCGTCAAACTGAAGCTTTTACTTTTTCAGATGTGATTAATCAAGGCTTTAATAGCCAGCGGCTTAAAGCACTGAGTGCTTCTACCAGTATCTTGATCTCGATCTTTTATCTATTAGTACAACTGATGGGGGCCGGCACTCTTTTGTCACTGTTATTTGATATTAATTACACAGTGTCATTACTTTGTATTGGTGGCTTAACGGGATTACTAGTGTTACTTGGGGGAATGAAAGCAACCACGATGGTGCAAAGTATTAAGGCATTACTTCTTTTTATCTTTGCCGGCATTATGACTTTTTTAGTCTTAAAATCCTTTCATTTCTCATTTTCAGAGCTTTTTGTAAGAGTTGCGAGCTTATCGAGTTTTAATGCCTTAAAGCCAAGTCCTGCGATTAGTTCGGGGATTGAGCAGATATCGTTGATTTTAGGATTAGTATTAGGATTGTTGGGATTGCCCCATATATTAATGCGCTTTTTTACCGTAAAAGATGAGAAAACAGCGCTTTACTCAGCTGCCGGAACCACCTTTTTAATCGCGATTTTCTTTATCTTAAATCTCATTATTGGTTTTGGCGCGTTTGTCCTTCTTCATGGTGAAGTATTAGAAGGGGGTAATAACATGGCATTACTACATTTAGCAAAACTTCTTGCTGGGTCAAATTTTCAATGGGTTTTAGCAATCTTAGTCTTTATTACAGTGCTTGCGGTGATTGCAGGATTAGTAATGGCCGCAAGTGCAAGCATTACCCATGATTTAATTCCGATTTTATTCCCAAAGCAACAAAGTAATATTTTTATTGCCAAAATCTCTGTCGTCATCGTTTTTCTTGCCGGCGTTGGGCTTGCTTATCTTTTTAAAGGGGTAAATTTAGCTTTTCTCTTTGGAATTGCTTTTGCTTGGGTGGCAAGTGCGCATTTCCCCGTAATGTTTTGCCGATTTTACTTAAAAGGCTTTAATGAGAAGGGTGCATTTTATTCGCTTTTAGTGGGCGCTGTTGGGAGTTTACTCTTTATTATCTCTAGTAATACTGTTTGGGTGAATATATTAGGATTTGAAGAATTACACCCTTATAAAAGCCCCACACTTTTTGTTTTACCTTTTAGTTTTTTAATTCTCTTTATTCTCCGAGATCGGAAAGTTTGCAAAGCTTAAACGAAAGGCAGTATCATCACCGCCAAAATAGCTACTTTTAGTTGCTTTTGCCGAGAGTTTTGCAAATTTTGCTTCTACTTTTTTCTGCGTTTTAGGATCTTTGAGAGTGGCATAAAGATGAAATCCGCCTTGCGGTTTTTCAAAGTAGAGGGCGTGATTAAAGTGCTCAGAAACCCAATCATGGAGCTGATAAGCTCGCATTTTTAAGGCTTGTTGCAATGTTTTTTCATGGTGCTTTGCATGGTGTTGTAGGTAAAACTCAGCCATAAATTGGGGTAAAGAGCTTAAACCTGAATCAAGTTGCTGGCGGATATTGGCTAAGTGCTCTGTAATTGCCGGCGGTGCAATCATCCAGCCAATACGAATAGAGCGCCCTAAGTATTTAGATAAAGAGCTCAGATAGAGGACATTATCATGGCGATCTTGCATTTTTAGGGGCGCTGTATTGAGATGGTTTTCAAATTTTATCTGGGCACAAGCATCATCTTCAATGATTAAAATCCGCTTTCGCTCGCAATAATCGAGAAGATTTTTTTTGCGCATTGGTGACATGACTTTGCCGGTAGGATTGTGAAAAATAGGGTTAATAAAGATCATTTTAAGGGAATGCTTGTGCGTGAGCTCATCGAGTTTGTCGATCATAATCCCTTCATGATCCATAGGAATTCCATAGATTCTAATTCCTAAAGCTTGGAAGATAGAGAGCGAATAGAAGTAAGAGGGATTTTCAATTGCCACAGCATCCCCCGTTTTTAGTAAGCCAAGCGCAATGAGAGAAATGGCTTGCTGCGTACCGGAAGTGATCAGAATTTGATGAAGATCGACATCCCAATGGTGGCTCTCTTTGAGATAGTGTTGCACCGCTTTTCTTAACTGCTTTGTGCCAAAGCGAGAAGCACTATTTTCTTGCTCTGCTTCTAAAAGTAACTGCCAATCGATCTCCGGAAGCTGAAGGGAAGGGTAGAGATCAAGCGGTAAATCACCATTAGCCAGATTATATCGATACTCTTCTTCAAAGGCCCTTGGTTGCTCCGTTTGATTCCATTGCATGCGAGGCGCTGAAAATAGTCCCCATTTTTGGGGGTTGATAAAGGTGCCAGAACCCACTTTACGGATAATAATATTGCGTTCATGTAGCTCGTCCATTGCGCGTACTACGGTTGAGCGATTCACCTTAAAGAATTGGCTTAAGTCTCTTTCAGAGGGGAGTTTCTCCCCAGGTTGGAGTTTTCCTGAGAGTGCGGCTGCCTCTATCATCTCGATAATTTGTTGATAGAGGGGCTTTTGAGAATCATTAGGTAAGGTGTAACGCATATTTCGTCTAGCTCAATAAAAAAATAATGCTTCAAGATAAAGGAGTTATCTCTTATTGTGAAAAAGTCTCAAAATGGATGGGTGATTTATCATCCAAATGGCTCTTTTGAGAGATGATAACAGAGTGTATTGTTTGATGCTGAGGATTTAATCCTTCATAAGCACTCGTAGAACCTGACGTTTTGCGATGGTTTATGCCTTGACCATCCATTTTGAGGACTGGAGACGATTCAAAATGGGTGGCAGGGAAATAGAAATAAACTTTTACGTTTATCCTACTAAAAGCGTAAGAGATAAATTAAACACTATTCAAACAAAAGAGACAACTTTAAAAACGATTCTAAAATAAAGAGGAGCTTGAATCATGAGTAATTTTATTGAAATGCCAAAACGTGGCGTCATTATGGATGTTGTGAATGTTGAAGAAGCAAAAATTGCAGAAGCTGCAGGTGCTTGCGCTGTTATGGCGCTTGAGCGTGTTCCATCTGATATCCGTAAAGAAGGCGGAGTTGCTAGAACAACTGATCCAGCCCTAATTGAGGCGATTCAAGCAGCTGTTTCTATTCCTGTAATGGCTAAAGTGCGCATTGGTCATATTGCCGAGGCGAGAATTTTAGAAGCATTAAATATTGATTATATTGATGAGAGTGAAGTATTAACGCCGGCAGATGATGTATATCACCTTCTTAAAAGTGATTATAAAGTTCCCTTTGTGTGTGGTTGCCGGAATTTAGGTAAAGCGCTTCGCCGCCTTGGTGAAGGGGCGAAAATGCTCCGTACAAAAGGGGAGCCTGGTACTGGAAATATCGTCGAAGCGGTTCGTCATATGCGTGAAGTCAATGCGCAAATTCGTGCATTAACCACAAAATCAGATGATGAGTTAATGGTCTTTGCTCGTGATATTCAAGCGCCCTATGAGCTTGTGAAGCAAGTTAAAGAGCTTGGACGTTTACCTGTTGTAAACTATGCAGCAGGCGGCGTTGCAACACCTGCTGATGCCGTATTAATGATGCTTCTAGGCGCTGATGGTGTATTTGTAGGATCAGGAATCTTTAAATCAGAAAACCCAGAGAAATTTGCACGTGCAATTGTGGAAGCGACTAAAAATTATGAAGATTTTGAACTGCTTGCCAAACTTTCAAGAAATTTAGGAACGCCGATGCGTGGGCTTGAGATCTCAAAAATTGATGAAAGCGAGATCATGTCTGGTCGTTAATGAGTGAGATTGGAGTCATTCATAGCACATTTAACGCATACAATTTCCATGAGTTATGAGTGATTATTACCAATACGATCATTAGCAACAAAATGCCGAAGGCTTAAATTGAGCGCTTCGGCATTTTTCTGTTTTTATGATTGGTGATGCTTTACAGTTTACTTTTGAGGATTGCCTTCTAGTGTTGAGATCTCACAATTGCCATTTTGGTTACCATCAACGACGCATGTTTCTAAGCGCTTTGCAGCATCAACGCCTTGTGCGCAAGCCGTGAGTAGAAAAAGAGTCACAAGTGAGAGAAGCATTTTTTTCATGGGGCATTCCTTTGCAATGAAATGGTTGGTAAGTTGAAAAGTGAATAAATGATCACTCCTATTATATCGAAGTTTAGAAAGCGAATATATTTGTAAGTTTTGATTTAATGCCTCTCTTAACAAAATCAATTAATAAACTTATCAATGGGCAATTTTGCTAACGATTAAATAGCCCTTCAAAAGCTTTAATCACATCCTTTGGTTTAGGAGCCTGGCGGCTTTCTTCTTTTTTTGGTTGTAGAACGGGCGGTAAAATATCTTGAATATTCTCTTTAATAGTGGATTCAATTTTTCCTTTAGCAAGATTGGCAATCATTTTACCTATGGCATTTTGGTCAATCCCACAGAGATTTGCGCCTGCATTAATGTAAGAACCTTGGCAGTGTAGGGGAATTGTTACATTTTTAAGATATTGGTCAATCTGACAATGTGCAACGCCGGTAGATTCTTTAAGTAATAGACTGATTCGATAATCAAGCGTTTCATTATTAAGATTAATAGTGCCATTTCCTGTTGCGGCTAAGCCTGGGATTTCCATCTGTAGGCTATTGTTGGAGATTACGCCATTTCGGATGGTTGCATTGGCATTGAGCTTATTAAAATTCGTGGTAGGCTTTGCGCTATTTTGACGGAAATTCTCCTTTTTAAGGAGGGCAAAACCTTCACATACCAATTGCTCGTAATCCATGCCAATAAGTTGACCATTGCTGATATTGACCTGAACATTTCCTTGAAGATGCTTCATGATAGAGGTTTTATCGAAGCCTTGAGTTTGTAGTTGCCCATTAAGATTGAGATTGCCGGTAATGGGTAATGATTTTTGTAGCGCAGTTAGTAGGTTTGTAAGCGGTAAGGCGGTAATAGTGATATTGCCATCAATGATAGGCGTTTCATTTGCTGTTTTAACATGACCTTTTACCATCATATTCCCGCCTAAAAGCATCGCTTTTGCTTCTGAAATAGTGATGAGATCATTTTGTAAAAGCGCATCAATGCCGATATTTTGTGCGACAAATGTATTAATTTTAAGTTCTTGTAGCTTTGTATTAATTGTTAAAGCACGTTGATTGGTTGAAGTGGAAGGCTTAATATTTGTCTCTTCCTTGGCATTGCTATTATTGGGGATATTGGGCGATGTTGTTGATTGCTCAGGAAGGTAAGGGCTTAAATCGAGTTTTTTCCCTTTTAAGGTAATCCTTCCTTGTTGCTGCTGGAGACTTGTGAAGGCGATATCTCCTGTAATTTTTTGTTCATCAAGGAGTAAGGTTAATGGCGAGATTAAGAGAGTATCTTGCGTTAAATTAAGTGCAAGATCAGCCTCTAATTGTAGCGCTATCGTTTTTGAAGGGATGAAGTTTTGCCATCTATTAATATTGGCTTTAAGGAGATTATCTTTAAAATTCCAACTCTTTGACACTTGGGTAAAAGTAATCGTTGATTGACCTGATAGATCAAAATGAAGATGATCTTTTTGAGAAGCTGAAAGCTTAAATTGAAGGCTCCCTGTTGTTAAAGGGCTGATGTTTTTAGCATTAATTGTGATTTTATCAAGAATCAATGCCGGCATTTTTGCTGATTTTTGCGATGAGATTTGAAGATCTTGAACCTCAAGTTTTGTCAGATTCCACGGATCTAAATCAGGGCTATTACTATAGTGAAAATTTTCTATAGTAATATTTTGTGGTTTGAGTAGCAGTGTTTGATCATTTTTAACTGCCTTTATCTCTCCTTTTTTAAGGTCAAATTGTCCTAGGTTTGTTGCAAAAATTCTCTGATCATCTACAAAGGTTCGGTGAAGTTCTAACTTTTGTAGATTGAAATTGATTTCTTGATAATCAAAAGTTTGTTGTAACAAAGCATCACTAAAATATAGATTTCCCTTGTTAAATTTCAGGGCATCGATAGAAAAATTCGGGGCATTGAGCTGAATTTTTTCGATGATAAAATCAATATTATCTCCATGAAATTGCTGTTTTGTCAGCTGATTCTCAAAGTTAAACCGAGCATTAGTAAAGCTCATGGCGGCAATAGCCAGCGCTCGCGGTTTTTGTGTGGGTTTTTCAGCGTGATTTTCGCTTTTTTGATCTTTAGTTGGTGAAATTGTTTCAGGCTGATTTAGGGCTGGGTTTTGGGGTTTAGGAGTTAGGAAGCTATCAATATTTTGTGAGCCATCAGGATAGGTTAAAATCTCTAACATTAAGCCATCAACATGGAGCTGCTTGATATCAATATCGCCCTTTATAAGCGGAATGAGTTTAAGCGAAAGGGTGAGATTATCTACAGATGCTACAGGATTTTTTGTGTCATCAAGGGCAGATATTTGAGTCTCTTTAATGGAAATGCCAAATTGAGGAAAGAGATTCCAAGAGAGATCCCCTTTAATTTGGAGCGAGATATTCGCCCTGTTTTGGGCAAAGGCTTCAATACGCGACTTGTATCGATTAGGATCAATCACAAAGAGTAGAACCGTGATGGTAAGAATCAAAAGCACAATAACTGCTATAAGCGTGAAGATAATGCGTTTAAATGTTTGCATCTTTTAGCCCCTTTAACTTAAGAAGTTCTCTTTACAATGTAACATATATTGATGCTTTATTAGTCAATGAATAGGGTGATATGTCTTGAATAAATCATTGATAACAAAATGTTACAGTGAGCAGTTATTTAGGCTTTAGTTTTAGGAAATGCCAGCAAAATGGTATGATTGAAGCACTTTTTATAGTTTTCGATTTAGGATCAATGATGAAAAAGCCAGATAAATCTTCTGTGAAAACACCGGCAACGCTCTTTTTAGATCGTCAGAAATTACCGTATGAAATATTTGAATGTACGGGGGAGATTGAAGGGACTGCTGAATTTATGGCAGATTTTCTCGGCGTTCCTGTGCACGAAGTCATCAAAAGCATAGTCTTTATGGATGAAAAAAACAAAGGCTATATGGTTTTGCAACATGGTGATCAGACTATTGATACGAAGGTTCTTCGAAAGCTTTTTGGGGTGAAAAATGTTCGCCCAGCGCCTTATGAGTTTGCTCATAAATGGACGGGATATGAATTTGGAGGCACTTCTCCTTTTGGTATTAAAGCAAATATTCCGATCTATGCAGAAAGCACGATTTTTGAGATGGAGAGTTTTTTTATTAATGGTGGTAAGCGCGGCGTAAACCTTAAAATCACCCCTGAATTATTAAAAAAAATCGGCGTAAAGCCGGCTGAGGTTACGAAGTAAGATCCATATTGGGAATTCATATAAGTAATTTTGAGTATTTTTTAGAGCACTTCTATAAAGAGATAGCAGTGCTTTTTTATGAGTTGGAATTCATATAGGGTTTTAAATACTCCTTTAATAAAAATTATTTTTAAATAAACCCATATTTAAATCAGCTTTCGTTATATTAAAAAATAGAATTATTAGTCCATTGGCTTCTATCTTTTTTTTCCCATGTTATAGTGAATTTTATCTAAATTTTAAAAACGACTTAGAAAAACAATCGTTTCTCACATTGAAGCGGCATTTAGATAAATACATAGGTATTTTTATAAGATGAGAATAAAAAGCCTTATAAAAGCGATCATTATTTTGTAGCGCTTAGGAATAGCAATTATCTATCTGAATTTTTAGGTTAAAAATTAATATCTCTCACATTGAGATCTATTGGAGGATTTATGAAGAAAGTATGGGCAAAAAATATATTAGCAGCAGCCATTATTGGCGTAATAGGATTAGGCGCTGCATATGCAGCTGAAGTGCCAGCGGGGGTGAAGCTTCATTCGGAGCAAAAGTTAGTACGCAATAATGGTGCAGAGCCACAATCTTTGGATCCTCATAAAAGTGAAGGTGTTCCTGAAGCAAACCTTATTCGTGATCAGTTTGAAGGGTTAGTGAATGTCGGCGTTGATGGAGAGATTAAACCCGGGGTTGCCGAGAGTTGGGAGCATGAAGATGACCAAGTTTGGCGTTTTAATTTACGTAAAGATGCTAAGTGGTCTAATGGCGATCCTGTAACTGCTCATGATTTTGTCTATGCTTGGAAACGTTTAGTAGATCCAGAGACAGCATCACCTTATGCAAGCTATTTGCAATATGCACATGTTGAGAATGTGGACGATATTATTAATGGTAAAGCTGATCCAGATATGTTAGGTGTTAAAGCCTTAGATGATTACACCTTTGAAGTCACGTTAAGTGAGCCAATTCCTTATTTAGAGAAGTTAGTGGGGCATACTTCTGTTGTGGCTGTGCATCAAGGGACGATTGAGAAATATGGCAATCAATGGACGAATCCAAAGAATTTTGTGAGTAATGGTGCTTATAAGCTTAAAGAATGGGTCGTCAACGAACGCATTGTATTAGAGAGAAACCCACAGTATTGGGCAAATGATAAAACAGTGATCGATGAAGTCACGTTTTTAGCGGTTGTTTCAGAAGTGACGGATGTGAATCGTTATCGTAGTGGGGAAGTAGATATGACTTATAATCAACTCCCGACAGATATGTTTGCGCGTTTACAGCGTGATATGCCAGATGAAGTGAAGATCTCGCCTTACCTTTGTACCTATTATTATGAGATCAATAATCAAAAAGCACCTTTCGATGATCCACGCGTTCGTGAAGCTCTAAAGTTATCATTAGATCGCGATATTATCGCCCATAAAGTGATGGCGCAAGGACAAATGCCGGCATACGGATTTACGCCGCCATCAACGCAAGATATGGATGCGCTTGAACCTGAGTGGTTTAGTAAATGGACACAAAAAGAGCGTAATGAACGTGCTAAAAAGTTATTAGAAGAGGCGGGTTATGGTAAGGGGAATCCTTTAACATTCACGCTTCTTTATAATACAAATGAATCACACCGAAAAGTCGCAATAGCGGCAGCTTCCATCATGAAGCAAAATGCGGGAATTGAAGTCAAACTTGAAAATCAGGAGTGGAAAACCTTCTTAGATAGTCGCCACCAAGGAAACTATGAAGTAGCAAGAGCCGGATGGTGCGCTGATTATAATGAGCCTTCAACATTCTTAAATATTATGCTTTCAACAAGTAGTAATAATACATCGCACTATAAGAGCGAAAAGTTTGACCAAGCAATGCGTAGTAGTATTACTGCGAAAACAGAAGCCGATCGTATTAAAGCCTATCAAGATGCAGAGCGTATTATGGATGAAGAGAGTGCGATTATTCCTATCTATTACTATGTAAGTCCTCGTTTAGTAAAACCTTATGTTGGGGGGTATAGCATTAAGAACCCAATGGGATATGCGACCACAAAAGATCTCTATATTATTGAGCATTAAGCATCAAAATAGATATTAGTATTGAGTGAAAGGTTAGAAAATATAGCTAATCGTTATTTTTTAATAACTGTGAATAAGGCATTCATTTTATACAAAGAGGGGCTTTACCGAATGTTATCTTTTCCGCTAATATCAGAAGATAGTTAAGAGATTTAAAATAAAAGATTTAAAATAAAATATTTAAAGGCAGCTTATTAAAGCTGCTTTTTTGTCTAAATTTATAATGGTTATTTATAGTGCCGCATTATAGTGACTATATAGTAAAATCGGTTTAAAAATGATCAAATTAGGTTGCCGGCGCATCGATTATGAGAAGCGCAATAATCGTTTCATCCGGCATCATGCAAGCTAATTAGGTTCGTACACTGTGATATTTTTCTTTTTAGATAGTGTTTCTTAAACCGAATCGACTATAAAATAAGCTTCACACTATGGCCTATGGAAGGCTATGCCAAGATCTAGGATGGATACTTGGCTTGCAAAGAATATCAAAGGTATTCTTTAAAATGGATATTAAGGGAGATGGAATGATGAAATTATTGAATAAGAAAATGTTGAAGCCAGCACTGCTGACAGTGGCATTGAGTACAGCATTAATGATGACGCAAGCTTTTTCTGCTAATGTGCCAGATGGGGTAAAACTTGCAGGGAAACAGACATTAGTTCGTAATAATGGGACAGAGCCTCAATCATTAGATCCTCATAAAATTGAAGGCGTAGCAGAGTCGCATCTTTCAAGAGATCTTTTTGAAGGGCTGGTGATTATTAATGTTGATGGTGAGATGGAATCTCGAGTGGCGAAAAATTGGGAGAGTGATGATTTTATCACTTGGCGTTTTACCTTAAAGCCTGATCTTAAATGGTCAAATGGGGATCCATTAACCGCTCATGATTTTGAATATGCATGGAAGCGGTTAGTAGATCCTAATACCGGTTCTCCTTATGCCAGCTATTTGCAATATGCACATTTTGCCAATGTGGATGAAGTGATTGCCGGCGATGTTTCTCCTGATGAACTTGGCGTTAAAGCGCTTGACGATGTGACGATTGAAATCACGTTATCAACAGCGGTTCCTTATCTGCCAAAACTATTAGCGCACACGGCAATGGCGCCGGTACCACAAAAGATCATTGAAAAGTATGGAGATCAATGGACTAATCCTGGGAAATTTGTAGGTAATGGCGCATATCAGCTTAAAAACTGGCAAGTGAATGAGTATATTTTATTAGAGAGAAATATCCATTATTGGGATAACGAGCATACGGTGATTGATGAGGTAACCTTCCTTCCTATTACCTCAGAAGTGACGGAAGCGCAGCGTTATCGTGCTGGGGAGATTGATATTACGGCAAATGTACCAATCGATCTTTTTAAAAAACTACAAAAAGAGATTCCCGATGAGATTAAGGTAAGCCCATATCTTTGTACCTATTATTACGGCATTAATAATAGCCGAGCGCCCTTTACCGATATTCGTGTGAGAGAGGCACTAAAGCTCGCACTTGATCAAGATATCTTAACGAATAAGGTTAAAGCACAAGGTGATTTGCCGGCCTATAGTTTTACACCGCCTTATATTTCAGGGTTAGAGGCATTAACCGTTCCAAAGTGGTTCGATATGCCGATGACAGAGCGGAGCGCAAAGGCAAAAGCACTATTAAAAGAGGCCGGATATGATGAGAATAATCCACTCAAAATTAAACTACTTTACAATACTTCAGATCTTCATAAAAAAATGGCAATAGCAGCAGCTTCGCTCTTAAAGCAAAATGCCGGCATTGAAATGACGCTCGATAATCGGGAGTGGAAAACGTATGCCGATAGCCGAAGACAAGGGGATTACGATATTGTCAGAGCTTCTTGGTGCGCTGATTACAATGAGCCATCGAGCTTTTTAAATATGATGATCGGCGATAGTAGCGTTAATACCGTGCATTATAAGAGTGCTGAATTTGATGAGATGATGGCGCGTACTTTAACCGCAAAAGATGAGGCTGAGCGCTCTAAGTTCTATCAATTAGCAGAAGAGAAATTAGATGCCGATTCTGTGGTGATGCCGATCTATTACTATGCCAATTTACGTTTAGTAAAACCGCATGTCGGCGGTTATAACGGTAAAAATCAATTGGGGTATTACTATACGAAAGATCTTTATATTATTGATCAGCCATAAGGTGGATTATCGATCTGTTATAAAGTTTTAGTAAAGGGCGCTGTCGTAGAGATAGCGCTTTTTTATTAGTCATCATAAAAAACGATCTGTAGTCATTATAGTCAACTTAGTTTAAGAAACACCGTTTTTAAAAGTCAAACAGTACAGAATGTGAATTAAACAAGTTTGCATGGTGCCGGATAGAACATGTCTCTTATTGTTAATAGCCGATGCGCCGACATTTAAATCAGCTTGTTTTGAGCCTATTTCACTATATAGTCAATTCGCCTTAAGAAAAGCAAGTCTAAAACAGCTGGCACGGGATTTTAGAAAGAACACGAAACATTCCCTCCAGCCTTGCATAAATCTATAAAGGTACGTATTAAATAGTACTTGCAAAATACCAAATAGAACGATTCTTACGCCTCCTATAATCTATGCGCCGGCAATTTAGTTTAGTGGTTTTTTACCGACTTAACTATAAATTATGGCTTATTAGGTACTCTATTTTTGATAAATCCCAATCTATCTCCCTTTTCCACTATGTTTTTATGAGCCTCTAAGGATTAGCATTAGGCAGATGCTGAGAATAAAGGATGGAAGAGATGGAGTTTGTCATTGAAGAGATTGAAAGCTCAAAATCAGCCTTAAAAAATAAAAAACGCATCCCCAAGATTCAATTATTTAAAGCGTGGATAACAGACAAGGTTGATCGCTATTTTACGAATATGACGATTCAAAAAGAGCTTTGGCTTGCTGGATTGTCGATGATCCTTTGTCTACTGTTTTTGATAGGGCGTGATGTACTAATAGCGCAAAGGCAAAAAGCTGAACTTGCGTCATTAGATACAAATATTAGAGCGCTATCGCAACAACAGCAACAATTACAAATAGTATTTGCGCCTTTATCGGTGGCGCTTCAAGCCTTATGGCTTCGGACTTATGAAGAGAATATAGCGGATATTTTAGAGGTTATAACCGTTTTATCTTCTGAATTTAAAGATCCATTAATCGTCACGAGTTTACAAAAATATCCCCAAGATCCTCATATATATCTTAATGGAAAAGTGAAAACTTATGAGCGCATTTATCAATTAGAGACTCTATTGGCCGCTAAAAAGTGGCAAGCGATTGTTAATTTGTCGGCAAAAGAGACAGATTATTACCATTATCATGTGCAGATTGCGTTACAAAAGGAGTGAGGGATAGATGATGAATCACGCCTTTTTTATTCGCTTGAGAGCAATATGTAACGAGCTAATCGTTTTTTTAAAACGAGATCTCCAAGATGATCATTGGGCAGATTATTGTGCTTTGAGTCGTGAAGCCCGGCGAGTCTTATTAGTGATTACGTTATCTGTTTTAGTGGTTATATTTTTTATTATTTGGCGTTATTTTTTTGGTCATACGTTATTAACGCGATATCAAGGGCAGCAAAAAGGCTTTAATCAAAAAATAATAGAGTTGTCCCAAAATATTAAGGAAAGAGCCAATTTTTTAGAAAGTGATGCTGTTATCTTGTTTCAGAAGCAACGAGCGTTAGAAAGCTCTGTAAAAACGATTATTTCTGAAGTTCAATTGATGCAACTATTAGAATCAAGCTTAACGGACAATCAATTAATACTTCTCAAGATTCTTCCTCATAAAGCGCAGATGCAGTTAAGAGTGCCTAAACGGCAAAATTTACGAAGTAAGCCTTTACCCCTATCACAAAGGACTCTTTTATCTTATCTGCAGCCGATCTCTTCTGATCTCTTGTTAGCAAATAGTCACGATGTTGATATGCCTTTGATCTCGATGTTGGAGATCCGCCTTAATATTTGTGGTGAATATCATGCTCTCTTCTCCTTTTTGGCAACTATACAGACGCAATTATCTGCATCAACCACGCTGTTATTTCTTGAGCAATTAACAGTTGGTGATAATAGTGAGCGCTGTATTGCTGAGAGTTTAGACTCTAAATCTTTTAAGCATTTTGAGTTAAAGCTACAGTTTTATGATTTTTTAGCGCTTGAGTTGGCATTAGAAAAGGCACTAGAAAAAGAGGAGTATCAAGAAGTTTTACCACAAGTGCCGAGATCATTGCCGGCATTATCAGAGGTTTTACAAGCTCAAATCAGATTAGATAAAAATAAGACTCTAACCCTTGGTGAATCTAAGGAGATGGTGGCATTGATAAGGACTTTATTTCAGGAAAATAAGGGGGAGGTAGCGCCGGATAAAAATACCTATTTATCCGTAGAGGCAAAAGAGAAAAAGCGCTATTGGCAGGTGGGAGAGACAAATCAAGGACTGTATTTAGCAGGAATTATTATTCGAGATCAAAAACCGCTAGCGATTATTCAGAAGAAAAATGGTACCTGGGAAACATGGCAAGAGGGAGAGAATGATGTCTTAACCATTACGTCACAATATTTAGAGCTAAGTCTACCTTGAATGAGATTTTATGGGGGTATTTAGATGAGAGAGCAAAGAGTCATATCACTAAGATGGAATCCTATTATTTTTAAGGGGTTAAGACAGATGCATCATTATTGGCTATATTATGGCCTTTTTTTGAGTCTGTTTTTATTCTCATCACCTCTTTTGGCAAAAATGAGTTCAGCTTTTGATGGGGGCGAACCTGAAAATGAGGGGATATCCTTAATCTCAACTTCGGAGATAAAGGCGGATACTTTTAGCCTCTCCTTTCAAGATGTTAGCTTAACGTATTTAATGATGCTACTTGCCAAAGAGAGTGGGCGAAATATTGTGGTGCATCCTTCGGCTGAGCAGAAGCTAACATTAAATTTAAACGAGATGACGTTTGATGAGATGTTAGAAGTGATCTTGCTCTATACCAACTTACATCAGGTAAAAAGACATGGTGTGATCTTTTTGACGAATGAACGAGAATTCCATCGTTTAGAGAAAGGAGAATTAGTAACAAAAGTGGTGACGCTTGATTATGCCGAAGCTCAAGAGTTATTAGATATGTTAAATAGCCATGCGTTTGATGGTGGGATTGAGCGTTCATACCAAGCCTCAATTGGTGTGGATAAACGTTTAAATCAGCTGATTATTACCGATCAAGCCTTGGAGGTAAGAAAGATTAAGGCGATTATTAAACAGTTAGATAAACCGGCAAAACAGGTGGAGATAGCTGCATATATTGTTGCGGCGTTCGATGATTTTGCCAAGGAATTAGGGGCAAATTGGGGTTTAAATTACCAAAGAGGATCTCAATCTATTGGCGGAAATATCTCATCAGAACAGCAAGGCACAGGAAATTTTGGTGGTAATTTAGGTGCGCTAACATCATTAGGTGTATCACTTCCTACTTTTTCTATGGCCTATATGGTGCTTGGAAATGGGCTTAATTTGGGCTTAGAGTTATCGGCAATGCAATCAGGAGGGCAAGGGGAGATTATCTCTAATCCTATTGTACTGACTACCAGTAGAAGAGCTGCGTACATTAAGCAGGGAAGTGAAATTGCCTATTCAACGAGCTCTAACGAAGGGACTAACACCCAATTTAAGGAAGCGGTGATGGAGCTCAATGTGACGCCACAAATTACGCCAGATCATAAAATTATGATTGATATTTTTATCTCTAAAGATGAAGTATCAGGATATACCAATAAAGGGGAGCCTGTGATTAGTAAAAAGGAGCTGAGCACTCAAGCGATAGTTAGACATGGGGAAACAATAGTACTTGGAGGAATTTATGAATATGAAACCCTCGAAGGATCTCAAGAGGTTCCTTTTTTAAGTAAGCTCCCCTTTTTGGGGAGATTGTTCAAAAAAGAGACAGAGCAACATAAAAAAGCTGAATTACTCATATTTATTAGCCCACGGATAGTTGATACACTGATAGATTGATATTGTTATCAATCTATCAGTAGTTTTGTAATGCATGATTGGGAAGAGTGATGTATTACAAGATGAGTATTTTATCCGGGGGAATTCGTGGAGCCATCGCAGCAATCTAATATTATCTTAATTGGGCCAATGGGCTCTGGAAAATCAACGATTGGTAAAATCTTAGCCAAAGCCTTAGCCTACGATTTTGTCGATAGTGATCAGCATGTTGAATCTATTACAGGTGTCACAATTCCCTACATTTTTGAGATGGAAGGGGAGATAGGATTTAGAGATCGTGAAGAGAAAGCGATCTTAGAGCTGACACAGCGAAGAAATATCGTACTAGCAACTGGGGGCGGCGCTGTTATTCGCCCTGAAAATAGAGCCGCATTAGCCGCAAATGGGATCGTCATTTATCTCAATGTGCCGCCAGAATCTCAATATGAACGAGTACGATTTGATAATCAAAGACCCCTTTTAAAAAATGATGACCCTAAAGCGGTATTAACAGCCCTTTATGAAGTGCGTGACCCACTTTATCGGGATGTTGCCGATTACATTGTTTTTTCAGACAATATCCCCCCGAAAGTCGTTGTTAGTGGTATTATAGAGAGTATTGTTCAAAATAAATTGCCATGCCCAGAATGGTTAGTAGGAAATAGATAAAAAGATGAAAACTTTAACCGTAGATTTAGCAGATCGTTCATACGATATTGAGATCGATAAAAATCTCTTGGCTTCTATTCGTTTTGCTGAAGAGTTTCCTTATGAGCAGCGATTAGTGCTGACGAACAATACGATTTATGCACTGCATTCTGATCGGATTTTATCACTAGTAGATGGCGATCGTGATCGTATTGTGATTATTGAAGATGGCGAGCGCTATAAAAATTTAGAATCTTTTGCGCAAGTTCATACAAGACTGCTTGAGCTTGAGTTTAACCGCCGAAGCTTACTAATTGCTTTTGGTGGTGGCGTGATTGGTGATTTAGCTGGATTTGTGGCGAGCACCTATCAACGAGGCATTGATTTCATTCAAATTCCTACAACCTTATTAGCACAAGTTGATAGCTCTGTTGGCGGTAAGACAGCCGTTAACCATCCTCATGGTAAAAACATGATTGGGACTTTCTATCAGCCGAAAAGAGTATTGATTGATCTCTCCCTTCTTTCAACGTTGCCACAACGTGAATATGTGAGTGGTTTAGCAGAAGTTTTAAAGTATGGCTTTATTCAAGATGCCGATTTTTTAGAATGGATGCGAATTAACTACGAGGCGATTTTAGCAAAAGATCCAGAAGTAATGGCGGAGATGATCTATCGCTCATGTGCTTGTAAGAAATGGATTGTCGATCAAGATGAGCGGGAATCTGGTATTCGAGCCACTTTAAATCTTGGGCATACTTTTGGGCATGCAATTGAAAAGTTGATGAAATATCAAGGGATCTTGCATGGTGAAGCTGTGGCGATCGGGATTAATATGGCAGGTTATTTATCTTGCCGTATGGGGCTTATTAGTAAAAAAGATCAACTCTATATTACTTCGCTCCTTCATCTTTTTGATCTACCTTGTGAGGCACCACAATCCTTTACTCCTCAAGAGTTCTTAAATGTGATGCGATTAGATAAGAAAAATCTAACGCAAAAAATCCGTTTTGTATTACTGGAGTCTGTTGGTAAAGCAATGATCACAGATGATATTCCAGAGGCATATATTATAGAAGCTATAGAATTTGGTACCCCATAGATGCGAAATATAGATCTTTTGCATGATCTTCCGTGGCTAGAGCTTGGGCCAACCGAAGAGGTCATGGGAAGAATTGAACAACATATTAGTACAAATCGCGGTGATTTCTACTCAGTCTATGGCCCATCAGGCTGTGGAAAGACCCGCTTTATGCTTGAGCTTAGTAAACGTTTAGATAGCTTTGATCATATCGTTGCGAGAAACATTACTGCCGGTCAAGACTCAGTATTAGCGCAAATTGCCGGAATGCTCGAAACAACAGAGGATGAAGCGGAAATTATCGCTCGTTTAGAGGAAGTGCCGCCTACTGGGCTTAAAATGGTACTACTTGTCGATGATGCGGATTACCTTAGTAATGAAGAGCTCTCATTTCTTTACCGTGTTAAAGAGAAGATTAATAAGATTAATCGAAAAGCGAATGTTGTCATTGTGCTCTTTATGGATTTAAATAATCAGGATATCTTCTCTAAAGAGCTATTGCTTCATTCTAATAGCTTTACGATTGGGCCGATTAACCTCACGCAAGTTCGGGAGTTTATCGCCCATATCTACCGTTATTTTGGTAAAGAGCCGCACTATACTTTAACAGAGCTTAAGCAGTTGCACGCTTTCTCTTATGGCTATCCTGGGCGCATTGCTAGATTGATTGCGCCTGATTTAGAGCCACGTTTTGTCTTTAAGAAAAAACATGCTTTTTGGGGAATCTTCTTTGTATTATTGATGGCTCTTGGGGGATATTTTGCCCTTTATTATAAGACGCTACTACCTATGCTCGGTATTGAATTACCAATAACGGAATCATCAGTGATTACTCATGATTCTGCGATTACGCCCAGTTATTTCCCAGCAATAGAGGAGATGATTGAAGAGGCAGAGCAGACGAAAGAGGATATTTCACAAGGGATCATCATTATCCAAGATTCAGATAATATCGAGATGCAGGATCAATTGTTAGATGATGTTATCGATGAGATATTAGATGAAACACAGCAAAATGAGTCTCTTTAAGGGGATTTGTGAGAGGTTTTTTGAAGGTTGTTAGATTATACAAATCATTTTGGAAAAATACTTTCACGTTTTAATAAAAAAAATTGAACATTCAAAATTAGCTGATAAAAGTGCTAATAGAACATTTTAAATAATTGAGGAATGATATGGTTCTACTTCGTTTACAAGATATCTCTTTATCCTATGGCGCAAGACCACTCTTAAAAGATGTGAATTTTGCGATCTCTAAAGGAGAAAGAGTCTGTTTAGTAGGACGTAATGGTGAAGGGAAATCTTCACTTTTAAGAGTGGTTTCTAAAGAAGTAATCCCTGATGATGGCGAAATTGTCCAAAGTAGTGATCTTAAAATCGCCAAGCTCGATCAAGAGATTCCTGAAGATTTAAATCATAGTGTTTATGAAGTTGTGACAAGTGGTTTAAGTGCTGTGGGTGCTAAGTTACAAGAGTATCATGCGCTTTTAGAAGCAGGAGATCATGTTGACTTAGAAGCCTTAGGAAAGGTGCAGCAAGAGCTTGATCGTTTAGATGCTTGGACTATTGATTCTCGTGTTTCAGAGACTTTAACCCGTTTAGAGTTAGATGGGCAAAAACAGATGAATGAGCTCTCTGGAGGCTGGATTCGCCGCGTATTATTAGCGCGTGTATTGGTGAGTAATCCTGATTTAATTCTTCTTGATGAGCCGACAAACCATCTGGATATTGAGATGATTGAATGGCTTGAGAAGACTTTGGTCGATGTTTATCAAGGCGCGTTACTATTTGTTTCGCATGATAGACACTTTTTAGATCAAATTGCGACCAAGATTATTGAATTAGATCGGGGGAATCTAACAGAATACCCAGGATCTTATAGTGATTATCAACGTAATAAAGCGATTGAGATTCATAATGAAGAGATGGAAAATGCACTTTTTGATAAGCGCTTAGCAGAAGAAGAGGTATGGATTCGTCAAGGGATTAAAGCAAGACGTACTCGAAATGAAGGACGTGTTCGGGCATTAAAAGCAATGCGCCAGGAGCGCTCTGAGCGCTTAAATCGACAAGGAACGGCAACACTTCATCATGAAGAGGCAAAAAAATCAGGTCGCCGCGTGATTCTTGCGGAAGATGTCTCTTTAAGTTTTGGTGATAAACCCTTAATTAAAGATTTTAGTTTCACCTTAATGCGCGGTGATAAAGTCGGGATTATTGGCCCAAATGGTGCTGGGAAATCAACTCTTGTTAAATTACTGATGGGAGATTTAGTTCCAGATAGTGGTTTAGTGGAGATGGGAACACAGCTTGAGATCGCGTACTTTGATCAGCTTCGTACAAAGCTTGATTTAGAAGCAACCGTGGTTGATAACGTGGGCGAAGGCAGTGATTTTATCGAGATTCATGGTAAAAAACGTCATGTGATTAGTTGGTTGCAAGACTTTATGTTTACGCCAGAGAGAGCTAGAAGCCCTGTGAAATCCCTTTCAGGTGGAGAGCGTAATCGTCTTTTATTAGCTAAACTTTTTGCAAAGCCATTTAACTTTTTAGTAATGGATGAGCCGACGAATGATCTTGATATTGAAACTTTAGAGCTTTTAGAAGAGCTTGTTTCTAATTATGAAGGGACATTGCTCTTAATCTCTCATGACCGTGCATTTCTAGATAGTGTTGTGACTTCTGTCTTAGTATTTGAAGGAGAAGGGCGCGTTGAGGAGTATATCGGGGGTTATAGCGATTGGCATGAACGCATGAAAGCGCTTGCTAAGGCTCAGGCTGATCATTCAAAGCGTCAATCATCAGTGAAGATTGCGGATAAACAGGCCGATCAACCAGCTGCTGCTACACCGAAAGAGAGTATCTCAACAGAAAAATCAACAGTTAAGAAAAAGCTCAGCTACAATGAGGTGCGTGAATTAGAGAAACTTCCAAAACTCATTAGTGAATTAGAGACCACAATTGAGAATTTAGAAGCACTGATTCAATCAGCGGAATTTTATCAGGAAGATCATGCGTATCAATCTGAAAAGTTAACAGAATTAGCCGATAAGAATCAATTATTAGAAGAAAAGTATGAGCGTTGGCTGGAACTTGAAAATAATCAATAGAATTTTTTGCAAAAAAGGGTATGATTTACCTCTATTCTTCTAGGAGAAAGATTAAAATGAAAAAAATGAAATATTTCATGCTATTAGGAGTTGCAATTTTAGCAGTTGGCTGTTCGAAGTTTTCAATGCATCGCGTTGATGTATACCAAGGAAACTATATCGAGCAACAGCGACTGGAAAACCTAAAGCCTGGGATGACAAGATCAGAAGTTCAGCTTCTACTCGGAACACCATTAGTTCAAGATGTTTATGATCCAAGTGTTTGGTATTACGTCTTCTTCCATTCAGATTCTGATGGAAAAGTGAAAGAATCTAAACAGATTCAAGTTCATTTCGATCGTGATGGGCGTTATCAATACTATAATGGGGATATTGGTAATAGTGCTCCCATCGATACCGCTAGTGTAGAAGCTGAGTAGCTTGGCGTATATACTAAGGGATTAAAATGATTTGCTTTATAAATGCTGATAAGCTTTTATGAGGTGAATCATTTTTTGTATCGTTCTTTAAAGATGATAGAGTTTAGTGTTTCTAAGTGGGAAATCTGCACATGAGTCATTTAAAAATATTACTAGCATCAAGGTCACCTCGTCGCCGAGAATTACTTGAGCAACTGGCAATTGACTACGAAAGCGTAGATGTTGAGATTGATGAATCTGTAAAAACACCGATGTTGCCTGAGCTTTATGTAAAAAAAATGTCTGAGCAAAAAGCGATTAAAGCTTTAAGTGAATTTGGGCATCTTCTTACTGATAAGAGATTATTATTAACGGCAGATACCACATTAAGTTATGCTGGGAATATTATTGGTAAGCCTGAGAATCAAGCGCATTTTTTTGATATTATGCGTACACTTTCTAATAAGACACACACGGTTTTTTCAGCATTAACATTAGTTGGGATGCAAAATGGTAAAGAACGTTTTGTCACGATGTTAAGTGAAAGTGAGGTGACTTTCTCAATTTTGCCAGAAGCATTTATTCAAAATTATTGGGCTAGTGGCGAACCTTGCGATAAAGCGGGTGGCTATGCTATTCAAGGAATGATGGCAGGTTATATTCAATCTATTAGCGGGAGTTATTCCGGCATTATGGGATTGCCTTTATTTGAACTGCGAAAAGCATTAGAAGAATTCGATTACTTTATAATGAGCTAAATATTATAAAGTAATTAGGTAGTAAAACGATTAAGAGAAGATATTGTTCAATCATTAAAAATGAAAAGTGCGACAATACCTGATAAGGATTGCACTTGGTACATATATGAATTCATTAGACGATAAGAAAAAACTAGAAGAAGATCCGCAAAAAGCGCTTGAAAAGCCAGAAGTAGTGGAAGAAAATACGATAGAAACTCCCCTTGATGCACCGCTTCTTTATAACGATGTCGTAATCGACGCTTCTGAATTGGATCAAGATCTTGATTTTAAGGTAGAAGATGTTGATGCCAAATCAGATGCGGGAGTCTCATTTAATGCTAATGTCTTAAATGAGGAGTTTGAGGATCCTGCAAGTTTTTCAGCCGTGCCGGCAATGCATGCAGATCAAAAAATCTTAGAGACACGCCAAGAACCGGTAATGAGTGATGGCAATAGTCTAGAACAAGAGGGACACTTTGCAGCAACGGATAATGAGAGTGCTTCAGAAACTAAAGAGCGCGAAGAAGAGGCTGCTGCAGTGCCGCCTAAAAAGCAACGAAAAGGGAGTGTATTAGGTATGGGCTGGTTCCAAGGATTTAATCTATTTATTTGTGGTCTAATCTTTGTTGGGCTTGCGATTTTTGCTTACTTTATTTTTGGGGAAAAGCCTCTTTATACCGGCAAGCTCCCTAAATATGTTGTGATTGAGAATGATGAGTTAGGATCAATGGGGGCATTAAACCCAGCGATTCCAGATGAAGAGCGTCAGGCATATATTTATGTGCCAAAAGTCGAGCGTGTAGATGAAGAGCATATTTTGCAAGATCGTCCAGTTCTAGATACTGCAGATCAAGAAACAAGAATTACTAAAGTAGAATTACAAAGTGGTGATGAGAATTCTTCCAATGAAGCGGCTGTTAGTATTGAGACAGAGCAAGGCTCAGAGCCGGCATTTACCTTATTGTCAGTAGATCATAATGCAGATGGAATTGCTCGTGAAGATTTAGAGAAGGCAGAAGCATTTATTCAACAAGCTGAGATCGCATTCATGCAGGGTAACTATGTCGGCGTTGATGAGACCGATGCTTATTTTCTCTATCAAAAAGCATTAGAATTAGACGCTAAAAATCGTAAAGCAGAGCAGGGATTAGCTTCGATTGCGGATATCTATTATCGCAGTGCTTATGATGCTTTTACTTATGGTAATCAAGATATTGCTAAGCAATATTTGATGATTGGATTAAAAGTTGCGCCAAACCATCGCCCCTTACAAGAGCTCGAAAAGCGTATGGAGCAGCAGTCAAAGCAGCCAGCAATGAATTTTAATTTTAATGAAAATAGTAATAATAATGATTTTGGTGGATTTGAGTTTAATTAAATCCTACACATTTTATTGATAGTGTCATTCGATATGAAAAGAGATCTTTCGAGATCTCTTTTTTTTTTGTGGCTCATGATGAATCAGGATCAGTAAAGTCCTTGTATTAAATAAATCGGCTTATGCATCTTATAGGTGAATAGGAAGTCAAAGTTAGTAAGTAAAATCGCTATTATTGAAAATAATGTATCAGCCGTATAAGCACATTGTTAATGCCGGCAATTGATCTTTCAGAAGCCTATAATTGCTCTTTCCTGCATTTTATAAGTCAGTTTGATTTTAAGATTAGTAAGAAAAGAGTTTCCCTTAAAATTATGGGAAATTAGCGCAAAAAAAGCTTCCCCAAAAGGGAAGCTAAAACTTGCATAGGACTATATTGATTACGCTTTTTCAGTAGAGATTAGCGCATCAACAAACTCATCTGCGTTAAATGGGCGAAGATCGTCAATACTTTCTCCAACACCAATAAAACGAATAGGAATATTGAGTTCTTCAGCAATGGCGAAAATAATTCCCCCTTTTGCTGTACCATCTAGTTTAGTAAATGTAATACCAGAAAGGGGAACGGTGGTATTAAACTGTCGTGCCTGATTAAGCGCATTTTGCCCTGTAGAAGCATCAACAACAAGCATCACTTCATGTGGCGCGGTTTCGTCGTGGCGTTTGATCACGCGATTAATCTTGGCAAGTTCCTGCATTAATCCTGAGTCTGTATGTAAACGGCCAGCAGTATCGGCAATTAAAATATCCATTTTTCGTGCTTTTGCAGATTCCATCGCATCAAAGATTACAGAAGCAGGATCAGCTCCTTCTTTTTGAGAGATAACGGGGATTTTATTGCGTTCACCCCAAATTTCAAGCTGCTCAACAGCAGCTGCGCGGAAAGTATCGCCGGCAGCAAGCATGACAGATTTGCCTTCAGCTTGGAATTTCTTTGCAAGTTTCCCGATCGTCGTGGTTTTACCAACGCCATTAACCCCAATCATTAAGATAACATAAGGTTTATGGTTACTATCAATCACTAGAGGCTTAGAAACAGGCTCTAAAATATCTTTCATCTGCACTTTGAGCGCAGCAAAAAGCTCATCAACATTAGAGAGCGATTTACGAGACACAGAGTCACGAATACTTGTAAGCATCTGATCGGTGACTTTAATGCCGACATCCGCCATTAAAAGGCGAGTTTCGAGCTCTTCAAGGATCTCTTCACTAATCTCTTTTTTACCGAGGAAAAGATCCGCAATACCTTCTGTAAGATTATTACGGGTTTTACTTAATTTACTACTTAAGCGAGCAAAGAATCCTGCTTTTTTCTCTGGTTTCTCTTGAGTTTCGATAGTTTCTGTCGCAACGTCAGTAGTAACTTCTTCTGATGTAATCTCTTTTTTTTCAATTTCTTCAGCAACAGGTTCATCGGCAATGACTTCGATGTCAGCTACTTCTTCAATAACTTCTTCATCAGCAATTGGCTTATTAATGATAGGTTCACTGATTGTTGGTTCGCTACTAACTTGAGCATCTACGATAGTCTCTTCAACTTCCGGTATTGCCTTAATAACGCTTTCTTCGATTGTATCAGTAGCACTTTCAGCAATACTATCTTCAGTATTGATCGCTTTTTCGATCTCTACAGTAGAAGAGGGCACTTCTACTACAATTGTTGGAGCTTCTTCTTCATTTTCAATGATGATTTCCGCTTCAGGCTCTGATGTTTTTGTTGATTCTTCAAGAGTACTAGAAGCACTCTTCGCGGCGTCAACTTCGGTTTTAGCATCATGGGCAATTTCTTCAACGAATCCGTGTTGGGGTTGAAGGGTTTTTGCTTCTGTTTCGTTTGTATTGTCTAAGGTTTCATCAGAAGACTCTTCATGATGTTCACGCGTAAAGGATTCATGGATCTCTTCTTTAACGGCTTCAACAACTGTTTCAGCAACATGAACGATCTCCTCTTTAATAGTGGTAGGCTCTTGTGGCGTCGCTGGTGATTCACTACTAACGGAAACAGCTTCTTCTGATGTTTCAATTTTGTCAGAATCCACTGATTCAGGTGTTACATCAGGAGTTTCTGTGATGGCGGGAGCATCATCTTTTTTGCCACCAAATAATCGACCAAACCAACTTTTTTTCTTCTCTGCCATAATTTTTATCTTTTTAAATGAGGACAATTGTTCAGGTTAAAATTCAAGGGATATTCTATCAGTTTCTTGCAAAGTTTGCTTTGATGCTTCAACCTGCGGGCGCTTTCATGATCTTAATGGGAGTGAGTGACTAATTATTAGCAAATTTGTAAATAGCGCTTGTCAAAGGCAAGTTAATATTGCATTATATGCTTCTTTACTTCAGGCGTATAGCTCAGTTGGTTAGAGCGCCACCTTGACATGGTGGAGGTCGTTGGTTCGAATCCAATTACGCCTACCAAATTTAGGGCCTTTAGCTCAGTTGGTTAGAGCTCTCGACTCATAATCGAGCGGTCGCTGGTTCGAGCCCAGCAAGGCCCACCAACTAAAGGTCGAAACCTCGCATTATAGCGGGGTTTTTTATTGCCTAAAATAAAAATGGCGGGAGATTTGGCGGGATAGCTTTTAATTTCTTAGATTTTTTAACTTAAAAAAGATGTGCTTTTGCGTAACTTGCATACACTTTTAATAGAAATAACTTAAATTTAATAGGCACAACTTAATCAAAGATGAGCTTCCGCTTTTGATACTTCAAACTGAGGTATTTAGATCTGAGCAGTTGGCCAGGATCCGATCCAAAAATAAAGACGAGAAATATTTTGCAATAAAAATCCTCCTCCTCGCGCTCCGGCGGTTAGTATAGGGCTGTTTTTTACAAAGGGAGGATGGCTCTGGAGCTTCTATTGCGCTGCGTTGTTCTTATTATTGCGTGTTACAGAGTATTACGAGCTTTTACAGTAAGTACATTAAGCATTATCTATCACTTTATCAAGAAGCTTTTAGAGAGCCTTTTCTCTTATATAAGTAAGGTGGTGGGGAGTCATCGTAAGAGCGTAATATGCGTAATTTTTTATTTTATTCTTTTAAATCTTAGTTGTATCAATGCTTTTAAGAGGGAGAGTAAACGTAATTTTAGTGTAATAGATAGTAATAATATTATGTAATTTTAAGTCATAGTTTAGATTATTGAAACTCGATAAGAATGAGCCTTTTGAAAGACTGTATTATGTCCATAATGCGTTATTACGCTCTACTATAATGATGAAACAGTGCTAATCAGAGGCTTTTTGACGATTTCATTACGATATTACGCCTCTGCGATGACCCCAAGTCTTTTTTAAGCAGGTATCTCATATTTATTGAATTGAAAGGCTGAAATGCCAAGTTCTCTATTAAAGCTTTCTAAGAGCCTTTGAAGTGGGAGGATCTCATTTTGATAGAAGACTGCAGCATGTTTGCCTGGATCTCCAAAACCGCCGGCATTTTTAGGAGTGATCCCCATTAATACAGGTGGTACACGATGAGCAGTATTAATATCTTCATCTGTAATGCGCTTGATATTAAAGAATTCATCTTTTGCTGCCACTTCTGAAATCGGGATTAACTGAACGCTTTTATCATTCCCTTCAGGGATATTAAGGACAAGGTTCCTAAAGTTACCATCTCCTTTTGTCTTCTGAAGGTTTTCTCGAATATTCTTCATTAATCCTTGATCAATTTTACCATTAATCGACAAAATAAACCCTGCGTGAGAGCCATTTTTATAATATTTAATGCGGAAATAAGTCGCTTCACGATTAAGCGTGGTACTACGAATTGCGGAAAGGTAAGAAGGGCGGCCATAGATATTTTGGATAGAGTCGTAACTGGCAAATAGGGCGATATCTTTTTTCTCAAAATATTTCGGATTATCATATTCATTAGGGCGAACAAAATAGTATCCCTCTTTTCGAGCGACTCGCATGTAGTAAGTCATGAGATGTTGAAGGGCAAGGGTATTACCGAGTTTAGACGGAATCCTCAATAAAAAAGCGCTGCCATAAATTAAATAATCCGTGATAAAGCGGTTAAAGTCGATCACGGAGAGATATTCATTTTCTTTGAAAATAGAAGTGATAATGCCGGCTTTAAAATTGAGAGATGATTCGTGTAAAGAGGCGGAGTACATTGCCAGATTCAGTTGTTCATAACTGTATCTAGGCGGGAAATAGAGATCATGATGATAATGATCCCCTCCAATTAAGAAATCATAAAACTCTCTATCACTAATTTTTTGTTGTGTATCGAAGGTAAATACCTGATTTTCATTAGTTACTGCTTGCGTCATTATACCCATGCTCCAGTTGCTTGATTGTCTTCTGTTGTTGTGCCGTCTAAGTTGATATAGCTAAGTCCATACATGATTGCCCACGAGAAGTCTGCGTGAGCCGTTTGAGAGGTTCTTACTGTTTCATAAAGAATGATATTTCGACCTGCTTTTGGTCTGATTGCGAGATATGATTCAAAGACATCTGTCCAATCTTTATCGAATCGTAATAATTGATCTCTAAAGAAATTGCGCATTTGCAGGACGAGGAAGCCCTTAAGTGTCGGATTACCATCGATCTTTCTAACAGGAATCATTTTGCCAATGAGCTGTTTTTCAACTCGTGCATGGACTGCTGCACCAACCCCATTGCCATCAATAGCAATGTGTTTGACGTTATAACGAGTGGTAAGATCAATGACCTTGTCCGCTTGATCGTCGTAGTCTTCCCCAAACCAGTTAAACTTCTCAATCACTCTATGGTAAGGGTGATCTTTGGTAGGAAGTGCGATGACGACACATGCAGAGATATCGAGTTCTTTTGCCGGATCAAAGCCAATAACAACATCTTTATTACCGTAAGGTCTATCTAATCCTTGAGAGATCCAAACATCTGGCCAATCTTCAAATGGATCGATCATACAGCGCATGATCTGTCTTGCATCAAATGCCGAGTTACCATGCTTCATCCAAATACCTTGGAAGAGCATCGGGTAAGTTTCGGGATGCCGGCGTTTTAAGCGTTCAATGCTAATGAGATTGTTGCCTTGTGCAACAGCATCTTCAAGCGTGATGATTTTACGATAGATCCCATCGCTACAAAGAATCCCTTTTCTTGCCTCATCGTAGGTAAACTCAACTCCTTTTCGCCCTTCAGTAATTCCCATCCAAAAGTTGTAAGAAGGATGTGATTCATGGCTTGGTGTTGAGCTCATGACAATATTGTATTGTTTGAGCGTTGCACAGGCTTTTACGACTTCTGTTAAATCCTCAAAGTCGAGCATCCATGCGTATTCATCAACAGTAACATCACCCGTGAAGCCTTGCGCGGTACGATAGTTTGCACCTAAGAAATCAATGATTGCCCCATTGGGTAATTGGATCCGTTCAACCCCTTGGACTTTTACCCCAAAGATTTCATGAATCAAACGCTTAATATCATCACGTGCTTTAAATGCCTGGCGTTGTGATGAAGAGATATAAACCTGATCATGCCCAAGATTAATCGCTCTTCGTAGCGCTCTACCTATCGCAAGTGCCCAAGTAAAGCCAGTTTGACGACCTTTTAGAACAACCGCTTGTCCATCTGAGGTTGGTAGTTTAAGGATAGATTCTGTTTCATAAATAAAGTCTTTCTGATATTGGAAGGCATTTTCCTCCCAGTAGGCATTGATCTTCTCTTTAAACTCTTCAGGATCGATCTTCATAAACGCCTTAATGCGTTTCTTATCTTCCTTTTCCTCTTCACGGACAGGAAAAAAGAGGTTCTTTAAGGTCTTACAAACTCGATCAAATTCTTTGTAATCAGCATTGCTCTTATTCTCTTTAAAGAGCAGATACATATAGCGAAGCTCAGTACAGGATTGAAGCCTATCAAATGTTGTTTGATTCTCCCATTTTTGATTATCACGCCAATAGGCAACAGTACTCACGGCGGTATCTAGCCGTTTTGCAATATCGCTCAATGTCCAACCGGCAAAGAATAGAATTCTTGCTTGGTGGTCTTTGGGAAGGGTTAAAGGGGGTAAATCAATCACAGGCGTTCTCTTTGTTTATCTCATTTATCAATCATGAAAATCATTGTCTGCGTTTAACTAAAAGAACGGAATTGAATGAATCTTGGATTATTTTTTAGAAAATCTCTCAAATCTCCCATTAATCAGGGGAATAGAACATTTATTCACAAAATAATCCAAGCTTAGATAGATGGAAAAAGTATTGCAAAACGATGAATATGTGCTTCAAGGCTTGGTGAGCACAGATTATTAACAATTTTGGAGACAAATTCATGAGTGAAGCAATTCGACACGGACTAAAGAAAACGAAGTTTTTCCGCGTAGCTGTGTCTGGTAAAACGGTTGATGGCCGTGAAATTACAGCTGATCAGATTGACCAAATGGCAAGTACCTACAATCCTGAAACGTATGGTGCACGCGTGAATATCGAACATATTCGCGGTTATATGGTTGATTCTGAATTCAAGATGTATGGTGATGTGATTGCCCTAAAAGCCGAAGATGTGGTGATTAATGGTGAGAAGCGCCGTGGGTTATATGCGCAGTTTGCGGTATCTGAAAACCTGATTGAGATTAATCAGAAATCCCAGAAGATCTATTCATCTATTGAGATGATCCCTAATTTTGCAGGAACTGAAAAAGCCTATTGTATTGGTTTGGCTGTGACGGATTCCCCTGCATCGCTTGGCACTGAAGCCTTACAGTTTTCTAAAAACTTTAATGTCTCAACATTTACAACGGATGCGCTTGAGTCTGAATTATCTTTTGAATCAGCCGAAGCTTCTAATGAGAATTCAGAAATGCAAAAGAACTTTTTTACTGATCTTGTAAAAAACCTTTTTAAGAAAAAGGAATCTTTTGCTCGTGCGGATCTCGAACAGGCATTTACTCAGATTGCCGAAGCATTTGAAACGCATGATGCGGATCGAGTCACGCAATTTAAGGCGCTTGAAGAGAAGTTTGATGCACTGCAAAAGTCCCATGATGAGCTTTCTACAAAAGTTGAAAGCTACAGCCAAACGCCGGCAGTTAACAAGTTTAATACTCCTAAAATTTCTGGCGATGAGTCAGATGTTGAAGAAGCCACATTTTAAGGAAAGAAAACATGGCAAAAATAATTTTATCTAAGGAAGCGACACAGCTTTCTACCCAATATTATGAAACGCAATCTGATTTACACGGTGTTTCAGTGGAAGCAATCGAATCTGGTGCGCACTTTACCCTTGAGCCTGATAAAGAGGTGGAATGGGTCACAGCGGTTCAAAATAGTAATGCCTTCTTATCCAAGATTGATGTTGATACTTGTGAAGCACAAGTTGTTGATAATATCGGTGCTGAGGATATGGATTTAGCTTCTGGCCGTACTGATACGGAGAGTGAAGATCGTCAAACGACGAATCTTGCAGGCTTGTCTAATATTCGTTATACCGCCGAAACAACGCAACATGATACGCATATCTCGTTTAAAGAATATAACAATTGGGCACGACGCAATCGTAAGTTGTTCCAACGTTATATCAGCGAGAAGCGTGCAGCATCAAAAGGAAACGATATGATGAAGATCGCTTGGCATGGTGAAAAGGTTGCGAAGAAAACTGATAAAAAAGCCAATCCATTAGGCCAAGACGTTAATATCGGCTTCCTCCACCGTATTAAAACTCATTTTCCAGAAAATTATATCGATGGTACTGCTGAATCGATCACTATCGGAAAAGGCGGTACTTATGAATCATTAGATACGGCATTAATTGCCATGCGAGCAATGATTCCAGAGCATCTTCGTGATGGGTTAGAGCTTTATGCAAGTGAAGAGTTCTTTGTTGACCGTGATATGAAGATGGTTGAGAAAGTGACGATTACAGAAGCAGGTAATCAGAGCTTACAAAAAGTATTTACCACAGTTGCCGGCGGTGTTCATGCCGAAACACCACCATTTTTCCCCGAGGGAACGCTGTTATTAACATCGCCTAAAAACCTCGCGATTAGAACTCAGGAAGGCTCAGTCCATATTGGTATGGTGAAGAATCATCCCCGTTCTCGTGAAGAGTTCTATCACGAATCTAATGAATTCTTTGCTGTTAAGAATTACGAAAAAGCAGTGGTACTTGTGAATGTAAAAGTTGTCAGTGAAGCAGATGAGAAGACTGGGGGTTAATCATGCCTTTTCGATTAAAAAAAATCAAAGAACGTAAAGCTGCTGCGACTAGATCGCAGCAAGCCCTTGAAGCTGATATTGAGACAAATTCCTTGCTACGTGATTTAAGAGCAGATCTAATCGTTTTGAAAGGGTTTGATGCAACAGCTTATAAGATCGCTTATAAAAAAGAGCGTATTAATCACTATTTGCCGTGGGTGAGTGGACTGATTGAAGGGGATAGTGGTCTTGAGGATAAGATCCTCCAATACATGCTTGTTTGGTCCATTGATATTGGTGATATTACCCATTTCTTGCAGATTGCAAACTATATGGAAAAGCACCAGTTACAGCCACCTTTTGAAACAAAACTACCAACTTTTGTTTCGGATAATGCTCGCGATAATATCGAAAGCCTCTCTATTACAGATGCGGAAAGTATCGCTCAGTTCTTAGATGGCAAAGATGTGCAGCAAAATTCTCATGCGACATTCTTACGTCTTTTAGGTGAAAAAATCTTAGATGATAAGGAGCTTGATGACTTAACTACCGATGATATTTCACAGGCTGAAAAGGTGAGTACTTATTGGCATGAAGCAGTAAAGTTAAAAGCAGACATTGGCATTAAAAAACGTCTTGAAAGCCTTGATAAGAAGCTTATCGAGTTAAAGGCCGAACCTGCTGAATAGTTTTATCGCGTCTCGCGCGCCTTGGGGGCTTGCGCAAGAGCTGACGAGTATTCACTTAAAGGCTCGATGCGCATCCACCCCCAAACCTAATTAAGAGAGGAATGAAATGGGGTTTATTGCGAAGTCTGAATCAAAAAAGAATCTTGAATTACATCTTGGAAGCTTCTGGCCATCCATTGATATTCAAGACTTTAAACAGAAAGCTCGTGTACCGACCTTTGTAGATGATGAGGCCGCATTTCATTTCTTACAACGAGCAGCGCTTGTCTTCTTCAATGATGTTGGATTATACGCACTGAATCAAAGAGAGCAGGGCTATAACACCTTAGCAGAAGTGCCCTCAGAAATGATCGGAGAGCAAACAAAGCAAGAGATCCTCTTTGAAGCCGCTATTTTTGCCTATACGAAAAAACTCATTGTGGACCACTATCAAGATATCGATCTCACTCGTAGAGCGGGTGAAGACAAGCTCAAAGAGGTTGATAACTCAGCAAGTGCTTGGAGTGCAGAATATTTGAAGAATGTACGGATGTTTCTTAATGAGCCCACTTCATTTGTAGGTTTGACATGAGAAAGGTTGTGGCATCTGGTTTTGAAACGATTGATGGTTGTCTTTATCGGCATCAGATAAATGCAAGCTTAGAAGATGTCTTGAAGCTTGAGAGTAACCGTCATTTAGCAGGTTTGCCAAATATTGTACCGGCAAGAACCGTGATAAATGTGCCCCTTGATAAGCCAGTTGTTAAAGAAACAGTGAATCTATGGGATTGATGGGAATTGGAAAATGGAAATGAATTTAAGCAAGTATCAAGAAGCACGCTTTCAAGCCTTTACAGATGAAGTCATCAAGATTGAAGGCGGTTACGTGAATGATCCAGATGATCCAGGCGGTGAAACGAATTATGGGATCACAAAGCGTTTAGCCAATCAATATGGTTATACAAAGCCGATGACTGATATGACAAAGAATGAAGCGAAAGAGATTTATCGTTTAGCTTTTTGGAACGATTCTCTTGCCTCAAACATCATGAATGATGCGGCGTTCAATATCTATCTGCTCTCAATTCACTCCGGGCATAAGCAAGCGATTTTGATTCTGCAACGTGCTGTGGGTGTGAAAGATGATGGAGTTGCCGGCGTTGACACCCTCAATGCTATTTCAAAGGCAAATCAAGCATTACTGATCGAAGCATTAAGTTACTGGACGTTAGATTTCTACGTCATTATCTCGCCAAAAACTCGCTATAAATACTTGCAAGGATGGCGAAATCGCTTGCAAGCAAGCCGTAGCATTCAATGGAAGGAGCGTATCAATGAATATGAAAGATTACTTTAGAGTTATTTTAATGACTTTTGCACTGGCAACCGTTGCGATCGTTGTCTCAGCTTGTAGCAATCCTCGTCCGGATATCAATTACGGCGATAAAGCAGAATCAGGCTATTGCGAAAACTACGAGATGAAAGAGATCTTATCGAGTGATAGCAATGATGAACGACTCAAGAAGCTACGGGATAACACGTACTTCCAAGGAGTTTGCTCATGAGAGAGCAGTTATTTGAGTGCTTGAAGAATAGTAACGAGCGCATTGATAGCAATAAAACTCTTGCATTCCTTGGGGCAATTGTTGGGGCAATCGTTTTGATTATCTCAGCATTGCAGAAATATCCTGGCATCGAATGGCTTTTATCCGTCTTTTTAGTTGCAACAATCGGGCAATTGCCGAGTAAAGGACTGCGAGATTTAGCTGAAATCAAGTTAAAGAAAGGGGAAAGCCATGAAGATTAGTAGGCCCGAAACAGTCGTGATGGATATTGTGATTGCTATCTTACTAGCGATATTCATAGGTGTCGCAACGCTGATTTATATAAAGGGCTGCTGATGGAGCGAATGAAGAAATGGCTGAGTTCTTTAGCCTTTGCCTTGTCTGTGGTCTTCCTCTGGCTCTTTAAGCGTGAGCAATCAAAACGTGAAGCTGTTGAGAAAGAGCTCGAAGCGAGTCAATTAGAAAATAGTGCTGCAAAAGTAAATGAGAAAGCCTTGGAGATAAAACGAGATGTTAAAAACAACAATATTCGTGATCCTAGCGATCGTGTTGAACGGATGCGCCGCAAAGGTCATTTACGAGATTAATCCTAATCTCTGTTTGGTATTTGATCCGATCTATGGATCTAGCCAAGACACTCTGGGAACGCTTTCTCAGTTAGAAGATTACAACGATATTTATAAAAGAGTATGCAATGACACAAGTGGCTCAAACAACTAATGCAGTATTGGATCAGCGATTACTAAAGATCGTGATCGGAATTTTATCAGCAATGGTTTCGATCTTAATTACGATCGGAACATGGCACATCAATAGCCAATCAACGCAGATTGGTTCATTAACGGTCGCAGTTAACGAGTCCGTGATTCAACAACGTGAACTCTTTATTAAATTAGAGAACTTTGAAAGGCATCTGATGCGATCTGATCGGTCTATCCAAGCGTTAGAAGCAAGGGTAAATAGCTTAGAAATCAGATTTGAGCGCATCGATGAAAAAGTGAGTGGAAAGATATGATTCATCAACTTAAGAAAGTCTTTAAACCTTATGTGAGATCTGAAGCAGATATTGATGCTTGGGTCGATAACGGTAAGCCTTATATGTGGGGAAAAACCCTCATGACCAGTGAAGAATTTGTTGTGAACTTAAAGCAGGTTACAGCTAATGAACATGCTGTCGTTGCGGTTGCGGCAAAGTGGTATGCAGAAAATGCAGGATTGATCACTGATGAGGAACGAGATGCAGGAATCACTTATGACATCTCGATTATTAATGAAGATGAGTACGAGATCCAATTCGTGTTCCAAATGAAACGAAAGTTTATTACGGATGTTGATGAAAATGGAGTTTTAAGTGCAAACGAATGTTCTTGATGACCAAATTAACACGATGTTAAAGCGAGTGAACCCCGCTAAACGTAGACAGTTTGGTAGAGGAGTGGCACTGGCTTTAAGAGCGTATAGAAGTAATGAAATTCTTGCGAACCGGGATGTTGACGGTAAGCCGATGGAAAGACGTAAAAAGCAGAAGACTCTCCCTCGTAAAAAGAATAAAGGTGGGCTGATGTTTACCAAAATGGGACGTAGAAGCAGTATGCAAATCAGAGCTAATGCTAACTTTGCATCTATCTCATTCCCTCATAAGCATCGAAAGATTGCCCAGAATCACCAGGAAGGGCGATCTGTTCAGGTAAACCAATATACAAAGGTGAAATATCCCGTTCGTACTCTAATGGGCGCTACAAAGCGAGAAGAGAGAATCGTGTTAGATCATCTTTATGAATTTATGGCGGAGGTGCTCTAATGCAATTACCAACGGATTCATTACGTAAAACAAATGAAGTCTTTAAAACGGGTGAAGTCATTGGTATTCGTGTAACAAGCGGAATTATCGAAGTGCAATGTGAGTTTGAAGATGATGCAAAAACGCCATGGATGCCTTATGCGTTGCCATTTGTGGGTGGTACATCGATCTTTTGTTATCCGCGAATTGGGCAAGGTGGCCGGGTGATGTCTGAAGGTGGGGAAAACAACATTAATGTTTTTATCCCGAATCTTGATACAAGTCAGCAGTTTGCAGGGCTTGGGGAGTTTGACTTTAAGATTCTCTTTGAGAATGGGGATTTTATCCATCATAACAGTGGGAATCTTACGATTAATAGCGCTTCTACAGTGGTAGTGAATACACAAGATGCGACGGTTAATGCAGAAAAAACAACCGTGAATTCAAGTAATACGACGACAAATACAGACCAATTCACAGTGAATGCACCGACTATTAATTTAAATGGAAACGTATTTATTGCCGGAGGAATCAGTGCCGGCGGTGGTGCAGGAAGAAACGTGGTAAGAGCTGTATTTAATTATCCAGTTGTCTTTCAAGCACATGCACAAGCGAATAACGATATCACGATCAACGGCATTTCATTTATTGGTCATAAACATGATACGCCGGAAGGTATGAGTGATGTTCCTGAGGGGGCGAAATGATTAGTCGAGAAACAGGATTGCCGATTACAGAAGATGAGCACATCATCCAGTCGATGCTAGATATCGCACTTACTGCAAAAGGCACAAGAGTTATGCGCCGCAATTACGGCACGATCTTAGTACCGAAAATTGATGCACCAATGAACGATGAATATCGAATGATGTTGATGAGCTCATTAATGACGGCATTTGCAGAATTTGAGCCTCGTGTCGAAGTTCGTCGCATTAACGTCAATATTGAAACCGCCGGAAAGCCAAGTTTCATGATTGAAGCGGTTAAGAAACGTAGTAATGAAGTCTTAAATTTTAATAGAAGTTTTACGGGAGGAAATGATGCAATTTAAAGCAAGTCAATATCTTGTTGATCTTCCTGAACCTACGGTTTTTAAAGTCATTGATTTTGAGAAAGAGCTCGAAGAGATCATTGCTAATTTTGTGAGTAGACATCCGAGCTATCAAGAGATCGTGCTTGAGAGTGATCCGCTTAAAAAAGCATTCGAGTCCTGGGCTTATGATCGCATCAATATGAAGAATGCATATAACGAAGATTTAAAGCAATCGATGCTCAAATATGCAACGCACAATAATCTTGATGTGTTGGCCGCAAACCTTTTGATACATCGCCGAGTCTTAGTACCTGCAGATGATTCAACAAGCCCGCCGACACCTGCAGTATTAGAAGATGATGAGAGCTTACGCTTTCGTGCACAAACTGCAGACCGACTTGCACAAGTAGCGGGCCCAAAATCAGGGTATGAGCGTTTAGCGATTGAAGCGAGTGAAGAAGTCAAAGAATCATTCGTAATGTTACCAACCCCAGTGCCGGGAGAAGTCCACTTGTATATCAGATCCCGACAAGGAAATGGCCAAGCGAATCAATCACTGATTAAGCAGGTTAATGACTTCATCACACCAGATGATAAGAGGCCTCTCAATGACAAGCTCATTGTGAGAAGTGGCAAGATTCACGAAGTAACAATTGAACTCATTGCGACTTATTACAACGGCTATTTTGAGGAATCAGTGAATAAAGCCGTGAAAGAATCGCTGCTAAAACTAAATGACAGATTGAGCTTTGGCGATCCGCTTACTTATAACTTGATCCACGCAACAGCACGAGTGCCAGGCATTCAGAATATTGAAATCATAATGCCAAAGAGTGACGTAATGCCAGAGCCTTTTGCCTACATCGTCATTAAAGATGTGGTTGTTACAAGAAAGGTGGAGGAAGCGTAATGCCAAATAGTGTTCAGCAACAATCATTATTACCTCGCACTTCAACACAGTTTGAGATCGATCTTGAACAGACTGGCTTTTTTGCCAACCGTCCGCCGGAAGATTTTAAATTTCAGTGGATCTGGAACCCGTGGTTTTGCCCGGTTGATCTGCTCCCATGGCTTGCTTGGTCACTCGACGTTGATGAATTTAATCACGACTGGCCAATACAAAGAAAACGAGAAGTGATTGCGGCAGCCCCTTTAGTGAATCGCAAGAAAGGTACGATTGAATCGATGCGAAGAGTCATAAGAGCGGCAGGACTTGGAGAGATGACATTTGTCGAAAACTCCGGGCATTGGGCGGAATATGATGTGACTTTTGAGAACCATTTCACGATTGATCAATACAACAATGCCGTCAATCTTCTCTATTACACAAGTTCAGCACGTAACAAGCTCAGAATAGTGAAGTATGAGCAAACCTTACTTTATAACAACAAAGCGCTGTATAACGGCGAGTACTTATATGGGAGTTTATAGATGATTGAAACAGCCAGAAAAGAAGATCTCTTCTTAGATAAAAAGCTGATCATTCCAGAAAATAAGCTTGATGCCATCCGCATTATGGCTCTATTGCATCCTGTTGTGGGTGATCAGCCGACTCATGAAAAGGATCAACCCAATACCAATAATCCGATCTTGGATCTTGCTTGTACAATCGCCAACATCCATGAGATGGGAATCGGCGTTCATGCTGATTTAAGAAAAATACAAAATGAGCCACCAGAGTATTACTTTGGGAAAGGCTTTATGTCAGGAATTTCAAGCTTGAAGGGCAATGGGATTCTCGCAGTATTTGGTCAATGGCGTGATGCTTCTGGTAAATATGCCATTAAGCAGTTTTTCTATACAGATATAGCGATCAGCTATCGTAATGCGCTTGATGCGAAAACATGGAGTGGCTGGATTGATGTATTAACAAGTAATAGCTCACTTGATTACAACAAGCTACTCAATGTACCCATCACATCAACGCTCAGTGATGATAAAACAAAAATTGCATCGATCTTTACAGTCAATCAAGTAAACCGTGCTGCTGTAAATGCACAGAAGACAGCAAATACTGCGAATGCCAATGCTGTTGATGCGATGAATGAAGCATTAAAGAAAATGGATCTTTACTCTTTTGGGCTTGGCTCTATAGGTAATGCTCCTACTTTATCAATAGAATATGATATTTCAGAAAGGCTTCCTAACGGCTTTTATAAAGTCGCTGGAGGTTCAACAGGCTTTCCTAGTTGGAAAGCCTCTGGGGATTCATTAATTTCTTCTGGTTGGGGGAGTTCTCAGTGGTCATCTCTCCATCTAAGTACTGATAATCGTTTAGCAATGATTAGTTCTAGAAATGGCGTTATTTCTGAATGGGCTGAATTCTATTCAACTGCTAACACGAAACCGATTAAAGGATTTTTAAGAGTTAACGGAAGTCTTATTCCTTTAACGGAGGATCAACTAACAAGCACATTAGGTGATTATAAAGATAGAGCCGCATCCATTTATGTTGTTAATCAACTTAATCGCGATGTTGTCATCGCTCAGAAAACAGCAAATACAGCTAATGCGAATGCTGTCGAAGCGATGAATGTAGCACAGAAAAAAGTGCTTCCTGAAGAAGTTGCTTCAGAATATTTAAAAACGTTAGGTGCTTACCTGTTTAAAGGATCAGCAGATGATCTTGAAGTCGGATCTATAGGTTTATATGCCGCCCATAGCTCAACATATCCAACAACAAACTTACCTTTTCCTGGCTATAACTGGGTTGAGACATCTTATCTGTATCGATCCAAAACAAGAAGAAAGCAGATAGCGATAGCTTATACAGAACCTCGCAGAGCTCTTAGAGTTATGAAAGAAAACGAGGTATACGGTGAGTGGGCTGAAGAATGGACTACTTATAACACTACTAATATAAAAGGTTTTCTTAGAGTTAGTGGGAATTTAATCCCACTCACAACAGACCAATTAAACTCAGATCTTAAAGTTAACCGATCAGATCTTGTAGCTAGTGCAAAGTCTGCTTACGATGCAAACATCAACGCATTACTCGGAATCAGCAAAGCAGATGACGCCCAAAAAACAGCCAATACTGGCGTAGCCAATGCAAAAACAGCAGACGATAAAGCAGTTAAAGCACAAGCAAGAGCGGATGCCGCATTCTCACGAGTAAAGCCCATTACCGAAGGTGGTCACGGCGCTACGACTGCAGCGCAAGGCCGTAAAAATATGGGCCACGGTGATGCTTCTACGAGAAATGTTGCAGCAAGTATGGGATCAAACGGAAATACACTTGTGCCGCTGAGCTTACTACAAGATCAAACGATTGGGCACAATCAAAAGTGGCATGACGTTACAGATGAACGTGAATACGACACTGAATATGTCAATGATACGGGAAGAACGATTTTTATCATCATTGATACTGCAAACCAAAACGAATTTTTTATAGATGGTGTGAAAGTGGGCTTTCATGCGCAATACGGATTGTACTTACCAATTCCGCCGGGAAGTATTTGTGTCTTAAAAAATGTCCATGGCGGAGTCATTCAATATTGGGGAGAACTCAAATGATCGTAATTAGAGAATTTCGGAAAGGCAATCGCCGATTTGAAAAAGGGGAGCATTACACAGAGAAAGATGCTCAAAAATGGGTTGATGCGGGCTTTGTTGAAGATACCGCTAAAACGGAAATAGCAACGAAAACAGCGAAGAAGGATGGTAAATAATGAGTACAGAATTACAACATGGTGTTCGTCAGACCTTTGATAAGTCTGGTTGGACACAATTACCAAAAGTGGGCACGGCTGTCATTGGCATGGTTGTTACCGCAAATGATGCTGATGAAGAGATGTTTCCGCTTGATCAGTGTGTTTTAGTCACTGATTTTGATGTTGCGATTGCGAAAGCAGGATCCACAGGCACATTAGGCCAGGCGCTTCGTAATATTAAAAAAGAAGCAGTTACACCAACGGTTGTGGTGCGAGTGGATGAAGCCGAAAGCTTTGATGCAACGATTCCTAACATCATGGGAAAGATCAATCCTAATGGTAGTAGAACAGGGCATGAAGCTTTGGAACTTGCTAGAACGCAAACTGGCGTACAGCCCAAGATTTGGATCTGCCCTAAGTATGATACTGAAGAAGTGGTGCGTTTACGCTTAGTCGCACTTGCTGATAAGTTCTTAGGATTTGTCTACGCATCGATTGAAACGAGTTATACGGTGCAGAAAGCATTAAAGCTTGCGGATAAAGTTTCGAGCGATAATCTCATGCTGATTTATAACAATGCGATTGCCTATGATCAAGATCTGGAAGTAGAAGCGGAGCAATACGTTGTTGCACAAATAGCAGGGCTTAGAGCAAGAATTGATTATGAGAAAGGATGGCATCATTCGATTTCTAACCATGTTTTAAGCCAAGTAACAGGCACAACGAAAGAGGTGACTTTCGCCCCGATTAACCCTGCAGGCACAGAAGCTAACGAGCTCAATAAAAAGAATATCAGCGTGCTGATTCGTGATGATGGCGGTATTAAAGTTTGGGGAAACCGTACCTGTGCACCGATTGATTCATCGCATATTTTTGAGGTTTATACTCGCACGATGAACTTCCTAGGGGAAGAAGCGGCAATCATGCTCAAAAGCATTACCCAAGATAAGCCAATGACTCGTGTTCTACTCGAAGAGTTCTCCATGCGTTATAACAATCGCCTTGATGAGCATAAGCGAGCAGGCAGAATTATTGGTGGTTATGTGGATCTTCATCCTGGCAAAAATGGGACGAATGATCTGATGGAAGGTCGTCCAGATTGGCTTTTAAAAGTCACGCCGGTACCACCTGCAGAAAGTCCTGGCATTGAGCTCGTCTTAACGGACGAATTTATCACTAACCTTGTATAAAAAGTCGATGTAATTAAGTAAGGAGACATTATGAGTGAACAATTTCCCAAGGTTCTCAAGAACTTTGACATGTATATCGATGGGGATTCAGTCGGAAGAGAGACCGAAACGGTAAAGCTTCCATCCACCACGATGAAGTATGAAACCATTGAAACAGGTGTATTTAGCCGTCCGGTTGATATTCCTGTAGGTTTTGAAAATTCTATGGAGTTAGAGATCGCTACCAAAGGGATTAACTTTGATCTGATCGTCCCGCAAGGCTGTGGTTTGAATAGTACGACTTTGCAGTTTAAAGGTTTTATTGAGGATCCAGGTACTTGCGACAAGATTAGTTTTACCGCGAACTTTACCGGCCGCTTTGGTACAGAGCTTGATGCGATGAAGAAAGGGGAAGTCACTGGGGCAACGATTACATTTAAGGCCGTGACCGCCGAGTATATCGTCAATGGTGCTTCTATTTATGAAGAGCGAGTGCTTGAGAATGTCTTAATCGTGAACGGTAAAGACCTCAAAGCAGAAGAGAATGCAGCAATGGGCCGCATGTAATTAGTGAATCGAATAGCGCGGAATTACCGCGTAGTTCAAATAACATCAATCAATCTATTTAGGAATCAGTTATGAGTAAAGTTATTAGCAGAGCAAAGAAAATCACCGTAGCATTATCGCAGCCATTAATGATTGCGGATAAGGAGTTCACAGAAATTACAGTGCGTGAGCCAATCGCCAACGATTTACGTGGGATCTCGATTACGCAGTTACAGATGAGTGAGGGAGATGCCGTTCTTAGTGTGTTAGAGCGTGTTACCGATATTCATGAAGAGAACTTACAGCGCTTATCAGTTTCTGATTTTAGTACGCTCAGTAATGTGATCTTGGGGTTTTTATTTCCGAAGCAAATGCAAAATATTTTGGAAGGCATCAAACAGGGCGGAAGCGAAATCACAATCGCATAGAAGAAGTTATCTCAATCTACATCGAGGATCTTGCCGTTGGTATTGGCTTAACATTTCCCTTTGTCTCTTTTGGCAATATTTTGGAAATGACCATCTCAGAGGTTTTACTCTGGAACTTTAAAGCTATTGAACACAACGAAAGAATCGAAGCAGAGCGAAATAAGAATAATCAAAAATAAGAGCGCCAATTCCACCAAGCCGGCGCTCTTTTTTTAGGTGGAGTTTATGGCCAAGAATTTAGAACTAAAAGTTGTCTTATCTGCAATTGATAAGATGACAGGACCACTTCGAGGTATTGGGCAACAATCCAAACGATTGAGCCAAGGATATCGCGAGGATATGCGTGGCTACAATCAGACTTTGAAGCAGACGGAAACAGCCCTAAAAGGTGTCCGTGAAACTCAAAGAAAGATGGTGGCAGCAGGGAACCACAATACCGGCGCAACCATAAAAGCAGAGCAAGCATTAGTACAACGCATTGAACAAACTAATGCAGCAATCGCACAGCGAAAGAGCTTGATGGATCGTGAAATTGCAACGATTAGAAAACGGCAAGAAGCACTAGATCGTGGACAATCACAAATGCGATCTGGAGCGATGAATATCGCTAAAGCAGGGGCAATGGGATATGCCGGTGCAAGATTTTTAGCAGAAGGTGTTGATTTTGATTCTACGATGAGTCGAGTTCATGCCTTAACACGCCTGGATAAAGATAGTGAAGAATTAAAAGCATTACGAGATCAGGCAAAACATCTAGGGGCGACGACTTGGGCTACATCATCGCAAGCGGCAGAAGGGCAAGCCTTTTACGCTATGGCAGGATTTACGCCAGAAAACATTATGAAAGCGATGCCAGGAACATTGGATCTCGCAAGAGCTTCTGGGCTTGAGATTGGTAGAGCGGCAGATATTGGCTCTAACATTTTGCAAGGCTTTGGTTTAGATGCATCGGAGATGGATCGGGTTGGTGACGTTCTGGTCGGTACATTTACTCGTACTAACGTTAACATGGAGATGTTGGGCGATACGATGCGTTATGTTGCGCCGATTGCCAAGGGCTTAGGCGTTTCATTAGAAGAAACAGCGGCAATGACTGGGATACTTGGGAACGTCGGTATTCAAGGCACGCAAGCGGGTACTGCAATGCGAGCAATCTTCAGTAGATTAGCGGCAGGTCCAAGCATGGCCACAAAAGCTTTAAAACAGATTGGGATTAAGACGAGTGATAAAGATGGCAACCTTAAAAATCCGATAGAGCTTTTAGGGGAAGTGATCCAAAAGACTCAGAAGATGGGAAATACTGAGCGCTTACGAGTGCTTAAAGCAATTGCCGGACAGGAAGCTGCAACGGCATTTATGGCTTTGACAGAGAAATCGAGCTTAGAAGATATTAAGCGGATCTATGAGGAAATCTCCAATAACCAAGGGGAAAGCCGAGAAGTATCAGAAAAGATGGCAGATAACCTTGCCGGTGATTATCAAAAGCTCTCTTCTGGTTGGTCGGATATCCGTATTGCGATCTTTGAAATCAATAATAAGGGTTTAAGAAAAACGGTCCAATTCATCACGGAGATCGTGAATAAAATTGGGGAATGGGTCAAAGAGAATCCGCGAATTGTTGCTGTATTAAGTATGGCTGCAGCAGGGGGAATGACACTTTTAGGCGTGATTGGCTCATTACAATTAGCGATGGGAGCATTTAATCTTGTTGTGTTGGCAAACCCCGTTGTCGCTCTGATAGGGGCTGTGATTGTCGGATTAACGACACTTTTTATGTATCGCAAGGAGATCTGGGGTTTCTTTAAATCCTTTGCTGCAGCGCCGAGAGTCTACATTAATAAAGCAATCTCCTTCCTACTGAATTTACGTAGTACCATTATTGGCTTTTTAAAAGAAATTCCGCTTATTGGACCTATTTTTGCTGCTGTTTTTGAATATGCAACAAAGCCTTTTGAATGGCTGATGGAGTCCATTAAATGGATTAATAATAGATGGATAGCTCCACAGTTTGAGACTAAAAATGTGACAGGTTTTACAAGCTTCCTGAGAGAAGGGCTTGCTTATATCAAGGACTTTAGGCAGAGCATTATTCACTTGTTATTAGATATTCCTGTCATTGGGCCGGTGCTCGGATTTGTATTTGAAAAAATGACATTCATGTTCGATATTATGAGTGGTTTAATGGGTTACGTGATTGATGGCTTAGAGTGGATCGGGAATATGTTTGTCGCCCCTAGCTTTGATTTATCAGGGATCACGGGGTTCTTTGATCTTATAAGATCTTGTATCGATTATCTTTTGGATCTTCGTAATAACGTCAGTGATTTATTAAATGAGATTCCGCTGATTGGTCCCGCTTTGAGTTTTGTATTTGATCTTCTAACATTCCCCTTTGCCTTATTAATGCAAGCGATAAAAAAAGTGATGGAGATGTTTGAGTGGGTTGGTGATAACTGGCACATCATGCAAGGCTGGTTGGTAGGACTTTGGGAGAATGTTAAAAGTGCGATGCAACCGGTTGTTGAGCTTTTTACGATGTTGATAGATCTTATTTCACAGATGATTAATGGCATTAAAGAGTTATTCTCTTTTGAAGCCCCTGAGTGGATGAAGAAAACGGGGAGTATTATCGGTGATGCTACGAGTAGCACCTATGATTATTTTGCCGATAGTATGAAATACACCTTTGGTTCAATTGCTGATTTTGTGTTTGATCGAGATGAAACTGCAGTCCGTAATGCGACCTCGTTAATGAAAGATTACGCCCTTATCGGCGGTGCTTCGATTGTTGCAGCAAGCCCTGTAACGAATACCAATAATCAGACAAACCACGTTGAGATTAATGTAACGGCTCAAACGAATGCCTCGGCGGCTATTATTGCCACAGAAACGGTGAATCAGCTACGAAGCACAGGATTAATAGGAGATATGCGATGACACAGCTTATTTGGGGATTTGTACTCTTTCAGGCAAATTCATTGATCTATAACGAACTTAATAAAAGCACAAACTACAAGCATGTGCAAAATGAGCGAATCGGCAAGCGTGCGGCTAATCAATTCTTGGGCCCTGGGGATGAGATTATTACGATTCCCGGCAAGCTTGCGCCGATTATTACCGGCGGTAGAACGACACTGCAGATATTAAAAGCGCAGGCAGATACAGGGTTGCCGTATCCACTCATCGAAGGGAATGGGCTTGCACATGGCTTTTATGTGTTAACGAGTATTGAGGAGAACTCAAAGTATCACTTAGCAGATGGACGGCCCAAGATCATTGACTACACGATCACCTTAAAACGGGTAGGGAATGACAAGATTGATTTTTCACAGATTGCCGTAGGATTGGGAGGGCTTCTATGATCCTTGATGCGCTTGATAATTTTAATAATAAGCCGAATTACTTCTTAACGATTAATGATGCGAATTCATTAACACTCAATAATCATATTATGGAGATCTCCTTAACGGAGAATCGTGGCTTTGATGCCGATACATTGCGGATCACCGTGGATGATTCATTAGGAAATATCATACTACCGAATCGAGATGCAGAGATTACGCTAAAACTTGGCTTTGGTATGTTATTAGTGGATAAGGGCAAGTTTATCGTGGATGCTGTGGCACATTCTGGCCCACCGGATGTTATTACGATTGGGGCGCATTCAGCCGACTTTAAAAAGGAGTTCTTAGAGCGTAAAAGCAAGCTTTATGATGCGATGACGTTAGAAGAGCTCGTACAAAAGATCGCAGCGCAATATGAGTATGAATATGTCGTGGCAGATAGCTTAAAATCGATTGCGATTAAGGGGAAGCAGCAAGCAGATGAGTCGGATGCGAACCTTCTTACAAGGCTTGCTGAGGATTATGATGCCGTAGCAACGATCAAAATGGGGAAGCTTCTCTTTTTAGAGCGTGGAACAGGGAAAACCGCAAGCGGACAACAGATGCCAACGATCACGCATCATCGCTCAGAAGGGGATAAGCATAGCTATTCTGTGAATGATCGGGATCATTATACGGGCGTAGAAGCAAGGTACCTGTTACCAGGGAAAGCCAGACGGAAGAAAACCCTTGTGGGTAAGGAAGGGCGAGTCCATCGTCTAAGAACCGTCTTTGTGGATGAAGAGCAAGCCAAACTAGCAGCAGAGAAAGAGCTACTAAAGCTTAACCGGGGTAAGGCCTCCTTAACTGTCAGTTTAGCCAGAGGGAACCCGAACCTAACCGCAGAAAGCCCACTAAAATTAGCGGGCTTTAAATCAGAACTTGATGCTGAAAACTGGATTGTGGTTACTACCACCCACAACTTAACCAGTGGCAATGGATTGGTTACGGAGTTTCAAGGAGAGGTTAAAATATAACTTTAGAAACTTGCATTTTTTATTTTATTGCATTAGTCTTAAACTATTGCATACAGCTAATTGGGTTAATTAGCAAAATTAAGACGAACTTTATCTTTAATATGTGGGTCATGATGATCAATAGTTACGCATATTTTATCCCCTAAAGAATAATTACGAATAGAGATTTTAGATTTATGAATTAGTCCATCGATTGAAAGTTTATTATCTGTATCAAGAGTAATAAAAATACCAAGGTGAGGAACTATATTTTTTATAGTTCCTTTTAATTTTGTTCCAATAGGATACTCATGACAGAATTGAATCCATTTTATAGATTCATCGTTAGAGAATAAACTTTTAAATCTCTCTATAGTACCTTTTGGTTTTTCCATGGAGATTAGGTTCTCTAACTCTTCAAGTTTAGAGTATGTGCGATAGTTATTTAATATTCCTTGAACAATATCATCGATGTATTCGATAAATTTTGAAGCAATATAATATACTTCTGGTAATCTAAAACTTTGCTCAGGATCTACGATAAGTCTTTTTATATCATTAACAAGATTTTCATCAGTAATTCTTGTATCTTCTGCGATTGTGGCTAAATAGGTTATATCATTTTCTAATAACTCTAGATGCGCATACCCAGCTGGAGCTAGTTTTATGTTCGTATATAAATTAATATTTTCATACTCAAAGTCTTCAGTTGTAATACACATTGCCTTACCTAAATAACCTATTTGATTAATGACGGGGTCTTTTTGAAATCCAAATTTACCAAGTGTATTTAGTAATTCTTCAACAGTGAAGTATCCTTTTTTTGCACTTCGTTTTACATCACTTCGTACCATCATTTTTAACCAGCGGAGTATGCATAAGCGTATTAGGTAGATAGGTATATCTTTCTCATCCATTTCGGCATCAAGTAAATTTTTTATATGGGAAAACTTACTTATATAATATCTACGATTTCCTCTCATTAATGCCCTAACTGCAATATGTCCAGGCATTGTATAACTATTGGATGATTTTCTTATTTTAATTATTTCTTCATTAGGAATATGCCCGCTACTACAAAAGTTAAGAAACATTTCTAAAGCTATTCTTATATTCCCGCCGGATAGTCCCGTTAGTAGTCTTCTAATAGAGTTCTCATTATTCAGAACAGAATTCAACATAGATAGTAGATAAGTTGACCCATCGTTATTAGGGTCAAACATGACATACATATCATTTTTTAATCTAATTTTACTTTGTTGAGGTTTTGATTCACTACTTTCTTCTGATATTAAGTCTAATGCTAGTTGCACTCTTCTTGTTAGAACTGTTTGAAATCTTGGAGCTTCTATTCTGAAGCTATATTGTTTTATTGCAGTATCTAAAGGTTTTTGATCTTTATAGTTATCATAAGTTTCATCACGTAAAGGTAAAAAGATAATTGATTTTAAAGTATCTTTTGCCCAGTTAGCTACTTCAAACATTAATAATTGAGAGTCTTTATTTTTCTTATCACAATTATCAAAGACAATTATTACTGATTTAGCTCTTTCATTTGCTAAATGTCTTATATAACACCTTAAGGTTTGTTCAAGATCACTTTCGCACTCCCGTAGCTTATTGGCTAAACCTATCTTATATTGCTCGGAATCTTCTGAGAAAATAGAACCTATGCCACGTTTATAGCTATTAACTTCAACAGAATATAACTTTAATAAAAATTCAAGACTTTCAAAATCAAACTCATCTTTAAATTGTTCTTGTAGATTATTAATTATTTCTTGTTGAATCCAACTGTAAATTTTCTCCTTTTCCAAAGGAGCATTATTTAAGTTTAATCTGACCCATATTAATTTATCTTGAATAGATTTAGGAATAGTATTGGTATACTGTAAATAATCAATAAAAGTTGATTTTCCGACCCCTACTTTGCCAATTAATAAAATTATTTGATTATATGCATGTTCTGAAAGGGCCTTATATATCTCAACTGGTCTATCAGTTCTTTGTATTTCTTGAGATATTATTTCACTTGCAGAACTTGATAGTCTCACTAGTTGATCAACTTCGTATCTATTTCTTTTATTTAAATCAGTTGATATATATCCCTTACTGACTATATATTGGCGATGCGTTTTATTATCAGGATTAAATATCCATTGATATGTATCGCTTATAGTTTCACCTAATGGATTTTTTTTAATTTCTTTTTCTTGAAAAGCTTTGCCTCCTAGAACCATTCTAGGTTTTTTTATAAATGGAGGTACTAAAGTTTTAGAAATAGTATTAAAGTGATTCTCTAATCCTACAATGCCTATACTGTCAGATATAGTAATTAAGTATTTTGACCCACATATTAATTCTTGTACTTTACATTTAATTAATGGTGTACTAGAGCCAACTTCTCCAAATTGAAGGTCAACTCCATTTGTTGCTAAAAGAAACCTAACTGGGTTTAATTCTTTGGGAAACTTATCATTAACTTCATGAGCATATAGTCTTGCTTCTCTATAAGCTTCATCTAGATTAAAATCAGATGGTTTTTTTGCTTCAATGATTGCCATAGGAAATCCCCGATTAACTAAAATATAGTCGGGATAATAAATCTTTTCAGACTGTCCTTTTCCTATAGAATATCGATTGATATTAGTTTTTGTTAAAAAATTAGTAGTAGATAAATTTAAACCATAAGGTTCGCTAGAAGTTAGAAATGGGGTAATAAATTTTTGCTCTACGTCACTTTCTGTTGCTGATATATCAAATTTCAAATTATTGATATCTAAATTGTTCTCCGACATATTATAAAACCTTTAAATGATTAGTAGAGGATAATTTTATATTATCCATAAATATTAGTAGGATTAATTTTGAGTTATTATTTGATTTATGTTTTAGAAAATTACTTTATAGATCTTTGATTAGCGGATATATCTATACTATTTCACATCCCACATTAATCCAATTCTTCAAAAATCGCTTCACTATTACCTGTAAACCCGGCAATTTTATCTATTCTAAAAGTGCGGCGTTCTTCTCGATCTAAGCAGTAGCCTTCTAGATATTCATCATCTTTATAATAGGGCTGAATAGCTCGTTCTTGAGTGCCAATAACGTTGCCGTCCTCATCATGTTTTTCGTAGATGAAAGTAATAATAATTGGATTGTTACGATTGTTTTTAGCTTCTGTTTCGATACGTGGATCATTGAAGATATCGAAAGCATCATCTTCTTCATAATCTCGTAAATACCCTGAGTTTACTCTGTCCTGGGTTTCTGCTTTTACTTGTGCTTTATAAAGCTCTTCATCGATTTGAGGAGGAGTAGGGTTTTGCTGTTTACTTTCTCGAACGATGTCTTCAAGTCTTTTAATGAGCTCTTGTTCTTTGCGTTTGCTACGTTTCACAAAGTAATAGATGATAACCCCAAATAAGAGAATGACTATAAATGGACCCATGATCTTACTCCTTAAATTGTTTCTAAAAGAATACGATTTTTTGTTGTTTCTCGTATATCATCAAAACCTTTAGTCACAATATTAGATATCTCTTTATAAGTTAAGATACCAACAATAGAGGGGATAGTGATCATGAAAAACAGAGATGCAAATTGTTCAATCTCAGTGTTAGCAGGAACTGAAACTATTTCTTTTGCAAGAAAAGCAGCAAGGCAAGCGGATAAAAGAAAAATAATTTGTTTAATTATCATTTCGATTTGTTTGTATCTTTGATGAGTTTTTTTAATTTTATCATTGCGTTTTTTATTGGTTACTCGTTCATACTCTTTTAGTTCTTTAAGATCATCTACAGTTGGGGGCTGATAATTATGAATTGTACTTTTAATATTATTATCACCTTGGATAATATCTCCGATAGAACCCCCATCAGCGATAATATCTCCACTTTTATGCCTAGAGCCACCTTTAGGTTGATCATCATCTTTCTTCTTATCTACTCGCCCTTTAGGTTTAACTGCACATGCTTTGGCAGTAGCTTCAAAAATAGCTTTATGATTATCATCTGCACTTTCATATGCTCTAATAATCTCCATTGCTTCAGCCGAGATAACATCTTCAGGAGATTTTTCACCTGTTAATAGATAATGAATGTCTATGCCATGATTTTTTAGATTATAAAGATAGCGAACATCTGGGTATCTTCTATCATCGGGATCTTCTCGTTCATATGTGCCTTGAGTTGTCGCACTAACATCTCCTAAGTCCCCAAATTCGCCCATAGTCATGTTTTTTGAAGAGCGTAATTCCTTTAATCTTTTTGCAAAATCATCAAGCATAAAAACACCTCCTATCAATCAAAAGCGTTATAGTGTTTGCTAATAACTCTTTTCCTTGATATATTTGAATCATAGTTATTCATTTAATCTCTTAGAAGTTAATAGTTAGCGCTATCTTCTAAGAATTACTAAGAGGCATTATATAGGGGTTATTAGTAATAATCATCTCTATACGAGGATTTATCAGCAGATGGGAAAGAATGGCACATACAAGAAATTGGTTCCTTTTTCGGTACTAATCGAAAAAGATTTGCTAGACCTGTTAAAGCAAGTTGCGAAAGATGAGGATAGAAGCTTATCCGCACAGGCAAGACGATATATAGAGCAGGGCATTAAGGATGACTCAAACGGACAATCGTAAGCGATTCCGGTGCAATCAGTGCGGTGAACCAATCTATGTGAGATATACAAAGCTTGTGAGTGCCAATAGCCGGCAGATAGTTTATGAATGCCGGCAGTGTAATCACTATTTGAAATCGATAGAAGAGATTTACCAGATAGCCCAGTTCAGACCGATTACATCGTAATTTAACTTTTATGAATGAATATTTTTTCATGCCGAATTTTCGGCAGGGATTTTTGCAACCTAAAAAAGGAGATCAAGATGATTATCAACATTGCAAATACCTTGATTGCAAACAGAGAAGCAATCGAAAGCAGTCACATGCCTTATGTGACATTTATGTCCTTAGTTCGTAAGGAATTCTCACACCAGGCGTTATTAGAGCATAACGGTAATGCCTTTCAGGCGAGTGAGGCGCTCAATATGAATCGCCGCACATTCATGACTAATTTAGGCATGAGTGCAAGCCAATGGAAGATGGAAAACATGCCACGAGATATGGCTTAGGAGGGTGTTATGACAGATCAAGAGATTATTGGCGTTATGAGCCAATTTTATATTGCAAAACAAGGTTCAATTGTTAGCGAGTTCTTTATAGATCATCAAGCAAATGCAGTAGAAAGATGTCCAGCTTTAGAAAAGCTTTTAAAGGTTAGTAGCCAGGAACTTATTTTTACTACGGAAAATGAGCAAAGATTTTCATCTATTAAACCATTTGAAAATTCTGAATCAGAAGATGTTTATTTAGTTGGTGCAGCTGGTGATGATTCAACAGAAGAAGTTAAAGCAGAAATTGAAGCGGGATTATTACAGCCATTAACTAAACAAGAGTATTTAGAAATATATAGAGGATTGGAAGTGGATTATGAATAACTCAATTACAAGCATTTGGGGATATAAGTGCCCTGGATGTAGCACATTTTATCAAGACAGCATAGATGCAGCTGTTTGTTGTGACGGACTAGAAGCTCAAGGATGGCAGTGTAATGAATGCAACGAGGTTTATCTCGATGTGCACAGTGCGACTGAGTGTTGCAATGATACGGAGGCTGATGATGAGTAATGCAAATGGTCAATTTAAAGGTAAGAAGAACAAGTTAGTTAATCTTAATGATCATCTTTTTGAGCAGATTGAGCGCTTAAATAATGAAGATCTTGATAGTGAAACACTTGAGCGTGAGATTAAACGTGCTGATTCCATGTGCAAAGTTTCAGAAAAAATTATTGATAATGCTGCGCTAGTACTTAAAGCACAAATAGAGTTTGGTATGGGTGATAACGCAGCTGAAAAGCGCATTTTAGGATTGGAAGATAAATCATGAAATATACAGCCGAAGAGATCGAATTTCTTAAAAATAACCAGAGCAAAATGACACGGAAAGAGCTCACTGAAAAATTTAATCAACACTTTAAAAAAAATAGAACCGTCACTGCAATACGTGGGTTTTGCAAAAGAAAGGGGTTCTTAAGACCGAAAAGCACTTGGTATTTTCCTGCAGGGCACATCCCTGTGAACAAAGGATCAGTGGGGCTAACTGGAGCTAATTCAGGATCATTTAAGAAAGGAAATAGACCACATAACACGCTAGAAGTTGGTGCTGTTATTAAAAGAGAAGATGGCTATCTCTATATTAAAGTTGCAGAGCCAAATCATTGGCGACCAAAGCATTATTTAATATGGGAAGAGAGTAATCCACCAGTTTTAGCTGATGAGGCCATTCTTTTTATGGATAACAATCGAGAAAATCTCTCTCTTGATAATTTGATGAAAATTACTAAAGGAGAATTAGCACGAATGAATAAGAAGGGGTTTTCTACTCTTCCGAAAGAACTTAAAAAACAAGCTGTTTATTTAACGCGGTTAAATATTTTAACGAACAAGAAGAGACGTAAAAGGGGGAAATGATGAGCAAAGCTAAGGCGAAAAAACTGTTAGAACACTTTTTGGAGGATGCCATTAGTAAAGTTGGCTTTGATCTGGAAAGTGATGCTTCCTTGGATTTGAAGCTAAAAGCAGATAGCGGTTATCAGTCTAAACAGACATATCAGCGTATTAATGCACTGCAATGGGTTTTGGTGCAATCAATTTTAGAAAGTGACATCGGGAAGAAGAAGGAAGTGCCTCGTGACAAGACTAATCAGGAATATCCGCTTTTTAATCTTTTTCCCATTAAAAAACCACTTCTATAAAGAAGTGGCTCTACCAACGTTGCGGGCCTCTATCTTGGCGGACTTAGCTCGCAACATCAACTAAAGAAAGTATAAAGGAATCATCATGCAAAAGCTATTAAACACTATCGATTTCTCACGAAATGTGCGTCGTAATCTCTTTTTATTATCACAATTAAATGATGTGGCGACTGATTTACCAGAGGTAATGCAGGTGAATCGTCGTATTAAAGAGTATCAAAACGATATTGCTAAGCGTATTGAGCGTAAGCCTGGGTTTATTATTTGGCTTGAATTAATCTCAATTCGTCAGGAAATCAGAGCCTTGCGAAGAAGTGTTTCTAAAAAGACGATAGAAGTATTAAACAAAACGATCCATTAAAGGTGGCGTAAATGAGAAAGATGGATGAGATCACGAGGCAGAATGTGATTAATATTCTTCAAAACCAATACCACATGAGGCCACAAGGGGGAGGACAGCGCTATAAGTATGGCGTTTGTCCTGCCTGTGGCAGTCGAGAACTTTGGGCATTTGCCAATGACCCTTGGACTATTCAATGTGATCGTGAATCTAATTGTGGTTATAAGCAGTCAACGAGAGATCTTCACCCTGAAGCTTTCGCTACGGTGACAGAAAGGGCTCTGAAGCAGGAATCAACGGATCCTAAAATTATTGCAAAAACCTATCTGCAGGAAGAGCGAGGATTAAATATCACGCTGATTGGGGAGTTTGAGCAAGCAACGGCCTTTAACCATAAATCCAAAGAGAGTTCGGCAACGGTACGTTTTTCTCTGCCAAATGGCGGATATTGGGAAAGAGTGATTGAGGATATTGGTATCCCTAAAGCGCTGTTCTCTAAGGATTGCCCTTATAAGGGATATGGTTGGACTTCACCGAAGTTTGACCCCAAGGCAGAAGAGATCTGGGTTGTTGAAGGGATCTTTGATGCTTTGGCTTTACAGCAAAATGGTATTAATGCCATTTCAGCCATGACCTGCCATAACTTCCCCGGCAAAACGTTAGGGGAGATTTATCAAGACAATCCCTTTGCAACGGTTGTGATAGCGCTTGATAGCAATAGTGCCGGCAGACTTGGCACAAGGAAGATGGTCAAGCTTGCCGAGGATATTGGCTTTAAGGTAAAGGCGGCATTAACAAATAGTGGTGATGACTGGAATGATAAGCATATCGCCAAACGATTAACAGGTGATGACCTTCGTAATTATCGCTATTACGGCTCGCTTGAGATTGCAAAAACACCGAGCAAGAAAGCGATGATTATGTGGGCTCGAAATGGCAGTGGTCAGGGCTTTTGGTTAGAGCATGGGCATAAAACGTATTGGTGCGATATCAATATGGAAGCGCAAAGAAGGGCTGAATCAGAGCTCACAGAAGAGAAACTACTTGCCACTGGTGCCGGCGATGTCACCGAACTTAAAGAGGAAGAGCTTGATGAGATCCGAGAACAAGCTTTTACCAAAAGTGGATCCGTATTTCCGATTGCCACTTGCCTCATCGATTTCCTCTATGCCGAGAAGTCGATCATTACTGATGAAACTCAATATTACGTCAAGATCAGTAATCATCGGGGTAATACAACCGGCACCTTTAATGGTCGGCACATTAAATCCGCATCCGACTTCGGCGCACGAATCATCGATACATTACCGGGTGCAAACTTTGACGGCTCGCCCAAACAATTAGGGCGCATTTATGATGATAAAACTTTGGAGATAGAAACCGTGAATACAGTAGATTACGTGGGCTATTGCCCAGAAGCAAAAGCCTATATTTATCCAACATTTGCCGTTAAAGATGGGCAAGTGCATCTTAAAAACCATGAGGATTATTATACCTTTGGTAATTTTAGTATTAAATCAACGCTGAACGTGGCTCGCTTTTCGCCGGAACTCGAATATAAAAATGAGTGGACTGAGGACTTTTTAAGCGCTTATGGGCCACAAGGCCTAATTGTTTTAACGTACTATTTTGGTTCTCTTTTTGCGGTGCAGATTCGCGAAAAGTATAAATCATTCCCCTTCTTAGAGTTTACAGGGGAAGCCGGTGCCGGGAAAACATCGGTGCTAGATTTCTGTTGGTTATTAATGGGCCGTGAAAATTACGAAGGGATTAACCCTGCAACATCAACGAGAGTGGCAAGAATGAGGACTTTACGACAGTTCTCCAATATGCCAACCGTTTATCTTGAAGGCCAGGGCGATGATAAAGACTCAAAACAGGGACAAGCTGTTTGGTTAACAGAAGCGAAGCAGCTCTTTAACGGAATATCTCCTCGTGCTACGGGTGTTATGAATGCCGGTAATGAAACGAGTGATGAGCCATTCTATGGATCTCTTTTAGTATCACAAAATAGAAAGATTTATGGGGAAGCGGCGGTATTAAGCCGTTTTATTTACCTACACATGACAAGAGATCATCATACTTCAGAAGGTCGCCATGCTTCTCAACGCTTAAATAGTCTAGGAATGGAGGATGTTTCAGGTTTCTTAATGCATGCGATCACGCATGAAAAAGAGGTATTAGCACATCACGCCAAAGTATATGAACGTTATCATGATGAAATTATGAATTTAGAAGGTATCAAAACAGTAAGGATTGCTGATAATAACGCAACGTTACTGGCCATGCTCGATGCGCTCTGTACGTTACTGAAGATCTCCAATGAATTTAGAAACCGCACAAGAGATTATATCTTTAAGATCGCACAAGAGCGTGAGAAAGACCTTGATCAAGATCCAGATGAGGTAATGGAATTCTGGCATCTCTATGAGTTCTTAGAGGAGAGCACACAGGCAAAAGTGAATCACTCTGCAGATCAGGCTTTAATCGCAGTGAATCTTAATGAGATTGTAGAAATTGCTCGTAATCGTGGATCCAATATCGGTGATGTTTCTCTTCTTCGTAAGCTTTTACCGCATTCCAAGCGCTATGAGTTTGTTGATAATAAAAATGTGCATTCAATTCATAACAAAAAGGCCGTGCGCTGCTATGTATTTAAGCGTGAGTCAGGTAAGTAGGGGGAAAGAATGTCTAAGCGTAAAACTTTAATAAAACTTGCGGATACGGCTATTAAGCTAGGAATCTCAAAAAAGCATTTAGAGACTACCATCATGTTTGAGCCTAGTTTCCCTAAACGTGTGCGATTAGTAGCAGGTGGAGATGTCTTTTTTGTTGAGCAGGAAATTGATGCTTATATTGAGATGCGGAAGATAGAATAATGAGAGAATTTTATTTAAAAAATGTGTACCATAATATAATGTAATTATTTGATTTTTTTAATAACTGCAGTACTTTTAGGAGTGATAAATGACTAACTACACCATATCTTTATCTGGAGATGAATTTTTTAAGACATTAGGGGATTTAGGAGTAGGATCTCAGGATCCATTTAGAAAAGCGTATGAGGAAGATTTAAATAACTTATATCAACATGGTAAACCATCTATTTCTTCTTTATGTAGAATCTATTTATTGGTTTTTGTCGCATTATGTGAAAAATTGGAATTAAGGAAGCAGCTTGAAAGCCAAAGGGAGGAAATCATTAATTTTAGAAATGCTTATTCGCATAGTGATCTTAATCAATTAATTAAAGCAAGAACTTTGTTTGATAATAATGATTTTCATTTTTCGGAAGAAACTTTTTTGGAGTTGATTGATTTTAAAAAACAGTTTTTAAAAGATAAAGATCTAAGTTGCGAGTATGGGCTTTTTTTGAAAGTTATAGAACAAAATAGACTATTTCGAATTTTTCTTCCAGGAAATGAAGCTGTAATTATAGATAGATTTCGAATCTTGCTCATTTCATTAATAGTTATTGCTAATTTTGAATGGCAAACCAAGAATTTTTTTACATCAGAAGCAGAGCTTCGAGAACTGTCTAAATATAATGAAAAAGGAAAGCAAGATCCTGTTACAGGGAAGAGACCGACAATATCTAACGATGTTAGGTCTGCTAAACTTTTTGAAAGTATTTTGAAAGAAATATCTCACCCTGAATTTGCTGACAAGAATAGTGAGATATTAAAGAAATGTAGGGATGTTTTTCTATTAGCAATAAAGCTTCGTAATAATTTTGCTCACCCTAAGCAAGATGAATCAAAAACAATTGAAGATACTGAATTAGATCAGATTTATAAATTGTATGGTTTTTTAAACAAAATATTATATTTAGTTAAAGGTAATATTCACAAAAAAGATAATATGGATTTTATTATTTGTGAAAATGGTGAACAAGCCTTTGTATTGGGTACAGGTATGACCATTGCTCTAGCACCAAATGTCCTATTGCAATTTTTTGAGTTATAAATGTGTAAAACTTGACCATTTAATTGATTTAAGTTACCTTTCTATCAAGGTCTTCAAAAGCCGATTCCAAAGCGGATATTATTCGCCCCGTCAGCGCGGTTTTTTTGTGCTAAAATTCTCTACGTCGAGAGGGCGAGGAATACAATACCCGTAAGGGGAATAACTCCGGCCATACTTTGGATTGGTTTTTGAACCTCTCGGCACCTAATTCTATTAGGGTATTAACTTCAAAAATTAATCCAAAGGTATTATCATGAACACACACAAAAGAGCACAAACGCTTTATCAGCTTAAAGCTGAACTCTTCTCCCTTAATCTACCAAGTGAAACGATTGAGGAAATCAACCAATTAGAAACACGCCTCAATGCAAATGCTAGTGATATGCGAGAGCTTGCGCTTAGTTTGCAGACGATCGTAGCGTTATTTGGCTTCTCCTATCAAGAAAAATTACCCTTAGAGCAATTACATGCACTAATGCATCCTTACATGGAAAAGTTAACGGGTAAGGCTGAGGAGCTCGTCAATATTATCAGCTAATGAGTTAGCCTAAAAAGAAGCCACTATGGGTTTAGCCTATAGTGGCTTCTTTTGAAATATCCTCTAATATAATTAAAGGGTTAGATCGCATATTTTTATGAGATATTAATCTTGGTGATTAATTTTTGCTTGGTAAGGAGATAAAATTTATTATGGGAAAGGTGTATAAATATCGGTATGGATATACTCCAGTAGATATTCCAGAAGGGCTAACGGAAGATCAGATTCAGAAAAAATTAAATCAGCAAAATAATGAAAAAGAAATTTTTGAAAGAGATTTAAGCTGCGTAAAAAACAATCAAGTATATTTTTCTCCTTATGAGGCCTTAAACGATCCTACAGAAGGTTATATCTCTAAGGAGGAAATAAAACGAGAACTAGACAATTTCGAACAAGGAATGATTGAAGTTATGCTTAACGGCGAGTCTAAAACTATAGATAATGAGATATTTAAGCTAATGGAGCCAGCGGAAGGGTCGGTTTACCCTCTTGAAAAAACGCTACGTTATTCATTAAAAAAACTAAGGAAAAGAAATAGCCCCAGGAAGGCTTTAGAGAAATTTTATCAAGAAAAAACTAATAATTTTTCGGATAGGATGAGAATTATAGATGAATATAAACAGGGGGTCTATGAAAATTTATCAATGGTTTTAAAGAGTTATGGGATTTTATCTTTATCTCTAACATATGACAATATATTGATGTGGGCACATTATGCAAATAGTCATAAGGGATATGTTTTAGAGTATGATAAAGAAAAGTTACTCCAAAACTTAATCATTAATAAAGATCTTTATAATTTTATGATTAAATATGGAAATGAAGTTCCTTCTTTTAAATTAAGAGAACTGATTTTTGATGCAAATAATCCGCAAGATCGGGGAATGAAAGCTAAAAATATTTTAGAAAAATTTTGGTCTTATAAAGCTAAACCTTGGGCGTATGAGGAAGAATTTAGAATTATCATTGAGGGGCAAGGAATTCGTTATCATTATAAAAAGGCTTTGACAGGTGTTTATTTTGGTCTGAGAATGAATGATGAATTAAAAACTAAAATGGAAGAAGCTTTAAAAGGTAGAGGCATTAAATTTTATGATATGACTCATAAAGAGAATTCATATGAATTTGATAAACCTATCTTACGACCAAAATTATCCTAATCGATCAGCAATCTCTGTTGCTGTAGGGTTGTAGTAAAACATTAATGATTTTAAATCACGATGGCCAATCATTTTTGCCAAGTCCAGAACATCGATTTTTCTAGCTAATCGAGTACAAGCTTCGTGGCGGGTATCATGGAATCTTAAATCCTTGATTCCCGTTGTTTTTATATAGCGAGCAAATAGGGCGGAAGTACGATCTGAAGATTCATCAAAGTCTTTAAAAAAGACAGGCTGAGCAGTATATGTAAACTCATTCTCGCATTCATCAATGATCGTTCTTTCGTGGATAAGGGATCTTGAATATGGTTTTATTCTTTCTAACAGCTCCACAGCTCGGCTTGATAGCGGAATATCGCGAGCATCACCATTCTTTGATGTTTCAATTTTTAAATAGCGATGTCTAAGATGGATATTATTCCAATCTAAATTGCAGATCTCTCCAAGACGCATGCCAGTCTCAATGGCAAATAGAAATATTAAACCTAATCTTTTTCTAGCTTCATCAAGTTCACCATGTTCATCATAGCCAAGAGCATCTAAAATTCTTGAGATCTCAAGATCTGATATTCTGCGATTTCGTGGTGCCGGCTCTTTTAATTTATCAACACCATCAAAAGGATTGTGTTCGATCCAACGCCATTTTATAGCTGCTTTTATAACTCCACGGAGAATGCTCATCTCTTTATTAACAGTTGCCGGCTTAACGCTTTTTAATCTAAACTCAATGTAGTTATTAAATACTGAAGGGGACAGAGCACTTAAGCGAGCACTGATATTCAAAGCTTCACATTTGAGAAAGAAATTGATTCTTAATTTTTCACTTTTTTCGGAACGTTTCCCTGGCGTTACTTCTGCAAGATATCTTTCCAAAGCTTCTTTTAATGTTTTTGAAGTATCCAGGCTTTCGGTTTGGCCTTGTCTAATTTCCTTTTCACGACGAACAGCCCAGGCGAAAGCTTCAGCTTTTGTTGGATATGTTCTAGAATCTCTAAATCGACCTTCATTTGTTGTAATATCAATTTCGGCACGCCATCCATTTGATCGTTTTCTAAAATAGGCCATCTTAAAAAATAATAATTCCTGAAATATAAATATTGGCGGGAAAAATGGCGGGAACATAGGTATACAAATGTGTATAGAGTTCTACATTTTTCCAAGTGAGTACATAACAAGAGAATAGCAGAAATGATGGCTAACGCCAGTTTTGCTGGCTTTTAGATATTTGCAGTTTTGTGCCGATTATGCTAGCAAGGCCCACCAACTTAAAGGTCCAAAACCCCGTATCAATGATACGGGGTTTTTTGTTGCATAAATTCTCTATAATTTTGATTGCATTTTATTGGCTATTTTTATTGTTTAAATATCGACATTGTGACGATTTTTATAATTTATCTTATTAGTGAGTTCAGTTATTGTTTGGTTTAATTTGTATATATTTCATTATTTAGATGGTTTGAGGCACCTTATAAAATATTTCATTTTATAATCATTAAGTTAAATTTATTTTTAGTTTGACTATTCTTTTTTTTTATGAATATACTCAGTGTATACAAATTGTATACAGGAGGAAAAATGAATAGTCTTTCAAATAAAAAAATAGAAGAAGTGGCTATCTCTGGGGATAAAAAAACGATTCTTGATATGACATTAAGAAAGCGAATTATTAATTTAGAGCTAGCTCCTGGCGCAGTTTTAGATGAAGTCTCTTTGAGCCAGGAGTTTGGGGTTTCTAGGTCGCCAGTTAGAGAGGTAATGCGCCAATTAGCGGCAGAGGGATACCTTGAGCTAGAAGTAAATAGACCTGCTCGTGTTACTGCTATGAATTATCAATCATTGAGGGCATTTTTTTTAGCAGCCCCTCTTATCTATATTGCAACAACGCAATTAGCAGTAATTAATGCCACTGATGATGATATTGCTTCTTTAAAAGTGATTCAGCAAAAATTTACAAAAGCAATGGCTGAGAATAATACAGAAGATCGAGTTTTTTATAATGATCAGTTTCATCTTAAAATTGGTGAAATTGCTAGAAACCCTTATCTAATGCCGACATTAAAGCGATTGTTAATAGATCATGCTCGCCTTGCTAAGACCTTTTATAAATCTCCAGAAACAACAGAAATGAATCATGATATGGAATTAGCCGTTCATCAGCATGATTTAATTATTCAAGCTATAGAGTTTAAGGATGTGAAAAGGGCGGAGATGCTAATTAATGAACATTGGGATCTATCTCGCAGAAGAATGGCAGATTATGTAATGCCTGAAGCTGTAGTGGTATCTATGGATATTTAATGGAATAAAAATGTAGTTATTAAAAACTAAAAGTGGATCGGTTAGGCTTAAAAATACGATAAATATAGAAATTATAATAAAAACAATAAGCCACTACCTTTGGAGGTGTTTCATGCAAAGAGTACGTTATATTCCGCAAGATGACCCATCTTGTGGTTGGTTTCACACGAGTAAAAAAAGAGATGTAAAGCCCTCACTTACCGGAGATATTAATGCTAAATGGGTTATTGTAGGGGCTGGATTTACAGGGCTTTCAATTGCTAGAAGGTTAGCTGAGCATTATCCTCAAGATGAGATTGTTTTAGTTGAAGCTCAAGAAGTGGGGTTCGGGCCAGCAGGTAGAAATGCAGGTTTTGCAATCGATTTACCGCATGATATAGGCGCTGAGGATTATATTGGTGATTTAGAGATTGCTGGCAAGACTTTAAAGCTCAATGTTCTTGGGCAGACTATTTTAAAAGATCTAGTAGAAAAGTATCAAATTGATTGTCAAATGAGTGCAAGTGGTAAATATCAAGCCGCTGTTAGCTCATCAGGCTTAAAGGTCCTAGAAGCTTATCAGAAAGGGCTAGATAGAATGAGACAGCCTTATGAAGTTATTGATGGAGAAGATCTTCCTTATCATTTAGGCACCTCTTTTTATAAAAAGGCATTATTTACCCCAGGGACAATTTTATTACAGCCATCGGCTTTAGTTAAAGGGGTAGCAGATACCTTACCTGATAATGTTACGTTATATGAAAATACAGCTATTACTGGATTTCAATATGGTAAGAAAATTACACTTGAGCATGCAAGTGGTCTGATTACTGCAGATCAGATGATTCTTGCTAATAATGCTTTTGGCATGCATTTTGGCTATTTAAAAAATAGTATGCTTCCCGTATTTTTGTATGCAAGTTTAACTAGGGAGTTAACAGTATCTGAACTTGATTTATTAGGTGGAAAATCTATTTGGGGGGTAATTCCTGCTGATCCTTTTGGAAGTACGGTAAGAAAAACGGCTGATAATCGAATCTTGATACGAAATAGTTTTTCATTTAACCCGACAGGGCAACCTAATGCTAAAAAGTTAGAATCTTTTATTAAGCGGCATGAAGAATCTTTTAAAAGACGCTTTCCTATATTAGAGGATGTTAACTTCGAGTTTAATTGGAGTGGATCCTTAGGCCTTTCCCAAAATCATAAAGGTTTCTTTGGGCAATTAGCATCTAATATTTATGGAGCTATCTGTTGCAATGGGTTAGGTGTTACAAGAGGAACTGCCACAGGGGCATTGATAGCTGATTTTATTGCAGGACAAAATCACGAGTTAATTCCTTTTTTATTAGAAACATCAGGGCCTAATAAATTACCTATGGAGCCATTTTTATCTATGGGTGTTAATGCGCGTTTGTGGTGGGGACAAAGGCAAGCGGGATTAGAGAGTTAAATTATTTTCAATAAATTTTATAAAGAATTAAGCATTAAATAATGCTTGATAGGAAGTTTTTGTCTTAAAACTTTAGATAGTTAATAAAAATTAAAATTATCAGAAATGATATTTAGACAAGGAGAGAGCTGTGTAGGCACTACTTTAAGGAGGATGTAATGAGGGAAAATAATATAAAGATGATTTCAATAGACGATGTTCCGTTAAATGGTTTTCATCAATTAATGACAGTTCGTTCAGGGGGCGGTTGGGTTTTAGATGGTTATATTTTAAGCATTATAGGTGTTGCACTAGGGTATATCACTCTTGAGTTACAGCTAAATAGTTTTTGGGAGGGGATGGTAGCAGCTTCCGCTTTAATCGGGATTTTTATTGGTGGATTTTTAGGGGGATGGTTAAGTGGTGTTCTAGGGAGGCGCAGGCTCTATTTTGTCGGGCCAGTCATATTTATACTCTGTTCTGTTGGGCAGTTTTGGGCAAATTCCGGATTAGAGGTATTTATTTATCGCTTATTAATCGGTGTCGGTGTGGGGTTTGAATATCCTGTTGCTGGAGCGTTATTAGTAGAGTTTTTACCTAAAAAATATCGAGGTTCTCGATTGGCTGCACTAACCATATTATGGTTTGCAGGAGCAGCGCTGGCTTATATTGTGGGTAACTTAATCTTAAGTAGTGGGAATTTATCAGCATGGCGTTATGTCTTATTAAGTCCTGCATTGATCGGTCTATTTTTATTAGTTGTGCGACTTGGTACACCAGAATCTCCTCGTTGGTTAATGAGTAAAGGAAAAGACGAAGATGCTGAAAGGGTTATTAAAAAAGTCTATGGAGCGTCCTTCTCATTAAAAAATATACCGGCTCAAAATTCTGAGGAGAAACTATCTTTAAGTGCGATTTTAAAGTCAGGCTATGGGGCGAGAATGTTATTTGTCTCTCTTTTTTGGACTTGCTCTGTGATTCCTGTTTTTGCTGTTTATGCATTTGCCCCGAAGGTACTAGATTCCCTGAATATTACTGGTGATTGGGCCGCTTATGGATCTGTGGCTATTACAGTTTTGTTTGTGGTTGGTTGTATTGTTGCGACAAAGTTAATCGATATTATGGGGCGTCGTTTAATGGTAATTCACAGCTTCTTATGGTCAGGGATCGCCTTATTATTATTAGGATATTTCTCAGATGCTGGTGGATTATTGATTCTTATTCTATTTGGTTCTTATGCCCTATTTATTGGGGGTGCACAGGTATTACAGCTTGTGTATCCCAACGAAATATTCCCGACAGAAATTAGATCATTTGCCGTTGGGATAGGTGCATCATTATCGCGAGTGGGCGCTGCCATTGGGACATGGTTTGTTCCTATATCCTTACAGAGTATTGGTATTGGTCAAACGATGTATATTGCGGCAGGAATTACCTTTATTGGTTTAATTTCTTCCATTTTATTAGCACCAGAAACTAAGTCAATGAGCTTAGAGAAAGCAGCATCGCTGCAACGATAACTTTAAACTTTAGGAGAATAAAATGAAATTTAATGGAATTTATACCCCAGCTGTTACCCCTTACACCAATGAGGGTAAGATTGATGAAATAGTATTTCGTCAGGTCATTGAGTATTTATTAGATGCTAACGTTCATGGAATTATTATTGGTGGATCAACAGGAGAGTATTTTACGCAAAGTTTAGAAGAGCGCTATTTATTAGGGCGTTTAGCTAAAGAGGTTATTGGTAATAAAATTCCCTTACTTATGGGGACAGGAGGTACAAGAACAGATGAGGCGATAGCTCAAGCTAAAATGGCTAAAGAGATTAAAGCTGATGGGATTTTGGTAGGAACACCTCCTTATGCTTTACCGACTCAAGCGGAAAATGCATCGCACGCTCTAGCGATTGATAAAGCTGCTGATTTACCGATTATGCTTTATAACTATCCAGGTAGAATGGGTGTAAAGATGGAGAAAGAGTTTTTTGATATCGTTTTAAAAAATTCAAAAAACTTTCAATCTATTAAAGAGAGCGCAGGTGATACAGCCGATCTTCATCAACTAGCTATTAAATATCCAGAGTTACAGCTTTCTTGTGGTTGGGATGATCAAGCCTTAGAGTTCTTTGCTTGGGGTGCAACGAGTTGGGTTTGTGCGGGTTCTAACTTTTTGCCTAAAGAGCATATTGCATTATATGAAGCTTGTGTCATCGAGAAAGATTTTGATAAAGGGCGAAAAATTATGACAGCAATGATGCCACTCATGGACTTTTTAGAGAATGCAGGGAAATTTGTGCAAACGATCAAATACGGTATTTCTTTAGAAGGTCTTGCAGTGGGTAGTACGCGCGCGCCATTACATGATCTATCAGAGGCTCAGCAGTTAGATTTTAAGAGTATTGTTGATGAGGTTAAAAAAGGAGTGGCAGCCGCCCTTTAATGATTAGCAATTAGTAGAGAAGCCCCTGATTATTAACAATGAAGGGGCTTTTCATTAACGATAGTCATTAAAAGTCCCCACATTAAAGTCATAATATTGTTCAAGAATTTGAATAGTTGCGGGCTTGCCTTCAATAGTTACGGCATGGGGTTTTAAGGCTGCGCCGTAGTGATCTAATGTTTCTAGGTAATCTTGAAGTGAATCTTTTTCTTTGGTGAAGAAGAGTAGGAGGTTATGCTCGCTTTGGATACTTTTCTCGGTATTTGCCACTTCATCAGGATAAGCGATGATGGCGATTTGGTAAGGCTTTGTAAGTCTTTTCTCGCCTTCAATGATTTCTGAAAGGGTAATAATATTCCCTTCACAAGCGGCTTTGTGCTGTTGGTGGAGTTTTGTAAATTGCTCGTTAATCTCAGTGGTGATGCACTTTGTAAGCGCTTTTGTACTGAACGGACATTGCCCGATATTCTCTTTAAACACTATATTACTAAAGAGATGGGATAACATCGGTTGGAATGAGGTATTAAGCATCGTTTTATCTGTTTTGAAGGGATAGAACAAATAGCATAACAGAGGCAGGAATAAGATGGGAAGCCTATCGGCGTTGTGCTCAAGGATTCTTGGGCTTTTTGCTTATTATATTCTTTTAAATATTTTGTAAAAAAATCTCAATTTAGGAGTATGATAGCGAGGTTCAAAAGGAAGTTACGGCGACTCTTTCTGGGGAAGTCTTTGAATTATCAACTGTTACTGTTTTTTAGAGTCATCTTGTTGTTGTGAAGCGATAACGGGGTGGCTTTTTGTGTTGGGATAAATTCTATGGATAGAAATAGAGCGACATTAATCGGATTATCGGCGATTGTGTTGTGGAGCTCGATGGTTGGGCTGATTAAAGTTGTGAGTGTTTATTTTGGGGCGATTGGTGGTGCGGCATTAATCTATACGTTTTCTACGGTGTTACTGCTTTTAACGGTGGGGATGACGAAGCTTAAGGGATTTCCGAAGCGCTATTTGATTTATGGCAGTCTGCTCTTTATTAGTTATGAGCTCTGTTTATCACTCTCTATTGGTCTTTCAAAATCGCCTCGGCAAGCGATAGAAGCGGGAATGCTAAACTATTTGTGGCCAACTTTTACGATTGTGGCAAGTGTGCTTTTTAATAAACAGCGCGCTTCTTGGGTGATGATTCCCGGCGTGATGATCTCGATTGTGGGAATTATCTGGGTTTTAGGGGGAGAAGAGGGTTTTAACCCTGCATTAATGTTAGCAAATTTTAAAGAAAATCCTTTCAGTTATCTCTTAGCATTTACGGGGGCTGTGATTTGGGCGGCTTATTGTGTGGTGACGGCACGTTTAGCACAAGGGCATAATGCGGTGACGATCTTCTTTATCTTTGTCAGTATTACGTTATGGACGCAATATTTTATTCTTTATGGCTTAGATTTTTCCCGTTTGGAGTTTAGTTGGCAATCTATTACCGCACTCTTTTTTACTTGTTTTGCATTAGGCATTGGTTATGCAGCTTGGAATACCGGAATTTTACATGGTAGCGTGATTACGCTTGCCACGGCTTCTTATTTTACGCCAATTTTATCAACGCTTTTCTCATCTGTAGTGTTAGGAGAAGTACTCTCCTTTAGTTTCTGGCAAGGGGTTGGGTTAGTTTGTATTGGTTCAATTTGCTGCTTTTTTGCCACAAAGAAATACCGTTATGGCGGTTAAAAGAGAGATAGCTGAAATAGTTCTTTAATGTTTATCTATTAATGATGGATAGGCTCTACTTTAATCATAATACGAGTGACGTAGTTGTCTAAGCCATGAACGCTCGTTTCATCTAATAAGTACTCCTCAAAGCTATCACCGGTAATTTGATAGTTTTGCGTGAGTAGATAGGTTTTGATTTTATGATATGCCTTGTGAATATGAATATAGCTCCCTTCATGGTAACCAATGACATATTCTCCGGCATCTAGAAGATGTGTTTGTGCCTGAGTTTCGGTATCAATTTGTAGATAAAAGTGGGAGAAGTAATCATAATTATTTGCAAGTACCGCATCTTTAGGTAGAAGCACGCCGATGGGGTGCCCGCTATCAACTCCGCTCTCTTTGTTTTCATTAATAAATTGCATAAGGAGTTTTGCCACAGGTTTTTCTGAATATTGCGCAATAAAATCACTAAGAATGTAACGTTTACTTTCACATTGCTCAATGGTGATAGCGGTAAAATCTAAGGTGATCGCCTTTTTAAGATATTCACGTTTATTACGAATCGAGCGTTTAATCTGCTTCATCTTACGGATCTTTTCCTCCATTACACGCTCTTTTTCTGCAAGAAGAGCGATCGTCTCTTCGGGAGATCTTATTTCGAGAAATTGCTTAATATCAGCAAGGGACATATCAATCTCTTTGAGCATTTCAATGACGGTAAAGACTTCCACCTGCTGCAAAGAGTAGTAGCGATAGCCATTATCCTGTTTGTAATCAGGTTTTAGTAGGCCAATCTCATCATAATGAAATAAGGTCTGCTTTTTAACGCCGCAAATTTCGGCAAATTCACCGGTACTAAAGAGTTTCATAAGGATCCTTTAAAGGCGCATTTTTAAGAGGAAAACTTGACTATCTGGTTACCGGATACTTTATCATATTTTTCCTTTGAAATGAGATCTTAAAGAGAACGAGAAAATGACAGAAAATCACTCTATAATTCAAACAATGGCGCCAAGGGCTCTCTTTATGAGATACCTGATTCCCTCGCTATTTGGAATGTTATTAATGTCGGTGAACATTCTGGTAGATGGCCTATTTGTCAGCCACGGTTTAGGCGAGCAAGGCTTGGCTGCGGTTAATATTTCGGTACCGATCTATTCAATTATCTTTTCAATCTCTTTATGGATTGGGATGGGCGGTGCGACGCTTTATTCCATTGCTTTAGGGGAAGGAGATGTTGTAAAGGCAAAAGCCATCTTTACGCAATCACTTCTCTTAACGGTGATTGTTGCCGGTACGATTTTAGGCATCGGGCTTATCTTTGAGCGAGAAGTTGCCTATCTTTTTGGGGCAAATGATACGATTATTGAGCTTGTATTAGACTACCTGCATGTCCTTTTACTTTTTGGGGTTGTCTTTGTGATTGAGAATATCTTGAGTATTTTTATTCGTAATGATGGTAATCCTAATTTAGCGATGGCAGGTTTGATCGTCACCGCGATTGCGAATATGATTTTAAATTATCTCTTTATTTTCGTCTTTGAATTTGGGATGAAAGGCGTTGCATATGCGATCGTGATTGCTGGTTTGATTGGCATTGGCGTATTATCAACGCATTTTTTTAATCCTCAACGAAACTTAGGAATCGCCTTAACTTTTTTTAAGGAGCTTCAATTAAGCGCTATTTTAATCATCGGTTTTCCAAGTTTTCTAGTGGAAGGTGCCGCAGCACTTGTGGTGATTCTCTTTAATATTACCTTTAACCGTTTTATGGGGGATTCAGGATTAGCGGCTTATGCGGTGATTAACTATCTACATACGGTTTTCCTAATGCTTTTTATCGGCGTAGGCGCAGCACTGCAGCCAATTACTAGTTATCTTTATGGGGCGATGCAGTATGAGCGAATGGGAGTTTTCTTAAAGTTAGCGATAATGACAGCGACTATTTTAGGGATCTTATTAATGCTTTTAGGATTCTTTGGCAATACCTTTATTGTGCAGCTCTTTGGTATTACAGATCCTGTAATTGCTGATTATGCCGAGCTTGGGATTCATTACTTCTTTATAGGTTATCTCTTTTTAGGGATTAATATGGTGCTATTAGAGTTTTATCAGTCGATCGGGCGAGCACGTTATGCGACGATGATTGTGATATTAAGGGTCGTGATCTTCTTTGTGCCATTATTGATGATTGTGCCGGCATTTTTTGGTAAAAATAGCATCTGGTTAATCTTCCCATTATCTGAAGCATTGGCGTTAATTGTTGTACTACTTGCTATTAAATTGAGATGGATTCGCTTAATGCCAAGAGCGAGAGTGTTATAAGGTTTTAACACAGTTAATTTGGTGTAGTGAAAGGCGATCATGATTTTAGCTTCCTTGGATTTAGGGGATATAATCATGCGGGAAATTAAAAGCTTGATTTAAATTATTAGAAGTCATTTATTGAGAGAGGAAATCAAGATCTTATCGTATGATGGGAGTTGATTTTTTTTTAAATTCCCAAGGGATCAATAAGGCTTGGGGCTCCTTTTCTAGCGAGTGATTTTGCTGGCTAATATTTTAGGAAATAATGCATGAATAGATGGCTTAGTAGTATGATTTTACTACTGATGATGGCGCTTAATATTTCGGCGAATGAGTATATTTGCCAAGATCATGATAGTGATGGTGAAATGGAAGTCTTGATACCATTTCCGGCTAATTTACCGGTTGCTAATGCAAACTTTAGTTGCCGCGGGAAAGATGATAAGAGTCAGATTATCTACCGCAATGATACAAAAGGGGATTTTGTAGAGACGGTAGAGGATTTTCAGTTTGTGAATGTTTTAGCGCTAGAGCTCAGTAAATCTATTGATGATGCGCTTACTGGAGATTTTTTAGATGTTCATTATATTGCTAATGAACCTTTTGTTTTACCTAAACTGATAGATGAGACGCCTTTTATCTTTGTGGTAGAAACAAAATATGATAGTTACGGGGAAGCATCAATTACGGTACTTCATCCGACAATTCCAAGGGTAGAGCTTTTCTGTATTGATCAAACGATTAACTATAATTTTGATGAAAAAATTGCTTATCGCCATCCTTACAGGGAATCCTTTGTAAGGGAGATTCTACTTTCAGCATCTTGCCAAAAAGCGATTGAAGCCTTTAATATTCCTTTAAAACCACAAGATATTGCGCGTTTAGTGCCGGCAACGGGCTCTTTGAATTGAGTAATGATCGGGGAGGAAGATTATAAGTACTATTTTCTTGACTCTCACCTTACGTGAGGCATTATCCTTCTCCCTAGATTATTGAGGTGTTGTGAAATGTATTGGAAAGTCGGTGAGCTTGCAAAGCTTGCGAATATCAGTGTGCGAACACTGCATCACTATGAGGATATTGGGCTGTTAATACCTATTGAGCGAACGGCTTCTGGCTATCGACTATATGATGAAAACAATGTGTTAAAACTGATGCAGATTCTTTGTTTAAGTCGAGTCGGAATACCTTTGCAGGAAGTTGATATTGCGTTAAAAGCATACCCTGAAGGGATTTTAAATATATTAAAACAGCAGTTAAGAGTGTTATCTACAGAGATTTATGCACTACAACAACTTGAATCTCAATTAGCGAGTATCGTTGAGAAGATCCTCAGTAATCAGATGCCAACTTGGCAAGATTGGAAAATGAATCAAGAGCTGATCGCCATTTATGATGAGTTCTTTGTAAAAAGAGTGAGAAACAATGAAGATTCAAATTGAGAAAGTAAGTAGTGTGGATTATCCAAGATTACAACAAATCTGGGAGAGTGCCGTTTTAGCAACCCATGATTTTTTACAAGAAGATGATTTTACAGAAATTCAAAAACAATTAATTCCGGCATATTTTCCGCAAGTAACATTATATAAAGCAGTTTTTACTAAAGGGAGGGAGATTTCCGGATTTTTAGGTGTATTAGAAAATCGCATCGAGATGTTGTTTATTGATGATCCATTTCGGGGGCAAGGAATTGGTAAAGCATTATTACGATTTGGAATAGATCAGTTAAGGATTAACGAGTTAGATGTGAATGAACAAAATGGGCAAGCATTAGCATTTTATCAGCATCAGGGCTTTGAAGTTATCAAACGTAGTGAGCTAGATGGCTCCGGTAAGCCTTATCCCACGTTGACACTGAAGTTAAGGGCTTCTTGTTAGCCCTTAATTATTGCGGAATAATAAAAGCTCGTTGCAAAGTCTCTATCTCTCTCTCAATACTATGAAATCCAGGAATTTCCGGGATTGGTTTTAGTTCTTCAATTTCAGAGAATTTAGCGGAGTTTGCTAATGTTTCAAAAAGATAGAGAAGCGATGCTAATTCGTTTTCAGGAAGTTCTGGTCTATTGGAGGTTTCTGCTGCGCGTTCTAATAGGAAAGCGAGCTTTTCAATAGAGTAGATAATCGGCCAATAATATTCGATAAGTTCACGTTCCTTCGGAATTTCGCCAATTGCCGCATCATAAAGCGCTGTGAGATTGGCAAGGTTGGTGCGCATTTTTACTAAGCGAGCTTCAATCTGGCTTTGGGTGCTTTGGCGCTCCTTAGAGAAGAGTAGCAAAATCATTTGTGATTGGTTTCGTAAGGTTCGCATTAAAATTCTGGGGATCCTCACAGAGGCTGAACGTTTTCCCATTAAAATCACGCCGAAAAGTCCAATGGCACTTCCAATAACTACATCAATGATTCTCGCTGTTGAGAAGTGAAAGAAGGAGAATTCACCGCTGGTAATCGTTTCTGCTAGTAAGAGTGCGTTGGGTGTAATAAAAATCACAGCCAATCCGTAATTTTTGACGATAAAGAGTTCAATGGTTGCTGTAAAAAAGAGAATGAAAAGTGCGATAGGATAGCCAGAAGGCTTAAAGTATAAAATGCAGCTAGCAATAATAATCCCGATAACTGTGCCGATAGAGCGTTGTAAGGCTCTATGGAAAGTGGCAATCATCGATGCGCCGGACATCACGGCAACGCAGGAAAGGGGAATCCAATAAGATCTAGTAAAATCAAAGCTATAAGCAACCAATGCTGCAAGCGTCGTAATGACGCCAAAGCGAAGCGCGGTAAGGAATACTAACGAGTTTCGGTCAAAGGCATTACTTAAAATATCTTGAATACTGTAGCGTTTCTCAAGCGTGATGGGCTTAAGATCTGTAATATTATCCGTGAGTGCGATGCGCATTTTATCAAGATGCTTTTTGAGATTATGATCAGGAAGTGTCGGAACTTCTAACGTTTCATGCAGCTTATCTAAATGTTTTAAATTTTTAGAAAGAGCTTTTTCAATAGTTTTTAAAAATGCGGAGACTTTGGGGATTGGAGCGCTGTTGTCATCAGCATATTGGTTCATGAGATAGAGAAAATACTCATTACCTTCAAGTGCAAGATGTAGTAATCGGGTATAAGTTTCAGAAGGAGACCATGGTAATTCTCCGGCAATAAGTGTTTCTTCGGCTTCTTTAAATGCGCCCATGGTGCGATATTTTTCTTGAGAGAATTGTGATGTGCCAATGCTCTCTGTAAGTTTAATGAGTTGTTGGTAGGCACGTTTTACGGCAAGGATTTCAGGGCGATGGGGATTGATTAAAAAACCGCTCATCGCAATTAGCCAAGAAGTAAAAGCGCCAATAGCGATTAATCCTGAGCGCATCAAACTCCCCGCAATATCTGTTGTCGGCATATCTGCGGTAATAGCAAAGATAAGGACAAAGAAGATTGAAGATGGGCCGATAAATTTTAGTGCATTAAAGATAAAGAGCATGCCGGCAGAGATCAAACCCATGACAATCGCAACAGCTAATGGGAAAGGTGCTAGTAGCGAGCCGAGAAGTGAAGCGATGACGATAGAGATCGCAACAAAGAAGAGCCGTTTAGAGAGGTGAGCGTAGGGTAATCTAAAAGCATAGAGATAGGTAAATCCACCAAGACCGGCAATAAGCCCATATTGTAATTGGTCGAGCCAGATTCCGATAAAGATAGGTAGCGCCATAGAGATTCCAGCCCCAATTGCGCGCTCCCACGGAAACGCACGATTATTGACAGAAATGGCCTCTTTGAGAATATCCCAAACCTTCTCTTTAACGTTCATAATGCTCCTTTTGAACCATCTAAAAGAAGTATTATACGAGATAATCAGGATTCTCGCTGAAGTCGCTACGGGTAAAAAGAAAGAGATTGAGGTTAAGGCGATAATAATAAAGCTTATTTAGCGGCTATTTTTTATAGTCGAAAACTATTTATAGGGGGAAATTTTCTAGGCAATAAAACATGCTACTATCGAGGGAAGTTTAATCATCAGGATTTGATAAAAAATCTTCGATAAAAAAGGGAGAAGGGAAGTTATGGTGACATTAGAGTTGGCGCAAATTGCTTTTATCGATGGGGATATTGCCGGCAATTTAGCAAAAGTGGTTGGATATATTCGTAAAGCGCAAGCAACAAGCGATATTATAATATTCCCTGAAACCTGCTTTAGTGGTTTTCCTACCCATGAGAATGCGCCAGAATATTCACAAACGCTAAATGGCAATATTATTCAAACCTTAGAAAGGGAAGCGAGAGCAAAAGGTATTGCCGTACTTGCCGGTATTTGTGAAGCGCAAAATGGTGCTTATTATAATAGCGCTGTTTTTATCGATCCTGAGAAAGGCCATATCGCGACTTACCGTAAAACCCATATGTGGCTAACCGACCAAGGGCTTTTTACGCCAGGGGATCAGTTTATTAGTTTTGACTGGCGAGGAATCCGCATTGGGCTTTTAATCTGTTTTGATATTGAGTTCCCAGAATCGGGACGTGCGAATGCGCTGTTAGATGCTGATCTATTATTAGTTGTGAATGGTAATATGGATCCTTATGGTGAAACCCATCGCACGGCAATTAAGGCTAGAGCGCAGGAGAATCAGTTCTTTGCAGCCTTTGTCAATCGTGTGGGTCAAGATAGCTTTGGACATCAGTTTGCAGGTGGAAGCTGTGTTGTTGATCCTTTTGGGGGAACGCTTTGTGAAGCCGGCAGGGAAGAGATGACCTTACAGATCCAGATCGATCCCTTAAAACGCAGAGAGTATCAAAAGGATTATCATTATCTTAATGAAAGAGCATTACCTTATCAAAGTGAGATCGAAGTTGATGGGGAGTATTCTTATCTTAAAATTCAGTAACTAGCGGAACCTTTCTTAAAGATATTGTTATGTGTTTTTAAGGCCTTGAATAATGGGAATCATAAAAAGGATTTACTAGGCAATGGCTAGTGAATTTAATTGAATGGGATTTTTGGATATTAAGCATTGCATTGATGAAGGATCGCTAAAACATTCACCATAGGCAGAAGAAAACGGGCAGATTTCCTAGATCTAGGCTATAATATTGCACAAATTTTTTATATGTGGGGCATAGAGTCGGATGCTCTAAAAAACCACATTATATTACTTAAATAGCAGATAGCAGATAGCATGCAGATGCATATCGAAGGTTTTTCATGAAATTACTCCACGACAGAATTATCCAAGACGGTTTAGCGTTCGATGATGGGACATTGAAGGTTGATAGCTTTATTAACCATCAAATGGACCCGATTTTAATGAAGTCTATTGCGGTTGAGTTTGTTCGCCGTTTTGCCAATCTTCCAATTAATAAGATTATTACAATTGAAGCAAGTGGTATTGCGCCAGCAATTATGCTGGGGTATCTTCTTGAATTGCCGGTTGTTTTTGTTAAAAAGAAAACACCAAAAACAATGGAGAAAATGTATCTTTCATCTGTTTACTCTTTCACTAAAGATCGCACCTATGATGTTTGTGTGAGCGAAGAGTATCTCTCAAAAGATGATAATGTCTTATTTATTGATGACTTTTTAGCAAATGGTAATGCGGCATTAGGAGTGAAATCACTGATTGACCAAGCAGGCGCAACACTTTCTGGAATGGGCTTTATCATTGAGAAGAGCTTCCAAGAAGGTCATCAGCGTTTAGTCGATCTTGGTATTAATGTACAATCATTAGCGCGCGTTGGCTCACTTGCGGGCGGTAAAGTGCAATTTATCGATTAATTGTAAAAAATATAAACTATTTGAATCTAATGGCATAATAGCCTTTAGATTAAGCAGATCGCTTCTAGCTCAAAGGTTGGTATCCGTATCAAGTTTTGAGGGAAGCGATTTTTGTATGAATTGTGGTTAGGTAAGGATAGGAATGGATATTTTATTAATTACGCTCAATGCACGATATTCTCATGCTTCATTGGGGCTGCGTTACCTCAAGGCAAATCTTCATGAGTTAGAAGATCGGGCGGAGATTGTGGAATTTACCATTCAGCAAAATAAAGAGGCGATGCTAGAAGAGATCTATCGCCGTAACCCCAAGATTGTCTCTTTTGGCATCTATATCTGGAATTTTTTAGAAACTACGTCTCTGATAAAAGATCTTCGGGCATTAATGCCGGAGGTAATCATCACTATTGGTGGGCCGGAAGTCTCTTATGAGTATGATGATACCGAAATCTATCCTTTAGTGGACTATCTCATCACAGGCTGGGGAGATGTGAGTTTCTACCAATTGGCAAAATCTTTATTAGTAGAAGAGAAACCTTGGGAAACGAAGGTGATCAAAGGAATTGAGCCACCTTTAGAGGAGATTAAACTCCCTTATTATCTTTACAATGAAGAGGATATTAAGCATCGCACTATTTATATTGAAGCTTCTCGAGGTTGTCCTTTTAAGTGTGAATTTTGCCTTTCAAGTTTAGATAAAACAGCTTGGCGCTTTCCACTTGAACCATTTTTAGAAGCGATGGATGATCTTTATGTTCGTGGGCTTCGTCAATTTAAATTTGTCGATAGAACCTTTAACTTAAAGAAAGATTTTACGCTAGCGATTTTAGATTTCTTCTTAGATAAGCTTGCAGAAAATCCAGAAGAAGCGCTATTTCTGCATTTTGAATTAGTACCGGATTATCTCTCTGAAGAGCTTAAAGCAAAAATATTACAATTCCCAAATGGCTCACTTCAGTTTGAGATCGGTATTCAAACTTTAAATCCAACAACGCAGCATCTGATCTCCCGTAAAACCAATTTAGTCGCGGCGAAAGAGAATATTTCGTGGCTTTCTAAACATACAGATGTTCATCTGCATGTGGATTTAATTGTAGGATTGCCGGATGAAGATTTGGAGAGTTTTGCCAAGGGTTTTAATGAGCTTTGGAGCTGGGAGCCGCAAGAGATTCAAGTGGGGATCTTAAAGCGGTTAAAAGGCGTGCCGATTATTCGCCATAGTAGTGAATATCAATATAGCTTTAGTCAAGAGCCACCATACTCGATTCTTAAAAATCGGGAGATGCCATTTGTGCAAGTGATGGAGATGGAGCGTTTTGCAAAATTTTGGGATAGCATTGCGAATTCAGGGCGATTTAAGGAGAGTTTGGCGCTAATTTTAGGCGATCTTCCTTTTGAGAATTTTAGAGCATTAGCCGCAGCGCTCTCCAAGCATTTTGGCAGAGCTTATGGTATTGCATTAGATAGACTCTTTAGAGCAATCTTTGATTATTTAACACAAGAGAGAAAGCTCACTATTGATGAGGTTCGCGCCGTAATGCGTGAAGATTTCCTTCGTACCGGCATTAAGGGTTGGCCTAAATATTTAGGAGAAAGACCCGATGATCGCCTCTTTGGTCCGCAAGATGAAGGTAATGAAGCATTGCCACAAAGGCAGCGTCAGCATCGGGCATAATAAGAATGTATCAAACCAGCTTGTATGATGCTGGATATAACGGATCTATCACATTTCATAACTGATTCGTCGACAATTTGATTCAGTAATTTTAAACCAATCTCGCCATAGTAAAAAAGCATAATGAGCTTAACGATCATTATGCTTTTAATGTTTTTAGTCTATTTAAATGTTGAGTAATGAAGCTCTATTCACTACAAAGCAATTGGCGCATTCTCATAAAGTAAAGATTGATTGAGGCTTTTAAATGGCAAGAGCTCCCAGCCTTGTTCTTTGGCAAGAGAGCTGAGAAGTAAGGATTGCTCAGCATCCATTTTAGGGACAAATATGCAAGATCCTGTGCCAGTGATGTAGGGGTTTAGGTTAAGCTCGTTAAGCGCATTCATAATTAAACGCATTGCCGGATAGTGATGATAAATTGCCGGTAAGCAATCATTAATCGCTCGGCTTTGATCAAAATACTTATCAGGGAAAAGCATGCTATTTCTTGGGAGCTCGCTACTTTCAAAAATGAGCTTAGTAGAAATATGAATACCGGGGTTAATAAGCGTAAATTCTTCTTCCTTTATTTCAAGCGGTGTTAGAATCTCGCCAATTCCTTCCGCCCAAGCACTTTTACCATAGATAAATATTGGCACATCTGCACCGATTTTTTTACCAATCTCTATAAGCGCTGTTTGACTAAGGTTTAGTTCCCATAACGCATTGAGTGCAACTAATGTTGTTGCTGCATTAGAGCTGCCGCCACCGATTCCAGCGCCCATTGGTAGGTTTTTGATAAGATCAATTGTAACCCCTTTATCACTATTGCTATAGTGTTTGAGTGCCGTAATTGCACGATAGATGAGATCCTCTTCCTTTGAGAAATCAAGATGCTCATAATTAAAGCGGATCTCATTATCTTCTCGTACTTCAAAACCAATCTCATCAAAGAGATCGGTAAATTGAAAGACAGTTTGTAGATAGTGATAGCCATTTTCTTCTCGGCGGATCACTCTTAACATGCGATTGATCTTTGCAGGAGCAGGAAAGTAGAGCATTAGCGAATAATCCAGTTATCAATAAGGAAGCGCAAACGAATATCATCTCCGCGCGTTAAAGTCATTTTTAAAGGAAGCTTCATACTGTTCTTCTCAATCCACTCTTCATAAGTAACCGTCCAGCCATCTTCTACGAAGGTTCTTGGAAGCTCTGTTTTCTCATCATAAAGAATTCTTGTTTTTGCGTTATTAGTCCGGCCTTTAATCCATTGCTGCGTGTTTGAGACAGGCCAATTAATGCCGGTAAGATTGGCAAAGAGGCGATCTGGATTTTTATCTTTAAAGGTCTCTTCATTGATAGTGATAGAAGTCTCTTTATCATCCACCTCAATATCAACACGCCCTTGAGCAAAGGGACCTTGAATAATAATATTGACCGATTCATTCTTTGCTTGCTCAATTGCAAAGCTTACTTGCCCGCTTTGAGAAGGGTGTTTAATGGCAGTTCTACCAAAAACTTTATAACTCTCAGCATCCTCTAAAGTCTCATACATAGGGACGGTACAAGCAGTTAAAGTTAATGTTGTTAAAATAAGTGGGATAATTTTTGTTCGTTTCATAGCTTTTTCAAAAAAGTTTGTTAGAATTGTTCTCGTTGATTCAGCGCTCGAGATTAAATGCCTTTGATGGGATACATTCTACACGTTGGATTAGCTTATAAACAGAAGTCTAGGTGAGTAAAAAGAGCTCACAAATAACGCTAGACAAACCTAAAAAGATGTTTATAATAGTTGTTCTTCTGATGGGCTATAGCCAAGCGGTAAGGCAGCGGGTTTTGATCCCGCCATCCCCAGGTTCGAATCCTGGTAGCCCAGCCATATATATAAAAGGTATTGCACTGTAATTAAGTATTGATTATGTCAAAGAAACGATTACAATTAGCGGCAATACCTTTTTTCTATTGTAAAACCCAAACTTTTATAGAGGATTCTTTGTAATGAGCAGCAAAGACCAGATGATGGTGTTTACCGGTAACGCCAATCCAGAGTTAGCTAATAAGGTGGCCAAGCATTTAGGGCTTGAGTTAGGAGATGCGACAGTAGGGCGCTTCTCAGATGGAGAAGTCATGATCTCTATCAATGAAAATGTCCGTGGTAAGGATGTCTTTTTTATCCAACCAACATGCTACCCAACAAATGATAACTTAATGGAACTCTTGGTTGCTTGCGATGCGCTTCGTCGTGCATCTGCTGGAAGAATCACAGCTGTTATTCCATATTATGGCTACTCACGTCAAGATCGTCGTCCGCGTTCAGCGCGTGTACCGATCTCTGCAAAAGTTGTCGCAAATATGATCACAAGCGTAGGGTGCGATAGAGTCCTCACAATTGATCTTCATGCTGATCAAATTCAAGGTTTCTTTGAAATTCCTGTAGATAATATCTATGCATCATCAGTTATCCAAGCAGATATCATGAAGCATGATAGTTCTAATGTAACGGTTGTTTCACCAGATGTTGGTGGTGTACTTCGTGCACGCTCTGTGGCAAAACAGATCCCTGGCGCTGATTTAGTGATTATCGATAAACGCCGCCCGGCACCAAATGTATCAGAAGTCATGAATATCATTGGTGAAGTAGAAGGTCGTGATTGTATCATTGTTGATGATATCGTTGATACGGCAGGAACATTAGGAGCGGCTGCAAAAGTGCTTAAAGAGCGCGGCGCAAAAACAGTAAAAGCTTACTGTACGCATCCTATTTTTTCAGGTAAAGCAATTTTTAATATCGAGAACTCAGGTCTTGATGAAATGATCGTGACAGATACAATTCCGCTTCGTGAAGAGGCAATTGCATGTGATAAGATCCGTGTGCTTTCAATCTCTGACATCATTGCGAATACTATTTTAAGAATTCACGAAGAAGAGTCAGTTAGTACATTATTTACGCTTGATTAAGCAAAAATAAACAGTATAATTATCCGAGTTGATTGGGCTATAGCCAAGCGGTAAGGCAGCGGGTTTTGATCCCGCCATCCCCAGGTTCGAATCCTGGTAGCCCAGCCATATTAGAAAGGCATTACGTAATAAGCGTAATGCCTTTTTGCTATTTGTGATATTCATGATTCAAAGTCGATAAGTATAATCTTGCTTGTAGGGCTAACTAATATATCAATTATTGTTTAATAAGCAGTGCAAAGTAGTCTAGTGAGTGCTTCAAATCAGCTTATACGATTCAGTAGTTTTTATAGTAAAGTCGGTTTAAGAAAAACAAGACTTAAATAGCTGGTAGGATTTTAGAAAGGGCATGGAGCATTTCCTCAAGCATTGCATAAATCTATAAGGGCAGTATTAAAAAGCGCTTGCAAGATGCCAGATAGAGCATGTTTTTATTGTTAATAGCCGATGCGCCGGCCTTTAAATCAACCTGTTTTGAAGTTATTTCACTATCATCCGATTTTACTACACAAAGGAAGAGTTTTGTTTGAAAGGGTAATATCGAAAGGTGTGTTCATTTTAACCTCTTAAAGCTAGAAGCTCGCCTTTCTCGTGTTAAAAAAGCGATGAAAGCTCTGCAATCTCTTGACTGCTTCTATATAATGGATCTAGGCATTTAAAAATTCTTACCTTTGCTAGGGTGAGGTTCTTATTTTTATTGAATTAGATTTAAAAGGGTTTGTATGACACGTAAAGTATTTTGTGTAAAGTTGCAGAAAGAAGCGGATGCAATGCCAAGACAGATGTATCCTGGGGAGTTAGGGAAGCAAATTTTTGAAAATATCTCTAATGAAGCGTGGCAAGATTGGTTAAGAGCGCAAACTATTTTAATCAATGAGTATCGTATTAATCCGTTAGATCCAAAATCACGTGAATTTTTAGAAAAGCAGATGCATGAATTTTTCTTTGGTTCCGGTGCAGATCTTCCAGATGCATTTAAGCCTGAGTAGATCAGTGTTTACCTTGAGCTTTTCAAGATAAAGAACGTTTTATTTTTATAAGAATCATCGAAATAGATGAAAAGACCTTGACCGTTTTTTAAAAAAGGGTTAAGGTCTTTTTTATGAATACGAAAAATTACACACTACTACAACTACGACTTATTCTGCTGTAACCGCAAAGGTTGCAGCCTAAATCTGCTTATTTATAGATTTTTGAAGTTTGCTAGTTGGTGTAATTTTAATGAAAGCTCCAGTTTCGTTTATAGAAAATAATATCTTTTTTGACACAATTGTTCGTTGGCATGCCTTGATATATAGCCTACGACTCTCTTTTTTGCACCCTAAATAAAGGGCAAAGAGATCTTTCGCATGCCTAAAATCTGGCAGCATTAAAGAATAATAAACCGTTTAAACACACAAATTGTTAGTGAATAACAGCTCGAGAGCAGAGCGTATTAAAAATAGGAAAATAATTATGATCGCAAATCCATCAACTAAATATCAACGTTTTGTAGCCCCTAATTACCAAAATAGAACATGGCCAAATAAAGAGATTACAGAGGCACCGCGCTGGTTAAGCTCAGATCTTCGTGATGGAAATCAGTCCCTTATTGAGCCGATGGATGTTGAGAAAAAAATCCGCATGTTTGATCTTTTAGTAGAGTGTGGTTTTAAAGAGATTGAGGTAGGATTTCCATCGGCATCAGATACAGAATTTAATTTTATTCGTAAATTGATTGATGAGAATCGTATTCCTGAAGATGTCACTATTCAGGTATTAACACAATCTAGACAAGAATTAATTGAACGCACATTTGAATCCCTTAAAGGTGCAAAGCAGGTGATTGTCCATTGTTATAACGCTGTATCTCCAACCTTTAGACGAGTGGTCTTTAATATGGATAAAGAGCAGATTAAGGCGCTTGCGGTAAAAGGTGCAGAGTTAATTAAGGCAGAATCCTTAAAGTATCCAGATACCAAATGGACATTTGAGTATTCACCAGAGATCTTCTCAGATACAGAGTTAGAGTTTTCTTTAGAAGTCTCAGAAGCGGTGTGTGATGTTTATCAGCCAACGCCTGACAATAAGGTGATTTTAAATTTGCCGGCAACTGTCGAGGTTTCAACGCCTAATGTTTATGCCGATCAGATTGAATGGTTCTGTGATCATATTACTCGCCGTGATTCGGTGGTGATTAGCTTGCATACGCATAACGATAGAGGCTGCGCCGTTGCGGCAACAGAGCTTGGTTTAATGGCAGGCGCTGATCGTGTTGAGGGATGTTTATTTGGTCATGGTGAGCGTACTGGTAACGTTGATATTGTGACGGTTGCGATGAATATGTACTCACAAGGGATTGATCCAAAATTAAACTTTGGCAAAATGAATACAGTTGTGAGAGAAGTGGAATATTGTACGGATATTCCGGTTCATCCTCGTCATCCTTATGCTGGTGAGCTTGTCTTTACCGCATTCTCAGGCTCGCATCAAGATGCGATTCGTAAAGGGTTATCAGATATTAAAGATAATCCTGACCAATTCTGGAAAGTGCCGTATCTTCCGATTGACCCATTTGATGTTGGTAGATCCTATGAAGCTGTTATTCGCGTTAATAGCCAATCTGGAAAAGGTGGCGTAACTTACTTGCTTGAAGAGGATCATGGTATTGAGCTTCCGCGCCGTTTACAGATTGAATTTAGTAAAGTGGCGCAAATGTTTGCAGATGGTGAGGGTGTGGAGCTTACTTCAGATCGTCTCTATCAGATTTTTGAAGCAGAATACTTTAATGCAAAACCTGCGCTTGAAATCCAAACGCCAATTGATATCGAAGAAGATACAGAAGGGAATACGCATATGAAGTTAACCCTTAAAACCCCATTAGGTGATAAATCTTTAGATGCAACTGGAAATGGCCCTATCTCTGCGCTTGTTAATGGTGTCAATACGCTCTTTGGATGGGATGTGGATGTCGTGGATTATAATGAACATGCAAGAAGTAAAGGTTCATCAGCGCACGCCGTATCATATGTAGAGATGCAGATCGATAATAAAACACTATTTGGCGCAGCAACTCATGCCAATACTTCACGCTCATCACTAAAAGCCGTGATTTCTGCATTAAACCGCGCGATTGATAAAGGTTTAATTGCTTTGAAATAAGCGATCAAATGGTGAGGATAGATTCAACATTCTCAAAAAATATTTAGATAGATCTAATCTATCTAAATTGAGAAGAGCACCCTAAAAAGGGTGCTTTTTTTACTTTTATATAATGATTTTATTCAGCAATGGAGGGGATAAAATGGTAGAATCACCAAATCCAAAAAGCGATCTTGGGGTAAATCGTTGCCTAATATTGTATGATCGTTTGTATTTACTAATAAATTTAAAAGAAGCGTAGTATGACATATTTATTTACCTCTGAATCAGTTTCTGAAGGGCATCCTGATAAGGTTGCAGATCAGATCTCTGATGCGGTTCTTGATGCAATTATCAAGGAAGATAAAGGCGCACGAGTAGCGTGTGAGACATTAGTTAAAACAGGTGTGGCGATTGTTGCCGGTGAAGTAAGCACGAATGCTTGGGTTGATCTTGAGGATCTTGTGCGAGGGGTTATTACCGATATTGGTTATGATTCTTCTAATGTTGGGTTTGATGGTAAAACTTGCGGTGTACTTAATATTATTGGTAAGCAAAGTTCAGAGATCGCGCAAGGTGTAGATCGTAAACTTCCAGAAGAGCAAGGTGCCGGTGACCAAGGTTTAATGTTCGGCTATGCCTCTAATGAGACAGATGTCTTAATGCCAGCGCCAATTACATTTGCCCATCGTTTAATGGAGTGCCAATCAGAAGCTCGTAAAAGTAAGCAGCTCTCTTGGCTTCGTCCTGATGCGAAAAGTCAGGTGACATTTGCTTATCATAATGATGGCTCAATTTCCCATATTGACGCAGTCGTCTTATCAACACAACATGATGAGGAAGTGAAGGCAAAAGATCTTGAAGAAGCCGTGATGGAGCTGATTATCAAGAAAACATTACCGGCAAAATGGCTCACAAGTGAGACTAAATACCATATTAACCCAACAGGAAGCTTCACAATTGGTGGGCCAGTTGGTGATTGCGGCTTAACGGGACGTAAGATTATTGTAGATACTTACGGCGGTATGGCACGTCATGGTGGTGGAGCATTCTCTGGTAAAGATCCTTCTAAAGTCGATAGATCAGCGGCTTATGCTGGACGTTATGTTGCCAAAAATATTGTTGCAGCAGGCCTTGCTGATAAGTGTGAGATCCAAGTCTCTTATGCAATTGGTGTAGCTGAGCCAACATCTATTTCAATTACGACATTTGGAACGAATAAAGTGCCAGAAGCTCTGATTGAAGAGCTTGTTCGTAAGCATTTTGATCTTCGTCCGTATGGCATTATTACGATGCTAGATCTTTTACACCCAATCTATCTACCGACTGCTAGTTATGGGCATTTTGGACGTAATCCTTATGAAATTGAATATCTTGATGGTAGTGATCAGTTAGTGAAGGCGACGGCATTTAGTTGGGAAAAAACAGATAAAGCAGATCTTCTTCGGGAAGATGCGGGTTTAACTCGTTAGTTTTAGCAGTTGATCTGGCTTAAATGACCGGATATTGTGCAAATTAAGAACACGAAGATAATGAATTATTCTTGACTTTGGAGTGGAAAAAGCTAGAATAATCCGTTGTCTTAGTATGAATTTGATACTCGCAGAGAAAAAGTTTGTTTGGCTGCGCGTATTGTCACTTATATAAATAAAGGAATTAGGGATGAAACGTACATTTCAACCAAGTTTAATTAAAAGAAAACGTAACCATGGATTCCGTGCACGTATGGCAACTAAAAACGGTCGTAAAGTTATCAACCGTCGCCGTGCTCGTGGACGTGCTCGTTTATCAGCATAATTATATAGAGTCTATTTTTTAAAGATTCGAGGCGCTTGTTATCGTTGAATAATAGGCGCCTTTTTGTTTTTGGTAATGAGCATTGATAATGAAAGAACTTCGATTTGAAAGAGATAAACGGCTCTTAACTGCCGCAGACTATAGTGCTGTGTTTGAAAAAAATCGATGTTTCAAAGATCGCGCTTTTTTAATTTTAGTCAAAAAACGATTAGTCGAAGGTGAAGACTTTACACATGAGAAGAGTCAGCCTAGACTAGGGCTTGCTGTTTCTAAAAAGAACTTCAAAAAAGCCGTTGATCGTAATCTTATTAAGCGTATCATTCGAGAGTCATTTCGTTTACATCAAGCTTCTTTAAAAGGGCTTGATATTGTTGTTATGAGTCGAGGTACGACAAGTGTTGCAGATAGAGCGGCGCTTCATACGTCACTTGAACGTCATTGGGAAAAGATTATCGAAACATGCGGACAATATTAATTTGGCTAATTAAAGGCTATAAGTATTTTTTGAGTCCTTGGGTAGGAAATCAGTGCCGGTTCGAGCCGAGCTGTTCGACCTATGCAATGGAAGCAATTACGCGTTATGGCGCGATTAAAGGAAGCTGGCTGACAATTAAGCGTTTAGTCCGTTGTCAGCCCTTTTGTAAAGGTGGAGAAGATCCTGTACCTTAGATCTCTCTATTTGTATTAACATTTATTAAAGAAACTATTTATGCAGAATAATCAGCAGCGTCTTTTTCTCTTATTGATTTTGGCTGTCATCATTTACTTTCTCTATACCAAATGGGTTGAATATAAAAACCCAGCGCCTATCACTCCGATAGAGCAAACGGTACCAGGAAGTCAACAAGGTGGCGCAAATGATGGATCTGTTCCTGTGATCGGTGGAAGTGATCAAGGAGTACCTACGGCGATGAATGTCGAGGATTACATCACGGTCGTTACCGATGTGTATGAGATGAAAATTGCGAAGAAAGGTGGAGATATTATCGAAGCTGGGCTTCTTCAATATCCAGAGAGCCTTGAAGAGCAAGATAAACCGTATAAAGTGATGGATAATACGCAAGAGCGTTTCCAAGTCACTCGTACCGGATTATCAAGTCAAACTCACGAAGGTACACCTAACCATACAAATGCCGTATTTAATAGTGAAAAAAATCGCTATGAGTTAGGAGATGCTGAGCATTTAACTGTTCCTTTAACGTACGTTGATCCGGCAACTGGTTTAACAGTTACTAAAACTTATGAGTTTACTCGTGGTCTTTATAATGTAGGATTCTCACAAACACTTGAAAACCATTCAGATCAAGTTTGGGTTGGTGGTGAATATCGTGAGATCGCAACAAGAAAACCAAAAGCACAAAAAGGTGCGGCCATTGGTGCATCAAGTTTTGATGGTAGTGTATTCTCTCTTCCTAATAATGATTTTAAGTATGAAAAACTTGCTTACGACAAGATGACCACTAAAGAGCGTGGATTTAATGCTCAAGGTCATGAAGTAACGCAATATCGCCCGAAAGAGTTTAGAGGTGAAGGCGGTTGGGTTGCGATGATTGAGCAATATTTTGTAGCTGCATCTATTCCTGGTAAAGATATTGATGCAACAAAACAAACGCAAAACGTGATTCAAACACTTCAATATGGTGACTTTAAAGATTCATCACAAAATACGTATGTTATTCGTATGATGGATCAATCAACGGTAACCGTAAAACCAGGTGAAAGCTATAACTTTGAGAGCCGTTACTATATTGGTCCAAAATTAAAAGAACAATTAGAAGAAACTGCGGAATATTTAGATCTAACGCTTGATTTTGGTTGGTTTAGCCCAATTTCAGCAGGAATGCTCTGGCTTCTTAAATTCTTCTACTCATTTGTCGGGAACTGGGGTTGGTCAATTATTCTTTTAACCTTAACGGTAAAATTAGCACTCTTTTACTTTGCTAATAAAGGTTATACCTCAATGGCAAGAATGCGTAACGTTGCGCCGAAACTTGCGTTGATTCGTGAAGAGTATGCCGATAACAGACAAAAACAATCTGAAGAGATGATGAAGCTTTATCGTAAAGAGAAGATCAATCCTTTAGGTGGTTGTTGGCCGATTGTGATTCAAATCCCCGTATTTATTGCACTCTTTTGGATGTTGATGGAAAGTGTTGAGCTTCGCCAAGCACCATGGATTCTCTGGATTCATGACTTATCGAAGATGGATCCGTACTTTATTTTACCAGTTATTATGGGTATCACGATGTTCTTCCAACAACGTTTAAACCCAGCACCAACTGATCCAATGCAACAAAAGATCATGAAATGGTTACCAGTAGTATTTACATTCATGTTTATGTGGTTTGCAGCAGGTATTGTTTTATACTGGATTACAAACAACTTACTCACAATCTTACAACAGACATTTATTATGAAACGTGTTGAAAGAGATAGTAAAAAGCATTCAGCATAAAATATGTAAGATAAAATAGGTTTTGACAATTTGTCAGTAACAACTAACAATCCCCTTTATTGGGGATTGTTTTTTATAAGGAATTAAAAGTGTTAAAAGATCAGACGATTGCTGCAATTGCGACAAGCACTGCGATTGGTGGGATTGGTATTGTAAGGCTTTCTGGAAGTGAGTCGATTCGTATTGTCAAAGAGATGACAAAATTGACGGACTTAAAGCCAAGACATGCCTATTTTTCGCCTTTTTTGGGTAAAGAAGGGGAGACAATCGATGAAGGGGTTGTGATCTATTATCAAGGGCCTAATTCATTTACAGGGGAAGATGTGATTGAGCTTCAAGGCCATGGTGGGTTAGTGGTTTTAAATCGAGTTCTTTCACGAACCTTAGAGCTTGGGGCGATTATGGCAAGACGTGGGGAGTTTTCTGAGCGTGCATTTATCAATGGGAAGCTTGATCTTGTCCAAGCAGAAGCAATTCACGACTTAATCGTAAGTCAAAGTGAAGCGCAGGCAAAAGCGGCAATGAACTCTTTGACGGGGAACTTTTCGAAAAAAGTTAATGAGCTTTTAGAAGCTTTAGTCATGATGCGAGTCTATATTGAAGCGGCGATTGATTTTAGTGAAGAAGATATTGATTTTATCTCAGATGGTAATGTTGTTAAGGGGTTAAATGGTCTCAATGATCAGATCTCGGCGTTACTTAAATCAGCAGGGAATGGTAAGGTTTTAACAGATGGATTAAAGGTTGTGATTGCAGGGAAGCCAAATGCCGGCAAGTCTAGCCTCTTAAATGCATTATCTGGTGAAGAGACAGCAATAGTCACGGATATTGAAGGCACAACGCGAGATGTGCTTCGTGAGCGTATTATTATTGAGGGAATTCCTCTTTATATTATTGATACCGCGGGGCTTCGTGAAACAACAGATCAAATTGAAGCAGAAGGAATCAAGCGAGCGAAACGAGAGATGGCAGGCGCTGATCTTGTGCTGTGGATGCATGATGACTCCCAAGAGTTTACCGGTATTGATGATGATATTGTTGCCTTAAATATTCCGGTGATCAATATCCATAATAAAGCAGATATTTCTGGAAATACAATTGGCGAGCATGCTGAGTATATTGCCATTAGTGCAAAGCAAGGTCTTGGGATTGAAGCTGTGAAAGCGGCAATTTTAAATTATGCAGGCTTTGAGTCACAAGAAGGACAATTTAGTGCTAGAGAGCGCCATATTCAGGCATTAAAAGCTGTTTTAGAGCATTTTGCTATTGCATTAAGATTGATTCATGAAGAGGTTGCGATTGAGCTTGTGGCTGAAGAGCTTCGTTTAGCGCAGATTGCCTTAGGGGAGATTACAGGGGAGTTTAGCTCTGATGCGCTCTTAGGGGAGATCTTCTCTAATTTTTGTATCGGGAAATAAGTGGTTTTGAGGGGCGGTATGTATAGTGAAATAGGTTTATAGTCGATTCGGTTTAAGAAAAACCATCTTAAAAGTAAAACAGGAGCGGATCAAATCAGCTTATACGATGCCGGATAGAACGATTCTTGCGCTTCTTATAACCGATGCGACGGCAATTTGATTCAGTGACTTTTAAACCGATTTTACTATAAGTTATATGATTGAGAATCCCAAATGTTAAGTAAAGAAAATCTATTAAAACTAGCGACTATTAAGATGCCTTTTGGGCGTTATGCAGGGCGTTATCTTATTGATCTGCCAGAAGAGTATCTTTTGTGGTTTACAAGGGCGGATAAAGGTTTTCCTAAAGGGGAGCTTGGGCAATTGATGGAGCTTGCCTTGATGCTAAAGGTCGATGGTTTAGATGGCTTAGTCAAGCCACTTAAGGGGAAAATTCCCATAGAGTAAAGATAAAAAAAGCCTCACAATTTGTGAGGCTTTTTTAATAAGATCCCATGACTAAAATTAGTTTTTCAGGGCATCTGCGGCATTTTTTGTCTCTTCAACCGTTTTATTCATTGCTTCTTCAGCAGCTTTTTTCATCTCTTCAGCAATTTCAGCGGCTGCTTCTTGCGCTGCTTGTTTTGCTTCTTCGATTTTCTCTTTATTTTCTTCTGCTTTTTTAGCCGCCGCTTCTTTCGCTTCTTCTACCTTTTCTGCTGCTTTATCTGTTAACTCTTCAGTTTTATCAGCGATTGTTTCAGCTTTTTTCTCTGTCTCTTTAGCAGCTTCATCGGCTACTTTTTTCTCAGCATCTGCCTTTTCTTTGGCTTCATCTTCAGCTTTTTTAGCGGCGTCTTCAGCGGCTTTCTTTTCAGCTTCAGCAAGCTTTTTGGCATCTTCTTCCGCTTTTTTAGCAGCTTCATCAGCAGCTTTTTTCTCAGCTTCCGCTTTTTCTTTCGCCGCTTCTTCTACTTTTTTTGCTTCATGTTCTGCATTTTTAGCAACTTGTTCTGCTTGTTGTTTTGCAGATTCTACTGAATCTTTCGATTCATCGGAGCATGCTACTAATCCTGCAAAAGCAATTGAGCTAATTAAAAGCATTTTAGTAATATTTTTCATTCTAACGTCCTTATAGATCGGTGTGAGAAAATAGGAAGTAGTAAAACTATCACAGGTATAAGGCACTATTATGTGCATTTTTTTGTCATAGCATTACTATAAATAATAGGGGTTATTAACATAGCTGCTTTATTGTAGATAACAATAAAGTAGATAGTTATTGGTATTTATTTACCATAATATGCAATTGTACTCTATTTTGTACTGAAAAATAAAGGCTTTCCTCGGGATTAATCCCTATTTCCAAGGAGATCAATCTAGGCGGTATTTGTTTTAAGATTGTGGTTTTAAAGCTCCGCTTCATTAATTTGGAGAATCTCATCTAGATTTTGTAACAAATTATTTTCTTGAATAGCGACAATTTTAAGAATATTAAAGAGGCTTTCAACAATTTGTGTGGAATAATTTAGGTCATTTAAGATTGAGCTTGTGGTAAAGCCATTGATTTTATTCTCTTTGAGAGCCGCATAGACATTTGATCTAAACTCACCTTCAAATTTTCGTGATTTTTCTATGAGTTCACTAAGCGGTAGTGTATGGAGCTTTTCGATAATTTCAGGATTATCTCTTACTTCACTTTGATCAAAGTGAATTTCATAGGCAATTCGAAGATTATAAATAATGTATTCTCGTAAAGAGATATAAAATGCTTGCGCCGGGGATTGATCTTTAGAGAGGTAGTAGCGCAGATTCTTTTGTAGATGGTGGCTATTTTTTACAGCAGAAACAAGCTTGAAAGCAATGATTTGTGAGGTTGATAGAATCTCTTGATATTGACTATCTGATTCATGGTATTCCACCTTGCTGATAAAGGTGAGTAATTCACTATAAAGATTCTTGATATGTTTACGATAAAGTAAATCTGCATCGACAGGTTCAAGATCATTATAGTCATTGATATTACGGCTAGAGATCTCTTTGGCGGATAAGACATCGGTTTTTAAAAATAGAATATGACAAATAACTTCAAGGCTAATGCGTGAGAGGTAGCTGAGCTCTTGAATTACTGCGTGGGTTGCCGTTTGAGTTGAAGAGAGAGCAGGTTCTAGTAAAAATCGAGGTTGTGTTGCATCGATCTCAATATCTGTTTCTGTATACTCTTCGGTAGAATCAACAATTTTTTGAGGTTCTGGTAGGGCAGGAATCACTCTTTCTAAGAATTTTGCTAAATAGCCTTTAATTGGCCAAAAAAGTAGAAAGCCTGTGATACTAAAAAAGGTATAAAAGAGGGCAATTTCTAATAACGGATTGATATGGGTGATAAGAACAATCTTATGAATGAGGTAGATTACAGGATTTAAGAGTAATAGCATGATAATGCCAGTCGTTGTGCTATAAATCATGTGCGAGGCTGCCACTCGCATTCCTGATCGATCGCTTCCAATAAATCCTAAAATACCTGTGGCGATCGAGCTTCCTACCATCGCACCGATAGTCACGGCAAAGCCTTGAGATGTTGTAATTTGCTCTAAAGAAACCATCGTCAAAATAAGCATAATGGTTGCATGGCTAGATTGTAAGATGATTGTCAGAACTAAGCCAATCCCCACAAGGATAAAGGTGCCACTCCATCCGGTGAGATCGTAGGAGAGAATATCAAAATCTTGTGTAAAGCTAGAGAATCCATTTCTAATAAGGTCAATGGCTAAGAGAATAAAGGCAATTCCGATGAGGACTCTTCCTGCTGATTTTGCTGTTTTTCCCATAAAGGAAGAGAGAATACCAATAACGATAATGGGGTAGGCAAAAGGCCCTAAGCTGATATTTTGCCCAGCAAGTGCTAATAACCAAATGCCGGCATTTGCCCCAAAGTTAGCGCCAATAATAATGCTAATACCGGCAACAAGCGTGATGAGATTTGCGCTAATAAAGGCGATAATGAGCATAGATACCACAGTTGTTGATTGTAAAATAACTGTGGAGCAAGCGCCAAAGATTAGGCTTTTTATTGGAGTGCCTGTACTTTTTGCGAGGATTCTCTCTAATTTACCACCGGCAAGCGCTGTTAATCCATCTTGCATGATTTGCATGCCAAATAAGAAGAAGGCTAATCCTGTACATAATTCCAGCCAACTAGCGTTGAGATAGAAAGAGTAGAGTAATAATGTAATGACGGTAATAATGCCGGCATTTTGAAGTAGTTTTTTAACCACAGCTCCTCACTTTTTGGGCGCGCTTAAAATATTGGTTATTAATTAAAGATATTAGAATATCTTCTCTATTAATAGAGATAATACGCTAATAGTGATATTCATTGTTCAGAAATGAGGTTATGATAGCCGATAATCCATCAAAACAGTATTATTTCATAGATTAAATCTATAGTTAATGAGGATAGATAGATTTTAGTAAAGCAATTTCAAGATTAAATAATGAAGCCCCTTTTAAGGAAAGGAGTTTGCTATAATGTCTTGCACTATTTCCGCTTGAAACATCAGGAAAGAGAGATTTTAGCGTTAGATTCTTGTTTAATATTAGATTCTATAATGTTGGCTTAAGATAAGCGATAGATGCCGGGAGGCGTAAAGTACCTAGTCATGACGATCAAAAGTGATTTGATGATGATTCATCGATTTGGGGATGCGCTCCTTTTTGAAAAAGGGGCTAGTGAGAGAACGGATGACTCTTATATGCGAGATCTAAATAAGTTAAGCGATTATTTAGCTGCAAGGCCTGTAGCGGTTAGTCTAATGGAGGCTAGAGAATCTCATTTACAGGAGTTTTTTAAGGGTGAGTTAGAAAAAGGTAGCAATCCACGAAGTCTAGCTCGTTATCTCTCTTGTTATAAGCATTTTTATACCTTTTTAATTTTAGAAAAGTTACGAGAGGATAATCCTGCTGAATCTATAAAGCTGCCGAAATTTCATAAACCACTTCCTGTGACATTATCTCCTGAAGATGTTGTTGCGCTTTTAAATGCGCCTGATTTAACTACGCCTTTAGGGCTTCGTGATTATGCGATGTTAGAGATTCTCTATTCTTGTGGCTTTCGTGTTACAGAATTGATCTCTTTAGAGTATAGCCAGATTAATTTTGAGGTCGGTTATGTGAGGGTGATTGGAAAAGGGAATAAAGAGCGCTTAATACCTATCGGTGAAGTAGCGCTGGAAGCTGTTCGTGAATATATCTCACATGCTAGATCTGTGCTTTTAAAGGGGCGATCGAGTGATGTACTCTTTGTGAGTAATCGTGGTGCTGCGATGTCACGGCAAGCCTTTTGGTATGTAATTAAAAAGTATGCCTTAGAGGTGGGCATTCAAGGCGAAATCTCCCCCCATACATTACGTCATGCATTTGCAACCCACCTTGTGAATAATGGGGCAGATTTAAGAGTTGTGCAATTGTTGCTAGGGCATAGTAGTCTTTCAACAACCCAAATTTATACCCATGTTGCCAAAGAGCGCTTGAAGAAATTGCATGCGTTAAATCATCCTAGAGGATAAGTCATCTTAGAGGATAAGTGACGATAGTGATGATTTTTAGTATGATTATTGGTCACCATCGAAAATTAGTTGAGAATAGGTGAGAGATTGCTCAATAGGACATTTTCGATGGTATTGATCTGATATTGAAGTGATTAAGATGTTTAAATAGTTATTCATTTTATTTACTTTGAAAGTGAATCAGATACACTCACCCTATTATTATTTAGTAGAATATCCATTTATTAGAGACGATCATTTCAGATAGAGGCTTTTATGAAAAAATTACTCCTTGCAAGTTCAATGCTCATAGGGTTATCAGGTGTTGCGACAGCTGAGGCGAATCTTGAACATTTTAATAACCTTATTCAAGGGGTTACTGTTGAGAAAGTACAACCATCGGTTATAGATGGGATGTATGAAGTATTTGTTAAAGAGAGTCTCTACCCGATCTACTTATCAAAAGATGGTAAGTATATGTTAGAAGGTAATGCCATTGATCTTGTGAAAGGCATCAATTTGAGCGAAAGCTATGTAAATGCTAAAAACAAAGAGAAAATTGCCACACTTGATGAGAAAGATATGGTGATTTATAAAGCCCCTAATGAAAAATATGTCGTGACGGTATTTACCACGACAGATTGCCCATTTTGCCGTAGGCTTCATGCACAAATGGATGATTATTTGGCAGAAGGGATTACTATCCGCTATATCGGTTTCCCATTTAGAGGCTTAGCTTCACAAGGGTATACGGATTTAGTCTCTATTTGGTGTGCTTCAGATCGAAAAGCGGCCTTAGATGGTGCGGTAACATTTGCAGAAGGTAAGGGCGGCGCTGCACCTAAAGCCGCAAGTTGTACGAACCCTATTCAAGATCAGTATCAATTAGGAATTGAGATGGGTGTTTCAGGAACGCCGGCAATTTTTTTAGGTGATGGCTCTATTCTTGCAGGGTATTTACCCGCAAAAGATTTAGTAAAAAGATTAGAGATGTTAGATCTTTAATCAATAGTAGATAAATAGATGATCTTTTCTTAGGTTGAAAAATATTAGCGTATTCAATAGCATTAAAATTTTATCATTATGGTGTTATTGATCCATGAGTTTTTTAAAGAACTTAAGGGGCATTTAAAAAGGACAAAAAAATAGAGGATTTTGAATCCTCTATTTTTGTAAGATATTGATCGCTAAATAAGCTTTAAAGCTTCATTATTTGAAATTAAAGAAGATTTTTGGCTCTTCATGATTTCTTTTAAAGAGAATAATCATTGCGCCAATTTTTTGAATTAATGTTGCATTTAATGCCGTAACAAGCTCATTTGTGATAGACTCTCTCTCATCGCGATCACGTCCTGCAAGCTTGATTTTAATAAGTTCATGGTGTGAAAGCGCGTTGTTCGCTTCTTTAATAAAGCTCTCCGTAACCCCTTTGTCTCCTAAAATAAGGACAGGGTCAAGATGATGGGCTTTGCCTTTAAGGAACTTAATGTGTTCCATTGTGAGTTTAATTTGTGTCATGAATAATGAAAATAGTTCTCGAAATAAAGAGACAAGCGTATCACATAATGAGCAGCTCCGTCATCTTTTTAACAGTTTGAAGGTATTGGCTTTTGGGATGCTCTTTGCCGGTATTACCTTATTGATAATTTTATATTTTATGGATCTCTCACCAGGCGTTGAGTTAGCTGTTTTATTGCTTTTTGGATTTGCAGGCGCACTTTATCTTGTTGGGCGAGGAAAATCGATATTATTACAATATCATGAGGTTAATGCTCGGATTGAAAGTGCTAAAGAGAAGAAAGAGTGATCTCAATGGTATAAGAACAAAGTCCCTCTCTTCTTTATAAGATCCTACTGGCTTTTATGAAGCGTAAGTTGTAAGGAGATTATCAAATAGGTTTTAAGAGTAGGAGGATCTTGTAAAATAGATAGGTTGAAAATTGAGATATCAGCACGATAGTCATTAGACTATAATTGTTATTAAAGGAATCTATTTTAGGAATCAATAAAGTGATATTGATCTTGCCCTAAAAAATAGGGATAAGCATTCTATTTATGAATTAGGAAAAGCTTTGTATCTGTTGGCGAGAGAGTAAAAAATTTAAGTGTTATGAGATTGGCTAATGAATAGGCGTTTTAAAGGGAATTAGCAAGGCTCTCTTTAAAGATCTTTGTGATAAGTAACTATTAAAATGGTGCAAAGAGTCGTTGAAGGCTTGATAAATAGATAAAGAAAAGTGATAGAGAATTTTATAGATCTTGAGAAAGAGGGTTATTATTAAATAGCCTTTTTATATCAAGTCTATCGATTAAAGTATTGAGATAAGAGATTATGGCAAAGAAAAGAAGCGCAAGTAGTACAAGATGGTTAAAAGAGCATATGGATGATGAGTTTGTATTACGCTCTAAACGCGAAGGATGGCGTTCACGCGCTATTTATAAATTACAAGAAATTGATGAAAAGGATAAGCTCTTTCGTCAAGGGATGACGGTTGTCGACTTAGGCGCAGCGCCGGGTAGTTGGTCACAATATGCAATGCATCGTGTAGGACATAACGGAAAAGTGATTGGACTTGATTTGCTACCAATCGATCCTCTTGCTGGTGTTGACTTTATTCAAGGGGATTTTCGTGAAGATGAGGTTTTAGAAGCACTTTTAGAAAAGCTCGATGGCCGCTTGGTGGATGTTGTATTATCAGATATGGCACCCAATATGAGTGGTATTAAAGGCGTTGATCAACCGAAATCAATGTATCTTTTGGAACTGGCGTTAGATTTTATTAAAGGCAATTTAAAACCTGGCGGGGATTATTTAATGAAGATCTTCCAAGGAGAGGGTTTTCAAGAGTATTACAAAGAGCTCCAAAAGAATTTTACGAAAGTTGTGACACGTAAACCGAAAGCATCAAGAGCGAGAAGTGCAGAAATTTACCTTTTAGCGAAAGGATATAAAGGCTCGTAAAGGGAGTGTTTTCTAGCTTTAAGATTCTTTAAATCGTGTTCATTTAATATTTAATCAGTTTTTTCCTTGAAAAGGAGAAAAAAGCCCTCAGATTATGAGGAATTACTCTCAAAGCGTGATAGACTTCTATATGGCTTTTTGGTAAAAAGAGTAAGCGAAAATAAGACGAAGTTCTGAAAAGAAGATTCGCTTATCTAGTGAAGCTAGGGTGAATAAAAGTCTTCATTAGAATGTTTACACATTACAATTGATTTCAACTATAAAATCGAGGTTAATCTTTTGAAGTACAAAGGAAGAGATATAGCTTTATGGCTTGGAATAGGTATTTTTGTATTTATGCTATTCCAGGGCTTTGGCGGCAGCGGGGGTAGAGAAATCCCCTATTCAGAATTTTTAAAACAAGTAGAGAATGGACAGGTTCGGGAAGTTCAGATGAGTGGCGCTAATAGTGCTAGCATTGAAGGTGTGACTTCCGATGGCGTTCGTTTTTCAACGTTTAACCCTGAAACTAATAATGGACCATTAGTACAAAGCTTAATGGACCAAAATGTGAAGTTCACAGGGAAATCACTTCGTACACAAGGTCTTTTCCTTTCTGTATTCTTAAATCTATTGCCAATTTTGCTTCTATTAGGATTCTTCCTCTTTATGATGCGTCAATCTGGTGGTGGCGGAAAAGGTGGGCCGATGAGCTTTGGTAAATCTAAAGCGAAGATGCTCACGCAAGATCAGATTAAAACCACCTTTGCTGATGTTGCAGGTGCTGATGAGGCAAAGCAGGAAGTTGGAGAGATTGTAGACTTCTTACGTAATCCTGGAAGATTTCAAAAACTTGGTGGTAAAATTCCTCGTGGTATCTTAATGGTCGGTTCTCCAGGGACAGGTAAAACGCTCCTTGCTAAAGCAATTGCCGGAGAGGCTAAAGTGCCATTCTTCACTATCTCAGGTTCTGACTTTATGGAGATGTTTGTTGGGGTAGGAGCTTCACGTGTTCGAGATATGTTTGAACAGGCGAAAAAACACGCACCATGCATCATCTTTATTGATGAAATTGATGCTGTGGGTCGTCACCGTGGCTCAGGAATGGGCGGTGGTCATGATGAGCGTGAGCAGACATTAAACCAGCTACTTGTTGAGATGGATGGATTTAGCGATAATCAAGGCGTCATTATTATTGCCGCAACAAACCGCCCTGATGTTCTTGACCCAGCGCTTCTTCGCCCGGGTCGTTTTGATAGACAAGTTGTGGTGCCATTACCTGATGTGAAGGGTCGTGTGGCGATCTTAAAAGTTCATTTACGTAATGTACCAGCAAGTAGTGATGTCGATATTGAGCAAATTGCTCGTGGAACGCCTGGATTCTCTGGGGCTGATCTTGCAAACCTTGTCAATGAAGCAGCGCTTTTTGCAGCACGTAAAAATCAGAGCGAAGTGACGCTGTATGATTTAGAAGAAGCAAAAGATAAGATCATGATGGGGGCTGCACGTAATTCAATGCAGATGACAGATGATGATAAGAAGTTAACGGCTTATCATGAAGCAGGTCATGCCATTATTGGATATCGCTTAAAATCAGATCCAGTTTATAAAGTGACGATTATTCCTCGAGGTCGTGCTTTAGGAGTTACGATGACGCTTCCTGAGCGAGATCATGTGAGTGTGCCACGTAAATGGCTTGAAAATAAGCTCGCAATGGTGTTTGGTGGGCGTATCGCTGAAGAGATGATCTTTGGTTATGATGCAGTTACTACAGGTGCTGCAAGTGATATTCAGCATGCAACGGGTTTAGCGAAGAAGATGGTGACCGAGTGGGGATTATCTGACAAGATGGGCTTTAGATCATATGCTGATAGCAATGAGTCTTATCTTGGTGGGCCATCAGGTCATGCCGCAGGCGTTTCGGATGTTACGGCAAGACAGATTGATGAAGAAGTCCGTGCAATTATCGATCGTAACTATGCGCGTGCGGTTCAAGTGCTTGAAGAAGATTTAGATAAACTTCATAAGATGGCAGAAGTTTTACTTGAGATTGAAACGATTGATGCAGCACAAGTAGAAGATATTATGGAAGGTCGTCCGGTTCGAGGAATGGATGTTAAACATGATGATCCTTCTTTAGATATGAGTGCGCCACCTAAAGTTGATATTATGTCGTAAAAAGCAGTATTGCGAATATTATTAGTTAAGAAGCTACTCCTTGAGAGTAGCTTTTTTTATGAAAGATTTGCTACCGTTTAGGGGCATTCTAGCGTAAAATACCCTGTCTTAATAATGTTGATGATGGAAGTTTGAGAAAGATATGTTGGGCAATATTAAAGATTTAAATGCATCTGTAAAAATCGAAGATAATCCTCTACAAGGTGATATTACTGCGATCGATCAGCATGAAATGGATCAGGAAAAAAATACTTTTTTTTTAAAGCTTCAAAAACGTCTTCGTCATCAATTAGGTAATGCTGTTATGGATTATAAGATGATCGAAGAGGGTGATCGGATTATGGTCTGTTTATCGGGTGGGAAAGATTCTTACACGATGCTTGATCTTTTGCTTATTTTGCAGAAACATGCGCCGATCTCTTTTGAGATTATGGCGGTTAACCTTGATCAAAAGCAGCCGGGTTTTCCGGAGCATATTTTGCCAGAATATCTCAAAAGTATAGGGGTTAATTTTCATATTATTGAGCAAGACACGCATTCAATTGTGACTTCTAAAATTGAAGCGGGAAAAACAATGTGTAGCCTCTGTTCTCGCCTACGTCGTGGCGCGCTCTATACTTATGCAAAAGAGCATGGTTTTAATAAGATCGCGCTCGGTCATCATCGTGATGATATTGTTGAAACGCTCTTTATGAATATGTTCTTTGGTGGCACGATGAAGGCAATGCCGCCAAAACTTCGGAGTGATGATGCCGATAATATTGTCATTAGACCGCTTAGTTACTGTAGTGAAGAAGATATTCAAGCTTATTCTGATATCAAAGAATTCCCAATCATTCCTTGTAATCTTTGTGGCTCACAAGATGGTTTACAGCGTCAAGAAGTGAAGAAGCTATTACAAGAATGGGAGGCTAGGGTGCCAGGGCGTATTGAAAATATCTTCCGTGCGACAAAGAATATTCGACTATCACAACTATGCGATACAGATCTCTTTGATTTTGAAGATTTTACAAAAAATAGTGAGTATGTGAAATCCTAACTTATGATAGTGATGATCGTTTATATTAAAAGTGGAAGAGAAGTGTAATCCTCTATTTGTGAGTAGTATAGTAAATTTGGTTTAAGAAAAATTGCTGGTGCGGGGTTTTAGAAAGTTCGCGAAATATTCGCCCCAGCTTTGCATTAATTGATAAAAGAGTGTATTAAACAGGTCTGCAAGGTGCCGGATAGGACCAACTCCTTGTTTCTCATAGCTGATGTGCCGATATTTGAGTTAGCTTCTTTTGAACCGATTTTACTATAAAAAATTTTCTTATTCGGTTTAATGATCTCTTGCCGTTAAAAGTAAAGAGAAATTGGCAGTTAATAAGTAAAGTCAAAGCAACAGACTTTAATACTCCGTAAAGTATTATTACTAGATAATGAGGTAGTAGAAAAGCGGAACTGTGAGGAAAGAGAGCGGGATACCAATTGCAGTCATAATGGAAGCGAGCTCGCCATCTAAGCCTTTTTCTAACGCAATAATTACCGCAATCACCATTGGTGCCATTCCTGCTTGCATTAAAACGATCTGATTAATATAGATATTAGGCGATGCGTAGATAAACATAATACTTGCAAATGCAGCTAGTGGTAGCAGAATGAGTTTGATAAGTAGCCCTATAGAGAGGTAGCCTACCAAGCGTTTATTGCTAGGGAGAGTTAAGCTTGCCCCTACAGAGATCATTGTTAAAGGGGTAATGAGGGCGCCTAAAGATTCTAAGGTAAAACTGATAAATTCAGGGTATGTGAATGGCTTTAGTAAAAATGCAAGCACCAGGGCTACAATGGGTGGATATTTCGCTAAAACACGTAAATTTTTTGTAATAGAAACTTTTTCACCACTATAGAAGTCGGCAATAAAAGCGCCTAGTGTAAATAGGAGAATAAAGTTTGACTGATCAATCCATAGTGCAATACCGAGATATTCTTCCGTTCCCATCATCGCCTGAATAAGGGGAATGCCAACAAAAGAGGTGTTTGCTGTACCCGCAAGTAAAATCAAAGTTCCCATTGTTACCCGTGACATGGGGATAAAAATCCGTATGAGATAAACGAGTATCACGGTAAGGAAAAAGAGTAGCCATGGAGAGAGTAGTGGAAAAATAGCCTCTAAAGAGAAGGCTTGAGAGTGAACTTTATCTAAAATTAATGCAGGTAGTGCTATTGTAATGGCTACTCGATTGAGGGAGTAGATAAATTCTGTCTTGCAGGTAATCATCTGTGTGACGACTTTTCCAGCAATTAAACATACAAGAATCAGAATAATACCATTCATGGGATAACCTTACTTAGCGGAATTTTTTTAAAGAAACTGACGTTATTTTACCATCTTTGAGCTGATTAATAACAGCTTTATAGCCTTTTTTAAGATAACCATATTGATTTGATTGAATGATTTTTGCAGGTATAGAGGTTCCCATTGCAAGAGCTTCTTCTAGAGGAATATCTAAAAGTGCGGCTGAATTAAGTACTGATGTTGCCATATCAACATGTGCGCCGGCAAGTGTTCCTTCTTTATTGGTTAGGCGTCCCTCTTTTACGTAAATGGTTTGATCATCTAAGATAAAGCTTGTTTGATTGCTACCGATTGAGCTCATTGCATCACTCACTAGAAATAGGGTCCCTTTGGGTTTGCTTTGGTAGGCAATTTTAACCATAAGGGGGTCAACATGGTAAGTGTCATGAATAATTGAAGCGTAAGTCTCTTTTGATTGCACGGCAAATCCTGTTGTTTGCGGATCTCTAGAGCTCATTTGGGGCATTGCATTGTAGAGATGAGTAAAGCCTTTTACGCCTGCTGCAACTGCTTCGTTAAGTAAGCTTGGTGATGCTTCGGTATGCCCAGCAAAGACAATCACCCCTGCGTTTGAGAGTCTTTCAATAAGTTTTAAAGAGACCATTTCAGGGGCTAATGTAATTAGTCGTGTGAAATTGTGATGGCAGATTTTCTCAATAATGGGCGGGGATAAGGTCCGAATATTACTAAGTTTATGAATCCCTTTGCGTTTAGGATTAATCATGGGACCTTCAATATGGATCCCTAATAATCCTTCAATATTCTCCTGAATACCCGTTTGAACAGCTTTTAATCCCGATAAGATGGTTTGATCATCTGCAGTGATGAGTGTAGGGAGTAACGCTGCTGTTCCTAATGCTTGATGAGATTTTAGAATCTCTTTTAGGCCTTCAACGCTGGGTTTATCATTAAAAAGAATGCCGCCACCTCCATTGACTTGTAGATCAATAAATCCTGGAAGTAAGGTGCCGTCAAGCCTGTATTGTATATATTCACTAGGGATTATATCTTGAGGTACAAGGTCAATAATACGATCTTTATGAACTAAAAGTGCGCTATTTGGATGTAAAATAACCCCATCGAAGATCGATGGGGCTAATAATGCGTAAGCTTGTGATTGATTAATCATCATATTAAAAGTTCGCTATTTTGTTCTATAAGCACCATGAATAATAATGTAATCATGGTGCATTATTTGAAAATAAGAGGCTACTTAGAGTGTTTCTGTGACTTTCTTCAGATTTGGTGGAATATCAGGATTGAGACCACGATGGTTTGAAAGTTTTTCAATCACTTTATAGTAAGCTGTAATTTGTACTAGTGGCTGCAAAAGTGGATGAACTTTTGGCACTACTAAAGTTGTTTCACTACTCTCTTTATGGTCAAGAGAGAATACCTTTGCGCCATAGCCTTCGAGTTTTTTATTAACTTCTAAACATGATTCACGTGATGAGTCTGAGCCAATAAAGCTAATAATAGGGTATTGAGGGGTAATCAGCGATACTGAACCGTGGAAAATCTCAGAAGCCGAGATCCCTTCGGCGTGTATTTGGCAGGTCTCTTTAAGTTTAAGTGCTGCTTCTACGGCCGCACTTAAGCCAACGCCGCGGCCGATTACAAAGAGGTCTTTAGCATGAGAGAGATGTTCGATTAATTCAGGCCATTCACTATTGACTGCTTGATCTAGTGCATATGGAAGGTTAAGAAGAGCATCAGCAAGCTCGCTATCTTCCACCCATGCAGCAAAAATTGCGGCATAAATCGAGAGGCTACCTACAAAGCTCTTTGTGGCGGCAACACTTTTTTCTTCACCAGCTTTGATACCAAAGAGAAAGTCGCACTCTTTAGCAAGAGGTGATTTTTCATCATTAATAATCCCAATGATCTTGGTGCCACGCTCTTTCATCATGAGTGCAAAATTAACAAGATCAGGGCTTTTCCCTGATTGAGAAGTCACAATTAAAATTGCATTATCTGCAATGAGTGGTTGCTTATAGATGGTAGAGAGGGAAGGTGCGGCCACTGAAACAGGAATACCAAGACCTGTTTCAAAGAGATATTTCCCATAAATAGAAGCATTGTAAGAACTGCCTCGACCAAGGGTAATAATTTGTGTTGGCTTTGCTTTTTTAAGATATTCTGCAAGCTCGATTAAAACCGCAGCATTTTCTTCATGTTGTCGTTCGATTACATTAGGGATATCTAAGATTTCCTTAGCCATATAGGTCGACATGTTTTACTTTCCTTTCTCTTTGATCTATATCGAGATAGAGTTTATCGTTTATTTTGAAGATGATAGCTACCAATATAATCTTTCACGAATTGGTAGGCAACTCTTCCACTTCTTGAGCCACGCATTTGTGAAAATTGCAGTGCTGCTCGTTCTACTTGTTCATTATATTCAATATCTGCATCAAATTCATTAATCCAACTTTTTACAATGGCTAAATAGTCATTTTGAGAGTGTGGATAAAAGCTAAGCCAAAGTCCAAAGCGCTCAGAGAGCGAGATTTTCTCTTCAATGGCTTCTTGAGGGTGAATCTCTTTCGCTTCATATTGATTGAGGTTATCTTGCATTGATTCGGGCAGTAGATGTCGGCGATTTGAAGTAGCGTATAGTAAAATATTATTAGCAGGGCTTGATAAGGACCCATCGAGCATTGCTTTTAATGGTTTATAGGAGGAATCTCCTGCTTCAAAAGAGAGATCGTCACAAAATATAATGAAATAATGCGGTTTACTTTCTAGTAGTTCTAAAAGCTCAGGAAGATCACTAAGATCATCACTATCAATTTCTACCATTTTGAGATTTTGTGGGTGATAGTTCGCTAATACAGCTTTGACGATAGATGATTTCCCTGTACCACGAGAACCGGTAAGGAGGACATTATTTGCCGGAAGTCCTTGGATAAATTGTTCGGTATTTTGTTGGATAAGACTAATTTGGCGATCAATCCCTTTTAACTGCTTAAAATCGACATAAGCAGGGTTTTTAATAGGGAGTAAGGTACCAAAAGAGGAGTGTTGTCTTTTAACCCAGCGAAAAGCTTGGGTGCTTGCAAAATCAATATGACTATTATCAGGGGGAAGAAATGGCTCTAATCGATCTAAAGTATCGGCAATTTTTTGAAGATAAGGGAGAAATTTTTCCATGATAGTCGTTAACCTTTATAGCTCTAATAATATTTTAAAATAAATAGCAAATAAAAATTTTACTGTCTCTTTTGAGAGAAAATGTCAGGATAATTTTTAAAGTATTCAATGATAAAACAGGGAAGTAAAAAGACGATTTTATGTAGATAAAATCGTCTTTTCAAGAGCCTAGGATTATTTCGCTTTAAATTGTCCGTAAGCCATAATTTTTTCATAACGTTGTTCGAGAAGCTCATCAACTGATAATGCTGAAAGCTGATCGAGTGCGGTATTGATCTCTTTCTTAATGTTATCACTCATCTCTTTATAGTGACGATGTGCGCCGCCTTTAGGTTCTGTGATAATGGCATCAATTAATTTTGCATCCCTATTCTTATCTGCCGTAACGCCCATTGCTTCAGCTGCTTCTTTATTCTTTTCAGCACTTTTCCAAAGGATAGAAGCACAACCCTCAGGAGAGATGACTGAATAGATAGAGTATTGAAGCATCATCACACGGTCACCTACGGCAATTGCTAGAGCCCCGCCTGAGCCACCTTCACCTGTAACTGTACAGATAACAGGCACACGAAGCTTACTCATTTCAAGTAAGTTACGAGCAATAGCCTCACTTTGTCCACGCTCTTCAGCCCCAATACCAGGATATGCTCCTGGAGTATCAATAAACGTGATAACAGGAACATTAAAGCGCTCAGCTAGTTTCATTAAGCGAAGGGCTTTTCGGTAACCTTCTGGGCGCGGCATTCCAAAATTACGTTTAATTTTCTCTTTAGTATCACGGCCTTTTTGGTGACCAATTACCATAACGCTACGGCCATCAATTCTCGCTAAGCCACCAACAATTGCAGCATCATCGGCATAAGCACGATCGCCATGTAATTCTTGGAAATCATCACAAATTAAACTGATGTAGTCTAACGTGTAAGGACGAAGTGGATGGCGAGCAAGCTGTGTTACTTCCCAAGATGAGAGTTTAGAGAAGATCTGCTCTAATTTTGCACTCTTCTTTTTTTCTAAAGCATCAATCTTGTCAGCAACATCGATATCAGCGTCTTGAGCCCAATTTTGAAGCTCATTAATTTTAGTTTGAAGCTCATAAATTGGGGCTTCAAAATCGAGGTAATTCGTATTCAACACAAAACTCCTAAGAAAATCGATATGTCCTATAAAATACCATATCTTAACGTAATAGTAAGCTAAAGAATTATACGCGAGCTGGAATTTTTTCGCGATGCTCTTTCAGTTTAGATGAGATTTGGAAGGCAAGTTCAAGGCTTTGTTGCGCATTTAATCTTGGGTCGCAATGTGTATGGTAGCGATCTTCAAGATCTTTAGAAGTGATATTTTGTCCGCCGCCTAAACATTCTGTCACATCCGTTCCTGTCATCTCAAAGTGAACGCCCCCTGCGTAGGTTCCTTCTGCATTATGTGCATCAAAGAAGTTGATCACTTCTGCCAGAATTCTATCAAAAGGACGAGTTTTATAACGATTTTCAGTAATTGTATTACCGTGCATCGGGTCGCAGCTCCAAACAACATGGCGTCCTTCGTTTTTAACGGTACGAAGTAGGCGTGGGAGGTGTTCTAGGATATTATCAGCTCCCATGCGGGTAATAAGTGTTAGTTTACCTGGTTCATTGTTAGGATTAAGTGCATCAATAAGGCGAATAAGCTCATCTTCCCCCATTTTTTGGCTAACTTTAACGCCAACAGGATTTGCGATTCCTTTTGCAAACTCAATATGAGCACCATCTAATTGGCGAGTTCTTTCCCCAATCCAAACCATATGTGCTGATGTATTGTACCAATCACCTGTGGTGGAGTCTGTACGAGTCATTGCTTCCTCATAACCAAGGAGTAACATTTCGTGAGAAGTAAAGTATTCAGTTTCACGAATAATGGCATTATTAGGATCTACACCGCAAGCTTGCATAAACTTAAGCGCATCTTGAATACGTGTTGCAAGATCGATATAACGCTCAGCTTGTGGTGATTTCTCCACAAAACCCATCGTCCAACGTTGTACACGATGAAGGTCTGCATAGCCTCCTTTTGCAAAAGCGCGTAATAAGTTAAGTGTTAATCCAGATTGTGCGTATGCTTGCCATAAGCGCTCAGGATTTGGTTCACGGGCAGCTTCGGTAAATTCGATGCCATTGACAATATCCCCGCGGTAACTAGGTAGCGTAATTCCATCGATTGTCTCTGTATCTGATGAGCGCGGTTTCGCAAATTGTCCTGCAATACGTCCTACTTTAATAACAGGGCTACTTGCGGCGAATGTCAGGGTGATTGCCATTTGTAGTAATACACGGAAAGTATCACGAATATTATCTGAACTAAAATCAGCAAAACTCTCTGCGCAATCGCCCCCTTGAAGTAAAAATGCTTTTCCATATACCGCATCTGCAAGTTGTGCTTTAAGCGATCTTGCTTCACCCGCAAAAACGAGTGGTGGAGCTTTACGCAGACGATCTTCAACGGCTTTAAGTGCTGCTGCATCTTTGTAGTTCGGCAATTGTGCTGCCGGGAAGTTTCTCCAACTAGATGGGGTCCAAATCTGGCTCATAATTTCTTTCCTATTTTATCTTCTATTTTAAATGAGGTTGTAACAATGGCTCTAACGATCAATTAATCAATATATTTGAAATTTTAAGAGAATGGTTAGAAGTGATAAAAGAATTCACACTTGTTAGAAAATAACGCGGTACTTTCTAATCCTCTCTGTTTTAAAAAAGAGGAGGGAATACTTCGTAAAATTAATTTTTATAAAATACATGCTCATAAAAAAATGCCTTAAAGCAGATTGCTTAAGGCATTTTTTACATTCCTACTAAATTTTGATTATCCTATAAACATCAGGATTCTCCACTTTTGAGTGTTTTAAAATTTAGTTTTTAGATTGGTCAACAAGGCTGTTTTCTGTAATCCATGGCATCATTGCACGGAGTTTAGCACCTGTTTTCTCAATTGGATGTTCTGCCGTTAAGCGTCTAAGAGCGGTCATTGAAGGGTAGTTCGTCATCCCTTCTTGAATAAACATTTTTGCATATTCACCAGATTGGATACGATAAAGAGCATAACGCATTGCATCTTTTGTATCTTCTGTAATGATTTCAGGACCTGTTACATATTCACCATACTCAGCATTATTTGAGATTGAATAGTTCATGTTCTCAATTCCGCCTTCATACATTAAGTCAACAATGAGTTTTAATTCATGTAAGCACTCAAAGTATGCCATTTCTGGTGCATAACCTGCTTCTGTTAATACTTCAAAGCCCGCCTTAACAAGCTCAACAGCACCACCACAAAGAACTGCTTGCTCACCAAAAAGATCTGTTTCAGTCTCTTCTTGGAATGATGTTTCGATAACACCTGCTTTACCACCACCATTTGCTGATGCATATGAAAGGGCGATATCACGTGCTTTACCAGTTGAGTCTTGATAAATTGCAATTAACGTTGGAACACCGCCACCTTTTACATATTCTGAGCGAACTGTATGGCCTGGGCCTTTTGGTGCAACCATTACCACATCAAGATCTTTACGTGGAACGATTTGGTTATAGTGAATGTTAAATCCGTGTGCAAAAGCAAGCGTTGCGCCATTTTTAAGGTTTGGTTCAATCGCATCACGATAAACAGCAGGTTGGTTCTCATCAGGGAGAAGAATCATCACAAAATCTGCAGCTTTCGTTGCTTCTGCGATCTCTTGTACGTTGTGACCTGCATTCACGGCTTTATTCCATGAAGCACCGCCTTTACGAAGACCGACGATAACATTGACACCTGAATCTTTGAGGTTTTGCGCATGCGCATGACCTTGTGAACCATACCCAATGATTGCAACTGTTGTATTTTTGATTAATGAGATATCGGCATCTTTATCGTAAAAAACATTCATCTTAAATATCCTTTATATAATTCTTTTTTGTCATTGATGTATCAGCTTTGTTAAATGTCATGCTGATACACCTTATATTATTAATAAATTTTAGTAGCTAAAGTATCAAACTTAGAGTGTTAAGCCTTTTGCACCACGAACTAGCCCTAGTGCGCCAGAACGGACAATTTCGATAATACCAAGCTCATTGACTGCGACAATAAATGCGTCGAGTTTTTCTTGAGTTCCGGTCATCTCAATAGTGTATGAAAGTGGTGTAACGTCGATGACACGACCTCTGAACATCTCATTGATACGAAAGAGTTCTGATCGGTTTTGGCCTTCAGCTTGCACCTTAATCAACATCATTTCGCGTTCAACATAAGCACTATCGCAAAGATCTGTTAATTTGACAACATCTATGAGTTTATTCAGTTGTTTTACAATCTGTTCAACCACATGGTTGTTGGCAATGGTGACTAACGTCAATCTTGCAAGAGAAGGATCATCAGTTGCTGCCACACTTAAGCTTTCAATATTGTAGCCACGTGCAGAAAATAGGTTTACTACTTTAGATAATGCGCCCGCTTCGTTCTCCATTAAGATCGAAATAATATGACGCGAAGTTTCTGTATTAAATGTCATTTTTTCTCTCCCTTAATTAAACTTGGCTCAAGCCATCTTTAACCGTATTTTCCATTTTATCTCGACCCGCTAAGATCATTTCGTGATGACCTTTACCGGCGGGAATCATTGGGTAAACATTCTCGCTGGGATCGGTGATAAAATCGAGGAAAATGGTCTTATCTTTCTGTTTGAAAGCTTCTCTTAACGCAGGTTCTACATCACTTGGTTTGTGAATTTGAACACCGCTATGACCATAAGCCTCTGCTAGTTTTACAAAATCAGGAAGTGAGTCAAAGTAACTCATGCAGTAGCGCTTTTGGAAGAAAAATTCTTGCCATTGGCGAACCATTCCTAAATAACCATTGTTGAGGTTAATGATTTTTACAGGCGAGCAGTACTGTAACATTGTTGATAGCTCTTGGAGCATCATCTGAATACTGCCATCCCCTGTAATACAGGCAACATCTTTATCAGGGCGTGCAATTTTTGCACCCATTGCCGCTGGAAGTCCAAAGCCCATTGTGCCAAGACCACCAGAGTTAAGCCACTGACGAGGCTCATCAAAAGGGTAATATTGCGCAGCCCACATTTGATGCTGACCGACATCTGAAGTGACAATAGCTTCGCCATTTGTTACCTCAAATAATTTTTCAACAACAAATTGTGGTTTGATAATGACATCGCTTTGCTCGTAAGCAAGTGATTTCATCTCACGCCACTTTGCAATTTGATCCCACCAATTTCCAAGTGCCTCTTTGTCAAGCTGGCCTTTTTGTTGTTTATGAATATTATTGAGCTCTTCAAGTACCGGCTGAAGTTGCCCAACAATAGGCAGGTCAACAGCAACGTTTTTAGCAATTGAAGACGGATCGACATCTACGTGAATAATTTTTGCATAGGGGCAAAATGATTCGAGTGTACCGGTAATACGGTCATCGAAACGAGCACCGAGTGCAACTAATACATCACAGTGATGCATTGCCATATTTGCTTCATAAGTTCCATGCATGCCAAGCATACCAAGGAATTGTTTGTCTGTTCCCTCATAAGCCCCTAATCCCATTAGAGTGCTTGTGATAGGAAGATTAAGATCTTTTACAAATTGACGAAGCTCATTGTGTGCTTCACCAATAATGACTCCGCCGCCGGTATAAACCATCGGGCGTTCTGCTTTCATAATTAGATCATATGCGCGAGCGATTTGCTTTGAGTGTCCTTTTACCGTTGGGTTGTAGGAGCGCATGCTGATCTCTTTTGGATAATCAAATTCTGCCTCATGAACCGTAATATCTTTTGGAAGGTCAATAACAACCGGGCCAGGTCGGCCTGTTGTGGCAATATAGAATGCTTTTTTAATTGTGATTGCGAGGTCATTCACATCTTTCACTAAGAAGTTATGTTTGACACATGGAAGGGTAATTCCAACAGTATCAACTTCTTGGAAGGCATCATTCCCAATTAAGCTTGTGGCAACTTGTCCTGATAGGACAATCATTGGGATGGAATCCATGTAAGCAGTTGCAATACCAGTGACAGCATTGGTCAGTCCAGGACCAGAAGTGACCAGGACGACACCTGGTTTTCCAGTGGTGCGCGCATAACCATCAGCTGCGTGTGTTGCTGCTTGTTCATGGCGGACTAGAATGTGCTCAATTTTGTCTTGTTTGTAAATCTCATCGTATAGGGGTAATACGGCACCACCAGGGTAACCGAAGATACACTCCACGTTTTCCTTTATTAAGGAGTGGATGATGATTTCTGCACCGCTTAATTTCACAGGATCTCCTCTTTTTTAAATAATATATTTTAGTAAAGCGAGCATCTTGAGACGCTCCATAGTGCGTTCAAATTGAATCTTAGTGATAGCTCAAATTTGAACGCTCAATATGAAGAGTAGAATAATTTTTATATCGTCTGTGGATTTAGTCTGATTTACTGTATCAGCGTCAATTCGTCAGCTTCTAAAATTTCTCTATCCGAATTAACTTCGTTTCCTCAATGCCCTCAATTAACATAGCATTATTAAGGAGTTTTTCTACACTTTCTTCAATTGTTTTTTCACAAAGGATGATAACTCTTTGATTCTCTTTGTAAAGTTTAATTTCAAAAGGGGCATTTAGTGTTTTAGATGCCAAACTCTCTAATTGCATTGAAACAGCCTGAGTATCGGTGTTCTCAAGATATTTAAAGCTTAAGTAATAATTTGAGCTAAATGCAGGTTTTGGCAAGATAGGCAGTGGTGAAAGATTATTCACTTTATAGCCTAAGGCTGGTGCACTATATTGTGCTTTTTCGTTATGAATAATTTCAATAAGATCAGCGATGATTGCCGAAGCTGTAGCCTCGCTACCGGCACCTCTTCCACTTAAGAACTGTTCACCCACAGCATTTCCTTGAATAAATAGGCCGTTTAATACGCCGTTTACATTGGCAAATGCATGGGTTAAGGGAACAAGCGTTGGTTGTACTCGTAGCTCTACGCCTTGTTCACTATGGCGGGCAATTCCTAAATGCTTAATAGCAAAGCCTTCTTGATGGCTAATTTTGATATCTTCTTTTGTGATGGTATCAATACCTTCGATATGAAGCGCTTTAAAATCAAGAGGAATCCCAAAAGCACTTGACGCTAAAATAGTAAGTTTGTGAGCTGCATCAATTCCTTTAATATCAAAGGTAGGATCCGCTTCTGCATAACCGAGCGCTTGTGCCTCTTTAAGACACTCTGCAAAATCAGCACCTTTATCGCTCATCTCTGTCAGAATATAATTAGAAGTACCATTAATAATGCCCATCACAGAATCGATGCTATTAGCTGCTAATCCCTCTCTTAATACTTTAAGAATAGGAATGCCGCCGGCAACTGAGGCTTCAAATCGTAAAAATACATCATTATCAGCTGCAAGTTGTAATAATTCATTGCCATGAATGGCGATTAACTCTTTATTGGCTGTGATGACGGATTTTCCGTTTGCAAGGGCGGTTTTAATATAGGTTAGTGCAGGTTCAATGCCACCAATAAGTTCGATGACAATATCAATATCATGGTTATGAATAATCTCATCAATATTGGTGGTGAGATTTAATTGGTAAGGATTATCTCTTTCGAGTGTTCGAACAAAGACTTTTTCGATAATCGGTGTTCGGGTAATTCGACGAGTGATGTCTACTTGATTTTTGTTTAATACAGAGGCGACGCCAGAGGCTACAGTGCCAAGACCAATTAGTCCTACTTTAAGAGGCTCCATGATAGATATAAATTCTCCAATGATTAATGAACAACAATGATTTTTAGTAATAGAGATATGGCTTATTAAAGCTTCTACTAAAAAGATCATTAAGGATTGAAAAAGAGTACTTTTGTGTGATGTTTTGCTTTACAAATACGCTTTTTTTTAAGTTTACCTGATTTTTAAGAAAGTGGAAAACCTGCGCACATCTTAAGCAATTTTGTTGCTAGAAGTGTCTTCAATAGAGTTCTTTTTGAGAAATATTGAAGAGATAATATATTTTAAATTCCTAAAAGAAGCTAGTTAATTACCTTTTACGCCATTTTAAAGGTTATGTAAGTCATATAAAAAGGGCATATCAGAAAAGGGAATCTTAAAGAGGTTGAAGGTTGTGAAATGAAAGATCGTCTTATAGATGTTTCTTTTTTTAGAAAAAGTACGATGTAAGAAGTTGTTGTTACTTTATAGCTGTGAGAAATACAAATCAGTATTGTAAATATCTATAGTTAAAAGCTTAATAGTAAAAAATCATCGTAATAACGGCTATAAAGCTATAACTTCTATTGAATAATATCAATAGTTCAAAATCCCGTAGATATGTGAATAAAAGTATTAAAAGGGCGGTCAAAAATAAACGCCATTTAAAGTGGTTTAAAATGGCGTTTTAATGAATGGAATATGCAAAAATAGGTATTCCAACTTTATAAAGATCAATTTAAGCAAGCTTATTGATACAAGCTTCAGCGCCTAAGAAGATCTCATAAGGGGTTGCATGGCTATCCATATAAGCCCCGCTTGTGATAATGGGATATTTAGCATCTCTATGCGCTTCATCATTTTGAGTCTCGATATGGGTAATCTCCCAAGCCTTTAGCGCTGGTAAGAACCCTTCGGCATTGCGAGCTTTTCCAAAAGAGAGACTGGCATCTTTAATCCCTAACTCTTTAAGGGCGATCGCAAGCGCCATTGGCGCTGCACAAATAGCGATAATGGGTTTTTTCGTGACAATGGCTTCTTTAAGCTTATCACCAATATCGGGTTGTAAAATGGCATCATTGCCTTTATCAATGAAATTTGTGAAGTTTTTAATAACGCCAAATCCACCTGCCATTGCAATCCCATCAACACTCGATAAGGTTAACTCCTCAATAGGTTTGATTGAACCTCGGGCAATTCTGGCGGCTTCTTGTAAAATATTGCGGTTAGGCGTTATTTCATCGCCTGAAATATGCTCAATGGTATCTCTTTGGTAACGATTTGGGGCATAAAATGAGACTGTGTAACCGGCCTTTGATAGGGCTATGTTTAATGCTGATGCTTCGGTGATCTCAGCACCATCTAAGTGACCACAGCCTGCAAGGATTAATGCAAAATGTTTTGTACTCATAGTCCTTTACTCCTTTGAATGGGGTAGTAATAATTAACACTCGACTGCTTTTTACGTTAAAATACGTTGGTAATTCAGTCTATTCTAATCATAACAGAATAAGAAAAATGTCGATGAATGACAAAATCTTGAGGGAGTTAAGGGCGGTATGAAAAAATATTTTAATCTTTTTCTATTTTTAGTATGTGTGACATATCCAGTCTCATTTGCCGAAGAATCAAAGCTTCACACGCCTTTAATTTCAGACGAAAAAGATACTAAACAGGTAGAACCAACCTTTTATAATGAATCGGAAAATAGTGAAGTTTATGATTTTCTAGCGGCTGAAATTGCGGCAAAAAGAGAAGATTGGGATGGCGCTAAGCAGCATTATGATGAATTGTTAGCAAAAAAGAATGATCCTAAGATTTTAGAGCGCCGTATTCAGCTAGATCTTGCTGAAGGGAATATTGCTGAGGCGCTCCCTTTTATTCAGCGTTTAGTGGTGCAGGATCCTAAAAACTTAAGTAACTACAATCTCTTGGCAGAGGCTTATCTTTTAACTGGGGATTTAGAGTATGCGGCAAAAACATATCATCATTTAGTCGAGCTGCTTTACCTGACTGATGATGGCAGTATGGAAACTTCGCCATACTTTGCAATTTTAAAGAAATTTCATGAATTTGAGTTACCGCTTGATACACAAGTGATCTTATTTAAAAATCTTGCAGCACTTGAAGAGTATGATACTTTCCCTTTAGTTTTATTGGCGGGTTTTTTAATTGATAACTCTCGATTTTCTGAAGCAGAGAGCTATCTTGAGCGTGCGCTACAACTTAATCCTGCTAATCCTAAAATTTATGCACTATATACCTATATTTATTGGAATATAGGAACCCCTGAAAAGGCAATTGCTCTTTTAGAAGATGCTTATACGAAGTATGAAGATCCCGAAATTGGATTAGAGCTTGCTAATGCCTTGATCTCAAATTTTGATTATGAAGATGCCTATCAGCATCTAGTGCGTTTAATGATTTCAACAAATGAAGCGCCGATTGTTTTTGAAAAATTCATTGGCATGGCTTATGCGATGGGTAATTACGATAATATTCTAGAGATGCTGACTAATCGCTTAAATCAACCAGAAGAGTTGACGCGTGCAGTATTAAACCTCTTTTACTTCTCAGAGGTTTTAGGTAATAGTGAGAATCTTTTAAAAGTGTTGCCAGAAATAAAAGACCCTACTCCTGAATATCAAGATGCGCTTTTATCAATAAAAGCAAAAATGGCATTATCAGAGCAGCAGTATCAGCAGTTTGAACAATATTTTAAAGAGATCGCAGCGCTTGAGATTTATGATAGTACGGCATTAGCGATTAAAAAGATGATGATTTTGCAAGAAGCAAAAGAGTTTGTCTTGTTAGATAAGGAGATCGCCTTGTCAGGGGAACTTCTAGCTAAAACGAACTCCTCTTATTTAGCCTTTTTGAAGGCAATGAGCGCTTTTGGCCGTGAAGATTACGATAAGATGATTGAGATTTTTCAAGCAGAGATGCGAGATAATCCTCAAGATGCGATTGCTTATAATGCTTTAGGATTCTCTTTAATAGAGATTGACCCTGCAAATGCTAAAACCGCATTACCTTTTATCTCTAAAGCAAATCTCATGATGCCAAATCAGGATTTTATTGAGGATAGTTTAGCGTGGGCTTATTTTCAGTTAGGGGATTTGCCTCGTGCAAAAAAATATATTGAAAAGGCTTACCATAAAAATAAAGACCCAGAGATTATTGCGCACTACATTGTAATTTTAGATGCTTTAGGTAACACAGAAAAAGCGAAAGATCTCTATCATAAATTTGAGCTTTTCTTCGGAAAATCAGAAAAGCGAGCGATTCTTGTCGAAAATATTGAATGGGTAGAGTAATGATGTGTGTTGAAAAGAAGTTAAGAAGAGGAAAGGGCGGAATTTTTGCCTTTCTTCTGCTATTAACTATCGCTTTAAGTAATATCCTTTTTGCTGCAACAACGGTTGGTACAGGTAGGGCTGAGAACCGAAATGGGGAGTTACTGGTAACTTTTCCTTTAAGTCAGCAGATAAAATTTAATAGTTTTCGTTTACAAAATCCAGAACGCTTAGTCGTGGATATTCCTAATGCGCAATTGCAAACAAAAGTAACGTCGTTACCGATTACTTCGGCATTTGTTGCAGGTGTAAGGCTTGGAACGCAGCAAGGAACAGATCTACGAATTGTGATCGATTTGAGGCAAGGCTCAATCCCAGCAAGTGCCGCTGTTGTGAGAGGAAAGCTTGGCTATGAATTAGTGATTGCAATAGGTGCATCTGCTGGCAGTGTTCGAGATGATTTAGCCGCATCAGGGCAAACAGTTGTAACGCAGCCTCAAGAGATCCAAGTAGCGAAATCGGTTCCTAAAAAGAATATTTTAATTGTTTTAGACCCAGGTCATGGCGGTAAAGATCCAGGAGCGCACGGAAAAGCAGGAACTCGAGAGAAAGATGTGGTATTGCAAATTGCCAAGACGCTACAACAGAAAATTAATCGAGAGCCTAATATGAAAGCTATCATGACACGTGATAGTGATGTCTTTGTACCGCTTAGAGAGCGAGTATTATTTGCAAGACGTCATAAGGCTGATATGTTTATCTCTATCCACGCTGATGCTGGTTCTTCTAAAGCAGATGGTGCATCTGTTTATATTCTCTCTACAAGCGGCGCTTCAAGTGAAGCGGCGCGTCTTCTTGCGCGTGCTGAGAATCAGTCGGACTTAATTGGGGGGGTAAAGATCTCTGATAAAGATAATGCCATTGCCTCAATGCTTCTAGACTTATCACAAGAGGCGACAATAGAATCATCAAATGCTTTAGGAAATCATCTATTAAAAAAATTGAGCCAACATGCCAATTTACATAAAAGACAGGTAGAGCGAGCAGGATTTGCAGTGCTTAAAGCACCGGATATTCCTTCTGTATTAGTAGAGACGGGATTTATCTCCAATCCAAAAGAAGAGCAGAATTTACGTAGTAAAAAGCATCAAGGACGTTTAGCGGATGATATTTTAGCAGGGATAAAAGCCTATTATAAAGAGCGCCCGGCAACAGAGCTTGTTTATACAACCGTTGTACAGAGATCCGATAATAGTGCCGCGCAGGTTTTAACGCCATCAACACCTAAAGCTGTAGGGCCTTCAACAGGGCAGCAACAGCCGCTTCCTGAATTAGTATTAGAATCAAATAGTCAAACACCAGCCTCTCAAGATGTTGTAAATCAAATATTACAAGATGCACCGCCCGTTCCAGAGATGTCTATTGGTGTTCAATTTCCTGAGCCATCAGGACCCGCGATTGAGCTTATTTCAGAGGGTGTACAAGTAAAATCTTATACAACCGTTAGGGGAGATGCATTATCGGATGTGGCTACGAAGTTTAAGATAAGTGAAGCGGCGCTTAAAAAAGCGAATAACTTACCTGATAATCAATTAAGGGTGCCTGTGGGAACCGTTTTAGTGATTCCATAATATTTGTTAAAGATATTGATTAAAGAAAAATAGATATAAAAGCGTGTGATGCTTCATTCCACGCTTTTTTTGTACATAAATAAAAAACGCATTTTGTTAAGAAGATCTGATCGCTAGGCTTTAATCAGTCAGATGAAATAAGGGGACTATTTTGTTACTAATTTTTATTTAATAGAAAGTTTTTTAATAGATAATTATTAATAAAAAGGGTATGTTCATAGATAAGTCCTTTATTATTTTAAGGGTTTCTAAAGTGAATATTTTAGGAGTGATGTTATGAGAAAGTTAGCAGATTTAACCCAAGATCTTAGACCGCAAGCTTCATATCAATTGTTGATTGATGGTGCTTGGTCAGATGGTGCTCAGAAGAAAACTTTTGAGAGCTTTAACCCGGCAACGGGCGAGAAGTTAGCTACAATCGCTGTTGCAGAGAAGGAAGATGTCGATCGTGCTGTTGAAACAGCGTGGCAAGCATTTGACTCATGGAGTAAAACCTCCCCCCAAGAGCGTTCTAAATATCTTCTTGAAATAGCCGATCGCTTAGAGGCAGAAGCGAAGCGCTTTGCAACGCTTGAAACCTTAGATAATGGTAAACCGATTCGAGAAACCACCAATGTGGATGTACCGCTTGCGATAGATCATTTTCGTTATTTTGCTGGCGTGATCCGTTCTGAAAGTGATGAGGCTAATCTTATTAATCAAGATAGCTTGAGTATAGTCCTTAGTGAACCTATCGGTGTTGTAGGGCAAATTATTCCATGGAACTTCCCCTTATTGATGGGCGCGTGGAAAATTGCACCGGCTTTAGCTGCGGGAAACTGTATTGTTATTAAGCCTTCAAGTGATACTTCAATCTCTGTCCTTGAATTGGGCCGAATTTTAAATGAAGTGCTCCCTAAAGGCGTGGTGAGTGTTTTGACAGGGGGAGGTTCGACAACGGGTAATCATATTCTCGAGCATGAAGGCTTTAGTAAATTTGCGTTCACAGGTTCTACCGAAATTGGCTATACAGTGGCAAAAGCGGCGGCTGATAAATTAATTCCAGCAACGCTTGAACTAGGTGGTAAATCGGCCAATATTATTTTTGAAGATGCCCAGATTGATAAAGCGATCGATGGCGCGCTTATGGGAATCTTATTTAATCAAGGGCAGGTCTGCTGTGCGGGGTCACGCCTTTTTGTACAGCGCTCAATTTATGATGATTTCCTAAAACGTCTTAAAGCAAAATTTGAGAGTGTAAAAGTGGGAGATCCATTAGATCCTAATACTCAGATGGGAGCGCAAATTAATGAGAAGCAGCTAAAGCAGATCTTAGGATATGTGGATATTGCTAAAGAAGAGGGTGCGACTATTTTAACAGGTGGTAAGCGTGCTCATGAAACAGGAGCCTTCCTTTGCCCAACAGCAATAACAGATGTAAAAATGAATATGCGTATTGAGAAAGAGGAAGTCTTTGGTCCTGTGGTGGCAATTGTAGTCTTTGATACCGAAGAAGAAGTTATCAAGTGGGCGAACGATTCTGAGTATGGTTTAGGTGGGGCGGTTTGGACTCGTGATATTAATCGTGCTTTCCGTGTGGCAAAGGCAGTGAGAACAGGAAGAATGTGGGTGAATACTTATAATGAACTACCTGCTCACTCACCATTTGGCGGCTATAAAAAATCAGGAATTGGTCGTGAAACACACAAGATGATTTTAGAGGCTTATACGCAGAAGAAAAATATCTATATTAGTTTTAATGAAAAATTAACAGGTTTCTATTAAGTTTTTATTAAACAAGATATTTTTAAATATTTGATTAGAGAATGAAGCGGTTTTAAGGACATTTATCCATTACAACTTGATGAATGGTTAAATGAAGTGAAGAAAATTAAAGCTTCTTTACATTAACTTCATTGTTCGAAAGTGAAGAAGAGCTAGGAAACTAGCTCTTTTTTTTATAAGTGTATTAAAGTTGCGCAAATGTTACAGGTTATCATTTAAAACGTTTAATTCACCTATGAAAAATCTAAATATCCATGTAAAATAACAATCATTATCATTCGAATTGATATTCCATTTGTAAAAGGCTAGTTCTATAAACATGAGAATACGATATTGGGTTCTCATTCTCTTAGTATTATCTGTGATTTCCCTTTTTGTGGGAGTCATTAATATTTCAGTGAATGACCTCTTTAATTTAACTGATGCGCAAAAACAGACGATTCTGATTAGTCGCATTCCAAGATTGATTACAATTTTAATTGCCGGCGCAAGTCTCTCTATTAGTGGCTTGATTATGCAAAAATTAAGTCAAAATCCTTTTGTGTCACCCACGACAGCAGGAACGATGGAGTCCGCTCGGTTAGGGATTTTAATTGCGATCTTATTATTTGCCGGTGCTTCACCCATTATTAAAATGGCATTAGCATTTATCTTTGCGCTACTTGGCACGTTTATTTTTATGAAGATATTGCATCATATTCGTTATAAAGATGCGATATTTGTCCCCTTGATAGGTTTAATGTTCGGGGGGATTATTGGTTCTATCTCTACCTTTATCGCTTATAAATACGATTTAATTCAAAACTTATCATCTTGGTTAATTGGTGATTTCTCAATGGTAATGTCAGGGCGATATGAGTTAATTTATATCTCAATCCCTTTAATGATAGTGGCTTATCTTTATGCTCACCAATTCTCTATTGCGGGAATGGGGCAAGATTTTGCTAAGAATCTAGGACTTAAATATAAGCAAATTATGAATATTGGTTTGGCAATTGTCGCAATGATTACGGCATCTGTTATTTTAACAGTGGGAATGATCCCCTTTTTAGGACTCATTGTGCCTAATATTGTCTCGCTTTATATGGGGGATAATATTCGTACGACACTGCCTTATACAGCTATTTTGGGTGCGATTGTGGTTTTAGTTTGTGATGTTGTTGGGCGTCTTGTGATTTATCCTTATGAGATTCCTATTAGTGTGATGATTGGAATTATTGGTAGTGCAATTTTTATCTGGTTGCTCTTTAAAAAGGCGGCAGCTGCATGAGTAATCGTACAAAATTAATAATTTTAGCAATCTTGATGCTCACGAGCGTTTCTTTATATCTTTTTTATCAGCTTGGGAGTAATTGGGATTACGCATTGCCACGTAGGGGATATAAAGTTGCGGCAATGGTCGTTGCAGGAAGCGCAATTGCATTTTCTACAGTCATTTTCCAAACGGTAACTCATAATCGTATTTTAACGCCCAGTATTATGGGGTTAGATTCACTCTATCTTTTAGTGCAGACTCTCTTGATCTTCTTCTTAGGTAGTAAGAATTTCACGATGATTAGCAATGAATGGCTATTTCTCTTATCTGTTGGTGTTTTAATGCTTTTTTCCATATTACTCTTTAAAGGTGTTTTAGGTAAAGAGGGGAGATCGGTCTATTTCTTGTTACTAATAGGGATCGTCTTAGGGGCATTATTTCAGAGTTTAGCGACTTTCATGCAGGTTTTAATTGACCCTAATGAATTTATGATTGTCCAAGATAAGATGTTCGCAAGTTTCAATAACGTTCAAGTAAAATTACTATGGTGGGCAATTGGGATTTTAGGCGTGACATTTATCTGTTATATCCCTTATATTAAATACCTTGATGTTTTATCCTTAGGGCGAGATCAGTCTTTGAATCTTGGCGTCTCTTATCAGCGCATCGTCATGATTACCTTGATCGTTGTCGCAATTTTTACAGCCGTGTCAACAGCATTGATCGGACCGATTACCTTTTTGGGCTTATTAGTCGCAAACCTTGCCTATGAGGTTTTTAAAACTTATCGCCATTCTATTTTATTGGTAGGTGCGGTATTAGTTTCAGTGATTGCTCTATCGTTCGGGCAGGTCTTAGTAGAGCGAGTCTTTAGTTTCACGACGACGTTAAGTGTCATTATTAACTTTATCGGGGGAATCTACTTTATGTACTTATTATTAAGGGGGAGCAAGTAATGGTTGTTGTCGAAAATGTTTCCAAGCTCTTTGGGCAAAGAAAAGTCGTTGATGATGTCTCAATTTCAATCCCAAAAAATAAAATTACTTCATTGATCGGACCTAATGGCGCAGGAAAAAGTACCTTATTAGGCATGATGAGCCGGTTGTTAACCCCAGATAATGGCAATGTGACAATTGATGGTCTTTCAATTTCTGACTGGAAAGGGGATGATCTGGCGAAGAAGATTTCGATTTTAAAGCAAGCTAACTACCTTAATTTAAGAATTACCGTGAGAGAGCTCGTGGCTTTTGGTCGTTTTCCTCATAGTAAAGGACGATTAACAGCAGAAGATCAGACCTTTATTGATGAAGCAATTGAGTATATGGGCCTCTCTTCGATGCAAGATAAATATATTTCAGAGCTCAGTGGTGGTCAAAGACAGTGTGCTTTTATTGCAATGGTTGTTGCGCAAAATACGGAGATCATCTTTTTAGATGAACCTTTAAATAATCTAGATATGAAGCATTCTGTAGAGATTATGCAAGTGCTTCGTAAGTTAGTAGATGAAAAGAATAAAACGATTGTCATCGTGATTCACGATATCAATTTTGCCTCTTGTTACTCAGATCATATTATCTCTCTTAAAAATGGTGCCTTGGTGCATGAAGGTGCAACCGAGAAGATTATTGATAGTAATATTTTAAGGGATATTTATGATATGGAGATCCCTATTCAGATGATTGATAATCGGAGAATTTGTGTCTATTTCTCATAAAAATAGATAAAAATAAACTTTATTATCGAGAATCTCATGAATTGGAGATTAATGCTGTTTTTAAGTATTTGATATTTTTATATTAAAAGAGAAGGGGAACATTCTTTATATCGGTGAGGAAAATATATTGGGTGAATCCCTTTTTTTAAGGTATCCTAATGTGAATGATTCTCAATTTAAAAAAGGATTGAGTATCAAATAGCGTTTTAGTATTCTTAAAAGTCTTGATAAATCAGGCAATTGATTACAGATTAAATAAGAAATTGAGTTTTAGATCTTTAAAGTATATGAAAATTTTAAGCTTGGTAAAATTATAAGGAGTTACCGATGAAAACAAAAATGTTTAAGAGAGTTGTGATTGCATCTGCATTAGCATTAGTTTTAGCTGCATGTGGTGATGAGAAAAAAGCAACAACCGAGACATCATCAACAACAAATCAAACAACAGAAACAACACAGCAAGCGGCACCTAAAACCGTCACTATTAAACATGGATCGGGCGAAACAGTAGTTCCTTTAAAACCTGAAAAAGTGATCTCATTTGATTTAGGGGCAGTAGATACCTTAGAGAAGATTGATGTTGATATCATCGGTTTACCAAAAGCAAACCTTCCTAGCTATTTATCGAGTTATAAAGCAGATAAATATGGTGATTTTGGGAGTTTAAAAGAGCCTAACTTTGAAGCAATTCATGCGGCAAAGCCAGATGTGATTATTATTGCTGCTCGTCAAGCTGCGCTTTATGATCAATTTGCAGAAATTGCCCCTACATTAAACCTCTCTCTTGATGAGAAAAATTACGTTGAATCAACGGCGAATAATGCAAGAGTGATGGGGAAAATTTTTGATAAAGAAGCACAAGTTGAAGCAGAGATAAAAGCTTTAGAAGATAAAGTTGCAAGCGTATATGAGCAGACAAGCAATATGCCAGATACAGCGCTTATTCTCCTTGTGAATGATGGTAAAATCAGTGCTTATGGTTCAGGTTCACGTTTTGGAATTATCCATGATGCTTTAGGATTTAAATCAGCTGATAAATCAATCCAAGTTTCAACTCATGGTCAAACCGCATCATTTGAATATGTGATGGACTTAAACCCTGATTATATCTTTGTGGTAGATCGTAGTGCGGTTGTTGGTAATAGTGAAACATCTGCAAAACAAGTTGTAGAAAATGATCTTGTGAAAAATACCAATGCGTATAAAAATAACAAAATTATCTATTTAGATCCAAATGTTTGGTATCTCTCAGGTGGCGGACTTAAATCAACTACTCAAATGGTGGATGATGTACAAAATGCCATTAATAAATAATTATTAGATCAAGATCTTTAATTAAAAACGCAGCTTGCTTTATAGGGCTGCGTTTTTTTGTGATCAGACATATAGCCTATTCGGTTTCAGAAAAATAGCTTTAAAAGTGAAACCGTGTAGTGGTGCCTTAAACTCACTTGTAGGGTGCTAAATAGAAGGGATTCGGCGCTTTTTATAACTAATGTGTCGGCAATCTGATTCAGTTGCTTTTAAACCGATTTCACTATAATAAAAAAATCCCAGTAAACAATTTACTGGGATTTATCTATTTCGTTCTCGTTAAAAAATTAACGGCGATTTTTACTCGCTGCAATACGTAAACGAAGTGCGTTCAATTTAATGAAGCCACCAGCATCTTTTTGATCGTATGCGCCGCCATCATCTTCAAATGTTGCGATATCTTCATCAAAGAGTGAATCATCAGATTTACGGCCGACAATGATCACGTTGCCTTTGTAGAGTTTCACGCGAACAACACCGTTCACAAATTTTTGTGATTCATCGATCATTGTTTGAAGCATTTCACGCTCAGGACTCCACCAGTAACCGTTATAGATGAGGCTTGCATATTTTGGCATGAGCTCATCTTTAAGGTGCGCAACTTCACGGTCTAAAGTAATCGACTCAATTGCACGGTGTGCTTTAAGCATAATTGTTCCTGCTGGCGTTTCGTAGCAACCACGTGCTTTCATACCAACATAGCGGTTTTCAACGATATCAACACGGCCAATACCATTCGCGCCCGCAAGTTTATTTAGTTGTGCCATCACATTTGCTGGAGATGTATCCACACCATCAATCGCAACGATATCACCATGGCGGTAAGTTAACTCAACATAAGTTGCCGCATCTGGTGCTTCTTCAGGAGAAACAGTCCAGCGCCACATGTCAGCTTCAGGTTCGCTCCATGGGTTTTCTAGTGATAAGCCTTCATAAGAGATATGAAGAAGGTTTGCATCCATTGAGTATGGGGATTTTTTACCACCACGATCAATCACGATATTATTTTTCTCAGCGTAATCGAGAAGTTTCTCACGAGACATTAAGTCCCACTCACGCCAAGGAGCGATGACTTTAACGCCTGGTTTAAGCGCATAAGCACCAAGCTCAAAACGCACCTGGTCGTTCCCTTTACCGGTTGCGCCGTGTGAGATCGCATCAGCGCCTGTTTCGTTAGCGATTTCGATTAAACGTTTTGCGATTAATGGGCGAGCGATTGAGGTACCAAGAAGATACTCACCTTCGTAGATTGCGTTAGCGCGGAACATTGGAAAAATAAAGTCACGAGCAAATTCTTCGCGAAGATCGTCAATATAGATCTCTTTTACGCCGAGCGCTTGTGCTTTCTCGCGTGCTGGTTCAACTTCTTCCCCTTGACCGATATCTGCTGTAAATGTTACTACTTCGCAATTATATTCGTCTTGTAACCATTTAAGGATTACGGAAGTGTCTAACCCGCCTGAATATGCGAGAACCACTTTATTGATTTTTTCCATTACAGTCTCCTGTCGACTTTTGGTATGAAAGATTATTTTCTAAGTTCAAAGAGATCTTCCACTTCGGGAATACTCTCTTTATCGGTGATAAATAAGATTAGATGATCATTCTGTTCAATAAACATGGAGGGCTCAATCTTCATGACTTTTCCTCGGCGAATGAGTCCTGCGACCACAACATTTTCTGGCCAGCGGATTCCTTCTAAGGATTTTCCAACGATTTTTGAGGTTTCGGCATTCCCGTGGGCAATAATCTCCATTGCTTCTGACTCGCCTGATCTAAGAGAGTATACCTGAACAATATCTCCTTTTCTAATGTATGTGAGTAGTGTACTTAATGTAACTTGTTGAGGTGAGAAGGCGAGGTCGATATTTGACTCATCTTCGATCATTTCTAGATAAGAAGAACGGTTAATTAACGACATTGAGAATTTTGCGCCTAAGCGTTTTGCCAGCATTGCTGACATAATATTGGTTTGATCATCATTGGTGAGCGCACAAAAAAGATCAGTTTTTTCAATATTCTCTTCAAATAAAAGCGCCTCATCTGTGCAATCACCGTGGAGAATCAGGCTTTTGTTAAGTTGTGCGGCTAAGTGATTAGCACGATCAGCATTCGCTTCAATCAGTTTTACATGGGTAAATGATTCTAATGCTTCAGCAAGTGATGCTCCGATATTTCCGCCGCCGGCAATAGTGATGCGCTTTGCTGAGCGCTGTTTTGCTTGAAACTGCTCAATAACTTCACGAGCATCAGAGCGAGCGCAGAGAAAGTAGACCTCATCATCTTCTTCTAAGATGGTGTTTTCATCAGGAATAAACTCAGAGCCCTCGCGGTAAATGGCAACATAGTTAATATTGAGATGGCGAGTTCGGCGTTTAATTTTAGCAAATCGTCTTCCATAGAGTTGTGAGTCCTTTTCAACGCCCATAGAAACGATGAGCGCTTCCCCTTTAGAGAAACGGAGGACATCAAGCGCGCCTGGCAGCTCAATGATATTTTTGATGTAGTTTGTAATAAGCGTTTCCGGGCTGATAACAACATCAATATGGAAGGTTGAATCGAGCTTATTGCCAAAAAGATCCCCATGACGAAGATAATCTTGAGAGCGAACACGCGCTACTTTTAGTTTAATGCCAAAAACGGTATGCGCCACTTGGCAGGCAACGATATTGACTTCATCACTTGATGTGACTGCAATAATAACATCCATGCTCTCAGCACCGGCCTCTTTTAAAATCACAGGGGAGGCTGCATTACCGCGAATGGTACGGATATCATAACGTTCTTTAAGAGATGCAAGCGGCTCATATTGATTATCAATAATTGTAATATCATTTTGCGCTTCTTTTGATAAAACATGCGCAACCGTAGAGCCAACTTGCCCAGCACCTAAAATCAGAATTTTCATTACTTGAGTGGACCTTTTTTATAACAGGGCAATAATACCGCAAATAGCATTAAATTTGTACCTTTTTTCATAGCATTATGCGCTAGATCTAAGATAATAGGTGGTAATTATTTTCAACTGCGCAAATTGCTATCATTGAAGGGTTGTGGTATAATTTTTGCCTTAAATTCCCAGTAGGTCTTTAATATCATTGCGCTTAATGAAAGGCAATAATTGAGGAGAGTTACTAACTTAGATCATTCAAATCGATAATGATTCCTCGTTAGGTGAGGCTCCTATATGGTTGTAAGCTGTTGCCCAGAAATGTCGAGAGACACCAATGGGTCAGCAGGAATAATCGAATTAAGGTTATTTCTAATACAGTGAGAATGAATAGTTTAGTCAATGACTATCGGTTCTAGCCATATAGTGCTAAAGTTTTTACGAAGGAGGGGCCTTAACCCGTATCTTGCGAGTTCCTCGTTAAGGCGTCGAAAGACTATTTCTATTAAGGCAAAGGATATCCTTGATAAATTTAGGCTTTCAGAATACGTTATTGTTGAAGCAGCAATAAGCTAGAAATTAGGGGAGATCATAGGAATTGAGACCAATCTTTATTTGAAGATTGTTTTTTTATGGTGCTCTCATTTATTTCTAAAGATTTTGCGTAATTGGTACATGGTGCAGTATAAATGTACTGAGAGCTTTAATATTCAAATAGCGTCCTTCAAGCTATAACCTCATTCTAATTTTGTAGATCAGTATCGATCACGCCAAGTCATAGGAGGATGCTTATGGTTCAACAGCAAAATGTTAAAAGACCACATGAGTTCGCAGAGGAAACTGTCGGATCTTTAATGGATTTTGATTTTATTTGTGTTCCTGAAACGTATACTGTTGGTGAGGCATTTAAGTATCTGAGGAAGAATGTTCACGGGAAGGCCAATATTCACTATAGCTACGTGATTGATCCAATGGGCGTGCTTGTTGGGGTATTATCGCTGCGTGAACTGTTAGGCGCTGATGAAAATAGTATCTTACAAGATATTATGTCTCCTACCTCTTTAAAATTAGATTACAACCTAGACCAAGAAAAAGCGGCCAAAATATTCCAAGATTCAGATCTTGTAACGTTACCTGTAATTGATAGTAATGGGCGAATGATCGGTGTGCTTCATGTTGATGAAATGATGGATGTTTTACAACAAGAAGCGACTGAAGATATTCATAAAATGGCATCGATCTCGGTCGATGATGATGAAGAGGTCAAAGGTCTTTTAGAGTCATCAATGGCTTGGCTTTATAAAAAACGTATTGGCTGGTTGGTGATTTTAGTCTTCGTAAACCTCTTGTCAGGCGCTGGGATTGCAAGTTATGAAGAGTTATTGAATGATCATATCTATGTGGTGTTTTTCTTACCGCTTTTAATCGCAAGTGGTGGAAATACAGGATCACAATCGACAACGCTTGTTATACGAGCGATGGCGATTGGTGATGTGACAATGAAAGATTGGGGTAGGGTGTTCGTTAAAGAAGCATTTGTCTCCTTTGCGCTAGGTTTAACAATGGCAGCAGCGATCGCCGTGATCGGTTATTATCGTGGTAGTGATTATGGTGCCGGCACTGAAACGGCGATTATTATTGCGTTATCGATGGTGATTGTGGTGATGTTTGGGGGACTTTTAGGGGCGGTGATTCCTTTTGTCTTTAGACTCTTTAATCTAGACCCAGCCACAGCAAGTACGCCACTAATTACCTCTATCTGTGATATCGCAGGCGTCTTTATCTACCTAGGGATTGCTAGTATGTTCTTGCAACTATAGATTAAATTATCTGCAAAAAGAATTGAGTGAGATTTTGCAGGAATATATCTGCTATGATCGGTGAGTGATATCATCGATCATTTTTTTTAAAGAGATAGAAAAGGAGAGGGAAGTGGCACAAGAAGACCAATTATTAAAGAGTTTTACTCGCTATTTCTCCATACAAAATCTCTCTGTTGCATTATTAGGCTTCTCATCTGGATTGCCGATCTTAATGACGCTATCAACTCTTACTTATTGGCTCTCAACTTTAGGGGTGGAAAAGTCAGCAATAGGGCTTGCCTCGTTATTAGGTATGCCATATTTACTCAAATTTATTTGGGCGCCATTACTAGATCTATTTCAATTGCCAATTTTACGAAAATTAGGGCGGCGTAAGGGGTGGATTATCTTCTTTCAGGTGGCAATTGCGCTTATATTTTTAATGTTAGCCATGATTGATCCTAAAGAGTCTCCTTATTTATTGGGGGTATTAATTTTCTCTTTAGCTTTTGCTTCAGCAAGTCAGGATATAGTGGTCGATGCTTATCGTATTGATGCCCTTGATGAGAAGACGCAAGCATACGGCGCAAGTAGTTATCTCTTTATGTATCGCATTGCCATGCTTTTAATGGGGGCTGGCGTTTTAGCGCTATCTGATCTTTATTCTTGGGGATTAATCTTTCAAGGAATTGCCTTTATTGTGGCAATCATTACAGTTTTAACCTTATTTATTCCAGAAAAGAAGCAAGAGGAAGCGAAAGATGCTTCTGAAGTTAAGGTATATAGCAATCCTTTTAAGCGATTTATTGAAGGGTTTGAGCAGTTTTTTAAACGGGATTATGCGCTATTATTCTTGTTATTAGTGGTTTGTTACAAATTACCCGATGCTGTTTCAGGCGTAATGGCAACCCCGTTTTATCATGAGATGGGGTATAGCGGTACGCAAATTGGCGCCGTTTCAAAAATATATGGTTTAGTTGCAACGCTGTTAGGGGCATTTTTGGCAGCTGCGATTATCAATCTACTAGGGCTTTATCGTAGCTTAATAGTTTCGGCAATCTTAATTGGCGTGACTAATTTGGGTTATCTCTTAATCATTATGTCGCCAAGTTTAACGATGTTAATGGTGGCATTGAGTGCGGAGAATTTTATTTCAGGTTTCTCAAGTGCCCTCTTTATCATGTTTTTAGGATTACTGTGTGATCGTAATGCCTCCGCTACGCAATATGCACTGTTAAGTGCATTTGCAACATTTGGGCTGCGCGTATTAGGCGGTGCCTCTGGCTTTATGGTAGAAGGACTTGGTTGGGCGAACTTCTTTATTTCAACGGCTGTACTTTTTGTGCCAAGTTTAATTTTAATTATTATTTTAAAGCCCCAGATTCAAAAATTGAAAGTGAGCAATTAATAGAAAAATTGCCTCAATAGCATGAGTGCATCGGTATTTGCTTAAAAAGCCATCTAAGAGTTGAGATCTTAGATGGCTTTTTAGTTTGAATATATCTTTGCAAATAACTACCAGTTGAAAGTATTGGTTGCAAGTATTGAGATAGTTGCCGATATTTTAATGTTTATTCTAAATATGGTTAATTGTAAAATCTGCAGAGATAAACTCTTCAAGCGTTAAATTGAGCTTATCGCCCGCAGCTAATTGCCCAACCCCTTCTGGCGTTCCGGTATAGATAAGATCGCCTTTTGAAAGCCCATAAATAGTGGAGAGATAACTAATAATTTCGGCAATCGGATAAAGCATCATTTTAGAATTGCCATCTTGTTTTAAAACGCCATTTTGAGTAAAGGTAAATTGGATATCTTTAGGATCTTGAATCTTTTCAGTGCTGATAAAGTCACTTACAATTGCTGCTGCCGGAAAGCCTTTACATTTTGTCCAAGGCTCCCCTTTCTTTTTTATCACATCTTGTAAGTCACGAGCCGTTAAATCAAGCCCAACGCCATAACCACCAATCACGGTAGTTGCTTCCTCAACATTTAAGTTTCGAGCATCTTGATTGATATAAATGACTAGTTCTGCTTCATAGTGCACAGAATTAGAAAATGCCGGCAAGGTGATAGTATCCCCTTTTTGTGCAAGTGCTGATGTGGGTTTTAAAAATACTAAAGGCTCTGTGGGTGTTTCATTGTTGAGTTCTTCAATGTGTTTGGCGTAGTTTCGCCCAATGCAGAAGATATTTTGAATAGGAAGAGAGGTGTTTTCTAATGTAATGCATGGTTTAGACATGAATGCTCCTAGGTGATATAGCGGTTAAATTATTCGTTATTATTTTTAATACTGTGATTGATTTTAGTATAAAGCGATGAATATTCCTACCAGAGGCGTTAATTTGTATTACTTCTCTTTTTTTTAAAATTGGGCGAATAAATCATGGTCTGTTGTTGTGTTTTTTAACTATTTCAGGAACTATTGAGAATAAGGCATTATTTAAAAAGGATAAATCGATGAGTCATAAACCAAAAAATCAAGTACGGGATATTGAGAATCGTTTAAATGTTCTACGAGCTGGGGTATTAGGTGCTAATGATGGCATTATCTCTACGGCAGGTATTGTTATTGGTGTTGCAAGTGCCACAAGTAATATGATGACAATTTTAGTGGCTGGTGTTGCGGGTTTATTAGCCGGAGCGCTCTCTATGGCTGGGGGAGAATACTCCTCAGTGAGTACTCAGAAAGATGTTGAGCAGGCCGAGGTTGAGCGCGAAAAAATATTATTACGAGATGATTTTAAAGGTGAGCAGCAATCGTTAGTTGATTATTATATCGATCAAGGACTATCACAAGATTTAGCGCTAAAGGTTGCAAAAGAGCTGATGAAAGAAGATGCGCTAGGGGTGGAAGTGCAAACAAAGTTAAATATTACCTTAGATAATTACGTGAATCCTTGGTATGCCGCTTTCTCCTCAATTATCTCATTTGCATGTGGCGCAATTATTCCGTTACTTTTTATTTTATTGTTGCCGGCTAATATTAAAATCATTGGTACTTTTATTGTTGTGTCATTCGCCTTAGCTTTAACAGGATTTATTAGTGCAAAATTAGGCAATGCCCCTAAATTAAAAGCGGTGGTTCGAAATGTGGTTGTGGGAATGGTAACCATGATTGTAACGTACGCTATTGGTCTTTTTGTTCATGTATGATGGGCTAAAAATGTTTTATTTTCACCTTTACTTTTAAAACAGTTTTTAAACCAAATCGACTATAGAATAATCTTTCCTTTACAAGACGATACGATCTGAAAGATCTACGCTGAATTTGCTGTAGGTCTTTTTTTGTATTAAAAAGCTGACGGATCGCTTAAAGAAGTGGCATGATAAGCAGAGTTGCTACGGCCTTATGGCATAATAGCCCTTAATTAAATGAGGTGGTTATGATTAAAAGTAGTATGTTAAATAGCGCTATTAACGGTGTTCTAGCAAAACTTGGGCACACAGATCAGATTGTGATTGCAGATGCAGGATTGCCTATTCCCAATAGTACCGAGCGAATAGATCTCGCATTAGTACAGGGAGTTCCCAGCTTTTTAGAGACTTTAAGAGCTGTTTTACCCGTAATGCAGGTTGAGAAAATTATCTTAGCCAAAGAGATTCAAACGCAAAATTTACAGCTCCATGAAGAATTATTACAGTTGATCGCCTATTATTCCGGCCTTGATTCAAGTAAGAAGCCAATTGAAATAATGTATATATCGCATGAAGCGTTTAAAGCCCAAACAAAAGTAGAATCTTGTAAAGCCGTGATTCGTACCGGTGAGTGCACGCCTTATGCCAATATTATTTTAGAATCTGGTGTGGTGTTTTAAATATGATTGAGCGTTATTTAAGTATTCAAGAGGTGAGCAAATCTTTTCCTGGCGTTAAAGCGTTAGATAAAGTGAGCCTCAACGTTTATGCCGGTAAAGTGATGGCACTTTTAGGCGAAAATGGTGCCGGAAAATCGACCTTGATGAAGGTATTGACCGGTATTTATAGTAAAGATGAAGGGGAGATTGAGTATCTTGGTGAAAAGATCGCCTTTAAAAATCCTCGAGATTCCCAAATTGCCGGCATTGGCATTATCCATCAAGAGTTAAACCTGATTCCTGAACTCTCCATTGCGGAGAATATCTTTTTAGGGCGAGAGTTTACCAATCGTCTAGGCTGCATTAATTGGAAAAAGATGCATGAAGAGGCGGCGCTGTTATTAAAGCGACTCAATATTCCTTATAGCACTCATACCTTATTGGGAGATCTCTCAATCGGTGGGCAGCAGATGGTAGAGATTGCGAAGGTTTTAAGTTATGAGACAAAAGTCATCATCATGGATGAGCCAACAGATGCGCTGACTGATACAGAAACGCAGTCGCTCTTTAGAGTTATTCGTGAGCTAAAAGCAGATGGGGTAGGGATTGTCTATATCTCACATCGTTTAAAAGAGATTTTTGAGATCTGTGATGATGTCACGGTGATTCGTGATGGGCAATTTGTTGCCGAGAAAGCCGTGACAGATTTAAACGAAGATAAGCTTATTGAGCTAATGGTTGGGCGCAAGTTAGAAGATCAATATCCGCGGTTAAATAAAGCTGTCGGAGAGACGATCTTATCGGTGACTAATCTTCATGGGCTTGGTGTTAATGATGTGAGCTTTACCCTTAATAAAGGGGAGATCTTGGGCATTGCTGGATTAATGGGCTCGGGGCGTACAGAGCTGATGAAGGCGATTTATGGTGCTAATGCTAAAAAGCGGGGAACCTTAACCCTTGATGGGAATATTATGAAGATTCGCTCCGCTATTGATGCGCTTAAGCAAGGCATTGTTTATATCTCCGAAGATCGAAAGCGTGATGGTTTAGTATTATCGATGACGGTTAAAGAGAATATGACTTTAAGTGCGCTCGATTTCTTTTTAGGAAAAGCCAACAATCTTCGTTTAAAAGCAGAAATTCTTGCTGTGAAAGAGTATATCGATGCTTTTAATATTAAAACGCCCCATATTGAGCAAAATATTGGTCTACTTTCAGGTGGCAACCAACAAAAAATTGCCATTGCCAAAGGCTTAATGACCCAGCCAAAGGTATTGATTTTAGATGAACCCACAAGAGGGGTAGATGTGGGGGCGAAAAAGGAGATTTATGAGCTTATTAATGAATTTAAAGCGCGTGGTTTAAGTGTGATTTTAGTCTCCTCTGAAATGCCGGAGGTATTAGGAATGAGTGATCGGATTTTAGTAATGCATGAAGGTAAAGTAACCGCAGAGCTTAGCCGAGAAGAAGCAACACAAGAAAAAATCATGGCAGCAGCTGTAGGTAAAGTAGAAGGAGTTGCATCATGCAGCAAGGAATAAAAAAATTTTTAATCGATCAAAAATCACTAATTGCTTTGGTGGTTTTAATTATTGGCGTCTCAACCCTTAATGAGAATTTTTTCACACTCAATAATATCTTTAATATTCTGCAACAAACCTCGGTTAATGCCATTATTGCGGTAGGTATGACGCTGGTGATTTTAACAAGTGGAATAGATCTTTCTGTCGGTTCAGTATTTGCCTTAACCGGCGCCGTTGCCGCTTCTATTATTGGGCAGGATATGAATCCTTTTATTGCCGTGATTGCAGGGCTCGCATTAGGGGCTTGTATTGGCTTTGGCTCTGGGGTGATTATTGCTAAAGGCAAGTTACAAGCATTTATTGCAACGTTAGTGATGATGCTCATTATTCGGGGGGCAACACAAGTTTATACTCAAGGAAGTCCTATTGGTCTTGGGATGAGTGATTATGCTTATATGTTTGAATGGATTGGCTTTGGGCGCGTTTTTGGTATTCCTATGCCGATTATCATTATGGCTGTTGTGTTTATTGTTGCAGGTTACATCTTAAAATTCACAAGATTAGGTCGTCATATTTATGCTGTGGGCGGTAATGAGTCGGCAACACGTTTATCTGGAATTAATGTTGATCGCGTTAAAATTATTGTCTATATGATTAGTGGCCTTCTTTGTGCAATTGCCGCAATGATTGAGGTTTCTCGTCTTTCATCTGCGCAGCCAACTGCCGGAATGGGTTATGAGATGGATGCGATTGCCGCAGTTGTCCTTGGTGGAACTAGTATGGCAGGTGGGCGAGGAAAGATTATCGGCACTCTAATCGGGGCGCTGATTTTAGGTTTCCTTAATAATGGGATGAACCTTTTAGGCGTAGATGCGTACTATCAGATGATTGTAAAAGGTGGTGTTATTCTATTAGCTGTATTAATAGATAATAAAACAGCTCGCGCATAATATTGATGAGTATTGGAAAGACTTTTTAAGAGTTATTAACAAGGAGTATTTATATGAAAAGAAGCATATTAAAAACAGCAATGGTTGCAGCTCTTGGGATTGGATTGATGGGAGCAAGTGCAATAGCGCAGGAGAAGATCGCTTTAGTCGTATCAACACTTAATAATCCCTTTTTTGTCACATTAAAAGATGGTGCCGTTGATAAAGCAAAAGAGCTTGGATATGAGCTTGTAGTTTTAGACTCTCAAAATAACCCTGCAAAAGAATTAGCGAATGTTGAAGATATCTTGGTAAAAGGGACAAAAGTACTCTTAATTAACCCAACAGATTCAGATGCGGTCGGCAATGCGGTCTTAGCTGCCAATAAAGCAGGTGTGCCGGTGATTACGCTTGATAGAGCAAGTGCTAAGGGCGAGGTTGTTAGTCATATTGCATCAGATAACGTTGCTGGCGGGAAAGCCGCTGGAGACTTTATCGTTGAAAAGCTAGGCAATGAGGTAAAAGTAATTCAGCTTCAAGGTATTGTGGGAACATCAGCTTCTCGGGAGCGAGGAGATGGATTTAAGCAATCACAAGAGGCGAATGGATTTAATATTATCGCTGCCCAACCTGCTGATTTTGATCGTGCGAAAGGGATGAATGTGATGCAAAATCTCTTAACGGCAAATCCAAATGTTGAAGCTGTATTTGCTGAAAATGATGAGATGGCATTAGGCGCAGTACGTGCTATTCGCTCTGCGGGAAAGGATAATGTGTTAGTTGTCGGTTTTGATGGAACCGATGATGCGATTAAAGCGGTAGAACGTGGGCAGATGGCAGCTACGATCGCACAACAACCTGAGCTTATTGGCGCAAAAGGAGTGGAAGCGGCGGAATTAATTATTAAGGGAGAAGTTCCAGAAGCAAATATTCCGGTAGAGTTAAAGATTATTACTAAATAGAATCTATTAACTAATTATTTTTCATATTATATTTTTTATTTTTATGAAAGCCTCAGATTATTTGATCTGAGGCTTTTATTTGTTTTATATCTTATTGATTACTAACTTTTTTATATTTTTATGGTATATATAGGAGTATATGTGCCAAATAGTTGTAAATATATATATTTATTTGTTTTTTGCAATAAATTGTATTTTTATTAATGGATTTCTAACAGAGTATTCGCGTGCTCTTTAGTGACATTCTATTTTCTCCCTGTGCCGTAATTAAATGTCGATATAAGAAAGAATAAAATTATGAATAAGACCTACAATGTTATTTTCAATAAAAGTATTGGTGAATATCAAGTAACAAGTGAGCTTACAAGTAGTAAGAAAAAGACAAAAAGCTCAAAACGAATGATTGTTACACTTGCTTCACTGTTATTTTCTGCGGCAGGTGCGCAAGGTATTGACGATGGTGGGCAGATGGGAGTCCCTTATAAAAGTAATATCAATACTTTAAGTCATATTCAATTAGGTATTGAAGATATCGAAAAGTTTGATACGGATAATACGGAATTAACCAATATTGCGACATGGACCAATGCTAATAACAATGGTATTTGGGATTCAGAAGGTAACTGGCAAACGATTGATAGTGATGGAAATAGCATCGCTTCATCAAGCTTTGTCTCAAATCGAGATTATGCACAATTCCATTCAACTGATGATATATCTCAAACGGTAAAAATTGACACTGAAGTGAATGCGGCAGGAATATACTTTAGTGGCAAAGGCACCTATCGATTCGAGACAGAATCAGAGTTTAATTCGCAAGCATTAAAAGCATCGTATACCGGAGAGTGGGGAGAAGAGGTTTATAGCTCAGGAATGCTTGTTTTAGGGCAAGAGGTTATTAGAGATGCGCAAACGGGGCTGTTTAAGTTTGAAGAAAATCAGTTTTCTGGCATTGTCGATCTTACAGGGACCACTAAAAACTATTTTGATGAAGGTATTTCCATTTATGGTGGTGCTTTAAGGATTTCTAGTGCAGATCAGATTCAGGCTCGATATAGAGAGTATCCTGGATTGCCTGAATATAGCAGGGGAACAACTCATATCAGGTTTAATAGTAAAGATGCAGAAAACCCGGCAACGCTCTTAATATCGGGAGAAGTTACAATAACTGATAACATTCTTCAACTTGAAAAGGGGCATTATGGAGTTATCCAGGCGGAAGATGGTGGGGAGTTAATTTTTACTGATCCTATACCATTTAGTACTATTGGTATTTGGAATGGCGGCACATTAACGACAGACGGTATCCGTTTTGAAAATTCGTTAGGGATAGGACCTTCAATTTCTAATGGGGGGATATTATCGCTCCATAATCTTTGGCATGAAAATAGTGGGGTTATAGAAAACTATGGAGATCTCACGATTACCGATGCACGTATCGGAGGTACTAGAGGTGAAAGCGCAACTACATCCTATGATCGAGCTGTCCTTTATAATCAGAATCATCTTACACTTAAGTCGACGATGATTGAAGATAATATTCTGGACAATAGAGATGGTATTTTATCGCTACGTTCAGCCGCTTTTTATAATAATGGCGGAACTATGGAGTTTGAAGATGTTAGCTTTATTAATAACCATATTTGGGGTTGGGAACATCAAGAATCTTATGGTGGCGCTATCTATAATCTTGGTGGTGAAATATATGATAATAATGGGGGGATGACTATTGCCCCAAAAGCGACTATTGCTAAAACGAACTTTATCAATAACAGTGTATCGTATGGACATGGCGGTGCCATTTTTAACAATGGTGATTTAACGATCAGCGATGCATTTTTTCAAGAAAATAAAACCATTAATGGCCATGGCGGTGGCATTTATAACAATTGGATATTAACGGTTGAAAACTCAATCTTTGAGAAAAATAGTGCCCATCAGAAAGAAGAAGATTGGTGGTGGGGGTCACAAGGTGGAGCGATTTTCTATAATAGCGATTGGGGGCATCTAACTACGCTTTTGGTTAGAGACTCTACTTTTAATGAAAATAGTGCAGATTATGGTGGCGCAATAGCAGGCTCATCCACGGACCCTGGGTATTTTCCATTAGATGTTTCAGACTCCACTTTTACAGCTAATAGTGCAGTTGATTCGGGTGGTGCAATATCGGCAAATACAGCAGATATTTCCCATTCAACTTTTACCGGAAATAGTGCAGGCAGTGGCGGTGGTGCTATTTTTGCAACGATTTTAAATGTAAAAAATAGCAGTTTTCTTGATAATAGCGTAGATGATAGCGTAAGTGGCGGTGCGATTAATGCTGCGACGCTTGATTTAATAGTATCGGGTGATCATACCTCACTATTTAGTGGTAATAGTGCTAAAGGTCAAAGCAATAGTATTGCTATAAACAATGGTTTCTCATTCGGTGTTCATCTGGAAGATGCCGAATCAGTTTTAGAGATGCATGATCCCCTCTCTGGATATTCTTATGAGGGTGGGCCTGGACCGGAGTATGAGCCTGTTGCGCTCGCTGTCACCAAAGATGGCTTAGGGCATTGGAAGCTTGGCGGCGTTTCTCATTTTACAGGCGTAGGGACACAATTTTCTGTTAATGAAGGGCTTTTATCTTTTTATGGTAAAAATCAAGCTCAAGATATTAATGGTTATGATATTGCCGCCAGTAAAATTCTATTAGACGGTTCACTATCAGGATTTACCTTAGGTAGTCAAGGTAAGTCGGCAATATTAGAGGCTAATGGCGGTAACCAAATTGTGGTGAAAGAGGGTAAAATATCCTTCTTTGCAGATGATGATGCTAACACAAATACAACCGTTAGATTAAATGTGACAGGTGAGAACCGTCTAAACGATCTCAATGAAGCAGCCTCAGATAAAGCTGTTTTAGGGTTAGAAGGTGCTTTTGAAGTCACTGGCGGCGGTAAGGTAAAGCTTGAAGTCTTTGGATTAATGGAAGAGGGTGCTCTTTATGCCCTTTTATCCTCTAATCAAGATCATGCTTTTAATGCTAATCTGTTAGAAATCGGCGGGTTGTTTACACTTCAGTGTTAAAATAATTTTCTAAAACTTCATAAGGCGTTAAACCATTAATACCCTTATGAGGTTTTACTGTGTTGTAATAGTTCAAAAATCGTTTTAGCTTCTTTTTCCGATCATCTGAACTGATAAACTCTTCCTGATTATGCCACATTTCCATGAGTGTTCGAATGACTCTTTCTGCTTTTCCATTCGTTTGAGGGCAAGCTGGCTTTGTAAACTTTTGATTAATCTTATGTGTTAGACACATTTCGACAAAGGCATGTTCTGATGTACCTTTATACTCACGACCATTATCCGAATAGGTGCATTCTACAGTATAGGGACACTGTTCTAACAGATCCCATCGAAGAAATTCAGCAGCACTAAACTGTGATTTATCAGGATAAATACCGGCATAAAGTTCTCTTGAAAAATCATCAATTCCTACAAATAAATACTCTCTAGTGCGATTTTTAAGATCCCCTTTTAAAAGAGGGAGCCGTTTAGTATCCACATGGACCATCTCGCCAGGATAGTTTTTGTTATAACGTTTAGCCCTCTTTTTAAGTTTCTCTTCAATAGATTTTTCAATCTTTGCAAGACGTTTAATGCCATACTTAATTGTTCTATAACGTTCATTTTTACTAGCTAATGGCACAAACAAGTTCAATCTACCTTGTTTTAGTACTTTATAGATCGTAGGTCTGCTTACCATAAAACGCTCAGCTAGATAGGTTACGGTAAATTTTTCTTGATGATGTAATCGCCAAATCTCTTCTCGATGAAACGGCGTTAATTTTGTTTTTCGATGGATATTCATAACAGTATTTTCTCCTAATACTGTAAACAACGCGATAAAATCCTACAGCTAATCAATTTGAGTATTCTGAGAGCTCTATCAACCTTACATATCTAGGTAGAGATATCTCCACAATTGAGCGTTTAAAGAGCTTTGATCCCCTTATGATTAATGAGAAGGGGAATGCTCTTATCTTTAATAATATTCAAGAAGATAATGGTCGTTTAACCGCTATCTCCTCATGGACTGGTAATGGTGGTAGTAATAATTGGGGCAGTAGTGCAGATGCTAATTGGCAAACGATTGATAGTGCTGGTGTTGTTGTTGAAAATTCAATCTTCATGGCGGGCGATTTTGTAAACTTTGCCTTACTTAATGAAGACTATGGCGCGAAGTGGGAGACGATTAATCTTGTCTTAAATGAAGATGATCCTAATTATAAAATTACGAGTGCGGGTGTTTATTTCTCTGGTGGTGTCAGTTATAAGTTTAGCGGAGAAGGTTTTCATACAACTATTGATAAAACAACATTTAATCCTAGTGCAAGTAGTGGCAAACTTGTTTTAGGGGGAAAAGTAGAGAGTGAAGAAGCTGGGGGGATTAGTGTTGCAGATGCTGATTTTTGGGGTACTGTGGATCTGACGGGAACTACCCAAAATAGTTTTGAAGGTGGTGTTGAGATTTATGATGGGATACTCAAAATATCCCATGAAGATCAGTTAGGAACGACGCTAGATAAATTGAGGTTGGCAGGAACTTATGTCCCTGATTATTATTTTAAAGCTGTAGGTAAATTACTTATTGATGGGGATGTCCAGTTTAATAATCAGACACTCACGATTGAGCATGATTTTTTTGGCGAAATAGAGCTTGAGAATGGGACGTTAAAATTTGCAAATAACAATAATCGCCTCATACTTGACAATGCAGCCAAAGATTCAGATATCTCTAATAGCTTTATAGTGGCTGCTACTAATGGCACTATTATATTTGATAATAGTCAAAATGATGCATCTGCAATATATAATCATGATCAAGGGAAATTAAGCATATCTAAAGCTCTTTTTACGGGGAATATTAGTGGTAGTGATGCTTCGATTATAAAAACAGATACGAAGGCACAAACATTTATTTCTTCTTCAAGATTTGCACTTAATAATCAATTAGGCATTCATGTTTCTGATGGTTCATTAGAACTTTACGATGTGTTATTTGAAAATGGAACAAGAGGGGCAATTGATGCAGATTCAGGATCTCCAGTATCAATTTATGCAAGTAGCTTTATCAATAATCAACGAATAGATAAAGATGGTGGTGCTATCTCTTCAGATGCTTATGTTAGTTTAAGTAGTTTATCAAGTTCAACCCCAGAATTTCAGTATTTTGAGGGTAACTCTACGAACCTAAGTGGTGGTGCAATAGCTGCTACTTCTATATATATTTCAGATGTAGAGTTTTTAAATAACAAAGCAGGAAAAGATGGTGGTGCTATCGCGCTCACAATCCCCAAAGATGGAGAGACCCTTAGTGGTTCCATTATGGGTGTTATTTTTGAAGGTAATGAAGCTCAGGAGCATGGCGGTGCCCTCTATATCAATAAGCCAGGAACTGATGTTGAATTAACATCAGTCATTTTTGACGGTAATATTGCGCATACAGGAAAAGGGGGAGCAATATACTATAAAGGTGACGATAATGGGCAGCTATTAATCTCAGCGGATCATCAATATAGCGTTTTTAAAAATAACTATGCCAATGGTAAGAGTAACAGCATCTATTTAGATGGTGGAGTATTGAATCTATATTCCACTAAAGAAGGTGTTCTTGATATACAAGATCCGTTAGCAGGAGTAGGAGAGGTAGCTCTGCGTGGTAAGGGAACTGTCAAACTAGGTGGAGAAAATATATTTAAGGCTCATTCAGCCAATAAAAATCGGTTTACCTTAGCCCATGGGACACTTTATCTTTATGGTAAAGAAGAGATTAAAAATAGTCATGATGAATATATTGCGGCAGGCAGTATCTTTTTAAATGGGCAAAAGGATGAATTTAACTTAGGTTCTGGTGCAGCTCATACTGTATTAATTGCTAATGGCGGCAATACCATCAGTGTACCGGATGGATCTATTAATTTTGAGAAAGGTTCAAACGCAAGTAGTAGCCTTACTTTAGAGTTTACACCTTCAGCAGATAACTGGATTAGTGATGCAGAACAGGCGGATTATAGTAATGCCGCATTAGGTCTTTATGGTGCCGTTAATTTCTCTGGTTCTAATAAAGTTAAAGTTAAAATTAATTTTTCAGACCTGGATGATGGATTTTATACGCTTCTCTATTCTGATAAGTCTAATAATTTCAGTGATGAGCATTTTGCTTATGTAGAAGATCCTGAATACTTTTATCAGGGGAAATCCTTATCAAGTTTAGGAAGAGCACTCGTACCACCATTGAGTTATAACGATGGTAATGCGCTTATTTTTCAGCTAGGTGGGTTGTATGCAGATTATCATGGCATTGCGACTTGGACTGGTGCAGATACTGATTCAGAATATAAAAATATTTGGAATCATCTTTTAGCTGAGAACTGGGCAACGACGGATAGTTCTGGCGCGAATTCAACAATATTTTCTAATCAAGATTTTGTGAACTTCTCTTTAAAAGATGGTGAAGTTCATCAAGTAAAAATAGATGAAGGCATTCAAACCTCTGGTATTTTCTTCAGTGGTAATGCTACGTATCTCTTTGATGGAGAGAAGCTCAACGCATCGATAAATGAGACGACATTCTATCCAAGAACAAGTTCTGGGAAGCTTGTTTTAGGACGTGCTATTTCAAGTACTGGTAGCGTACTCTCTGTTGGAGATGATGAGTTTACCGGTATTGTAGATATGACGGGGCTTCGAAAGGGCAATACATTTGAAGGGGGAATTGAAATATATGGGGGAACAATCAAAATTTCCGATGGTAGTCATATCGGGGCGCTAGATAAAATAAAGTTTGCAGGAACGAAAGATAACCCAGCCATCATCTTAATCGATAATAATGATGTAAACATGTGGCAAAATGACACCTTAACTGTCGCAGAGGGGAGTTATTTGAAAATAGCTGGTAGTAATGGATACACCGCTATTTATAATAATAAGAAAAAAGGGGTTATTACTAATAATGGAGTATTGACTCTTGAAAATAATAAATTTTCAAATAACTCAGCGGCCATCTACATGAGTGGTGCCGCAATAGTTAATAATGGTACCTTAAATATCCATGATGTTGTATTTCAAGGTAATAAGACTATAAGCATCCGTACATCAGGGGGGGGCTATAGAAAATAAAGGTCATCTCACAATCACTGGTGAATCTAGTTTTACAACAAATAGTTCATCCTCAGGTGGTGCCATTTATCATGGAGGATACAATGTTGGAGAATTAATGATAGATGGAGCTACTTTCAGCTCTAATAGTAGTTCATCAGGGGGCGCTATTTATACTGGGACTGGGGGGAATGCAACAATCAAAAACTCCCTGTTTGAAAGCAATTCCGCGGAATATGGAGGGGCAATTTATACAGGCGGGGGTTATTTAACGATTATAGATAGCACCTTTATTGGCAACAGCGTAAGTGGACCTGGTTATCGGGGAAATGGGGCAGCGGTTCATGTTGGAGAATATAGTGACGGGGCTAATTTAATTGTTTCTGAAGGCAATAGTTCTCTGTTTAGCGGTAATCAGGTATTCAAAGGTGAAGAGAGACCTAATAACAGCTTTTATTTAGCAAAATCAAAACTTGATATTGATGTCGCACAACGAGGCTCCTTAGTAATGCATGATCCTATATGGGGGGAAAATGCAACAATTACGAAACAAGGGGAAGGTGAGTGGAAATTAGGTGGCGTATCAACGTTTACCGGTGATAATACGGCATTTACAGTGAATGAAGGGGTTTTATCACTCTACCGTGGTAATGAGGTGCGAGATGAAAATGGGGAGTTTGTTGTCGCCGCGGGTATTGATATTGCCGGTGCAAACCCGGTATTTACTTTAGGAAGTGATAATAAACATGTCACATTAGTTGCTAATGGTGGCAATAGCATTAATGTTAAAGATGGTGCTATTAACTTTAATACAGGAAGTAGCTCTAAAGATGAGAGCCTTAACTTTGTATTTAACCCAACAGTAGTAGATAACTGGACAGAAACAGCGGAAGAAGCTTCAGTTGAAAAGGCTGTTTTAGTACTTTCTGGTGCAGTAAACTTTATTGGTGATAAGAAGATTAATGTAAGCGTTGATCTTTTGGATCTTGATAAAGGTTTTTATACACTGATCTACGCAGATACCGCAACGAATTTTGGTGATGATAAATTTGCTTATATAGGTGCTGATTATCTCTATGAAGGGAAAGCCCTCTCAAGCTTTGCTAGATCTGTAACATCTCCCTTTAGCTATAAAGATGGTAATGCGCTAATTTTTGAGATGGGAGAGGTAAAGGCCGACTATCATGGTATTGCAACCTGGACAGGAAAGGATACAACCCCTGAGTATGTGAATACTTGGAAGAACTTGTTTGGAGATAACTGGGAAACAGTGGATAGTAATGGCGGGACTTCAACAATCTTCTCTAATGAAGATTATGTGAATTTTGCGTTAACAGATGCTAGTACCCACCAAGTAAAAACAGAGGTTGATATTCAAACTTCCGGCATTTTTGTTAGTGGTGCTGCGACTTATCTCTTTGAAGGCGAAGGTTTTAACGCCTCTATTAATGACACAACCTTTAACCCAACTGAAAGCTCTGGAAAACTCATTTTAGGACATATTGCTTCAAGTAATGGTAAAGACCTGACAATCAGTGAGAAAGAATTTACGGGTGTTGTCGATATGACCGGCATTATTGGAAATAATAGCTTTGAAGGTGGTGTTGATATTTATAGCGGCACACTCAAAATTTCTGATGAAAAGCAACTTGGAACAACGCTGGATAATATTAATTTCCTAAGTGAAAATCAAGATAATCAGTCTACAATAGTAGTTTCATCGGGAGGGCATGTTGTAACTTCAGGAGACTTGAAGATTGATGCTCTTAAATTTGCCACGATATTAACAGAGGAGAAGGCATCTTTATCAATAGGGGCAATTGATAATAAAGGGACACTGCACTTACAAGGAACAGGAGCATATCTTCTTACTACCACGGGAGTAATTAAGAATGTAGCTAATTTAGTTTTAGATTATGTTCATCTGACCAATCGGATTGAGATGCCTTACTATGTTGCTAGTAATAAATCCCTTAGATTGACAAATTCTTTAGTGACGGGCGTGAGGTCTAGAAGTACGCTTTCCGGTAATGTATATTTTGACAATATGAAAGTCTCGGAATCCTTACAAGATTCTTCTGATTATACTTTTTCAATCACTAATGGCAATTTAGACATTAGAAATAGTAACTTTGTTGATAATCCTTCTAGTATGGTTGCTGCATTCGGCTCGAAATTATCTATTTCAAATTCTTTCTTTAAGGATAATGCTAAGGCTGTACTATCAAATCTCAGTTCAGGTTATGATAGCTACTTATCGATTAACAATAGCCAGTTTTTAAGCAATATCGGCGAAGATGGCGGTGCTGTTTCTCTAGAACATGATGGGGAGATATTAAATAGTCTTTTTGTTGGAAATAAGGTTTCGCAATGGGGCACGAATAATGGTGGTGCAATATATTACTATACAAGTCCTGCTAGCGAAGAAAAAGAGAGTATTTTAACAATTACTAATAGTGAGTTTAGAGATAACAGGGCGATAACTCCTAGAAACTATGTTGATGACTATGGTAGAGGCGGCGCAATATATGCAGGGGCTAAAGAGCATCTCAATATCTTTGATAGTGAATTTGATAGCAATACTGCAAGTTATGGTGGTGGTGCGATTGAGGCCGTTAAAGTCACTGTTACAAATAGTAATTTCTTAAATAATAGTGTAGAGAAATATCGATATGGGGGAGCAATTCTTGCCAATACCCTGAATTTAGTAGTAACAGAGGGTAAAAGTTCTACTTTTAGTGGTAATACAACATTAGATAGTGACGGTACAACTCGTATTAATAATGCAATTTCAGCCGCAGTAGTGAATATTGATGTGGAGCAAGGGGGATTATTAGATATTCACGATGCCATAACATCAAGTGGTCATGATGGTGATGTATTGAATGTTACGAAATCTGGCACCGGAGAGTGGAAACTAGGAGGAAATTCAGGAGATTTATATAATGCTATTGATGAAGCTTCCTTTGTTGTCAATGATGGAAAGTTATCTCTTTATGGTAAAGAGCAAATACGCGATGAGCGTGGAGAATATGTTACTGCTGGTTCAATTACTCTCTTAGGAAATAATGCGACCTTTAGTTTAGGTAGTACTGATAAACATGTGACCTTAGCGGCAAATGGACATAATAGTATTAGTGTTGAAAATGGCGTTATTAACTTTAATACTGGTAATGGTACATCTGTTGATCAGAGCCTAAATTTTGAATTTAACCCAACTCAGGATAACTGGACGGCAACGGCTGAAGATTCAAGTATCGATAAAGCGGCATTAGCACTTTATGGGGCGATTAACTTTATCGGTGATAAGAAGATCAACGTTAATGTAGATCTTTCAGATCTTGAAGAAGGTTACTACACACTCATTTACTCAGATAGTGCAACGAATTTCAGTGATGATAAATTTGCCTATATTGATACAGATTATCTCTATGAAGGTAAAGCGCTCTCCAGCTTTGGAAGAGCGATAACTTCACCCTTTAGTTATAAAGATGGTAATGCGCTTATTTTCCAAATGGGAGATATTAAGGCGGATTACCATGCAATTGCGACATGGACCGGGAAAGATACAACCCCAGAATATGTTAATGTTTGGAAAAACTTACTCGGTGAAAACTGGGAAACAGTGGATAGTAATAGCGGGACGTCAACAATCTTCTCTAATGAAGACTATGTGAATTTTGCGCTAACAGATGCTAATACTCAACAAGTGAAACTTGATGGTGATATTCAAACCTCCGGCGTTTTTGTTAGTGGCGCTGCGAGTTACCTCTTTGAAGGGGAAGGATTTCATGCATCGATTTATGAAACGACCTTCAATCCGTCTGAAAGTTCTGGAAAATTAGTTCTTGGGCAAAAAATAAGTAGTGATCAGAAAGATCTGAAGATTACGGATGAACAATTTACAGGCATGGTAGATCTTACTGGTACTAATATAAATAGTTTTGCCGGTGGAATTGATATCTATGGTGGTATTTTGCGCGTAGCTTCGAATAACCAACTAGGCGTTGCTTACGATAAGCTTAATTTCTTAAGTGAGAACCAAGATAATAAATCTACATTAGTAGTTGCATCCGGTGGTGAAATTGAAGGTTATGATGAGTTAACCATTAAGAATGGTAAATTTGCAAAAATCTTAACCGAAGAAAATGCGATACTAAAACTAGGCTTTGTCAATAATGATGGTTCACTTGAACTATTAGGCCAAGAAAATGGGAATATTCTCTTACAAGGCGGTTTGTATAACGAAGGCTCGGTAGTATTTGATCATGTATTACTGACGGGAAGAATAGACTCAGGAAAGAAGTTTGAGGAACAATCATATAGAATCACTAATTCCGTAATAACTGGTGGTCGTGGTGAAAATCCTCGTTACTTAGATGGATCTGCTTATTTAGAAAATACACTAGTAAAAGATAATAAAAATGAGGGAGATATTATTAGTGTTTCGAATGGGGATCTAAAGATTATTGGTGGTGAGTTTGTTGATAATGATTATGAGTGGACTGACGCTGGCTTAGGGCTTTCAAATGTAACTGCTGATATTGATGGCACAAAATTTATAAATAATGGTACAACTCTTCACTCGATAGGTGGTGCAATTAGTGCTTGGGGGAAAGGATATTTATCTATTAATGATGCTGAATTTATTAATAATAACGCCAGAGGTGGAGCTGCGATTTACCTCGAACATGATGGAGACATTGTAAATACTATTTTTGAAGGGAATAAAGCCGGTGATCGAGAAGGTCATGGTGGTGCTATTTATTTCGATGGGCGCTCTGGTGATACTAAGTTAGTCATTAGAGGGGGGCATTTTAAGAACAATGAAGCAATAACAGATGTTAATTATTCTGGCTATGGTGTTGGTGGAGCAATTAACGTTGTATCTGGGGTATTAGACATCTCTAATGTTGATTTTGAGGGAAATAGATCAACTTGGGGTGGGGGTGCTATAGATGCCCGTAATGTTACTATTACCGATAGCAATTTTATTAACAACAGCGTAGAGAAATATTATTTAGGTGGCGCAATTAATGCCGATCTAGTTAATTTGCAAGTCAGTGAAGGTGAAATATCCCGTTTTAGCGGTAACACTGTTTTTGATATTGATACACAAGCAGTAGTTAGTAATGCTATCTCTGCATCGGTAGTCAATATTAATATCGATAAAGATGGCTTGTTGGATATGCATGATCCAATACATTCTAACCAGAGTTTTAGAGAGTCATTAAAAGTTGTTAAGGATGGGGCTGGTGAATGGAAGTTAGGTGGGGCAACTGGTAATTTTATCTTCAGTAATGAAAATGCCTCCTTTGTTGTTAATGATGGAAAACTCACACTCTATGGAAAAGAAGAGCTGCGCGATGAACGTGGAGAATATGTTACGGCAGGATCAATTACCCTTTTAGGGGATAATGCAACCTTTAGTCTAGGTAGTACTGGCAAACATGTGACCTTAGCGGCAAATGGACATAACAGTATTAGTGCTGAGAATGGCGTTATTAACTTTAATGCCGGTAAAACAGCAGATGAGAGCCTGACTTTTGAGTTTAAGCCAACCGAAGATAACTGGACAGCAGATGTTGAGTCGGCAACGATGGATAATGCCGCATTAAAATTATATGGTGCGGTTAATTTTGGTGATAATGCTAATAACCGTATCGGGGTTAGTGTTGATTTAAAAGATCTTGATAAAGGTTTTTATACGCTGATCTATTCAGATACTGCAACGAATTTCAGTGATAACAAATTTGCCTATATTGATACAGATTATCTCTATGAAGGTAAAGCGCTCTCCAGCTTTGGAAGAGCGGTAACCTCCCCCTTTAGTTATAAAGATGGGAATGCGCTTATTTTCCAAATGGGGGATATTAAGGCGGATTACCATGCAATTGCGACATGGACTGGGAAAGATACAACCCCCGAATATGTTAATGTTTGGAAAAACTTACTCGGTGAAAACTGGGAAACAGTGGATAGTAATGGCGGGACGTCAACAATCTTCTCTAATGAAGACTATGTGAATTTTGCGCTAACAGATGCTAATACTCAACAAGTGAAACTTGAGGGTGATATTCAAACCTCCGGCATTTTTGTTAGTGGCGCTGCGACTTACCTCTTTGAAGGCGAAGGTTTTAACGCCTCTATTAATGACACAACCTTTAACCCAAGTGAAAGCTCTGGAAAACTCGTTTTAGGTCAGAAAATTACCAGTAATGGTCAAGATTTAAGTTTCACTCCTGATACAGAATTTACAGGCATTGTAGATATGACAAATATCACAAGTGCTAATAGATTTGAGGGTGGTGTTGATGTCCATGGTGGTACGCTTAAGATCTCGCATGAAGATCAGCTTGGAACAACTCTTGATAAACTCTCTTTAATGGGAACAGCGCAAAATCAAGCAATATTATCAGTCGGTGATGGGGATGTTACATTCTCAGATTCATCCTTAGAGATTGCGAAAGATCATTTTGCAGAAATTCGTACTGAAAATAATGCAAAATTAACGTTTGCCCCTAATGATACGGGACCTTTTGCCATTTTAAATAAAGGGACGCTGGTGATTGCAGGAGATGGTGATGATGGGCGTATTACCTTTACCTCTGAGAATCTAAGCTCTCATATTAATACTTGGGCGATATATGATACTCATAAATTATCTTTATCTTCAGCACATATGATAGGTGCGGGAGTGGGTAGTTCTCATGGGTTATTATTGCAAGAAGGAAGCGAAGATACCTATATTAAAGATAGCATTTTTGAAGGATATAGAATCGCTGTCGGCGCTGCGGTAAATAGTAATTCAGTCAAGATAGAGGATTCGATATTTAGAGATAACTATCATTATGGTTTTGAATTCTTTAGTGGTAAAAATGGCGCAACATTATCGGTAAAAGATAGCTTATTTGTAGATAATGGTGGTTCTTCAAGCTCAGCTGGTCGTGCTATTCATGGAAACAGTAAATTATTAACGGTTGAAAATACACGTTTTATTAATAATAAAAGCGGCGCATTATCAGCAGGTCAAGAGACACATATTCATAACTCACTCTTTAGTGGTAATAAAGCAGATTATGGTGCTGCTATTCGTTTTTATGACAATAAACAACATTTTTTAACTATTACAGGCAGTACATTTGATGGCAATATGGCATCTATTTCAGGTGGCGCTATCTATAGCATAGATAATAATCTTGTTATTACAGATACTAATTTCACTAAAAATACGTCTAGCAATCAGGGCGGCGCCATTTATTTTGCTGGCGATGAAACTGTTAAACTGGCTTTAAATGTTCAAGATGAAACAATGGTCTTTAGTGGTAATACAAATGCTGAAGGAAGTAATAGTATTTATATTGATCATGGTGTATTAGATATCAATGTTAATAAAGGCTTATCACTTGACATGCATGATCCTATTAAAGGAATTCGTGCTGAAATCGTTAAAAAAGGTGAAGGTGAATGGAAGCTTGGTGGTGATATTAACTTTACAGGGGATAATACTTATCTAGCTGTAGATGATGGAAAGCTTACTCTTTATGGCAAAGAGCAAGCGCGTGATGTCAATTATCAAGATATTGTGTCAGGATCGATCACTCTAACCGGTGATAGTTCTGTATTTAGTATCGGCAGTGGTGATACTCATGTGACTTTAGCGGCTAATGGTCATAATCGTATCGATGTTGAGAAAGGTTTCATTAACTTTAATACCGGTAGTAGTACTTTTGCAGATCAAAGTCTGAATTTTGAATTTAGCCCAACTCAAGATAACTGGACGGCAACCGCTGAAGATTCAAGCATCGATAAAGCGGCATTAGCGCTTTATGGGGCGATTAACTTTATTGGTGATAAGAAGATTAACGTTAATGTTGATCTCTCAGACCTTGAAGAAGGGTATTACACATTAGTCTATTCAGATACCGCAACGAATTTCAGTGATGACAAATTTGCCTACGTTAGTGCAGATTATCTCTATGAAGGAGAATCACTTGCAGATTTAGGAAGAGCTGTAAATTCACCATTTAGTTATAAAGATGGCAATGCTTTAATCTTTAAATTTGGCGGATTAATTGCCGAGGCGCAAGGTATTGCAACATGGACAGGCGAAGATACGACATCTGGTAATGTGAATGTTTGGAATAATCTCTCTGCAAAAAACTGGGATACAATTGATAGTAATGGTAAAAAATCTCAGATTTTCTCAGATAAAGATTATGTAAACTTTGCCTTAGCAGGAAGCGATGAGCATCAAGTAAAAATTACAGAAGATGTTCAAACCTCCGGCGTATATATCAGTGGTGCGGCAACTTATCTCTTTGATGGAGATAGTTTCCATGCGTCAGTAAACGACACTACCTTTAATCCAACGAAGAGCGCCGGTAAACTCGTATTAGGTCAAAAAATTGCGAGTAATGGCAAGAAAGATTTAAGTTTAGCGCCAGATACTGAGTTTACAGGTATCGTGGATATGACAAGCCTTACAGGTGCAAATAGCTTTGAAGGTGGCGTTGATATTCATGGTGGTACGCTCAAGATCTCTGATGCGAAGCAACTTGGAACAACCCTTGATAAACTCTCCTTAATGGGAACAGCGCAAAATCAAGCAACGCTCCTTGCTAGTGATAGAGTCGTCTTTGATGGTAATGAGAAGCTCACGGTTAAAGCAGGTGATTATGCAATATTAGATGCTAGTAATGGTGGTTCCTTATTATTTACGAATCATACTAATGGCGTTATTGATAATAGTGGGAACTTAGTTATCAAAGGTAGTGAGTTTAGTAACAATATTGGTCGTGTTATTGGCTCATCAACTTCATTAACAATTGAAGATGCGTTATTTGTTAATAATGATACTAATGGTGGTAGTGCGCCATCTCAAAGCATGATTGGTGTTTCTAAAGGTAATATTACTATTAGAAACTCGACCTTTAAAGACAGCACCCAAAGAGCATTTAGTTTAGATATCGGGGCTGGAGAGGTCATTGTTGAGAACTCAGTATTTGAGAACTTAAGAGTCGAAACCAATAATGCCGGAGCGATTGATATTTACGATGCAAAATCTGCGCTTATTTCAGATAGTACATTTATCAATAACTCAACAACACACAATGGTGGCGCGTTAGCATTTGTTGTTTATTCTACGGATAGTGCTGATGCTAAAGTATTTAAAAATAATACCTTTATTCAAAATAGAGCAAGTGGTGAAGGTGGTGCTATCTATGGATATCGTCACTATACAGTTGCAGCGGATGAAGGGGAAACAACGCTTTTCTCAGGAAACTTAAGAGCTGACAACGGTACTTCAGGGATTGCAAACTCACTTTCATCTAGTGGTCGGAATGTTCAACTAATAGCTGACGGCACGATTGATATGCGTGATCCGATGTATCGATTAAGTACTGTTACTAAATCAGGTAAAGGCATTTGGAAGTTAGGAGGAAATAACGAACTTCTAACGAATGTTAAAGTTGAAGAGGGTGAGTTATATCTCTATCGTGCTGGTGAGGTTGATAATAGTAATATTTACGAAAATGTAGATGTTGCCGCAGGACAAATTCATGTTTCAACTAATTTCACCTTAGGGTCAGATGGTAACGAGACAACATTAACCGTCGGTGGTGGTAATACTATTAGTGCCGGTAATAATATAGTCTTAAATGCCGGTGGTGATAATGGGCAGACAACAATTGCATTTAACTTATCACAAGATAACCACACGGCTGATTATGCGGCGATTGATACCGAAAGTTCAGCGGCTTTAAATATTTCAGCAAATAATATTACCTTAGAAGGACAAGGGGTTAATAATCAAGATATTACGTTAGATATCTTAAATCAGCGCTCAGACCTTAATGCCGGTTTCTACACCTTACTTCATAGCCAAAATGGCTTAGGTGCAGATCTCTTTGCGACTTCTATTGCCGATATTAATCAACAAAATGATGATCGTTTCAATACGCTCTATTTAGCGCAAACGGATAAGGCTGTGATTTTAGAGAAAGATGTTCTCTATAATGCGGTGGCAAATTGGACAGGCGCTGAAACGCTCTGGAATGAGAAGGGCGCGTTTGATGCAACGGATAGTAAAGGACGTGATTGGAAGCAGTTTGCAGAAGGGGATTATGTCAACTTTGCATCACAAACGGATCAATCAATTGATCTTAATAATGTTACTGCGATTAAAACAGCAGGAATTTACTTCACAGGAGCTGCAAATTATGCGCTTAGTGGTGAAGGATTGAACGCAGAGATCTTTAATACTGATTTTGTAGGACATACCAGTACCGGCAAACTCGTATTAGGAGAAAGTGTTGCTAATAATGCTGGTAATATCGATATTGCGAAAGATCAATTCTCAGGCGTGGTTGATTTAACACAAACGACAAGCAATCATTTTGCAGGTGGCGTGGATATTTATGGTGGAACACTCAAGATCTCTCATAAAGATCAGCTTGGAACATCTCTAAATAAGTTAAATCTGGCAGGAACGGAAGATAACAGAGCACACTTAACGATAGCGGATACAGGTAATGTTCATTTTAATAATGAAACATTACAAATTGATAACAATGTCTTTGCTGTCATTGATACAGAGGGAACAGGAGAATTAATATTTACGAATAGTAATGGAACCTCTGCCATTACTAATGCGGGTAAATTAATGGTTACGGGAACAGAGAACCATCAGATTTTATTTGATGGTACAAAAAATAGTACTCATGCGATTCAAAATAATGGAGGGACCTTAACACTTAATCATACGCTATTTAAAGGAAATCCTGCGATTAGCATGGCATTTGGAATCAGCGTTAATGGAGGGAAGGCATCAGTTTCTAATAGTTCATTTAGTGAACATAATCATTATGGAGTTGCCGTATATGACGGAGCTGATGTGACGTTAACTAACGTTTCATTTGATAACGCTTATCGCCGAGCGCTTGATATCGTTAGTGGTACTGTCTCTGTGATTGATTCAGCGTTTACTGATAATGGTGTTAGACGTGTTAATAATCATGGCGGTGCAATCTATTCTTATGATCAAGTTGATATTTCTGGGCAGACACATTTCCTCAATAACGTTGCTACTCAATCAGGTGGAGCTATAGCTAATACCGGGGTAATGACAATTGATGGTGCTGTTTTTGAAAGTAATAATGCAAGTGATGGTGGTGCGGCAGTAAACTTTATTCGTGTAAGTGGCGATACTGCAAAATTAAGCATTAATAATGCTATTTTTGTAGCGAATAAGGCAACAAATTATGGTGGTGCGATTCTTAATAGAAATGATTTAACGGTTAGTAATAGTACTTTTGAAGAAAATAGCGCAAATTATGGTGGGGCAATCTCGAGCGATGAGTATTTAACATTAATCGATAGTAATTTTAGTGGTAATACTGCAACTACTAGTGGTGGTGCGATTTTATTTAAGGGTAAAGTGTTCAATCTCAAGGTTACTGAAGATAGCACCTCAACCTTTAAGGATAACTTTGCAAATGGCATTAGTAACAGCATCCATTTAACAGAAGATTCACAGCTTAACATTGATATCGCAGAACGCGGTTTACTCGATATGCGTGATGCAATGTCGGGAGATAGAGGTTCTATTGTTAAAGATGGTTTAGGCACTTGGAATCTTGCCGGCGTATCGATCTTTGCAGGTGATAACACAACCTTTACCGTAAATAACGGCACGTTATCACTTTACGGTAAAGATGCGCTTATCAACAGCAATGGTGATGTAGTAACTGCCGGAAGTATTCATTTAACAGGTGCTGATTCTCGCTTTGAGTTTGGTAGTGATGATAATGTGTCACGCTTAGTGGTCAACGGCGATAATGAGATTATTGTTAATGGTGAGATGGTGCTTAATGCCGGTGGGGATAATGGTGAGACAACATTTGCCTTTAACCTTTCACAGGATAATCACGCCTTAGATATCGCAGCAATCGATACAGAGAACTCAGCGGCGCTGAAGATTGATGCAAAAGATATTCTCTTAACGAATCAAGGAGCTGCGGCTAAAGATATTGCAGTTGAGATTGAGAATGAGCGTAAAGATCTTGATAGCGGTTTCTATACCTTATTGCATAGCCAAAATGGCTTAACCTCAGGGCTCTTTGCAAGCTCCATTCTTGAGATGAACCAGAAAAATGATGATCGTTTCGATACGCTCTATCTTCAGGAAACAACCCATGCGCTTGTGTTAGAGAAAGGCGTTCTCTACCGCGGTGTTGCAACTTGGACGGGCGATAAAGATCTCTGGATTGAAAAGGGCAGTTTTAATGTTACAGATAGTAAAGGCCGCACATGGGACCAAGTAGCAGACAATGATTATGTGATCTTTAACTTAAATAATGGGCAAAATAGCACTCAGAACGTTAATCTTGATTCTGCAACTGCAATGAATACAGCCGGTATTTATGTAGGTGGGGATCAGGAATATCAATTTATTGGCGAAGGTTTAAATGCCAATAGTGTCGATATGAGCGGTTTTGCTGGGAATGGAATGAGCCAAGGAAAACTTGTGCTTGGGCAAACTTTTGATCACTCCTTAGTGGTTCAAGATGCGCCATTTACCGGCATTGTTGATCTCACTCAAACAGTGAAAAACACGTTTGAAGGTGGCATTGATGTTTATGGTGGTACATTAAAAATCGCATCTGAGACTCAACTTGGAACAACGCTTGATAAACTTAAACTGATGGGTAAATCTGAAGATCAAGCAGCGACATTAGCTTTTGCTAATGGTCAAGGCCAAGTGCTTGAGTTTAATGACCAGACGCTTTCAATTGCTAATAACCACTTTGTGGCATTAGATATGGCAGATGGGGCGACGGTTAAATTTACTGGAACTCAAGATGCGCTCAATATTCAAGGGGGCACCTTAACGCTTAATACGGTTGCAGATTCTCTTTTAGACATTCAAAGTCAAATGAGTGGAAACAATGCAACACTTCATAAAGAAGGTTTAGGAACCTTCAAATTAGCTGGTAGCAATCAATTTACCGGCTCTTCAAATGTGAATATTCAAGAAGGAACATTTAAGCTTGCTAATAGTAGTCAACTTACGCTTACTGGGGCAGGATCTGCCTTTACCTTAGGTAAAGAAGGACAAGTAGCAACATTAGATGCGCAAGGTGAAAATAGGGTCTCTGTTGATGGCGATATCACGCTTCATTCAGGTGGCACAAATGGTCAGACAGCCCTTAAATTTAAAGTAGATGGGACGAATGCGTTATCAGAGCAAGATTTTGAATTAGATCAAAATCATAAGGCTGTATTAAATCTTGCCGGTAATCTGCAGATTACAGGGGATGGCAAGATTGATGTGAATGTGGATATTTCTGCATTAACAAATCCTCAAAAATCAGGACTCTTCTCGCTGCTTTACACCGATTCAAAAGGGGTATTAAAAGCAGACCAGTTCAATCTTGAAAATTCGATCACCATTCATGGTCGTAATGTGAAAGATATTGAGAGATTAGCGGCATTTAATCTTCTCTTTACTGATTCTGCTATGGTGCTTAATAAGGGTGAATTCTACAATGCGGTTGCAACCTGGATCGGCACTACCAATAATGAGTGGAATGCCTTTAATAATAACTGGGATACTACCGATAGCTCTGGTCAAATTTGGACCACCTTTATGCTCGATGACTTTGTGAACTTTGCAGCAACAAGTGATCAAACGATTCTGATTAAAGAGGAAGACATTAAAACAGCGGGCGCTCATTTTAGTGGTGATGCAACTTACCGCTTTGAGGGTGAAGGCTTTGCGACGCATATCGTTGATAGTAGTTTTGGATTTGAAAGTGATGGTAAATTGGTATTAGGCAGTATGCTCAATACTAATGCGATCGCAATGCCTAATGCAGACTTTACCGGCGTTGTGGATTTAACTAATACCACTCAAAATAGCTTTGAAGGGATTGATATACTTGGCGGAACCTTACGAATTGCTAATCGCGATCAGTTAGGTGTGACGCTCGATCAATTAACCTTAGCAGGCGCGAACAGTAATAATGCAGCAACCTTAGCGATTGCTGAAGGTAGTGCATTACACTTTGATGATGGCGCATTAACGATTGGTCAAGATCATATTGCAGCGATTAACCTTGAAAAACAAGCATCTGTCGATCTTGGTGTAGGTAGCGGTATTGCCGTCAACGGTGGGGCGCTTGCGCTTAATCTTGATCACAATGCGAAGCTCATTCTTGCTGAAAGTGCGGTGCTTAATGGCGGAACCTTTACACTTCATACCGATCAAGGCGCTGTTGCAACCTTTGATAATGGTATTAGTGGTCAAGGCGGTACGTTTAATAAGTCAGGGTCAGGAACGCTTAATCTTGCTGAAAATAGCACCTTTACGGGTCAAGCAGATGTTGCGTTAACTGATGGAGTGATTGATTTAGCTGCGAATAGTGCAATTAACTTAAATGGCGCAGGTTCAGAGCTTTTATTTGGTGGCGCTGGTAATGCAACACTTTTAAATATTAATGGTCACAATAGCCTTAATGTTGCTGGGGATCTTTTCCTTGCAAATGGTGGAGATCAAGGTAGTACAACGCTTCATTTTAACTTAAGCCAAGATAACCATGCGGCAACTAATGCCAATATGGATTATGCAGCATTAGCAGCGCTGAATATTAGTGCTGATGGTGTCTATCTTGTTAACCAAGAATCAAGTACGGATAGCATTCATCTGACATGGGACGCAAGTAGTGTGACAGATGCCGGTTTCTATACCTTGCTTCATAGTACAAGTAGCTTAGGTAAAGGTTTATTTAAGGATGTGATTGCGGCAACGAATAGCCAAAATCAAGATCGTTTCAATACGCTCTTCTTAGCACAAACCGATAAAGCGGTAGTACTTGAGAAAGATGTGCTTTATCACGGGATTGCGAACTGGTTAGGTCAAGGATCTGTGTGGGATGGCGCAAATAGCTTTGCAGTTGTTGATAGTAAAGGCCGCTCATGGAGTCAATTTGCAGATCAAGATTATGTAATCTTTGCACTTGCTGATGAAAGTGATAATACGATTGATCTAGGTACGGAAAGCATTAATACGGCATCGATCTTCTTGACGGGTGATAGTAGCTATCTCTTCACGAATGGCAGCCTCAATAGCAATATTATTGATGCCGGTGATTCAACCTTTGGTGTGAGTAGTCTTGGTAAGCTTGTATTAGGTCAAACAATTGATACGAATATGCAAGTAACCGACGAGACATTTAGTGGTCTTGTGGATCTTACCAATACTGATAACAATACGTTTGACGGTGGTGTCGATATCTATGGCGGTACGCTAAAAGTGGCATCAAAGGCGCAATTAGGAACAGCGCTTGATAATGTTGCATTAATGGGCAGCGATCAAAATGTCGCAACCATAGCGATTGCAGAAGGTAGTACACTTCACTTTATGGATGAGACCTTAACAGTCAATACTGGCAGTGTAGCGGCGCTTGATGTTGAGAAAGATAGCGATGTGACCTTTGAGGGCACTGGTCTCAATCAAAGCGGTATCACCGTTGATGGCGGTAAACTTGCACTCTCATTGGCGCAAGATGCGACTACCACAATTAAAGACGATAGTCAGCTTGTCATCAATAATGGTAGCTTTGCAGTGAGTAGTGCTGCAGGGGCGCTCTTTGAGATTACCAATAAAGCCAATGGTTTCACGGGCAATAATACTGATTTCAAGAAAACTGGCGAAGGTGACTTTAAACTTGCCGGCAACCACAACTTTGGCGGTGATTCGAGCTTTAATATCAATGGTGGCAAGTTTGATTTTGCTAAAGATGCAAGCCTTTCATTAGTAGGTCAAGATTCAAGCTTTACCTTTGGTGGTAACAATGTGAATAGCCTATTCCTCGTAGGCGGTAACAATGCGCTTCATGTTGGAAATGGCCTTGGCAATATCACCTTTGATGGTGGCGGCAATAACGGTAAAACAACGCTAAGCTTTAATGTGACCGATAGTAACTATATTTCGCATATCAGCGGTGCAGCAGCTGATAACGCAGCGCTTAATCTGAATGGTCAGTTTAACGCTAAGAATGGCAAGCTTAATATCGATATTGCGAGCATTAATAGTCAGCATGATTCAGGACTCTATACGTTACTGTATACCGCAAATAAGCTTGATAAGAATCTCTTTAATAGTGAGTTTACCTATCAAGGTAAGTTGATTTCTGAGATTGGCCGTTTAAGTGATCTCTCTCTTGAGTTTATCAATCACGGGATTGTTCTTAATAAAGGTGAGCTCTCTAGCGGCGTTGCTACTTGGAATGGTGGACAAGATCTCCTTTGGAACGGCACTTCAGAAAACTGGAATGTCACAGATAGTAATGGTCAAACTTGGACAACATTTGTTAATGGCGACTTTGTCAACTTTGCGGCAACTGGCAAGCAGGCGATTACGATTGTGAATCCAGTAGAAGCTGCGGCAATGTATGTGGCGGGGGATGGCATTTATAAATTCTCAGGAGATGGCATTACGACAGAATCTGTAACGACCACGTTCTATCCACAAAACCCATTAGGTTTAAGTAGTGGTAAGCTGGTATTAGGCGGGCTCATTGGTACTGATTTAGTGGTGCAGGGTCAAGCCTTTAGTGGCGTTGTGGATCTCACTGGTACTTTGAAAAATGACTTCCAAGGTGGCGTTGATATCTATGGTGGTACTTTACGTATCGCAACAAAAGATCAATTAGGCACAAGTTTAGATCAGCTCTTATTGGCTGGTGTTGCAAATAATGCCGCAACACTGCAAGTGAAAGAGGATAGTCAATTAACCTTCACTAATGAGACATTAACGATTGAGAAAGACCATGTTGCAGCGCTTGATTTAGAAGATGGCGCTAATGTGACGATCAATAGTAATGGTAACTTAGGAGAAGGCATCTCGATTAATGGTGGTGCATTAGCTCTCAATACCGGCATTGGTGCAGTTTTTGAGATACAAAATGCACTTAATGGATTGGATGCAAGCTTTAATAAAACAGGTTCAGGAACGCTCAAACTTCATGGGGATAATCACTTTGAAGGACAATCAGATGTTGCGATCTTAGAAGGAACCTTAAACCTTGCAGGTCAGGCGAATATTGTGCTTGATGGTCAAGGCTCGAGAAAAGCAGGACAAAATACGAAGCTTGTTTTAGGGGGGCATAACACCTTAAGAACAGCAGATCTCCATCTTAACAATAGTGCAGAGACCACCTTTACCTTTACCGTGACAAAAGATAACTACTCACTCGATATGAATGGTGTGGGCAGTAGCCTTGCGATCCTCAATATCGATGCGCAGAACATTATCTTGAGTAATAGTGGGGTTCAAAGTGGTATTGAGGTTGATCTCTTAAATAGCCTTACCGATCTTAAAGCACTTGATCAAGGTTACTATACGCTGCTTTCTAGTACGGCAAGTTTAGTAGATGGGCTCTTTGATACCAATATTAAAGGTCATACGAATACCAATCGTTTTGAAACGCTCTTCTTAGCACAAGATGATCACAACCTCGTCTTAGAGAAAGATATCGTCTATCACGGTATCGCAAACTGGGTGGGGGGCGATGCTTGGGCAAATGGTAATGGTACCAATGGTGCGAGCAACTGGTCTGTGACAGACAGTAAGGGCCGTACTTGGAATGAGATTGCTGCCAATGATTATGTCATCTTCGGCTTAACCAATGCACCAACACAAACGATCGCTTTAGATGGTCAAACAGCGGTTGAAAGCGCGGGGATTTTCTTTAAAGGCGATGGTACTTATCTCTTTAGTGGTCAAGGACTCCATACCAATAAAGTGCTAGCGAAAGATTCAAGCTTTGGCGTAGATAGTGATGGGAAGTTTGTTTTAGGCGGCTCAATTGATGCATCTATGAATATCACAGATGCGACATTTACCGGCACTGTGGATTTAACACAAACTGTGAAGAATATCTTTGCAGGTGGTGTTGATATCAATGGTGGTACGCTTCGTATTGCTAATAGCGATCAATTAGGCACAAGCCTTAATGATCTCGCTTTAAATGGAACTGCGGATAATGTGGCGACTTTACAAGTGGCAGAAAAAGGCGCCTTAAACCTTAAAGATCAAGGTTTCACGCTTGATAATGGCGCGTATGGTGCACTTAATCTTGAGAAAGAAGCCGTTGTGTCCTTATCTGGTCAAGGGAATGCAATTGAGCTTAATGGCGGACATTTCACCCTCAATACAGCGGCAGGAGCGGTGCTTGATATTCAAAATCAGATGTCAGGTCAAGGCGATGTAAGCTTTACTAAACAAGGGGAAGGAACCTTTAAACTTGCTGGCGATAATCAGTTTACTGGCAAAACAGACTTTAATGTCTTAGAAGGGACGTTCCATTTAGCGGAAAACGCGAACATCAGCTTAAGTGGTCAAGATTCAAGCTTTACCTTTGGTAGTAAGGGGAAAGATAGTACCTTACTAGTCGGGGGGAATAATATACTTGATGTCAATGGCAACTTAATCTTCCAAGGTGGTGGAGATCAAGGTAGTACGACAATGAGCTTTAATGTCACTGATGCCAACTACATCGATAAGTTAACTCAAGCAGGTGTAGGTAACGCTGCATTAACCGTTGGGAAAATCACGGTAGAAGATGGGCCGATTAAGATTGATATTGCGAACTTAACAAGTGCGCATGATAGTGGTCTTTATACGCTCATCTACACCACGGATCTCTTTAAAGCAGGAGACTTTAACCTTAAAGATCCATTAACGTATCAAGGTAAAAATATTACCGATATTGCAAGATTAAAAGATCTCTCATTAATCATGCAAGAGGACTCGATTGTTCTTAATAAAGGAAAACTCTACACTGGTATTGCGACATGGACGCATTCATCAAGCTTGATGGGTGTTTGGGATACGACTACTGAAAACTGGCAGGTAACAGATAGTAGCGGTCAGACGTGGAACACTTTCATGTCGAGTGACTTTGTGAACTTTGGCTCTACTAAAGATCAGAAGATCCGTATTGCAAATCATATCTCGGCAGGCGATGTCTTATTTAAAGGCGATGCTACTTATCTCTTTACAGGTCAAGGCTTTGATACAAAAGTAATTGTCTCAACCTTTGAGCCAGCGAAAGTCAGTAGTGGTAAATTGATCTTAGGTCAAGAGATTCGCTTTGATGGCAAAGATCTCTCGATTCACGATATGGCATTTAGTGGTGTGATCGATTTAACCGGCACACAGAAAAACAGCTTTGAAGGCGGTATTGATATCTATGGCGGAACCCTGCGTGTGGCAAGCAATGCACAGTTAGGAGCTGATTTAGATCAGATTACGCTTCAAGGAACAGCTGATAATGTGGCAACGATTGCAGTTGCGGAAGATTCAAGCTTAGCATTTGAAGATCAAACCCTCACGATCGGTCAAGATCATGTGGTAGCGATTAATCTTGAGAAAGATGCAAAAGTCACAATCTCAGAGAGTCAAAATACCGGTCAAAAAGGATTAGACCTTACAGGTGGTGCTTTAACACTCAATACAGCAGCAGGCGCTCTCTTTAACCTACAAAATGGGTTAACAGGGGATGCTGCAACACTTGATAAAGTAGGTAGTGGTACCTTTAAATTAGGCGGAAATAGTACTTTAACAGGTACTTCAGATATCGCGATTTTAGAAGGGACTTTTGACCTTGCAAAAGATGGTCAGTTAGTCCTTGAAGGCGCTGATTCAAGCTTTACTTTAGGTAGTGAAGGTCATAGCACCACATTGCTCGCTAATGGTGGTAACACGATTAGCGTAAATGGTGATGTGATCATTAATACTGGTAAAGCAATTGATAAGGAGAATAACCCGAATAAAGATCCGCTTACAAATACCTCTTTGAGCTTTAATGTTACTGATGATAACTACATTAAAGCGCTTGCGGACGCGAGTGCGGATAATGCAGTCCTTCACTTAGGTGGCGCCTTGAAGATTGAAGGGGAGAATCAGGTCAATGTGAATATTAATAGTTTAAACAGTGACCATACTGAAGGGCTCTATTCACTCCTTTATACGGCAAGTAAGCTTGATGCGAATCAGTTTAGTTTGCAGCATAACTTAACCTATCAAGGTCGAGATGTCGCATCGATTGATCGTTTGAAACATATCACGTTAATCGTGGATGAACAGGCGATTGTTCTTGATAAAGGTACGATCTATACCGGTATTACCACTTGGAATGAAAATGCCGAGGAGAATAAAGGTGAGTGGGATTCTATTACTGAAAACTGGACATCAGTAGATAGTAATGGTCAAACTTGGAAAACCTTTATCAACGGCGATATTGTCAACTTTGCTTCAGAGAAGAGTCAGACGGTTCAATTAAAAGAAGCGATTGAAACAGCAGATATCTTTGTCAGTGGTCGTGCGAACTACACCTTTAGAGGTGAAGGTATCACGATTAAGAAGATTGCGACAACTTTCGATCCAACGAGCACAAGCCAAGGTAAACTGGTTCTCGGTCAGATCATGAATGATGACTTTACGATTGGTGGTCAAAGTGAGCAGATTACCTATAGTGGCCGAGTGGATTTAACCAACACAGTGAAAAATAGCTTTGAAGGCGGTATCGATCTCTATGGCGGGACGGTGAGAGTTTCTACGAAAGAGCAATTAGGAACAACGCTTGATCAAGTAAACTTCTTATCAGAGAGCAATAGTGGCGTTGCTACCCTTGCGGTGAAGTCTGATAGCCAAATGGCATTTATGGATGAAGTATTGACGGTTGCAAATGGTAAAACAGGTCGATTACAACTTGAGCGTAATGCAAAAGTGACTTTTGGTAGTGAGGCAAGTAGCATAACACCACAAGTGGCTGGCATTGTCGTGAACGATGGCGCATTAACCCTTAATACAGCAACCGGTGCAATCTTAGAGATGCAAAACCAGTTAACGGGTAGTGGGGATGTGACGTTGAGTAAGATTGGTTCAGGAACCTTGAGTTTAACGCAAGATACGACCTTTACAGGTAGTACTCGAGTGAATGTTCAAGAGGGAATGGTTGATCTTGGTAAAGATGCTGACTTTAAACTCTTAGGTAAAGATTCAAGCTTTACTTTAGGAAGTACAGGTCGTCATACTCAGTTACATTTAGGTGGTAATAATACGCTCGATGTTGAGGGGGATATCACGCTTAACACGGGTGGCAAAAATGGAAGTACGATGCTCTCCTTTGATGTGACAGGCGATAATCGCTTTGAGATCGATAAGGGCGAGATGGCAACAGCTGATAATGCAGTACTCAATATTAATGCAACAGGAGCGCTTAAAACCTCTAGCGATGGCGCAATTACGATTGATGTGGCATCTTTAACACCTAATAGAGATGGGCTTTATACGCTGCTTTATACAGATCATCTATTAGATGCTGATAAGTTTAATGCGACTTTAAGTTATAAAGGGCGTTCAACGGCAAATATTGATCGACTTAACCCATTATCAGTTGAGTTCAATGAGCACTCAATTGTCTTAAATCAAGGCGTGATCTTCTCAGGAGAGGCAACATGGACTGGATTAGTGGCAGAGAAAAATGGCACTTTAATCTGGGATGTTGAGAAGAAAAACTGGGATGTGACAGACAGTACTGGTAAGAAGTGGGAGACGTTCTTTGATGGTGATAAGGTGACCTTTGGAGATAATCCTGGTAAAGATCAGGCAATTAAAGTCTCTGCTAATGGTACCAAGCATCTTGTTGAGACGATGAGCGTTAATAGCCAATATGATTATCGCTTTGAAGGGGATCAGATTGAGATTGAAAATGGGCTGACTAAAGAAGGATCAGGTAGCTTAATCTTTAATAACTCAGTGCTTGGTAATATGCTCCTTAATAACGGATCGTTAGTGTTAGGGGGTAGTAAAACGGCGATTGATGTTACAGGCGATATCACAGCAAATAAAGGAACGCTTTCTGGAAATGCGAAGATTAAAGGAGATGTCACGTTAGGTGATGGGGCAACATTATCACCAGGTAATGGCACACAACCTAGCAGTAATGCCTTTGGTACCTTAACGGCTAATAGCTTTAACTTTAAATCAGGCTCAACCTATCAAGTAGATGCTAATGAAAAAGGTAATAGCGATAAGATTGTTGCTACAAGTAGTCATGGTGGTAGCGGCATGGTATCGATTGATAAAGACGTTAATATGTCTGTTCGTGCCGGCGCTGGTTTATGGCACGATGGTCAATCAGTAGTTGTTATTGAGGCAGATAAAGGGGTTGAGGGAAGTTTTGATAAACTCACAACGAATCTTGATTTCTTAAATGCCTCTTTAGATTATAGCGAGAAGGATAAAGTTACTTTAAATCTTGAACGTAATGATACTCGCTTTGATAGTGTCGGCTTAACTTATAATACTCGCTCTGTAGCGGGAGCTTTAGATGGGTTAGGAAATGATCACGCAGTCGTTCGTGCCTTCCAAGGCATGAGCTTTGCAGAAGCTGCAAGATCATTTGATAATATCAGTGGTGAGATTTATGCTTCAACACAAAAAGCCCTCTTCCAAAGTAGTCGCTTTATCGGTCAGAAGATGAAAGGACGTTTAACTCTTCGTGAAGGTGAAGCGTTTAGAGGTACACCAGAGAGAGCGGCACAAGATGCCTTCTGGATGCAGGCATTAGGCTACGATGGCACCATTAAAGGTGATGGCAATGCGGCGAAGATGGAGCGTAAAGGATCGGGCTTACTGATCGGCTACGACAAAGTGATCTCCACAGATCATAACTTCACTTTAGGCTTTGCTGGTGGCTATGAAGATATGAAGCTAAAAGTTAAAGATACTCGTAGCAGTGAGGGTAAGGTGAAAGCAATGCACTTTATGATCTATGCGGGTACTCAATTAGGAGATAGTGGTTTTGATCTTAAAGGGGGCTTTAACTATAGTTACTTACGCTTTAATGCTAATCGCAGTGTGAATATCAATTCGATTGCAGGACAGCTCAAATCGAAATATAGAGGTCATCAATATCAAGCTTTTGTAGAGGTGAGTAGACTATTCACATTCTCTGAGTTTGATAATATGGAGATGATGCCTTATATCGGTATGTCTCATACGGAAGTGAAGTCTAACGGCTTTAGAGAGTCTGGAGGCTTAGCAGCATTAGAGGCAAAAGCGCAAAGTAATAGCCAATCGAATGCGGTATTAGGGGTTCGTAATAACTGGTTCTTTGGTGAAGACAATGCTTACTCGATCTCAACAGATCTTGGTTGGCAGTATGATTTTGGACATAAATTCCAAGATTATGACTTAAGCTTTGTGGATACTGGTCGTGCCTTTAATGTTCGCTCGACCACAAGTAGCCGTAGCAGTGCTTTAGTAGGCGTGGGCTTTACTGGTCAAAAAGATAACCTTGAGTTTAATGTGGGTTATCAAGGACAGTTTGGTAGCAAGCTTCAAGAGCATTCGATTAATGCGAATCTGATCTGGAAATTAAAAGGAAAAGAGCGCGAGAAGATCGATACGGGATTAGAAGTCGATCCTTTAGGTTTCTAATCGATTAGCTAGAGAAAAAAGTGTGCCTTAATTAATAAGGTACACGATGAAAAGCCCCGAAGCTTAATAGGCTTCGGGGCTTTTGTTTTTGAATAATCACCATATTGAGAAATTTTTTTAAAAAGGCCAGTAATCAATGACAAAGGAATATCGTGATCGATTAGATCAAGATATGGCTAAAGCGTTCTCTATGATTTTCTTTTATAGTGAAATCGGTTCAAAAGAAGCTAACTCAAATGCCGGTATATCGGCTATGAGAAGCAAGGAGTTGATCCTATCTGGCACTTTGTAAATCTATTTAATACGCACCTTTATCAATTTATGAAAGGCTAAAGGGAATGCTTACGCTCTTCCCAAAACCCCGCGCTAGTAGTTTTTCTTAAACCGAATTTATGATAGTTAAAGTTTCTCTTTAGACTCATAATAATGGCGTTATTTTATTTTAGACAAAATAAGGATTTAATCCAAAAGTATGAAAGTCTTTATCGGTGAGTTTAATGGTAATCGTAAGCGTTAAGAGATCTTCGATAAAGGGATCAGCAATTAAGGTTTTTGTGCGATCAAGAAATTTAAGGTAGGTATTACATTCACCACAAACTTCTGCTGACATTGGGCTATCAAGGGCTTCCATCGTTGTTTGAAAGAGCGATTTATTACTTGTACATTCCGTACAGGTACTACGAACAACATGCCACTTTGTTTCACAAAAACTGCAGTAAAGATAGCGTAATCCGCCGTCAGAGTTATCTAAAACACTGCTGATTGCCGGCATTTTACAGCAAGGGCAAAGATCATGCGCTTCTAGTAAGTATTGCTCATCAACTTTTAAGTTTGTTGCTGCAAAGTGAAGGGTGACTTGCATAGAAGCTAAGAGAAAAAGACGTTGATGTGCGGGAATTGCTTCTAAATCAAGTGTAATAATGTTTTCAAAATATTGTTTTGTTTTCTCTTTATCTATTATTGCCGTGCTAAGTGCATTAACTGCTTTTAAGATTTCGCTATAATCACTACTATTTTTAGTTTCAATACGGGCTTTAAGCGCTTCACAAAAGGTTATTGCGGTTTGCTGAAAGCATTGAAGCATTGCTTCATCCATGACAAAAAAAGGCTCTTTTTCTTGAAAGTTAAAGGTGGCTTTTTCCGATTTAAGTGCTTGAAATGCTGATTCTTGAGCGTGCACAACCTTCATTAAAAAGGGGATAACAGGAGAGTTAGGATCATTATCTAAAGCCTTTTGTAAAGCTTGTAGCCGAAAAGGATAGTAACTATCTTTAGGCGGTAAAACGCGGATAATTTCTTTAATGCCACCAGTTGGGATCATGCTCATAATTAATCTCTCTTTTTAATCAGTGCGAAGGAATTTTAAAGATTCCAGATACAAAGGAACGCACCTTTTAGGGTGCGTTCACAGTGAACAATATTATTGTAATATAAATCATGGAGTTATCATGCTTTTATTCCACATTATTTTTTTTTGTGATATTAGCCACTGTTTTATCACTCCCTTCGATTACTTCTTGATACCAAAGAGGGTGGTGGCTTTCGGCCCATTTTTCGGTTACAACGCCTTCAGTCATCGCGCGTATTGTCCCTTTTACCCAGATTGCGGCATAGACGTGCACGATAATAGAAGCGATCAAGATGAGTGCAAACCAAGCATGTAGTAATATAGCCACTCTACGAAGCGGAATGCTAAATTCATTGGCAAAGTAGGGCTGCCACATCATCACACCTGTCACAACTAAGATGATCATCGATAGCGTCATCACCCAGAACATCACTTTTTGTCCGGCATTGTATTTCCCGACATTTGGCATATGTTCGCCTTTAATGACCTTTTTTACAGAAAAAGCCCATTTGATATCACTTTTATTGATAAAGTTACGGCTGACATAGCGAAAGAACTGAACAAAAAAGCCAACAAACATAATCACGCCAACAAATGGATGAACGATACGCGCCATTTGCGGTGTCCCAAAGATTTGGCTAAACCAAAAGAAGCTTGGGTAGAAAAATGCAAGTCCCGAAAAAGCTAAAAGAATAAAACATGCCGCAACAACCCAGTGATTGATTCGCTCAGATGCGGAGTAGCGCTTAATAAGTCTATTTTTAGCCATGATTATTCTCCTTTGTCTTTAGATTTTTTAGGATCGATCACTTCTTTTCCTTCATCAGGATTATCCGCTCGGCTCGGCCCAACTGTCACATAATGAAGGAAACCTGTAAAGATTGCTGCTGCAATTCCAAAAGTGGAGAGCGGTTTTAATAATCCTTTCCAAAGGCTTGTGATCGGGCTAATTTGTGGATCTTTTGGTAAACCGCTATAAAGCTCAGGTTTATCGGCATGGTGAAGAACATACATTACGTGTGTTCCCCCAACGCCTGCAGGATCATAAAGACCGGCATTTTCATAGCCGCGAGCATTAAGGTCCTTGATACGAGTTGATGCATACTCTTTCATATCTTCTTTAGAGCCAAATTGAATCGCGCCTGTTGGGCAAGATTTAACGCAAGCAGGTTCTTGTCCCACAGCAATACGATCTGAGCAGAGCGAGCATTTGTACGCTTTGTTATCTCGTTTACTTAAGCGAGGAACATTAAAAGGGCAACCGGTAATACAGTAACCACAGCCGATGCAGTTCTCTTGGTTAAAATCCACAATTCCATTGTTATATTGCACAATAGCCCCTGGTGATGGGCATGCTTTTAAGCAACCAGGATCCTCACAATGCATGCAACCATCTTTACGAATAAGCCATTCGAGTTTGCCATTTTCTGTGGTTTCATTAAAACGCATCACCGTCCATGAGTCATTCGTTAAATCAGGTGGGTTATTGTAAGTACCATCACAAGTCCCTACAACATCTCGAATATCATTCCATTCAGAGCAGGCAACTTGGCAAGCTTTACAACCAATACAGGTTGTCACATCAATAAGTTTTGCAACTTCTGCAATCGGTTTACGCACATCCGGCGATTTGGTGGAGGTTGCAGAGCGGCGTTTGATATCTAAAGATTCTAAAATCATTTTTCTACTTCCTCTTTAAGCGTTAAGGGGTTCAACATTCACAAGGAACGTCTTATATTCTGGAGTTTGCGTATTTGCATCCCCCACAGCAACAGGGAGGAAATTGGTCATAAAGCCTTTTTTAGCAACACTTTCAAATCCCCAGTGAAGCGGAACGCCTACTTGATGGATGGTTTTTCCATCTACGGTTAAAGGCATGATACGTTTAGTAACCACCGCAACTGCTTCGATATAACCACGATTAGAGGAGACTTTTACTTTATCGCCAATTTTAATACCTTTTTCCGCTGCTAACGCTTCGCTAATCTCCACAAACTGTTCAGGTTGTGTGATCGCTGCTAAAAGGGCATTTTTAGTCCAGAACTGAAAGTGCTCTGTTAATCGGTAAGTCGTTCCTACATAAGGGAAATCTTCATGAGATCCTAAAAGCTCCCGATCTCGTTTAAAGATACGTACCGCAGGGTTATTGACCGGTGTATAAAGCGGGTTATAACCAAGAGGTGTTTCCATCGCTTCAAAGTGCGTTGGGAAAGGACCATCGACAAGTTTATCGGCTGATGAAAGTCTACCAACCCCTTCCGGGTTCATAATAAAGGGGTTCATCTCGCTACCAGGTTTTGCGGTTGCATCAAAGTCAGGAACATCCCAACCTACCCATTTAGCGCCATTCCATTTAAAGAGGCGACGTTTAGGATCCCATGGATTACCATCTCTATCCGCAGATGCTCTATTGTAGAGAATACGGCGGTTAGCAGGCCATGCCCATGCCCATTTAGCAGTAATACCTAAACCAGAAGGGTCGCTATTATCACGTAGCGCCATTTGGTTACCTTCCTCTGTCCAAGAACCTGCATAGATCCAACACCCAGAAGCAGTTGAACCATCATCACGAATTTCGGCAAAGCTACTTAACAGCTCGCCTTTTTTACGAATAAGCTTACCATTTGCATCATAGAGATCTTCTAAGGCATATCCATTTTGTTCTTTAGTGATCTCTTCTGAAGTTGGGTGAAGCGGCTGAGCGTAGTTCCACTGAATATTCATGATTGGCTCATGATAAGCACCGCCTTCTTCTTTATAAAGCTCACGTAGCTTAAAGAGTAAGCGAGAAAGAATTTCTGTATCGCCCTTTGATTCACCCGGTGCATCAGCCGCTTGATAGTGCCATTGTAACCAACGAGCAGAGTTGACAATAGAACCCATCCCTTCCACAAAGCAGTGCGCAGGAAGACGATAAACGGTTGTCATCACATCTTTTGAATCAATCTCATTATGTTTACCATGATTTTCCCAGAAGCTACCTGTTTCGGTCGTTTGTGGGTCAATCACAACAAGATATTTAAGTTTCGCAAGCGCTTGACGGTTTTTATTAGAATCAGGAATCGCCGCAAGAGGATTGAAGCCTTGGCAGATATAACCATGCATTTCGCCAGTTCTCATCATTTCAAATGAACGAATGATATCGTACATTTTGTCCCATTTAGGAAGGTAATCAAACGCAAAATTATTCTCTTTAGTCGCATGCTCACCGTAGAAGGTCTTCATCATACTATTAAAAAATTTGGGCGTATTTTTCCAATAGTTCATCTGCTCAGGACGAAGCGCTTTTGGAGTCGTTTCAGAGATATATTTCTCATAAGTGCTTTGTGAGTCACTAGGCAGATTTAAATATGCCGGAAGCTGAGTAGAGAGTAAGCCAAGATCTGTTAAGCCCTGAATATTGGAGTGACCACGAAGGGCATTAACACCGCCACCTGGAATTCCCATATTACCTAAAAGAAGCTGTACCATTGCCATAGTACGAATCATCTGTGTTCCAACGGTATGTTGTGTCCAGCCTAAAGCATAAAGAATGGTTGAAACTCGATTATTAACAGAGCATTCCCCGAGCGTTTTTGCTACATGAAGGAAATCTTCAATCGGCGTACCTGTGACGCGGCTTACCATCTCTGGGGTATATTTCTCATAGTGCTTCTTCATTTGACTAAAGACAGAACGAGGATGGGAGAAATCTTCAGAGGTATCGATCTTGGCAAAGCCCTCTTCATCAAGATCATAAGTCCATGATTCACGCTCATATTTCTCGGCTTTAGGATCCCAGCCTGAGAAGAAACCATCTTCAAAGTCATAATCAGGATGCATAATGAATTTAGCATTGGTATATTCGCGGACATATTCCCAATTAATCTTATTATTTTCAATTAACCAGCGAATCAGTCCACCAAGAAAGACAATATCAGAGCCTGAGCGAATAGGCGCATAAAAGTCTGCAACGGCAGCGGTTCTGTTAAATCGAGGATCGACACATAAAAGTTGTGCGCCTCGTTTTTTTCCTTCAATTGCCCATTTAAAGCCAACAGGGTGAGCTTCTGCGGCATTTCCGCCCATAACTAAGATAACATCAGCATTACGGATATCCACCCAATGGTTAGTCATTGCGCCTCTGCCAAATGTCGCGGCTAAACTCGCCACAGTTGATCCATGGCAAACACGTGCTTGGTTATCGATTGCAAGCATCCCAAGTGAGCGCACAAATTTACCAGTGACAAAGCCGTTTTCATTAGTTGTGGCTGAGGTTGCTAAAAATCCCGTTGAGGTCCAGCGGTTAACGGTGACATCATCACTATTTTTTTCTTGGAAATTGGCATCTCTATCATCTTTCATGAAGCGGGCAATTTCATCAATTGCATTATCCCAAGAAATTCGTTCCCATTTATCAGAACCAGGGCGACGAACCTCAGGGTATTTGACACGGTTCGGGCTATGGACAAAGTCGATAACACCAGCGCCTTTAGGGCAGAGTGAACCACGGCTTACAGGATGATCAGGATCCCCTTCGATATGGATAATCTCAGCGTGAGAGTTTTTAGGTTTACCACCCATAGAGTAGACTAACATGCCACAACCTACAGAGCAGTAGGTGCAGACGGTACGTGTCTCTTTTGTTTTAAGAAGTTTATATTGTCTAACAGCGGCTTCAGAAATGTTTGGCATTAAACCAAGTGCTGCAAGACTTGTTCCACCAATGGTACCGGCGGATACTTTAAAAAACTGCCGTCTTGATAATTGCATGATGCATCCTTTATCTCATATGTAACGTTGATTCCTAAGCAAGCTAGCAAATCACAAGCGTTATCTGGCGATGGTATTCAAAATAAAATAAACGACGCATTATATATCTTGAATTTGTATAACGTTTTAGAAAATAGCAATAACTTGTTCTATATCAATTAACTTGCACGGAAGGCTGATTGTAATAACAATCATTTTCATGTAGAGGGGAAATTCTCCTCAAAAGTATAGAAAATAACTATTAAAATAGGGAGAGAAAAAAGATTGATTTTCAAGGTCTCAAGTAGAGAGAATTTTCAGGTATAATGTGAGAATATTTGCCTGATTAAACTGCGATCAATTATTAAGCTAAATAGATCATTTTGATAAAGCAGTATTCCCCATATTAAGGGCCATTTTTCACCTTGAGAATAATTTACTTTGAGAATAAGAGATAAGATGATGAATAACTTAGAACTTGAAAAAATCATTAGCCAGAAATTAGAGAGCTATTCCATCAAAGATTATGTCCCAAATGGCTTACAGATTGAGGGGAAATCTGAGGTTAAAAAGATTTTAACGGGTGTCACAGCAAGTCTTGAGTTGATTGACGTTGCAATAGAACAAGGCGTTGATGCTATTTTGGTGCATCATGGCTATTTTTGGAAGAGTGAAACACCTGTTATTAAAGGGATGAAGTACGAGCGTATTAAGCGTTTAATTGAAAATGGAATTAATCTATATGCTTATCATCTGCCTTTAGATTTACATCCTGAGCTTGGAAATAATGCGCAACTAGCAAAAATGTGGAATATACAAAATATCGCGCCTATTTCCGAGTATCAACCCCTTGTTTTAACAGGGGATTTGCCGAAAGGGATGGATATTGTGACATTTGCAAAAATGATCGAGCAGACGTTAAATCGCAAACCTTTTGTTGAAGCTACAGGACCGAAGGTGATTAAGCGTATCGCTTGGTGCTCAGGGGCTGCGCAAGATTATTTAGAGGAAGCTGCTAATGCTGGATTTGATGCTTTTATTACCGGCGAAGTTTCAGAGCGAACGATCTATATTGCAAGAGAGCTTGGGATTCACTTTATTGCAGCAGGGCATCATGCGACAGAGAGAGATGGAGTAAAAGCCTTAGGTAAATGGTTAGCGGAAGAATATTCTTTAGATGTCTCATTTATTGATATTAATAATCCGATATAATCAATTGATCTAGATATGAGTTGTTTTATGGTAAATTGCTGATTGTTATAATGAAGCAGCAATGCTAAAAATAGTGTCATATCGATAGTATCACTATGTTTTCATGTAAAATATGGATAGTGGCCACCTATTTTAGGAAGGAAAAAAAGAGATAATGCCAGAGCAGAGAGAAGATATTAATAATCCATCAGTCGAAAATAGCCCGAAAACTACGGATGATGCTTCTCAGGCTGAGCAATCGTCTTTAAAAAAGAGACGGGTGAAGAAAAAACGCTCTTTAATTGGTCGTTTGATCGTTTGGCTCTTGAGTACTAGTTTAATGCTCATAATTTTACTAGTCTTGCTTCTCTATTTCTTTATTGATACTCAAGCAGGGCTTAAAACATTAACGCATTTAGCAAACCGCTATGCGGGTGATTATGTCTCTATTGAGAGTGCTGAAGGACGATTAGGTAAGCGCTTTACCTTAACAAATATGGTCTTAACGCTGCCTAATTACGAGCCGCTTGAGATCCCTTCTGTTTCACTTAAATGGGATTATTGGCAATTACTGCATAAAGAGGTGATGGTCGATTCGCTCGAAGTAACAGGTGCGAATCTTGATTTTACGCCGATAGAGCTTCAAGAAGAAGAGAAAGTTGAAGAGGAAAATAGAGAACCTTTTTCTCTAAAATCTTTGAATATTCCTATTAATGCTAAGGTTAACAGATTAGATCTAGCTAATAGCACTTTAAAAATTCATGATTTTTATCTGTCAGTCAATGACTTTCAGATAGAAGATGCACGCTTATTAGATAATGAAGTCACGCTTAAAAATTCGATGGGAGATCTTCATATCTTAGTAGGGGAAGAGATAGATGTTCCTTTTGTTGTTGCACTTAATGGTGACGTGGATGCAAAAGAAGAGGCTTTTAAGCTCAATTTAGCGGTATATGCGCAAGATGCTTATGTCAGAGATAATGAGCTAAATATTGCAATCAATACAGCCTTAAATGGTCAATTAGAGAAATTTACGTTAGATCTTGATGGGCGTATTGACTGGTCTAATATGTTAAATGACCCTATTTTGCTAAAAGTGCAAAATGAGGTGAGTTCACTTAATGAGGTCAAAAGTTACCTTCATATTAAAAACTTAGCCAATCAGATTATGCTAAATAGTGATTGGGCATTAGATAAGCCGTTAGATTTTGATTTAGCATTAAAAATGAATGCCCCATATTTATCGCAATTTCATCCTGATATTCGCGGCTCATTAATGGGAGATGTGGTATTAAAAGGGGATTTAATGAAGCCTCTTTTAACGGCAGATATGGCGATCACGGGTGTTTCAGCATTTGGTTTACAGCTTGAGTCATTAACTTTAAAAGGCAATCATGAAAACTATGATGCGGTAGCGGCGCTTGAGATGCATCGTTTTAAATTTAATGAATTTTACCTAGCGGCGCTTTCTATGAATTTAGAAGGAACATTAACAGAAGAGTTTGATTTTGATCTGATTATTAAAGATTTAGTTAAAGCCGAGACTGCTCAAGAGGTATTAAATGCTGAGCGTAAAGCCGCAGATTCTTTAACAGTTGTTGACACAACCACAAAAGAGGGCGATGAAGATGTTCAGGTAACTTATGCCGAAAATGTGCCGTTAAATTTAGCACCGCAAGGAAAAATAGAGGTCCTCTTAAAAAAGGTGGAATACCGAGTAAAAGGGGAAGCAGAATCTCATGATTTTAAATTTGATTTAGAGAGCCCATTTGGGCAGATTCACTCAGAGGGCATGGCTGCATTAAATGATCTTGGCAAGGATCCTTCATTTAGTCTTTATTTAGCAAACTCTACGGTTAAATCACCATTTGTTGGGAACTTTTCGCTCAATAAGCCTGCTTACTTTCACTTAAATGCTTTAAGACAAGAGCTTAAATTAACGCCTGCTTGTTATCAGCAAGGCTATGTTGTGCTCTGTGCGGAAGGCGCGAGAAGCCACGATGGCGTTAATACTGCTGTTGTGACGCTCAATAACTTACCATCTTCGCTTTTAAAAGAGTATCTCCCAGATGATATCTCAGTCAATACGAAAGCTAATGCGACAATTGCGGGTCAGTTTTCAACAACAGAAGATTTCCTAGGTGTTGTGAACGTTTCACTCTCTAAAGGAGATATTCGTTATCGCCTTCAAGGACGTGAAGTGTTAATTCCGTTAGATAAAACCTTATTGCAAGTTTTAGCAAAACCCACAGGTGTCACAAGCTCCTTAGATGTGGATTGGGGAAAATATCTACGAGTAGATGGTAAAGGTTCTTTAGATGATCTCTTTGCTGAGAACTTAGTAGATGTAGATTTAAAGGCCAACATTCCAAGTTTTGATTGGATCTCTCCATTAATGCCGGTATTGCAAGATTTAGGCGGAGAGGTTGGTTTTAGTTCAAAAGTACATGGCACAATTGCAGACCCCAAACTTGCCGCTAACCTATCTATTAAAAATGGAAAACTATATGTCGCTTCCTTAAATAGCCGCTTAAAAGATATTAATTTAAATGTGGATCTGAAAGAAGGGACGCCTGAATTTTTTATTAAAGGTAGTGTTGGGACGAATGAGGGCGCTTTAAAAGTTAATGGGCATTATAATATTGCGAATTTTAGTACCCAAATTACGGCCGAAGGGGAGAATCTCTTATTAGCAGATAGTGAAAATATTAAGGTCAAATTAAGTCCTAAATTAACTTTTATTGGACTTGGCAAAAGTGGGGATAATAAATATGAGCTAAAAGGAACCGTGCGAGTTCCGGAGCTTAAGTATATTCACTCTTCAATGGGAACAGGTGGCTCAGTTGTCACGGTGTCTGATGATACGATCATTGTGGGTGGTGGTTATGATAAGGTTCGTGAAAAGAGCTTTATGGATAGCTTTAAGATGGATGTCAATATCATCTTAGGGAAGCAGATATTAGTAGGGGCGGAAGGCCTTAAAGCAAGCTTAGATGGTGGGCTTAAGATCAGTAAAGATTACATGCAGCCCATTAGAGGTTTAGGGGTGATTAATGTGGGGCAAGGGGAGTTTGATATCTATGGTCAAGTCTTAACGCTTGATAGAGGAAAGATTCAGTTCTCTGGCACATCGATCACCAACCCCGCACTTGATATTCAAGCATCTCGTAAGTTTGTGAATGAGATTGAGGGGCGTGAGATGCAGGTGGGTGTGAAGGTTTTAGGAAGTGTTGAATCGCCTAAAATTCAGCTTTATTCATCACCGGCATTAACAGATATTGAAATTGCTTCTTACCTATTCTTAGGCAGAAGCCCTAACTTAGAATCCCCAACAGAGAATTTGATGCTCTTAAATATGGTGCGTAAAATCGCCATGGGTGAGCCAATTTCTAGCTCAGAATCAAGCCTTGCTAGCCAGTTAGGATTAACAGATTTTGGCTTTGTAGAAACACCTAATGGTAGTACCGGCATTGGTTTAGGCAAGCGTTTTGCTAATAGCTTTTATGTAGGACTTGGTGTGGGGATTGAAGAGAGCGAAGGAACCTTTGCTATTTTACGCTATAGATTCTTGAAATATTTTAATATCAATACCGCCTTTACCAGTGAGGGTGAGAGTGTTAACGTCAACTATCTTAGAGACTTCTAATTAGAAGCTGAGGTAGCCTTAAGGCAGGCTTTATGATTACCTCAGGCAACATGTTAAAAGTATACTTTTAACATGTCATAAATCCCCAATAGAGATTTTATGCTATTGGGGATTTTTTTAATGTTCTTTGAAGAGGGAAGATATTTTAGTATTTAGATTAAGATAATAGAGGAGAAAAGATGAAAAAGTATGCCTTAATTTATAGCGTTTTTATATCGATACTTTGCCTTTATAGCTTCGCATCGAGTCACGAAATATTAGAATTATCTACTATTAAAGCATCAGAAGGCGCTCTATTACTTTGTGATGAAAGTAATGTTACTGTTAAGTTAGCTAGTAGTTCTAGCTTAAAAGAAGTTGTGATGTAAAAGTCAGGGGAGTATATATTGATTGAGGTTATTGATAAGAAATATTCAAAGCCATTTTATTATGAACCCGATATTCCTCGGCTAGTCGTTGTTGAAAAGCAGGTTAAATTTTTATATGAGAATCATCAATTTCTATCAGGACCGAATGTTTCTGTTGAGGAAGTGGGCTTAGCGAATGATGCTTATTCACTATTAAAAGAAGGGTTAGAAGAGGTTCATAAATTATCTAGATGCTTGGAATGGAAGCTCTGATTTATAGTAAAATCGACTTAAAGTAATTAAATAAGATTGCTGGGCATCGGCTATGAGAATCACTCTATCTTGCATACAAGCGGATTTGGTTCAGGTACTGCATTGTTTTATTTTTAAAAAGTATTTCTTAAACTTAAACCGACTAGACTAATAACTAATAGTGCATAAAAAAAGCCAAGTATTTTGTGCTTGGCTTTTTGGTGTTACTGATCTTATTATTAATTCTTATGCTGCTTTTGGAATCACAACACGAGGTTGGAATGATTCTGCTTGTGCACTATTCCAGATAGTGGAGTAGTAGTTACTATCAATCTCTTCTTTAAGGAGCGCACCTTCTGGAAGGTAGAAGTGAATGTTAGAAAAGAGGCGGATTTCATTTTCAGATGAGCGCATTACTAAATGTTGTGGTAACAATTTGGAAGGGTGCGAAACTCCCGCTGATGAAAGAATCTCAGAAAGCGCATGAAGCGTATTATGATGGAAGTTTTTAACACGTTCTGTTTTATCTTCCACAACTAATGCTTTTTGACGAATAGGATCTTGTGTTGCAATCCCTGTTGGGCAAGTGTTGGTATGACAGCTGCGTGATTGAATACAACCGAGAGAGAACATAAAGCCTCGTGCAGAGTTTACCCAGTCAGCCCCGATTGCCAATGCTTTAGTGATATCAAATGCTGTAATAATTTTGCCACTTGCGCCAATACGAATTTTCTTACGAAGACCTGTTCCAACTAATACGTTATGAACGAAGAGAAGCCCTTCTTGTAGTGGTGTACCGATATGATCTGAGAACTCAATAGGCGCTGAACCTGTACCACCTTCTTTACCATCGACAACGATAAAGTCCGGGAGGATATTCGTTAAAAGCATTGCTTTTGCAATTGCCATAAATTCCCATGGGTGACCCACGCAAAGTTTAAAACCAACAGGTTTTCCCCCACTTAAATCACGGAGTTTTTTGATAAACTCAAGAAGCTCAATAGGGGTTGAGAATGCACTGTGGTTTGATGGGGAGATACAGTCACGATCTCTAGGAACACCACGAGTTTCAGCAATCTCTTCACTAATCTTATCTTTAGGAAGAACGCCGCCATGACCAGGTTTTGCCCCTTGGCTGAGCTTAATCTCAATCATTTTGATTTGTGGATCAGCGGCTTGTTTTTCAAATTTGACAGGGTCAAAGTGCCCATCTTCCGTGCGGCAGCCAAAGTAACCACTACCAAGCTCCCAAATAAGGTCCCCACCATTTTTACGGTGATATGGGCTGATACCGCCTTCGCCGGTATCATGAGCGAAGTTACCAAGTTTAGCGCCACCATTTAAAGACTCAATAGCGCGAGCACTGAGTGCACCAAAACTCATAGCTGAGATATTTAAAATAGATGCTGAGTAAGGATGTAAACAGTCATCACCCCCAATAGTCACACGGAAAGTCGCAGGATCAGCTGCAGGAACCGTTGCCATTGAGTGAGTGACAAATTGATAGCCAGGCTCATAAGTGTTTTGTAAGGTACCAAATGCTAAGACGGAGTCTTGAGCAATATTTTTAGCGCGTGCATAAACAAGTTTACGTTCAGCGTGGGTAAAAGGCACTGCATCGTTATCTGATTCAATAAAGTATTGACGAATTTCAGAACGGAAATGCTTTAAGATATAACGCAGGTTCCCAATAATAGGGTAGTTTTTACGCACTGCGTAAGTATTTTGTGAGATATCGACGAGTCCGACGATTGATAGGAGCCCTGTCAGTCCGGTTAGTACCCACATTCCTGTGGTGTGTGGTGCAAAAAAAAGCCCATACACTGTAAAGGCCAAAACAAAAATCAAGGGTAGATAACGCCCAAATCGAGCAGCAATATGCATGTCAGGGAGCTCCTCTTTAATATATTAATTATTAGTAGTAGGGTTTAATTTTAAAGTGCCACTATCATAGCGCATTCCGCAATTTTATTTTAGAAATTTTTCTGCTCAGAGAGTATCACTTACATAAGTTTATCACTCTTTTGTGTTGTGTTGCATGCAATAGATTTTATAGGTCTGTTTCAGATATAATAAGCGATATGAAAAATCATGACATAAATCCTTGGGATGACAATATAGTTCCTCGAAAGAAACTAGCAGAAGCTCGAATTTCTGGTAGTAAATTGCGCAATGTTCAAACGGAAATTGGGCAATTATCTCGAAGACGAAGTCCTTTAAATCCCTATCAAATGCTAACAATCTATCTTAAAAGATCGTTACAGCTCACTTACATTGAACCTTGGTTTCAAGAGTTTTTGCCGCCTAGATTAAAGGGCAGACTCTTTATTGCAACTTTAGGAAAGCGTTATTGGGTGATCGGTACAACAAGAGCGGAATTTGGGGCGGCCTTTAATTTCTATCAAAAAGAGATACGTCAATCTTTAGAGAATCATCTAAATAAGATCTCTAAAAAGCCGTGGAAAATTCCGCCCCTTAGAATTGCTATTATGCCAGAGAATCCAAATGATCGAGCGCTTGAAGAAGAGCTTGAGTCTTTAATGAAGATTAAATCTGTGCCGATGAAGTCAAAGGCTGAAAAATTAGCTTGGAAAAAAAAGCGTCAAGAGGTTGCTGCAGAAAAGGCCGCGGCAGAAGCGCTTGAGCGCAGTAAGGCGAGCCAAATTATCTCTTCTATCGCTTCTCAATTAAACCAATATGAAAGTCGTCATGGAAAAAGATCTTAATCATTATTTCACTTCATCAGAATCTTCAGATCAGTCCACGCAAGAGGGCATAGATGAGGAGAGCTTGAGAAAGCTGTGGCGCTATTGGCGCGAAAGAGCGATGAGTTTTTTGGTGCGAAGGGAACATAGTGAAGTCGAACTTCGGCAAAAGATGCAACAACGAGAATGTCCTTCATGGCTTTTAGAGGAGATTATCGCTTGGCTCTATGAAAAGCGGTATCTAAGCCTTGAGCGTTTTGCCTATAGTTATGCTAAAAATCGGGCTGATTTAGGATATGGGCCGATTCGGGTGCGTCATGAGTTATCAGGGATGCATCAGATTTCATCACAAAATATTGATGCGGCATTTAAAGAGATTAATTGGTTTGAGGCACGAAAAACCGCGGAGCGAAAAATTCGCCAAACAGACCCTTTTAAATTTCGGGCTGCCCTTTATCGCCGAGGATTTTCTGGCGATGATTATGAAAATGATGAAATTGATGATTTATAAAAATGCGCTTATTGCATGATTTTATTCAAAATGTTTTCCTAACGAGCTAAAGTTGCGTGCTTTTGATCTAACTTCCTCGTTTTTTTCAAATTCAAGGTATAATAGTGCCCAAATATTTTGAGTTGAGTATTAGAGGAAGACACATGGTATTAGATGAGCAGTTGCAGAAATATGGCTTGAGCTTTCAAGATCTTCAAAATCGTGAAGGTCTAGTGGAAGTCGATACGCTCTATCAACAAATATTACCCGAAGAAGTATTACAAACTTTCTTACAGTGGAGACGTGGCGAGACAAGCTTTACTGCAATTGAAGAGTCTGAATTTCAAATCAAATTAGGGGAATATCTAAACACGTTTATTGCTAAACTCTTTGGTCTTGAAAAAGAGTCAGAAGCATTAATGGCAAGAGCCGGTCGTTATAATCGCTTAATGCAATTTAAAGAGCAGTTTATTCAACGTGGGGCGAAACGTTATCGCCAAGCGATTGAAGGGACGTTTGCGGAGCATCATAGTGCGCTTTTAGCTAAAATTGGGGTGGAAGATAGTGATCCTGAATTAGAAGCCAAAATCGCTGATTATGCGCTCTCTTTAGATGCTGAAAATAATGCCGCAGAAATTGAAGCGATTCATCAATGGGGCGCTTTAGCAGAGAAAGATGAAGCAGGGATTAAACGTGTTGAAAATTGGATTACCTTTAAATTCCCGGCAAGACTCGATTTTGATAATCTCGTCGCTGTTGAAGAGACGAGTTTTCAAGGTATTCCTGTTAAAGTAGGTGCAAAACCGCTTCGTCAGCGTGATGGATTTGATTTAACAGATCAGCGCATGGATCGCTATGAGATCGCTAGTGAGATCGAATATTGTAAGTATTGTCACGATCATGATGGGGATTTTTGTAGTATTGGTTTCCCTGTGAAAAAAGGGGAGCCTGATAAGGGATATCGTAAAAACCCTTTTGATGAGACATTAACAGGTTGTCCATTAGATGAGATGATCTCCGAGATGCAGCGCCTTGAAAAAGAGGGGTTATCTATCGGGTCACTGGCTATTACCATGGTTGAAAACCCAATGGTACCAGCAACAGGCCATCGTATCTGTAATGATTGTATGAAATCATGTATCTATCAGCGTGCAGAACCTGTGAATATCCCGCAAATTGAAACAGGCGTTTTATCCACTGTTTTAGATCTACCTTACGGGGTTGAGATCTATAACTTACTAGCAAGATGGAATCCGCTTAAACCAACAAACTATCTACCCAATGAAGAAAATGGTCGAAAAGTGCTTGTTGCCGGAATGGGGCCTGCAGGCTTTACGATGACCCACTATCTATCACAGCAAGGTTGCCATGTTGTCGGGATTGATGGACTTAAAATTGAGCCACTTCCACAAGAGGTTTTAAATCAACCGATTAAGTCTTGGGAAGATTTAGAAGAGAATCTGGGTGATCGTATTTTAGCCGGATTTGGGGGCGTTGCAGAGTATGGGATTACGGTTCGTTGGGATAAAAATTTCCTTAAACTGATCTATTTAACCCTTGCTCGTCGCCAGAATGTGGATATTTATGGGGGCGTGCGTTTAGGGGGAACTTTAACACTTGATGATGCTTTTGATCTTGGCTTTGACCACGTCTCATTAGCTGTGGGTGCAGGGTTACCAAGAGTCTTAAAGATTGATAATTCTTTAGCAAAAGGGATGAAGCAAGCTTCCGACTTTTTAATGGCAATGCAGTTAACAGGTGCAGCTAAAGATAGCTCAATTGCGAACCTTCAGGTGCGTTTACCGGCAGTTGTCATTGGTGGCGGCTTAACGGCAATTGATACAGCAACAGAAGTGCAAGCTTATTACATTAAGCAAGTAGAAAAAACATTGCATCGCGTGGAGATTTTAGGGGAAGAGAAGATTCGTGAGAATTTATCACCTGAAGATAATGAAACATTAACAGAGTTTTTAGCTCACGGTTTAGAAGTACGTCAAGAGCGTGAAAGAGCTGCGGCTTTAGGTATTGAACCAAACTTTAACCCACTTATTAAAAAATGGGGCGGTGTGATGATTGCTTATCGCCGTACCATGCAAGAATCTCCGGCATATACCTTGAACCATGAAGAGGTGACAAAAGCCTTTGAAGAGGGGGTTCACTTTGGCGAAGAGCTCAATCCATTAGGGGTTGAACTTGACCAATATGGTCATGTTAAAGCGATTCGCTTTAAAAAATCAGGAGAAGAAGATGTTACTGTTCCGGCGCGTGCTGTATTAGTAGCGGCAGGAACATCTCCTAATACGATTTATGGTACAGAGTATCCAGGATCCATTGAGATTGAGGATAAGCATCATTTCCAAGGTTATGATTTAGAGGGGAATTTAGTGCCATTTAATTGGGGCACAAATAATAAGGAAGCCTTTGCGCCATTTACCTCATTTAGACGAGGTGAAAAACGTGTTTCTTATATAGGAGATACTCATCCTGTCTTTAACGGTAACGTTGTTAAAGCGATTGCAAGTGCGAAGAAATCATCTAGCTTTATCATGGAAGCATTAGAGCGCTTGCCGGCGAATGAGTTAGCAAATAGCGCATTATCATTAACCATGCAAGAAGGATTGACGGCAACGATTCAATCGATTGATTCTTCAAACCCAACGGTTTGTGAAGTTTGGATTAAAGCACCGATGGCTGCGAAAAACTTTAAACCAGGACAATTCTTTAGAATGCAGACCTTTGAATCAGGAAGTGAGATTGTAGAAGGAACACGTCTACAAATTCCACTTTTAACTGTTTCAGGAACAGGCTCAACAGATGATGCGGTTCGTCTACTGGTATTCCAATGGGGAACAGGGCAGCGCCTTATTCCATCCTTAAAACCAGGTGATAAAGTGGTATTAGCAGGACCAACAGGGGCACCAACCGATCTACCATCAGGAAAAACGATCCTTGTGGTAGCAGGTCGTTGGGGCGCTGCGGTGATGCTTGATATTGGCTTTGCACTTCGTAGTGCCGGCAATAAGGTGATTTATCTTGCGGCAATGGGCTCAAAAGGGGATGTTGACCATATGGATGAGCTTGAAGAAGGTGCAGATCAGATTATTTGGGCGGTTGGTAAAGGCGATCCGATTGAGGCGCGTCGTCCACAAGATCACTCTGTTGTTGAGTGGGATGTGATTAAACTCATTCGTGAGCTTGATGATCAAGGCATTGTGGATATGAGTGAAGTTGACCGCTTAATGGCAATGGGTTCTACCGGAATGCTCAAGGGTTTCCAAAAAGAGCTCTCGGCGGGTGGGACACTTCATGATCGCTTTAAAGAAGATCTTCATATTACAGGAACGATCGGTAGCCCAATGCAGTGTATGATGAAGGGGGTTTGTGGTCAGTGTCTGCAATGGCAAATTGATCCTGTAACAGGTGAGCGTACACAAGCGGTATTTACCTGTTCACAGCAAGATCAGCCACTTAAAAATGTGGATCTTGATAACCTTACTGCACGTACTAGCCAAAATAGATTGCCAGATATTATCTCATCACATTGGTTAACACATGTGCTTGAAGCTAAAAATGCTGAGTAATAGTGGATATTAAAGACTGAGATAAAAACGATTTTTTTTATAAAATAAATTGTTGAAAAAAGCGCCCTCTTTTTAAAAGAAGGGCGCTTTTTCTTAAATATAGATTCTTTAGTTTAAGAAATACTATTTTAAAAGTATTAAGAGTACAGAGTGTGTATCCAATTAGCTTGCACGTTGCCGGATAGAACTATTCTTGTGCTTCTTATAATCGATGCACCGGCAATTTGATTCATTCTTTTGAAACATCCATAATTAATTTTGTAGACATATAAAGACGAGGAATAATGGAATCTAATAAGATATACTCATCATCATTAGAGTGAGCGCCATCGCCGGATAAGCCCATTCCTTCAATCACCGCTGCATCGGATTCTAATCCAGCAAAAGCCGCATCAGTACCTCCGCCAACGGCAATATCAATGACTTTGATATCAAGATTGAGATCATCTTTATAAATTTGCTGTGCTTTTTTCGCAAGCGCTAAAGAGGCATCATTAATTTCTAAGGGAGGACGGCGCATCTCAAAATTAAGGTTTACAGTACTTTCTTCTAGCTTTTTCTGCGTAATACGTTTTTGAAGCTCTGCTTCGATGCCTTTAAAATCGCTCACCTTTAAAGCGCGAATATCTGCTTGTGCAGAAGCGAAAGCCGGAATAACATTGCGAACATCACCGGCGCGGGCAATGGTCCAGTTGAGTTTAAGCCCAGTTTTCTCATCTGAGAGATCTTGCATTTGTAAAATCTGGTGTGAAAGTTCTGTTAAAGCATTCACGCCGGCTTCAGGTTTAACGCCCGCGTGAGAAGCTTTGCCTTCAATCTCAAGGTAAGCCGCGGCAATGCCACTAGTTGATAGGCGTAAATCGCCATAGAGCCCGCTGCCTTCATAGGAGAGTACAATATCTTGATCTTTAGCGATCTCTGTAATGTGATGTCGAGATGCGGGAGAGCTGATCTCTTCATCACTATTGAGTAAGACGGTGATGGTACCAAAATCTTGATAATTGAGGTTTTTGAGCATTTTAACGATATGCAAAATGAGCGCAGCGCCTTGCTTATCATCAATAATCCCTAAGCCATAAGCTCTGTCCCCTTCAATTTTAAAAGGTTGCGCCGCTAGATCACCTTTTAAATAAACAGTATCTAAATGGGCAATCAGCATAATTTTACTCTTGCCATTACCTTTTAATACAGCTTTTACAATCGGGCCTAATTGATCGGGTGTATCGGCCATTTTGTAGATATTTTCGCTATTAATTGTCGTCACTTCGGCGCCTATTCCTGTAAGTTCAGTGGCAAGATAATTAGCGATGGTGTTAAGGCCTTCAATATCTTTACTGCCAGATTCGATGTTCACAAGTTTTTCAAGTGTTGTAAGAAAAGGTTCTTTTTGGGCAGTTGCTTCTTTTAATACCGTTTCATTAATTTGAGCAAATGCAGATGTAGCTAGACTAAGAAGGGCGAAAGAGAGTAGTAGCGGTCTTAATAGAGATTTATATTTCATGGTATCCTCTTTTTATTATTAATTATTTAGGTGGTTTCAATTATTGCTTAGAAATTTGCGAGCTCAATGACATCATAAGCAGGTACTTCATAAGGGTGCGCCTGTTTCATGGCATTAACGGCATCTTGAATTAACGTTTTAGAAACGACTAACTCAACACGCCATTCAGGCACTTTTTTAAGCTCATCAATTGTTCCAGAGTAGGGATTGCTACCAGGTAGGGGCTTAAATTGACCCTCTCCTAGTATTTGCCAAGCACAATGAGAATATTGCCCAATCTTGCCACCTCCGGCATTAAATATGGCTTCTTTAACATGATCCACATGGGAGTCTGGTACAAAAAATATGAATTTATACATCTTTATTCCTATTTCGGTAAAATGAGTAGAAGGTTTATCAACCTTTTCATTAACACCTTACTATAAGGTGATTGATGTTATGAACATTTTTATTCGATATCCAATGTTATCTAGTAAAGGGAGTAAGTATATGAAACGATTATTCAGTGTGGTGTTAGCCGGCGCAGTATTAGCAGCTTGCGCTTCAACATCTCAAGACCAAGTCATTTTAAAAGTGGCTTCATCTCAAGCAGATTGTATTGGTGTTGCGCCTCAAAAATGCTTATTAGTACAAGAAGTTGCTGATGTAAAAGCGCCAGCAAATTCAGATTGGGAATTTTTCTATAGCAATATTGAAGGCTTTAATTACGAGCCGGGCTATGAATATACCCTGCGAATTGATAAAGCTCGTCGTGAGCATGTGGCTGCTGATCAATCTTCTATTATCTATCGCTTAGTTGATGTGGTTGATAAAAAAGCAACGACTTCAGCGAATATGCCTAAACCATTAACAAGAAATCGCTAGTTCAGAAGGGATTATCTTTTATTAATGGAATTTTATTATGATCCACCGGTATCTCCTTGGCTTGATATTCTCTATCAAGATGAGGAGATTATGGTTGTTAACAAGCCTGCAGAGTTACTCTCTGTTCCAGGAAAAGCCCCTGAATTATTTGATAGTATTATTACCCGTATTCAATGGGAATATCCCTATGCGGAAACAGTCCATCGATTAGATATGTCAACAAGTGGGATCTTAGTGATTGCATTAACAAAAGAGGCTGAGAGAGAGCTTAAAAGACAATTTAGAGAAAGAGAGACATCTAAGCGTTATATTGCCGATGTTTGGGGCATCATGAGTGAAGATGGGGGCGTTGTGGATTTGCCGCTTATTTGTGATTGGCCCAATAGACCAAAGCAGATGGTTTGTTTTGAAAGGGGAAAAGAAGCCATTACTGAGTATCAAGTGTTGCTTCGTGATATTGATCAGAACTTTACTCGTGTTATGCTCACCCCCATTACAGGGAGATCCCATCAACTTCGAGTTCACCTCTTATCTTTAGGTCATGTGATTTTAGGGGATCGGTTTTATGCACAAGGTGAGGCTTTTACTTGCCGGGGTCGCTTAGCACTTCACGCTAGTGAGTTAGGTTTTAAACATCCGAAGACAGGGCTGTCCATGCATTTTCTAGCCCCATTGAGTTTTTAATAAAAAATTGACGATAGCCTTAGTCATATCGCGAACTTCTTATGTTTGGTTTTCTTAAGTTTGGATGAAGCTTTTATTAATAGAATTATTCTAGGAAACTACAAGCCTGATCTACGCCATTATTACAAGCTCGTCTAAGCAGTTCATTAGCTTTTGCTTGGTTTTTCTCAACTCCCAAACCATTTGCATAAAGAAAAGATAAATTAACTTGAGCGGTCGATTCATTTTTTGTGGCGGCCTTTAAATACCACTTATAAGCCCTGTGGTAATCTTGAGGAACACCATTAATACCGCGATCAAAAGCCTGACCAATCATCATATGCAAAAAGGGGAGTTCTTTATTTTGTAAGAATGCCGGCATATTAGGATCAGTTTGTGTCAAAAATTTGGTATACCATTTTTTGGCTTCAGCAAGATTTTGTTTAATGCCGTTTCCAGTCTCATAAAACTCTCCCACTTTCAGCTGCGAGTCTTTAAATCCGAGCTCTGCGGATTTAAGATACCATTTAAAGGCTTGTACTTGATTTTTAGCAATGCCGATTCCTTGTTCGTACATTTTTCCAAGATTGTTTTGCGCCATTGGATCATTTTGGCGTGCAGATTTTAGATACCATTCAAAAGCTTTTTGATAGTTTTGTTGAATACCATCTCCATTTTCATAAGCACTACCGATATTATTTTGTGCGCGAGCATTATTTTGCTCTGCTGCCTTAAAGTACCATTTAAGTGCAGTATGATGATTCTGTGATACGCCGCGCCCATGAGAATAAAGATAGCCAATATTTGTCTGTGAATCTGCATTATTTTGTTTAGCTGCTTTTTTATACCAGTTAAGAGCTTTTGCGTAATCAATATCAACGCCTTGGCCTTCTTCATGCATGTAACCAATTCGATGTTGAACGTTTGAATCACCATCTTTAACAGCGATGAGATACCACTTCATCGCTTCTATATAATTGATGTCAATATTAGGTCGGCCCATATGATAAAAATCAGCAACAGTAATTTGGGCATTAACGTCACCAGACTCAGCCGCTTTAAGATACCATTTTAGTGCTTGTAAATAATCAATCTCTGTTCCTTTACCTTGTTCATAGATTAAGGCTAAATTGAGCTGTGCTGTTTTATCTCCTTTTTCGCCGGCAATTATGTACCAATTTCTAGCTAAAAGATAATTTTGAGGCGTTCCTAAACCTGTGTCATAGAAATATCCTACTTTTGTTTGCGCATCTGTATAGTCTTCTAGAGCTGACTTTAAATACCACGAAAATGCTGCTTTATAATTTTGTACAGTACCGCGCCCAGCTTCATAGAGAACTCCTAAATTAAACTGTGCAATTTTTTGGTTTTGATCGGCAGCTTTAAGATACCATTGTCTTGCTTTTTCATAATCTTGGGATGTTCCTAATCCTTCGTTATAGAAATAACCTACTTTTGCTTGAGAGTGTGCGTTTCCCTGATTTGCAGATTTTTGATACCACGAGAAGGCCGTTTGATAATTTTGTAGTACATATTCACCTTTTTCATAATAGAGCGCTAATTGATATTGAGAGTAAGGGTTTCCCTGTTCTGCTTTTTCTAGTAAGGCTTCTATATCAGGTGCGTCTTTTGCCATAACCATATTGTTGGCCAAGCATAGAAAGAGAAAGCAGAAAGATAATAATCGTTGTAAAGATAGCATTTGTCAGCTCAAATTTGAAAATTAGTGAAATAATTAGAGTTTAAGAATAACTTCAATAGAATTTTAATAGTTAATTATAGAACGTTAATTATCAAGAATTATTAGTTAGTAAAATTTATAAGATGAACCTAATAATTATTGGTTTAACCCTAAAAAAGAGAGAAAGTTAAGAGCGGCATTAGAAGCATGATCCTTATCCCAAATACAGTAGGTTTCAGAGCGAATCTCATGGTTATCGATAGGAATATAGACAACGCCAGAATTATTAATGCCTTGAATAGATTCAGGGACTAAAGAGATTCCAAAGCCTTGGCTCACCATCTCGATAATGGTGAGCCAATTCCCAATCTCATGGGCGATATAAGGAGTAAAATTGGAGCTTGCACAAAGCGCCATAATCCGGGAGTGGTAGTAAGGGGAGTAAGCGTGAGGAAAGAGCAAGAAGATTTCCGTTGAGAGCTTTGAAAGCGCAAGTGTTTTTTCGATTGCTAAAGGATGATCTTTAGGGAGGCAACAGACAAATTCTTCTTGAAAATAGCGCTCAGCTTGAATATTTCCTTCTGCTTGATAGTTGTGGACAAAACCGATATCAATCTGCTGCCTTGTCAGTGCTAGAAGCTGATTATTAGAGTTAATCTCATTGAGTAAAATAGAAATTTCAGGATATTGGCTTTGATAATCATCAAGGGATTTTTTAAGACCTTTAAAAAGCAAAGAACTGGTAAAACCAATTCTTAAAGTGCCGATAGTGTCGTGGGCGACTTTACAGCCTATTTTCCTCATCTCTTCAATATTTTTAAGTAAGAATAGAGATTCTTTATAGAAGAGTTTTCCGGCATGAGTTAGCGTGACAGACTTATTATTACGTAATAACAGGGAATAACCAAGATCTTCTTCAAGTTTTTGAATGCTGATACTAAGCGGTGGTTGTGACATATGTAATCGCGCCGCAGCTCTACCAAAATGAAGCTCTTCGGCGACTGTAATAAAGTGCCGGATCTGTCTTATGTTCATGATTTTTCCCCCAATGATATATTTTTTATATCATACTATCGTATTTTAATATTTTACTCCTATCAATGAATATTCTTATATTGGCATAACACTGTAGTAGGACAAATATAAGAAGGAGTTGGAATATGGCGATGCTAAATGAATCACAAATGGTGGATATCCCAGATAGACATGGTGCGAATGTTTATGATGAGGACCCAGGGTTACAAGCTCTATTAAAGATCTATTTAGAGCAAAATCTATTGACGCACTTAACCCCTACTTTTCAAGATTTAGGTAGGGCTGTGGGTAATGAATTAGATGAGCTTGCATTAGTGGCTGACAAAAACCCTCCTGTTTTACAGCTTCGTAATCGTCAAGGGTTAGATGAGCAAAAGGTGATTAAGCATCCTGCTTTTATTGCCTTAGATGTAGGATTTTATCGCGTTGTTTACAGTATTAGGAGAAAATACTGTTATGAATATCCATCGAAAAACAAAATTAACGCCGTTTCATCGAGAAGAGATTTGGCGATTACATCATCAAGAAAAATTTACCGTAACCTATCTAGCTGAGCGTTTTATGGTAAGCAGACCTACGATCTATAAAGTACTAAAACAAGGTAGATTGAACTTGTTTGTGCCATTAGCTAGTAAAAATGAACGTTATAGAACAATTAAGTATGGCATTAAACGTCTTGCAAAGATTGAAAAATCTATTGAAGAGAAACTTAAAAAGAGGGCTAAACGTTATAACAAAAACTATCCTGGCGAGATGGTCCATGTGGATACTAAACGGCTCCCTCTTTTAAAAGGGGATCTTAAAAATCGCACTAGAGAGTATTTATTTGTAGGAATTGATGATTTTTCAAGAGAACTTTATGCCGGTATTTATCCTGATAAATCACAGTTTAGTGCTGCTGAATTTCTTCGATGGGATCTGTTAGAACAGTGTCCCTATACTGTAGAATGCACCTATTCGGATAATGGTCGTGAGTATAAAGGTACATCAGAACATGCCTTTGTCGAAATGTGTCTAACACATAAGATTAATCAAAAGTTTACAAAGCCAGCTTGCCCTCAAACGAATGGAAAAGCAGAAAGAGTCATTCGAACACTCATGGAAATGTGGCATAATCAGGAGGAGTTTATCAGTTCAGATGATCGGAAAAAGAAGCTAAAACGATTTTTGAACTATTACAACACAGTAAAACCTCATAAGGGTATTAATGGTTTAACGCCTTATGAAGTTTTAGAAAATTATTTTAACACTGAAGTGTAAACAACCCGCCGATTTCTAACACCTTAGAGCGTAAAGCCTATTCTGAATTAAGTCTTTCGAGTATGTCTCATAAAAAAGGGGTGTTTGGTTGGTCTGAAACAATTCCACCGGCGGCAAAATATGGCTTAACCTATCTTTTTGTTCAAGCAGAGTTTGGACTTTGTTGCCCGGTGAGCATGGCCGACTCTTTAACCCATACTTTAAGGCTGTATGGTTCTGATGAGCTCATTAATAAATATTTACCCCGTTTAACAGATCCAAACTTTGAAACGCAATATCAAGGCGCTATGTTTATGACTGAGCAAGGTGCAGGATCTGATGTCTCTAGAATCACAACGACAGCAACAGAGAAAGATGGTGAGTGGTTTTTAACTGGCGACAAATGGTTTTGCTCCAATCCAGATGCGGATTTAGCAATGGTATTAGCACATGTTGATGGTGCTCCTAATGGGATGAAAGGGCTTGGATTGTTTTTACTGCCAAGACATTTAGATAATGGTGAAGTAAACCATTACGATATTCTGCGCTTAAAAGATAAGATGGGAACCCGTTCGATGGCAAGTGGTGAGATCGAATTTAAAGGTGCAAAAGCCTATCTATTAGGAGAAATTGGCCGAGGTTTCCAGCAGATGGCCGATATGATTAATTTATCTCGTTTATCAAATGGTGTAAGAGCTGCAGGGTTAATGCGGAGGGCTGTTGGTGAAGCACTTTATGTCTGTAAGAATCGTATTGCTTTTAATAAATATCTCATTGATATGCCACTTCAAAGAAAGCAGTTATTAAAAATGATGCTGCCAAGTGAGCAATCACGCACGATGTTTTTCCATATTGCTAAACTTTTAGAGCTTGCCAATAGCGGTGATGCGGATGCGAAAAAATGTGTGCGCGTATTAACGCCTTTAATTAAATTTAGAGCATGTCGCGATGCTAGAGCGGTAGCCGCAGATAGTATGGAAGTTCGTGGAGGCTGCGGTTATATCGAAGAGTGGTCAGATCCAAGAATTGTTAGAGATGCGCATTTAGGTTCAATTTGGGAAGGAACTAGCAATATTGTGGCGTTAGATGTCATGCGAGCTATTAAACGCAATGATGCACTGACTTATCTTAGTCAATATGTTGCCACTATTTTAGAGGATTCGAAGATACCGGCAGAATCAAGAACATTACTTCGCGAAAAGTGGGATGCAGTTACGGCATTTATTACCAAGATCATTGATAAAGAAGACGAGTCTGATACAAGAAAAGCAGCTTCAGCACTTTATAACATTGTCACCGCCATCTTTATGGCGTGGGAGTCAGTACAAATTGATGATAATGATTGGCAGCGCTTAGCATGGAGCCATATGGTGCTTAAATATAAGCTCGGAAGTTATGATCCATTAGCGCCTGATTTAAATGAGCAATATGAGGCTAGCTTTAAAAAATTACTCAATGAGGAAACCTTCACATTAGCAGAGGCAAATGCCTTGTTATAGAGGATTAAAAGAGATCGCTATTTTAAAAGATAGCGATCTTCTATGAAATATCATCATCAATATTAAAAAAACACATTAAAAAATATTAAAAAAAATAATAAATAAAAAGTATGAGGGAATGGAGATGGGGAATTTAAGTGCTTTAAATGGCATTAAGGTATTAGATTTAAGCCGTGTATTAGGGGGCCCATTTGCAGGGCAAGTACTTGCAGATCATGGCGCTGAGGTGATTAAGATTGAGCCACCCATGGGTGATGAAACGAGAATGTGGGGGCCTCCTTTTAAAGAAGGGAGCGCGGCTTATTTCTCAGGGATTAATCGTAATAAGAGAGGCATGGCATTAGATCTTCGAACTGAAGAAGGGCGAGAAATCTTATTAAAGTTATTAGCCACCACGGATGTCTTAATCGAAAACTTTAAAATTGGAACACTAGAAAAATGGGGCATTGGTTTTAAGGAAGTATTATCAAAAAAATTTCCAAGATTAATACAATGCCGGATTTCTGGATTTGGAGAAGATGGTCCTTTAGGGGGATTACCCGGATATGACTCTATTATTCAAGCGATGAGCGGTTTGATGAGTGTTAATGGGACTAAGGAGAGTGGTCCTATTAGAGTTGGGCTCCCGATCGTAGATATGGTGACGGGAATGAATGCTGTGATAGGGATATTAATGGCATTACAAGAGAGAGAGAGAAGTGAACAAGGACAGTTCGTAGAGGCTTCTCTTTATGATAGTGGGATGACGTTGTTACAACCCCATATTCCTAATTATCTATGGTCGGGAGAGCTTCCTCAATTAACTGGTAGCGCGCATCCTAACATCGCCCCTTATGATACTTATGAGACAAAGACGAGTCAGATTTTTATTGCTGTTGGCAATGATCGTCAGTTTCAAAAGTTATGTGAGGTATTAGCAGCAGATGAAATTAGCAAAGATGCGCGTTTTAAAGATAATGCCTCTCGCTCTAAAAATCGTGAAGCGTTAAAGCAACTGTTAGAAAAATATCTCTCTCATCATGATGGAAGGGAGATTTCAGAGACGCTTATTCATCAAGGCGTACCTTGTAGCTCGATATTAAATGTTGCCGAAATCATTGACCATCCTCATACAAAGCATAGTGAGATGATTGTCTCAATCGGAGATTATCAAGGGATAGGCTCGCCCATAAAATTAAGTAGAACGCCGGCAAGTTACCGTTTGGCGCCTCCTAAATTTGGGGAAGAGAGTCTTTCAATTTTACAAGAAGAGGGTTTTTCATCAAAGGAGATTAAAGCTTTACAAGAAAAAGAGATTATTAAGTAGCCTTTTAAATAAAATTCGTGCGCTTTTTCATTAACCGATACGACAACAACCAACAAAGGTTAATTAACGCACAATTGTTAAACATTATTTAAAAAAATAATAACACTAGGGAGAATGGTTATGAGAGGAATCTATACTCGCATAAGCCGCATGGCTATGCTTGGATTAATGATTGCCGCCCCTTCGTTACTCTTTGCAAAGGATCGCACAGAGTTACAAGTTGGCGCCGTAATATCATTAACAGGGCAAAATGCTCGAGGTGGAACGGGAATGCATGAAGGCATGCAAACAGCTGTAAAAATTTATAATGAGCGGCAATCTAAATATCGTGTGCGGTTAATCACTGTTGATGATGAATCAGCACCAGCTAAAGTCATCGCCGGCATTGCACAATTATCATCACAGAAAGTTTTAGCAATTGCGGGTGGTGCAACGTCTGACTTAGTGGCGCCTGCTGCCTCTACCGCTAATAAAGTAGATATGGTTTACATTACTTCAGGCGGCACCAGTGAGGAGTTTGTACAGCAAGGGTATCGTAATTTTTTTAGGATCAATAACACCTTTGGGTATGTGAAAGCCATGACAGGGTTATTTGAGCAGATGGGGGTTAAAAAACTCTCTGTTGTCTATTCAACGCAGAAATCGACCTATGAGCTGGCACGTGATGTAACTAAAGTGATGGAGGAGATTGGCGTTGAAGTTGAGTTGCATCCTTTTGATCCTGCCATTCGGGACTTTAAGCCCGTTGTTAATAAGGTGAAATTATTAGATAAACCAGATGTTATCAATGTTTTAGGCTACGAGAATGATTACATTGGATTTTTAAGGGCCGCTAGAATTTTAAAACCCAATGTAGAAGCGATCGTGGGTGTTTGGCAGATTGCAAACGCAAAGATGGCAAGTGAATTCCCCGATCTTGTGCAACATATCTCAGGGACAGAAATGCTCCCCTATCCTGTGCAATTTACAGATGATGAGGGCATTGCCTTTGAGAAGGCTTTTAAAGAACTATTTAATAATAAAAGCCCAGATTATCTCAACGAGTATGGCTATGTTCAAACAATACTATTAATTGAAGCGATTGAGCGCGCCGCTGAGAAGGGTGATCTTTCAACAAAAGCGATTTCTCATGAAATGAGGCAGACAGATCGCGTGACTTTAACTGGGCGAGTAGTGTTTGAGGATAATGGCGACAACCCCTATTTTATGCCCAATATTGGTCAGCATCAAAATGGGAAAGTTGTTCTTGTTTATCCTGATGAGGCATCAAATGGCGAGATGGTTAAGCCTGGCGTGCCTTGGTAAAACGGCTAATAAAAGGATCTTATTATGTTTGAATTAATATTACAGGCACTCTTTTCAGGAGTATTGCTTGGGGGTAGTTACGCGCTTATTGCGCTTGGTCTAGCCATTGTTTTTGGGAATATGAAAATCGTTAACTTAGCCCATGGTGAGCTAGTGCTTTTAGCTGCCTATCTTGCCTATGCAAGTGAGACGATTTTGGGAGCGCATCCGCTCTTAGCTATTCCTTTAGCGATGATTGTGGTGTGCGGTTTATCGGTTGTGATTTATCTATTAGTGAATTTGATTAAATCAGATCGAGAGCTCAACTCCCTCTTACTCACTTATGGCTGTGCGATTGTTTTAACTAATGGCATCTTACTCATCTGGAAATCAGATGTGCATTCCAGTGCAAATGCATGGTTTCAAGATGCACTAGTGATAGGTAATCTCTTTAGTATGAATAGTGAGTGGGTATTTTTCTTAATTAGTATTGTACTGCTTTTAGTGGGTGCTTGGTGGCTTAAAAAGAGTTGGTATGGACGTGCTGTGCGTGCTGTATCTAATAATCGAGATGCGGCGAAATTAATGGGAATTAATCCTCGTGTCACAGAAATTGTCTCTTTTATTATTGCCGGTGTTTTAGCTTCATTTGCCGGAGTTGCGCTTTTTAGTACAAGCTTTATTCAGCCAGAGATCGGCAATAGTCTGACGATTAAGGCATTTATTATCACGGTGTTAGCAGGTATTGGTTCGATTCATGGTGTGTTATTAGCCGCTATTTTATTAGGCGTTGTAGAGTCTTTAACCATTACGCTATTTAGCTCATCTTTGCAGGAATTAACCGGAATGGGATTATTTCTCTTAGTGCTGTTTGTAATGCCTAACGGTCTATTTGGTGGGAAAAGGAGAATGGCATGATTAATCGAAAACAAGTTGTATTAGGGATTATTACCTTACTGATTGGTTATTTAATATTGCCGGTCATTTTTAGAAATAACTATTATATTTTAAGCTCTTTGATTGCGGCATTAACCATTGGAGGAATTGCAACGGCGTGGTCTTTGTTAAGTAACCTAGGCGGGATGATGAGTTTTGGGCATGCTGGTTTCTTTGGGGTCGGAGCTTATGCTTCTGCTATTTTAAGCATGCAATATGGCATCCCGATCTTTATGTCGATCTTATTAGCGGCAGCTTTTACGGCTTTTATCTCCATTGCGATGATGCCAGCCCTTAAATTGTCAGGGCCTTACTTTGCACTCTCTTTACTTGCTTATGCGCATATTTTTAGAATCATCGCAACAGAATGGCGAGGGATGACGGGGGGCGCAGGAGGTATTACCGGTATTCCGCCACTACCTACTATTTTTGGGATTGATTTTAGTAGTAATGTCATGAGCTATCTTTTGATCTTAACGATCGTCACAGCTTTTGTTGGCATCTATTATCTCATTAGTAAAAGCAACTATGGTCTTGCCTTAAAAGCGATGGGGGAATCAGAGACGGCAACACGTGTTGTGGGCGTTAATAGCCTTTGGTTAAAGGCGAGTATGTTATTAGTTTCTGCTTTTATGACCGGCATTATAGGGGCATTTAGCGCACACTATATTAATTATCTTGAGCCGATGTTTGCCTTTGATGCAGATTGGACATTAATCCCGATTATCGCCGCAATCTGTGGAGGTTATCGCACCTTAACGGGTCCTGTTGTCGGAGCAATTATTATCTATCTATTAGATCAGCTTGTCTTTAAAAATATTATTCAAACAGGGCACCAGATTCTTTTAGGGGGACTTTTAATCATCATGATTATCTATCGCCCAAGTGGCATCGTGGGATTAATTTTTAGAAAAAATCGTGAGGTGAAACATGCTTAAGATTGAAAATTTAACCATTAGATTTGGCGGCCTTGTGGCGGTTAATAATGCCAGTTTTGATGTAGGAAGTCATGAAATTGTCGGATTAGTGGGGCCTAATGGTGCCGGTAAAACTACCCTGTTTAATGCAGTCTCAGGGATTGTAAAACCTTCTGAGGGTGATGTGACATTCCAAGGGCAATCCTTGAAAAACCAAGCACTGCATAAAGTTGCTAGATTAGGAATTGGTAGAACTTTTCAGATTCCGCAGCCCATGCATGAACTGACGGTTAGAGAAAATCTAATAGTGGCACAACGTTTTGGGGCAGGAAAAGTCGATGAAGTACATCTTAATAAGGTTTTAGAGTTTATGAACCTTAAAGATAAAGAGCATGCGCAAGCGGCAACAGATTTAGCATTAACAGAGCTCAAAGCGCTGGAAGTAGCGAAGGCATTAATGACAAAGCCAAAAATGCTACTGCTAGATGAGGTATTAGCTGGGCTTGAAGTGAAGGGCAAGCAGTATTTTATGAACCTTATTCACTCGCTTCATAAAGAGCTTAATATCGGCATCTTAATCATAGAACATGATATTGAAACGATTATGAAAATTTGTAGTCGAGCGTGCGTTTTGGATTTTGGACAAGTGATTGCTAACGATACACCAGAAGTCGTATTTCAAAATCCCGATGTTATTCGTAGCTATACCGGAGGAGATGATTATGCTTGAAGTCAATAATGTTAAAGCAGGCTATGGCGATATTAATATTCTTTGGGATATCTCTTTGAGTTTTCCAAAAGGGGAATTAACAACCATTATCGGCACAAATGGCGCTGGGAAAACCACTCTTCTTAAAACGATTATGGGGCTTTTACCGGCAACTCAAGGAGATATTAGTTTAGATGGGCAGTCAATAGCTCGTTATAACACCTGGGATATGAATAACTTAAAGATGTGCTTAATTCCGGAGGGGCGCATGGTATTTCGGGAGATGACCGTGGAAGAGAATCTTTTAATAGGTGCTTACCCAAAAGCGAGCCGTGCTGATCGGTTTGAGAATTTAGAGAAGATCTATACTCGTTTTCCAAGATTAAAAGAGCGTTATAAACAGCTTGCAGGGTCTTTATCTGGCGGTGAGGCGCAGATGCTTGCAATGGGAAGAGGTTTGATGTCGGAGCCGGATATTATCTTGATTGATGAACCCTCCTTAGGATTAGCCCCCCGTATTGTGAATGATATTTTTGGCATTTTGGAAGAGCTTAAAAATGAGAATAAAACCATTATTTTGGTGGAGCAAAATACGCATAGAGCTGTGGGAATTGCAGATTATGTCTATTTAATGCAAAGCGGCAAGGTTATCTTTTCTTCTAAGGCAAAAGAGGTTGATCTTGAGGAGATTCATCAACTCTATTTTGCAAGAGGTTAATACAAATTATTGTATAAGGAGACATTATGAGTCATGTTCATATGAGTAATGTGCAATATACCTTAGTGAATGATATTGCCTTTTTAACGATTAATGATGGGAAGGTCAATAGCTTAGGGTTTGCATTAAGATTGGCGCTTTTTTCAATGCTGCAAGCGGCGATAGAGGATGATCAAGTAACAAAGATTGTCATTGAAGGGAATGGGAAGTTTTTTAGTGCTGGGGCTGATATTTATGAATTTAATACCCCAAATGCGACAAAATCTCCCTTATTACCAGAACTTATCACCTTAATAAGAGAGAGCCCCAAGCTAATTGTAGCTGCGGTTAATGGCATTGCTTTTGGCGGTGGTTTTGAATTGGCACTAGCTGCCCATTTGCGTGTGGGATTTTCATCGACCCAATTTCGTCTACCAGAGGTAAGTTTAGGCCTTATTCCTGGCGCTGGTGGTACGCAATTATTACCAAGAGTCATTAGTATAGGAAAAGGTATCGGAAAAGCGGCTGAAATAATTGTGAAAGCCTCTGTTGTAGATGGCTCTGAAGCTTTAAAACTTGGCATTATCAGTGAGCTTTATGAGACTTTAGATCGGCAGCAGCTATATCAATTTGTGAAAGCGCAAGAAGGTATTCAGCGTATAGATGAAGCGCCAGTGACACTTGATTATGCTGATGAGCAGATTATTGCTGATTTAAAAAAATGGATTGAGAAGCGAAAACGAGGTTATGATGCGCAAAATGTGGCTTTAAAATCAGTATTAAATAGCCATGAAATGCCTTTGCAAGAGGGCATTGCCAGTGAAAGGGCTGCTTTTTTAGCGCTATTATCAGGGAAGCAATTTGCCGCTTTAAGGCATCTTTTTGCCAGTGAAAAGGGATTATATCCTCGATTAGTTCCTGATCAGTTTAAAGAGATTCGATGTGCAGCTGTTATTGGTGGTGGATTGATGGGAAGAGGAATTTGCATGAGTTTAGCGAATGCAGGGATTGCCACAACGATCATTGAGCAAAATCCTGAAGCTTTAGCAAAGGCGCTTCATGGTATTAAAGAGACTTATGACAAGATGCTGCAAAGAGGGCGTATTAAATCGGTAGATAGAGATCAAGCGCTCTCCTTAATTCAAGGTAATGTTGATTATCAAACGATTATTGATGCCGATATTGTTATTGAAGCGGTCTATGAAGATATGGATCTTAAAAAGTCCATCTTTAAGCAACTTGATGGGATTTGCGCTAAGGAAACGATTTTTGTTAGTAATACCTCTCGTTTAGATATTAATGAATTAGGGGCGGTTACGAAGCGAGAATCCTTATTTTTGGGAATGCACTTTTTTAGCCCAGCGCATCTTATGAAGCTTGTGGAAGTCGTAAAAGGCGATAAGACCTCTCAATATGCCTTAAATAGTGTGATTGAGCTTAGTAAACGCATGAATAAGCTTGGGGTTGTTGTGGGTGTGTGTGAAGGATTTGTCGGAAATAGGATGTTAACAACCTACCGCAATGAAGCTTTGTTTGTTTTAGAAGAGGGTGCAAGCGTTTCACAGGTGGATCACGCGCTTTACCATTTTGGTATGGCGATGGGACCTTTCACCATGACGGATATGGCAGGCTTAGATATTAGCTGGGCGGCGCGTAAGAGATTACAAGAAAAAGGGGCGAAAAGTTCTTTTAGAGATTCAGTCATTGGTGATAGGCTCTGTGAAATAGGGCGCTTTGGGCAAAAAACGGGAGCCGGTTATTATCGTTATGAAAAAGGGAGCTATGCGCCAATTGCAGATCCTATTGTCGAGATGGTGATTGAAGCTTGCGCGAAAGAGAAGGATATTCACCGCAGAGTATGGAGTGATGCTGAAATTGTTGAGCGGACGATTTTTGCCCTGATTAATGAAGGGTTTAAAATTTTAGAAGAGGGAATTGTGGCTCACTCAAGCGCTATTGACCTTGTTTATATTCACGGCTACGGTTTCCCCGCTTATCGTGGGGGCCCGATGTTTTATGCCGATACTATTGGGTTACCGAAAGTATTGGAAAAGATGAATTATTTTGCAAAGCATTTTGGTAAACATTGGCAGCCTTCGGCATTGCTAGTTGATTTAGTGGCAAAAGGTTTAAGTGTTACAGATTATCAAAAAAAGGATGAATGATGGATGAAGTCGTAATTGTATCAACCGCAAGAACGCCTATTGGTAGGGCTTATCGTGGGGCATTTAATCAGACATATAGTGCCGATTTAGGCGCTCATGTCATTGAATCAGCACTTTTACGTGCAGGGATAGAAGTTGCGTGTGTTGAAGAGGTGATTTTAGGTGTGGGTAGGCCTGAAGGGTCATCTGGTGGTAATATTGCTCGCCAATCAGCCTTGCAAGCGGGATTGCCGGTAGAAGTTCCTGGAATGGTTGTTAGTCGATTTTGCGCTTCAGGTTTACAGGCTATTGTTGGCGCTGCACATCGAATTATGATTGATAAAATTCCTATTGCAGTCGCCGGCGGCTTAGAGTCGATTAGTTTAACGGTTAATGAACATACCAATACTTATTTTCAGCAATCACCTAAGCTGAAAGCATCGCACCCAGATATCTATATGAGCATGATTGAGACGGCAGAAAATGTCGCTAAAAAATATTGTATTAGCCGAGAAGCGCAAGATGCCTATGGTTTACAGAGCCAGCTAAGAGTTAAAGCGGCTGTTGATGCTGGGATTTATCAAGATGAAATTGTGCCTCTTCAATCGATTAAAAAAATCGTGAATCGAGAAACGGGTGAAGAGACTTTTGAAGAAGTTTTATTGCAATATGATGAAGGAATTCGAAACACAACTTTAGAAGGATTAGAGAAGCTTAACCCCGTCTATGATGGGGGAACTGTTACTGCCGGTAATGCTAGTCAATTATCTGATGGCGCTAGTGCTTCTGTTTTAATGAGTTTAAAAGAAGCAAAAAGACTTAATATTGAGCCTTTAGCTGCTTTTAGGGGATTTGCTGTTGCCGGTTGTGAACCTGGTGAGATGGGGATTGGGCCTATTTATGCCGTTCCTAAACTCTTAAAGCAAACAGGACTAAAGATCGAAGATATTGACCTTTGGGAGTTAAATGAGGCTTTTGCCGTCCAAACGCTCTATTGCCGGGATTTTTTAGGAATTGATAATAACAAAATGAATGTAAATGGTGGCGCAATAGCGATAGGACATCCTTTTGGAATGTCAGGTGCGCGTTTAACGGGGCACGCGATTTTAGAAGGTCGTCGCCGAAAAGCTAAATATGTGGTTGTGACAATGTGTATCGGCGGTGGAATGGGCGCAGCTGCACTATTTGAGATCTATTAATAGCGATTAGTTTTTTATTTAAGAATGTTGTTAGGAGTTATTCCTCCTATTTGCTAGAGCTTCTTTAGTGATGTAATCCTTGGAAGTTCTAGCTTTTTTTATAGGATTTTATTTATCTGTAATGAAAAGCCCCTATTTCTAGTGAAATAGGGGGCTATATTTAAGAAATAAAAAATAGAGTTATTCTAATTCTTTACCAGCTGTTTCTTTAACAAGTAAGAGAGCGATCATACTAATTAAGCCTGTGACAATGACGTAGAAGGAAGGAGAAAGTGGATTATCTGTCCAGCCGATTAATAGGGTAACAAAGAATTGTGCAAAGCCACCAAAGATCATCACCGTAAAGCTATAGGAGATGGATAGTCCTGTGGCACGAATGCGACTTGGGAAGATCTCAGCACATAACACGATACTTGCAATCCCATTAGCGCAGAGGAAGAAGGCTAAAATTCCCACCACAATAAAGAGCATATAGGGCTCTGGATATTTATTAATGAGTAAAAATGCTGGATAAATAAAGAGTGTTATTCCTACTCGGCTCCAGAATAACATCGGCTTACGGCCAATTTTATCCGTTAAAATACCAAAGAATGGCGATAAGATTACTTGAACAATACCTGAAACAGTTACCGCCCAAACCGTGTATTTAAAGTCGATTTTGAGCTGTGTTGCCGCGTAGTTTGCCATATAGTAAGCGATAATATAGGTAGAAGCAGTGACTCCTAAAATAATTAAAACGCCAGCAATTAAGGTTTTAATGTGATCTTGAAATAGCTCTTTTAAAATGGCTTTCTCTTGACCTTCATTGGCATTTTCTTCTTTTGTTTCAGGCAAGTTTCGGCGGATATAGAGCGCAATAGGAATAATGATTAATCCAACCGCAAAAGCAACACGCCATCCCCAAAGTGATAGGGACTCTTCAGAGAGGAGTAATCCTAAAATCCCCCCAATCAAAGAAGCTAGGAGCTTATTAAGGTTTTGCCCGAACATCTGCCAACTACCATAAAAGGCACGGTTATTTTTATCAGCATATTCCATTAACATCGCGGTTGAAGAACCAAGTTCGCCGCCCAAAGAGAAACCTTGAATTAAGCGAGCAGAAATAATTAAAATAGGTGCGGCAATCCCAATTGTTTGGTAGGTTGGGGTAAAGACAAAGATAAGCGTTCCAAGCCCCATTAAAGCAAGTGTTAATAATAGTGCAGGTTTTCGACCATATTTATCGGCATAGAGTCCAATACATACAGCGCCTAAAGGTCTTGTAATAAAGCCCACACCAATAGTTGCAAAGGTTAAGAGCAGTTTTGCAAAATCACTTTCTGCCGGAAAATAGAGTTTTCCTAAAAGAACGGCAAATACGGTATAAATTCCAAAATCATAAAATTCAATCGCATTACCCATGGTGATACCAGCAACGTTTTTAATACGTGTTCTGCGGCTATCTGTTTTAGATACTTTAAACATAATAAAGCTCCAGCCCATCGTAAAAAAATGGGCTATCAATACTGTTGATATTAGAGATGAAAGGGCGTTTCTTAGAAGAAATGCCCCTTATCGATGAGATTTACTGGGGGCAAAAACGGTAAACTAATTGCGCCCAGTAATTGGCAACAATGGCGATGAGATCATCGTTGAAATCATATTTGGGATTATGAACAGAACAGCCATGAGGTCCTGATAATCCGTTGCCGACAAAGAGATAGCTAGAAGGGCACTCATTTGCAAAGAATGAGAAATCCTCACTGGCTGTCATTGCAGGGAAATCAGTAATAATTTTTGATTCCCCCAAGACATCTTTTGCCACATTTTCTGCAAAATCTGTCTCTTTTTCTGAATTATAGAGAATAGGGTAAGAGCGAATATAATCAATCTCTGCACTTCCGCCATAGCTTTGTGCTTGAAAATGAATAAGCTCTTTGATTCTTTTCTCTACTAAATTTTGGGTCTCTGTATTAAGGTTTCTTACAGAGAGTTGCAGCGTTACAGCATCTGGGATCACATTAAATGTCTTTCCGCCATGAATGGAACCAACAGAGATCACTGTCATATGTTGTGGATCAATATTACGAGATACCACGCTTTGTAAATTCATCATAATAGAGGCTGCAATCATTGTAGGGTCAACGGCTAAATGCGGCATTGCACCATGCCCCCCACGGCCTTGAATTTTAACTGTGACTCTATCTGAAGAGGCCATTGCAGCTCCCCTTCGAAAACCAAAATGGCCAACGGGTAAACCGGGAATATTATGAAAGCCAAACATCGCATCACATGGAAATGTGCTAAGAACCTCATCATCAATCATTGCTTTCGCCCCGCCAAGACCTTCTTCGGCAGGTTGAAAAAAGAGATTGAGAGTCCCTTTAAAATGCGGGTTTTCAGCTAGATATTTTGCAGTAGCAAGGAGGGTTGCTGTGTGACCATCATGACCACAAGCATGCATTAATCCTTCCTTTTGGCTTTTATAGGCAAAGTTATTTTCTTCTAAAATAGGGAGCGCATCCATATCTGCCCGAAGCCCAACAGCAGGGCCAGCTCCTGTCACTAATTTTGCTACAACACCTGTTTTACCAATTCCTGTAGTAACTTGATAGCCCCATTTTGTTAATTTCTCTGCAACAAGTTTTGAGGTTTCATGCTCTTCAAATCCTAGTTCTGGGTTTTGATGTAGATGGTGACGGACTTTGACCATTTCTGCGGCAATAGTCTCAATGCCTGCGAGTAATTCCATCGTGACGCTCCTTTATTTTAGATTACTTATTATTATTTTATGCATAAGAACCCTAGTTTTAGGACAGGTTAATCTCAATAATTGTAAATTTGAGAGGAATTTCTTCTCTTTTATAGTTTATGGGCTCTTATGTGAGATACCTTACACGACTTTATTAATAATCTTCAATATTTATTGTGAATACTTTATAGGCATAAGCGATCTATATCAAAGTATTAGATTGAAACATCTTCTTTGGTAAGTGGTAAAAAGGAGAATAGATAATGTATGTTACGGCGCTATAAGCTATGATTCTTACAAGTTGTTATTTTATTAATTGTTATCAACATTGATTAAAAAAGGAAATTTTTAAGCCATGGCACGCTTTCCTATACTTGCAGATAAAGGGATTTCACTTTCTCCTAAAGTCTATTTTATAGATGCTTTGAGCTATATGGCTCTAGGGCTCTTCTCATCATTATTGATGGGGTTAATTATCAAAACATTAGGGCAACAATTTGGGATTGAGTCATTTGTTGAGCTAGGTAGCTTTGCAATGGATGCAAAAATTGTTGGGGGTGCAATAGGCGTGGCGATAGCGGCAAGTTTAAAAGCACCACCTTTAATTCTTTTTTCAGCAGTCTTTGTAGGCGCATTTGGGAATCACTTAGGGGGACCTGCGGGGGCTTATGTTGCTGTACTTATTGCTGTTGAAGTGGCAAAGCTAGTTTATAAAGTGACAAGATTGGATATTATTTTAGTCCCATTTGTCACGTTTGTGGTCGGATTTTGGGTCGCAAAATGGGTGGGAATTCCCATTAGTGAGCTAATGCAAGGTTTAGGAGAGCTTATTAATTGGTCAACAGAGCAGCAACCATTTGTGATGTCTATTTTGGTTGCAACATTAATGGGACTTGCCTTAACAGCGCCTATTTCAAGTGCGGCGCTCTCATTTATGCTCGGATTAGATGGTTTGGCGGCAGGAGCGGCTGTGATTGGTTGTAGTGCACAGATGATTGGTTTTGCCACAAGTAGTTATCGTGAAAATGGATTTGGGGGATTCTTAGCGCAAGGTCTTGGAACTTCCATGTTACAAATTGCCAATATCATTAAAAATCCTTTAATTTTGATTCCGCCGACAGTTGCCGGGATTATCGCAGCGCCTATTGGCGTTGTACTTTTTAAAATGACCAATAATGCCGCAGGTGCGGGTATGGGAACAAGCGGTTTTGTAGGGCAGTTTATGGCATTTGAGGCAATGGGCTTTACCTTAACGACGGCAATTTATGTGTTAATTTGCCATTTTATCTTGCCGGCGCTAATTAGCTTTTTATTAGCTAAATGGTTTTATCAGAAAAATTGGATAAAAACAGGGGATATGAAACTCCATTATGAGTAGTTTTAAAGTTATCCTAGATCTACAGATATCAAGAAGGATCCGGTGATATAAAATGATTGTATTAAGTGTGATCATTAGCTATAGCGCAATTTCTCTTACTTGAGAGATATAGCACGGTTTTAGTCCTATTTTAATGCTATTGCTTCAATTGCCCTTATGCTACTATGATTTTAGTGACAAAATTATTGAGTTTGTGTGATTTTGCAACTGGTAATTTTGGCAATCTTATAATTTGAATAAGGGAAGGATGCATCATGACAAATAGAACAGATATTACAATGGGCGGTAATCCAATTATATTAATTGGGTCTGAAACAGTGGTAGGTGATAAGGCGAGAGATTTCACAGTGGTAAACTTTGATCTTAAACCTGTTTCATTAGCTGATTTTGCCGGAAAAGTAAAAATTATTTCAGTGGTTCCATCAATCGATACCGGTGTTTGTTCTATTCAAACGAAGAAGTTTGAATCAGAAGCGGCGGCACTTCAAGATACCGTTGTATTAACGATCTCTGTAGATCTACCTTTTGCACAGAAACGTTTTGCTGGTGAAAATAAGCTGGAAAATAACCATCTTCTTTCAGATTATCAAACACATGATTTCGGTGTTGAATATGGTTTTGAAATTGAAGGTCTAGCTCTTTTAGCACGCGGCGTTGTTGTGATTGATAAAGATGATGTTGTGCGCTATGTGGAATATGTCAAAGAAGTGACAACAGAGCCTGATTATGATGCAGCATTAACAGCAGCAAAAGCCTTAGTTTAATTTTTTTTAAATAAGTTACTTTGTAGCCATTAATGATTTAATAAAATCAGATATAAGTTTATAAAAAAAGCCCCTAAATTATTCTATGGAATACATTTAGGGGCTTTTTGCTAGAGCTTTTATATATCGAGTAAGTTGTGCAATACTTTTGTAAATTATTTTCCAGCTGCGGTTAAACTTTCAAGATATTGATTAATAGTATCTGATTCATACATCCAGTTTACAGAACCATCTTCATTTTGGATGCGTAGGCAAGGAACCTGTTTTTTGCCCCCTTCATTAAGAAGCTCATTGGCAAAAGTTTCATTTCCTTTAGCATCTCTTAATTCAATATGGAGATTTAAACGCGTCATGGTGCGACGAACTTTTACACAAAAAGGGCACATATGATATTGATAAAGTGCCAGATTCTTTGTTTTTTCATCAATCATAGCTTGCGCTTCAGCTGAGCGTTTTACCGGTGTTGGGGCAAACGTTCTGTCAAAGAAAATAATGGCTTTACCAAGAATATTACGGATAAGTTTCATGAAAATTCCCTTTTATGAATAGTTGCTGAGAGGTTGGGTGAGAAAACTCAGCAGTTTTAAGATTGATTTATTTGCCGTTAGTGTAGCAATATTTGGCTTAAAGAGGAATGAAAGGCTCGCTTTTGGTGTTTTGACAATAAGTCTTTAACGGTGGTGATCTCTTAGCCATAGATCTAAGCTATTGGTAAAAAGTTGACGATCTCGTTGTGATAGCGGATCAGGGCCTTTTGTTTGAATACCGCTACCTCTTAATGTTTCGTTAAAATCCCGCATTGTCAGCTTAGCATCAATAGTGCCTAAATCATAAAAACTCCCTCTAGGGGTGAGTGCAAATCCCCCTTTATCTAACACATCTTTTGCAAGCGGGATATCGGCAGTGATGATAAGGTCATCTTTTTTAGTAAGATCGACAATTTTTTGGTCTGCTACATCAAATCCTGAAAGGACTTGTACAGATTTAATAAAAGGGGATCTTGGGAGCTGAACATGTTGGTTAGCAACAAATGTCACAATCACTTTTTCACGGATTGCCGCGCGGCATAAGATCTCTTTTAAAACATTAGGAATAGCATCGGCATCAACAAGAATTTGGTTCATAGTTAAGAAGGGTATGTTAGTAGTTTATGGTAAAAGAGGTGTTATAGTCGATTTGGTTTAAGAAACACTATTTTAAAAGTATTAAGGTAATAGAGTGTGTATCAAATTTGCTTGCACGCTGCCAGATAGAACTATTCTTGCGCTTCTTATAATCGATGTGCCGGCAATCTGATTCAGTCACTTTTAAACCGATTTTACTATAGTTTAACAGGAGTGAACTCTTAAGGTATAAGAAAAGCCCTTTCTCGAATTATCGAAAAGGGCTTTGAGTATTTAATGATGTGTGTTTTTTGTGTTGACTTTGATCTTAGCGAACAATCATCATATCGCAAGTTGCGTAGCGAAGTGTGCTTTCAGATACTGAGCCTACGAACATTCTTTCAACCATGCCATAACCTGTTGCACCCATCACAATTAGATCTGCTTTAACTTCAGGTGCAATTTTCTTAGCGATAGCACTTCTTGGAGAACCTTCTTTTTTCAAGGTCGTGACATCTGTTAAACCTTCGGCTTTCGCTTTCTCTTCTGCAGCACTTAAGATTTTTTTCGCATTGTCTTCTGCATACTCTTCAAGAGGTTCTCTATAAGCGATAGCAAGTGAATATGAGCGAACATCAATTACGTGTGCGATAACTAACTTACTGCTATAGAACTTCGCCAATTCAATTGCACGATCAAGTGCTTTAAGGGAAGCTTCTGATCCATCAACAGGAACTAAAATCGTCTGATATTTTGAACTCATATTTGATTCTCCTAATGTAAGAGTGGGTTAAAAATTATTAATTCTGATGTCTGATTTCATTATACCCAAGTTTACTGCTATTTACAGTCAAGAGCCTGAAGTAGGTCATGAAATTGGTATTTAAATTATGACTGAAAGATTAAAAATACACCACAACAATATTATATCATTGATAAAGGCTTCTATTTTTTGAGAAAATGTAGAGATAAAGTATTGAATGTTTTTATTTTAATTCATGAATATCATTAAAGTTTTATTAAAAAAGATTCCTTGAGCAGTAGGTAAAGATTTTTTAATCCATTTATAGTGAAATCAGTTTTAAAAACTGAGCGGGCCATATAATAGTGTTAATTCTGAGTCTGATTTTGCTAAAAGGTATGAACTATTAAAATCAGAAGAAATATCAAACTAAAATAATAAAAAAGCTCCACTTTTTAAGTAGAGCTTGTGTCCATTTTAATAAAAAGATTATTTAGCGGCGAAACGTCACGCGCTCTGTATCATTGAGCATAATATGTGTTTCTGGCAGAGTTGTTTCTGCTAGAATTTTCCCTTTACGAATAGAGTAGCGCGTTGGGACTTGGCGGCGAAGTGCGTCAAAACCATTTTCTGCAGGTAAAATAATACAGTTTGCAGATTTACCGACCTCAATGCCGTAATCTTGAAGATGTAACGTTCGGGCGCTATTTTCAGTAATGAGATTTAAGCCATTATTGAGCTCTGGGTACCCCATCATTTGTCCTACATGCATTCCCATATGTAGGACTTGTAGCATATTCGCCGTACCAAGAGGATACCAAGGATCAAAGACATCGTCATGGCCAAAGCAGACATTTAATCCTGATTTTAGGAGCTCTTTAACACGCGTCATTCCACGACGTTTAGGATAGCTATCAAATCGACCTTGAAGATGGATATTTACTAAGGGATTTGCCACAAAGTTAATGCCTGAGAGTCTAAAAACACGGAAAAGACGTGATGCATAAGCATCATTATAAGAGCCCATTGCCGTTGTGTGGCTTGCCGTTACTTTTGCGCCAATACCATCGCGGTGTGCAAATGCGGCCACAGATTCAACAAAGCGAGATTGTTCATCATCAATTTCATCACAGTGAATATCAATTAAGCGATCATATTTATTTGCAAGTTCAAATACATATTTTAAAGAGTCCACCCCATATTCACGAGTAAATTCAAAATGAGGAATGCCACCAACGGCATCAGCCCCCATCTTCATTGCCTCTTCCAGAAGCTCTTTACCATTTGGAAATGAGAGAATCCCTTCTTGAGGGAAGGCTACAATCTGCACGTCAATAAAATCTCGAATCTCTTCTTTAAGTTCAAGCATTGCTTTGAGGGCTGTTAATGTAGGGTCAGAAACATCAACATGGGTTCTAACATGTTGAATACCGTTAGCGATTTGCCATTTTAAAGTGGTGAGTGCTCGGCGTTTTACATCAGCCTCATCGAGCATTGCTTTTCTTTCTGCCCAGCGTTCAATCCCTTCAAAGAGAGTACCTGACTCATTCCATTTAGGTTCACCCGCTGTTTGGGTAGTATCAAGATGAATATGAGGTTCAATAAAGGGAGGAATCACCAAGCCTTCTTCAGCATCAATGATTTTCAGATCTTCCCCTAAATCAAGGGTAGAGTCTTGTGGGATAATTTGGCTAAATTTGCCATCTTTCATGATGATTTGCCACAAGCCATCTTGATGGCGAAGGCGAGCATTTTGAATCATTGTTGTCATAGTGACTCCTATCGAATATGGTTTTTAGCGCCGATGATTTTTTCAAGCAACACGTAAGTGATAAGGCTTGCTATTACTGAGTTAAGAGGAACAATTCCATTGAGAGAATAACTCGCAATAACACCAGAAGCGACAGCGATAATCGCATTCCAGTTTACAAAGATATCATTCATTTTAGCAATTTCTGTGTAACGTTGGCGGTTCATAAAAAAGTCCGCAATTAAAATGGTTCCAATGGGAGGAATAGCTGAAGATAAAAAGACGAGCCAATCGACAAAGTTATTATAGAGCCACAGAGAAGTAATCGTTCCGATAAAGCCTAAAATCATTGAGAGTTTACGGCTAGAAACTCCTGTGATACTCGAAAAACCTAAGCCAGATGCGTAAAGCGCATTATTATTAGTCGTCCAGATGTTTAAGCCTAAGATAATAATTGCTGGAATAATGAGTCCTTGAAGAAGCATGACATCAAAAATATCGGCCTTTCCAAGCGCTAACGTTCCCATGGCACCAAAGATAAACATCAGAGAGTTACCAATAAAAAAGGCAAGAACAGCCACAATGATTGCCGTTTTAGCATTTTTACCAAATCGTAAAAAGTCAGCGGTTAAACTTCCGGCACTAATAAAAGAACCAATCACAATGCTAAGCGCACTTGCCATTGTTAAAGGATTAGTCGGTTCAATTGTCGCAAGTACTTTTATGCCACCGACAGAAGAGACCGCCTCCCATACAGAATAAACGCCAAGAATAGTCATAGAAGGGACAGCTAGAATGGAAAGAGCGGCAATTGCACCAATTCCAAAATACATAGTTCCCGTCATTAAAGCGCCGGCAAGGATGATGAGTAAATAGAGATTAATGCCAGTTACCTCACTAACAGGGATGACGAACATAGCAACCCCCACTCCAAACCAGCCTACTTGTGTGCCCGCAAGAAGAAGGGAGGGGAGCCAAGCACCGCGGCGACCAAAAGCATAACGTGCTAAAAGATGCGTTGTTAACCCTGTTTTGACCCCAATAAATCCTAAAAATGCGGTATAAATGGCGAGAAATGAGTTACCAATGATAATGGCGATAAAGAAATTATTAAGATTCAGACCAGCGCCAACTCGTCCACCTGCTAGCATGCTTGCTGAGAAAAAGGTGAGTCCTAGCATAATAAATGCCAGAGATAGTAAGCTTTTTCGTTGGTTTAAAGGGACGGTTCCTTGGCTATAATTGACATCTTCAGACATCGTGGTTCACTCCATGTAAAAATTAATTTTATTAAAAATAGATGAGTGCTTTGCCACCTTTGTTATTGCTGTTTCCTGGGCACAAAACTTCCATATCATAAACTGTATTTAAAATTTGTGAAGTTTTTTTATCGACAATATTTTAAGCAAGTTTGTGGCTGTTTAGTGAAACATTATCAGATCTATCTTTTAAAGGGTGAAAGGAAGAATGAGGATTTTTATAAAATTGATTAAGTGGATAGTCATTTGAGAGGAGTTCGTTTTTATAAAAATCATTCCAAAATCATTCCAAAATTATTAAAAACTGGAAAAGGAGTGTAGAGAAGAGCATGGTCTTTAAGGGGAGTTTTTTTGTAGTAAATATTTAGACTTAAGTTTAATGTGAAAAAAGATCGGACATAAAAAAAGCTTCCAAAAAACTTGGAAGCTTTTAACAAAGAGGCTAGGTAATAGATTACTTACCAAGATCTTCAAAGAATCGTTTTGCTTTATCTAGCCAACCGTTTTGTTTTGGAGCATGGTTTTCTCCAAGTGTTTCGCCAAATTGGCGGAGCATCTCTTTCTGTTCATTACTGAGTTTTACCGGCGTTTCAACTTTAATAGAGCAGTAGAGATCCCCTTGCATGCCGCCGCGTACAGGTTTTACCCCTTTACCGCGGAGTCTAAAGACACGATCTGTTTGAGTTTCTGCGGGGATTTTAAGATTGACTCGACCATCAAGCGTTGGGACTTCAATCTCTCCACCTAATGCCGCTGTTGTAAAGCTTACCGGTACTTCGCAGTAGAGATTTTCATCTTCACGAGTAAAGATCGCATGTCTTTTTACGCGGATTTGAACATATAAGTCCCCATTAGGACCTCCATTTTCACCCGCTTCGCCTTCACCAGATAAGCGGATTCTATCACCCGTATCAACTCCGGCTGGGACTTTGACTTCAAGGGTTTTATTTTTCTTCACATTACCGCTACCATGACAGTGTGTACATGGATTGGTGATTTTCTTACCACGACCATGACAGTCAGGGCAGGTCTGTTGTACAGAGAAGAATCCTTGAGAAACACGAACTTGACCGGTACCATGACAAGTTGGGCAAGTTATTGGTTCAGAGCCTTCAGCTGCTCCTGAGCCATTACAGTAATGGCAATGGACGGTTGTAGGTACGGTAATGCGGGTTGTGGTACCAAATACGGCTTCTTCTAAAGTAATATCAAGTTGGTAGCCAATGTCATCACCACGATAGGCGCGTGGCCCACTACTACGACCACCGCCGCCACGGCCACCAAAGATATCACCGAACATATCACCAAAGATATCACCAAAGTCACCGCCGCCGCCAAAACCTCCAAAGCCGCCTTGACCGCCACCTGCTTGACCATTAACACCCGCATGACCAAACTGGTCATACATACGGCGTTTCTCCTCATCAAAGAGGACTTCGTAAGCTTTTTGGACTTCTTTAAACTTCTCTTCGGCTTCTTCTTTATTGTCTACGTTACGGTCGGGATGATATTTTCCCGCAAGACGTCTATAAGCTTTACGAATCTCATCTTGTGTCGCTGTTTTAGACACTCCTAAGACTTCATAATAATCGCGTTCCGACATATATGCTTATTCCTTACTGTTAAATCTGCTAATTTTGTCATTAATCACCAAATACATGGTGAGAGTGATCGATAGTATGATTCGATCTTGGTAACTAGAGTGCAAGAGATCTAGTTTATTTATGTTTTGATAAATATCTGGGGGATATTAAAACATATTATCGATCGGGAAACTTATTTAAATATCCTGATTGATAAGAGGTCTTATTATCGTGGTTGATATTCTATTTTTTAAGCCTCAATCATCGTAGGGCGCTACTATAAAAGAGGATACCTCTTTCGAGGTATCCTGATTTACTATCTAATTTAAGATAAATTATTTATCTTTTTTCTCATCTTTTACTTCTTCGAACTCAGCATCAACAACGTTATCGTCTTTTGCTTCTGCCCCTTCAGCACCTGTTTCTCCGCCTTGTTCTGCGTATGCTTTTTGTGCTAAAGCGCCTGCTAGCTCTGTTAATTTTTCAGTTTTAGCATTGATATCTTCAAGATCATTGCCTTTAACTGATTCTTTGAGCTCTTCGATTGCAGCTTCAATCGCTGTTTTCTCAGATTCTTCAACTTTTTCAGCTAAATCTTTTAATGATTTTTCTGAAGCGTGAATCATCTGCTCAGCCATGTTACGAGCTGATACTAACTCTTGGAATTTCTTATCTTCTTCTGCAAATTTCTCGGCATCTTTAACCATTTTCTCGATATCATCTTCAGATAAACCAGAGTTAGAACGGATCTGGATAGATTGCTCTTTACCTGTTGCTTTATCTTTTGCAGATACATTCATAATACCGTCTGAGTCAATATCAAAAGTAACTTCGATTTGTGGTGTGCCACGTGGTGCTGGTGGAATATCCGCAAGATCAAATTGACCAAGTGAATGGTTCTGTGCAGCTTGTGGGCGCTCCCCTTGAAGTACATGAATTGTCACAGCAGGTTGGTTATCTTGTGCTGTTGAGAATACTTGACTTGCTTTTGTTGGGATTGTGGTGTTTTTCTCGATGAGTTTAGTCATCACGCCGCCCATTGTCTCAATACCAAGCGATAATGGTGTTACGTCAAGAAGAAGAACATCTTTCACATCCCCACCTAAAACCCCACCTTGCACTGCCGCTCCTGATGCAACAGCTTCATCTGGGTTTACATCATGACGAGGCTCTTTACCGAAGAACTCTTTTACCTTCTCTTGAACTTTCGGCATACGCGTTTGACCACCAACGAGAATAACATCGTTGATTTGGCTCGCTGAAAGACCTGCGTCTTTAAGAGCTATACGGCATGGCTCAAGCGTACGATCAACAAGATCTTCCACTAATGCTTCAAGTTTTGCACGGGTCATTTTAATATTTAAATGTTTAGGACCTGTGTTATCTGCAGTGATATATGGAAGATTGATCTCTGTTTGTTGTGCTGAAGAGAGTTCAATTTTCGCTTTTTCACCGGCATCCTTTAAGCGTTGAAGCGCTAATGGATCATTTTGTAAGTCAATACCTGTCTCTTTTTTGAATTCAGCTACAAGGTAGTTGATGATTGCGTTGTCAAAGTCTTCACCACCTAGGAAGGTATCTCCATTTGTTGAAAGAACTTCAAATTGCTTATCACCATCAAAGTCCGCAATTTCAATGATTGAGATATCAAATGTACCACCACCTAAGTCAAATACTGCAACTTTACGCTCGCCTTGTGAATCTTTATCAAGACCATATGCAAGCGCTGCCGCTGTTGGTTCGTTAATGATACGTTTTACATCAAGACCTGCAATTTTACCCGCATCTTTTGTTGCTTGACGTTGTGCGTCATTAAAGTAAGCAGGAACAGTGATGACTGCTTCTGTTACTTTTTCCCCTAAGTATTTTTCAGCAGTCTCTTTCATTTTCATCAGAACTCGTGCTGATACTTCTGGCGGCGCCATTTTTTGATCTTCTAATACTGAAACCCACGCATCGCCATTGTCAGCTTTGATGATAGAGAACGGAACGATTTTGCTATCTTTCTGAACTTCTGCATCATCAAAACGGCGACCAATAAGACGTTTGATAGCATATAGAGTGTTTTTAGGATTCGTAATCGCCTGACGTTTTGCCGGCTCACCTGTTAAAACTTCATCTGGAGTATATGCCACAATTGATGGGGTTGTGCGATCGCCTTCGGCGTTTTCAATAACACGAACCTTGTCGCCTTCCATTACGGCAACACATGAGTTAGTTGTACCTAAGTCAATACCAATAATTTTAGCCATTATTAAATTTCCTTTAATCTATGTTTTTTTAATAGTGTTTTTTTGCTAGCAATGAGCTTATATCGTAAGTAAGTCATTTCTATGTCTGAATACAATATGGGAACAAAAATTCAGACTTCAAGGAAATTTATAAAAAAAATTAAAATTAATTTGTAAAGTGAATCGTTAATATTACGATCTTGCTCCAAAAATATCGCTACCAACTCGGATAATAGTGGCACCTTCAAGGATTGCAAGTTCTAAATCCTGACTCATTCCCATGGAGAGGTCAATTGCTGTTTTGGCTAATAAACCTTCAGAAATCATCTTGTCACGTAAGGTTTTAAGTTCCGCAAAACCACGGCGGATGATCATTTCATCATCAGATTGTAGACCGATAGTCATCAAACCTCTAATAGAGAGTTGGCTAAAGTTAGTCATCTCTTTTAAAAAATCAGGCAGTTCTTCCGGCATCAATCCTTGCTTATTAGGATCTCTACTACTGTTTACTTGAATCATAATGCTACGCTTTAAGTCATGATCAAGGGCATATTGATTGATTCTACGAGCAATACGAATACGATCAACGCTTTGAATGCAATCGGCAATAGCCGTCACTTCATTGACCTTATTACCTTGCAGGGCGCCGATAAAATGAGTCTCTCTTGGAGTGATGGCTGTTTGTGCCTTTGATAGGAAGGGCGCTTTTTCAACAAGCTCTTGGGCTCTATTTTCACCAATGAGTCCATATCCTAATGCTATTGCTCTATTAATTAACTCAGGAGAGCGGGTCTTAGTCGCAAGAAGCAATGATATCTCTTGAGGATCTCTTCCTGCGGATAATGCTGCCTTTTCGATGCGATGATTGATTTGTTGAATATTATTGAGTAATTCATTATCAGTCATGAGGTAGATCTCCAATAATCATCTATTGATAGGGTGAACTATTGAGAAGGCTAAAGCGTTAATTTATTATATTTCAATAGCCTATCTGTATTGTTATTTGAATAAAAAAGGGCTGAAAGTAATTATTAAGCCCTCAATTGCCGATCTATCTTGTAGATCTTTTTTTATGTATAGATGCGTTTATAGCATCAATTAGTAACCTTTTTTAGGATCGATATCGAGTGATTTAAGTTTGCGATAGAGGTTTGTTCGCTCCATTCCTACAAGCTCTGCAAGATTGGCAATATTCCCCTCAGATCTCTCGTATTGTGCGATAAGGTACGCTCTTTCAAATTGTTCACGCGCTTCTCTTAAAGGCAGGTGTAAAAGTAGATGATCTGTAATGGCTAAAGGATCATTTTGCTCCATTTTAAGATCATGTTCTAAAGTACTATTTACCTCTTCTAGTGTGACTTCATCGCTTTTTCCAAGTACTAATAGACGTTGGATAATATTTTTAAGCGCAAGATTATTGCCCTTCCAGTGGTGGTTGCGGAGTCTATTTTGCGCCGCAATTGAAAAGTGACGATAGGTAAGATGTTTGTCTTCTACAAAGTGATGGACATAATAGCTAATTAATTCAGGAACATCTTCAGGGTGCTCAGAAAGAGAGGGGATTTCTATTACAACAACATTAATAAGATGCCATAAGCCTTCATTAAAATCGCCACTATCAACCAATGAATAGAGGCTAGGCTGCGCTGAGAAGAGGTAGCGAATATTAGAAGCTGTTAAAGTCCCTGTTTGTGGATGAAGATAAGATTTAGTTTGTAAAAGATCATAGATTAAACGCTGTGTCTGTTCATCGGCTTGTTCAAGGTTGCTTAAGTAAAGAGTGCCGCCTTCTACAGATTGTAATAACTGTGAGCGTTTTTCGGTATTTTCAATGAGCTCTTTAACCTCATTGAGGGTTAAAGAATTAAAACTTAACTCTAAAAATGGGGCATTTTTTTGTTGAGAGTTGGTATGAATATAACTTGCAATGCCGGCAATTTCAGAACCAAAGGTATGAATGAGCAAAATATTAGAATCTGATTTTGCAGCTTCTTTTAGCTTTTGGCGTAGCGTATTCATCATAGGGCTTCTGCCAATAGGTTCAAATGGTTTGATAGGGAGCGGATGGATTCTCTCTTGTTGAAAGGTCGGCGGCGCTTCTTGAGATTCTGCTAATGTCTTTTCAACCACTAATAAGAGTTTTGCAAGCGTTAGGGGTTTTTCAAGAAAATCAGCCGCGCCAAGTTTTGTTGCTTCAATGGCGTGTTCTAAAGTCCCATGGCCGCTCATCATAATTACAGGACAATGTAACTCCCCATTATCATGCCAAGCTTCTAACAGAGAGATTCCATCAATATCAGGCATCCAAATATCAAGGAGAATAAGATCAGGCTCACGTTTAGCTTTTAATGCTTTGGCTTCTGCACCATTGTAGGCCATTGCAACTTCATAGCCCTCGTCCTGTAAAATATCACTTACGAGGTTGCAGATATCTTTTTCATCATCAATGATCAGAATGTAGGGTTTATCTTGCATATAAATTACTGTCTCTTAGCTATTTTATGGTTGATATAAAAGGGTAGCTCAATCTAATAAAAGCATCTCTAGTTGAGTGAGCGACTAGAAAGAAAAAAGGGAGTTTAAAAACTCCCTTCCTAGTATATCGAAGATTACGAATCTTTTTCAGTTGTTGTCTTCTTTGCGGCGGTTGTTTTTTTAGCCGTTGTTGTTTTTGTGGCAGGCTTCTTCGCTGTTGTGGCTTTTGTAGCAGCCTTCTTAGTCGTTGCAGTTTTAGTAGTCGCCTTTTTAGTGGTCGTTTTCTTCGCCGCAGGCTTTTTTGCAGCGGCTTTTGTGGTCGTCTTTTTAGCAGCTGCTTTACGACGACCTTTTGCCGGCGCTTTTTCTAAAAGCTCTTTACACTGTTCAAGCGTTAATTTTGCAGGATCTTCATCTTTGGGGACTTTAGCGTTTTTACTACCATCAGTGACATAAGGTCCAAAGCGGCCATTGATGATCTCAATAGTGACATCACCATCTTGGAAGGAGCCGATAAATTTCGCAGCTTCTGCTGCTTTATGTGCTTCGACAATCTCCATCGCTCGCTCAAAGGTAACGCTATAAGGGTCATCTTCTTTAAGTGAAACAAATTTACGAGTGCCATATTGGATATAAGGACCAAAGCGTCCGATATTTGCACGAATATCATAACCATCTTCCGCAGTTCCTAAAACTCGAGGCAATCTAAAGAGCGCCATCGCTTCATCAAAGGTGATGGTATCAATACTTTGTCCCGGAAGAAGAGATGCAAAGCGCGGCTTATCTTCATCATCTTTATCCCCAATTTGTGCAAAAGGTCCATAACGACCAACACGAACAGAAACAGGCTTACCGCTCTTAGGATCCTCTCCTAAGACTTTAGCTTGCGCGACTTCTGCGCGGGTAACATTCTCTTCAACAAAGTCACATTGGGCAATAAAAGGTGTCCAAAACTCTTGAAGTAGTGGTACGCGTTCACGCTCGCCGCTTGCGATCTCATCAAGGTCATCTTCCATTTTTGCCGTAAATTCATAATCGACAATCCGGGTAAACTCGGCGCTTAAGAAGCGAGAGACAATTTTACCCATATCAGTAGGCGTGAAGCGGCGATTATCGAGAATCACATATTCACGATTTTGTAGAGTCGAGATAATTGAGGCGTAAGTTGATGGACGACCAATACCAAACTCTTCTAATGATTTTACAAGTGATGCTTCCGTATAGCGAGGTGGCGGCTCTGTAAAATGCTGGTTAGGATTGATAGCTTGAAGGTCGATCTGATCACCTTCTTTCATCTCAGGAAGAATACGATCTTCCTCTTTTTGATCCTCTTTTTCATCATCAACATCTTCAAGGTAGATGCTCATAAATCCAGGAAATGCAATCGTTGAGCCAGTTACTCTAAAGGTATGAAGGCCTTTTTCACCAAGATCAATCGAGGTGGTATCCATAATGGCTGATTTCATTTGTGAAGCGACTGCTCGTTTCCAAATAAGCTCATAAAGTCTAAATTGATCCGATGTCAGATGCTCTTTCACAGCTTCTGGTGTTCTAAAGACAGATGTTGGGCGAATCGCTTCATGCGCTTCTTGTGCATTTTTTGCTTTTGTTGTGTATTCGCGTGGGGATTTTGGTAAATATTCAGCCCCATGTTTGCTACCAATATATTTACGGATATCTTCAAGCGCTTCATTTGAAAGAGTGACAGAATCTGTACGCATATAGGTAATAAGACCAATGGTTTCACTACCAAGGTTAATCCCTTCATAGAGATCTTGTGCGGTACGCATTGTTCTAGAGGTGCTAAAACGTAGCTTTCTAGAAGCTTCTTGTTGTAGTGTTGAGGTCGTAAAGGGTGCCGCTGGATTACGTTTACGTTGTTTCTTTTCAACATTATAAACAGGAATGTTTTTCCCAAATTTTTCTAGTAAGGTTTTTTGAACCTCAGTAGCGGCTTTCTCATCAGTGAAGGTAAATTGCTCAACTTTTTCGCCTTTATATTCTGTTAAACGGCCTGAAAAAGTGGATTTCTCTTTTGCCATATCGGCAAAGATGGACCAATATTCTTGGGAGATAAACGCATTGATTTCATCTTCACGCTCAACAATCATGCGAAGTGCTGGTGATTGTACGCGGCCTGCTGAAAGCCCTGGGTTAATCTTTTTCCATAAAAGCGGCGAGAGATTAAATCCCACAAGATAATCAAGTGCCGTACGAGCTTGCTGCGCTTCTACTAAATCCATATCCACTTGTCGGGGATTTGCAACGGCATGTTCAACAGCACTTTTGGTAATTTCGTTGAAGACAACGCGTGTAATTTTTTTGCCAACAAGTGCCCGTTTTTCTTTTAAATATTCCAAGATATGCCATGAGATCGCTTCACCCTCTCTATCCGGGTCCGTTGCGAGCATAAGATTTTCAGCATCTTTTAAAGCTTTCTCAATAGCAGCTAAATGTTTTTTGTTCTGTGGAATAACTTCATATTTCATCGAAAAGTTATCATCAGGATCGACAGAACCCTGTTTACGAATTAAAGCGCGTACATGACCAAAGGAGGCAAGAACCGTAAAGTTCTTTCCTAAATATTTTTCAATGGTTTTCGCTTTTGCGGGGGACTCAACAATAACTAATGATTTGCTCATTTAATTTCTCAATTATTCCTACGATTGTTTATTTTAATTTTATAGTTCAAAGGGACTCGGATTTGCTACAATATCAAATTCAGTATTTGGAAATGAAGTAGTAGTTTGAGTAATTTACTTTAAGATTTCAAGCGATCTCTTTAAATTAACGTTAAAAAGTAGAATTTATATCACTATGTATTACGAACAGAAAAAATCAAAAAGATCTTTTAAGTGGCTCTATTTAATCCTTATTATCGCCTTTATTGTCTGGGTGATGCTTGATGATACTGATAAGGAGAGTGAATCAAATCAGATCATCGAAGTACAGCTCCCTAGATAGGTTTATTTAATCCTAACTTAAATTAAGTACTATTTATATATATGTCAGAAAAAATGAATAAGCCAGGAAAAAAAGGATTTGCGCGAATTATTGCGGCAACTGGTTACTCTTGGCAGGGATTAAAAGCCGCCTATCGAAATGAGGCAGCTATCCGTCAAGAGCTATTAGCCGGCATTGTGGTGATTCCTCTTGCAATCTATTTGGCAAAAACAGGTGTTGAATTAGCGCTCCTTGTAGGGAGTGCTTTGCTTGTTTTTTTAATGGAGCTTATTAATTCTGCAATAGAGGCGATTGTTGATCGAATTGGCGCTGAGTATCATCCTTTATCAGGGCAGGCTAAAGATATTGGTTCAGCTCTTGTGATGGTGGCAATGATAATTGCGGCTATTGTCTGGGGTGCGATTCTTTTTTATCCCACATAAAAGAAGGAATGAATTTAAAAAGCTATTAAATAATAATAGAAAATATTATTATAAAAATGGTGTGAGCTATGCTTTGTGTTAGGAAATAATAAGCGCTTATAAATTAGCGCTAACGAATAGAATATGTGCTTAGAAGTAGATGTATTAATTATAAATAAAGAGGAAAGCCGGGATGGTTTTTCAAAGTAGAGTAGAGGCAAGCTGTGATTGTATTAGGGATAGAGAGTTCTTGTGATGAAACGGGTGTCGCAATTTATAGTGGCGAAAAAGGCCTATTAGCACACCAATTATATTCACAGATTGCTTTGCATGCACAATATGGTGGCGTTGTTCCAGAGCTTGCATCCAGAGATCATATTCGTAAATTACCACTTTTAGTCAATGCGGCAATAGAAGAGGCTGGAATTAATTTTTCTGACCTTGAAGGTATTGCCTTTACAAGAGGGCCTGGGCTTATTGGCGCCCTAATGGTGGCGGCGACTTATGCACAAGGATTAGGGCTTGCACTTAATATTCCTATTTTAGGGGTAAATCATATGGAAGCGCATCTTATGGCGGTCATGCTTGAAGAGCGTAAGCCTGAGTATCCGTTTGTGACATTATTAGTCTCGGGTGGACATACGCAGTTAGTGTTAGTTAAAGCATTTGGCGAGTATGAGTTATTAGGTGAGAGTCTTGATGATGCAGTAGGCGAGGCATTTGATAAGACGGCAAAAATTATGGGGCTTCCTTATCCAGGGGGACCAGAGCTTGCAAAGCTTGCACAAGAGGGTGATGCTTCAAGGTATGAGTTTCCAAGACCGATGCTCAATAGACCCGGGCTTGAGTTTAGCTTTAGTGGTATTAAGACCAAGGCGTTACTAACGATTGAGAATGCCACAAAAGCTGATTACCCAGATATTGCCGCAGGTTTTCAAGAGGCATTAGTGGATACTTTGATTCAAAAGTCATTAAGAGCATTGAAGCAAACAGGGGCAACAGAATTAGTAGTTTCAGGTGGTGTTGGTGCTAATAAGCATCTGCGAGCAGAGTTAAGAAGGCTTGCTGAAACGCTCGGATTTAATGTCTATTTTCCTAGAGCAGAATTTTGTACAGATAATGGGGCAATGGTTGCTTATCTAGGATATGAAAGACTCTCGCGTGGAGAAGTTTCTACAGAAGTGAAATTAAAAGCCCGTTGGCCGATTGATCAAGTTTCTCAATATATTGAAAGCGAGTAATTATTATGAACGATCTCTATTTAAAACAGCGTTGGCAAGAATTGTTGCCGCAAGCTCGATTGGGTGTTAATAGCTCTTTTGATGTTCAAAGCTATCGAACCGATTTTCAAAAAGATTTTGATCGTTTAATTTTTTCAGCCGCTTTCAGAAGATTACAAGACAAAACACAAGTCTTTCCCTTAGCGCAGACGGATTATGTCAGAACTCGGCTAACGCATAGTTTAGAGGTAAGTAGTGTTTGCCGAAGTTTTGGTTCAATGCTTGGGGAGTATTTGGTTGAAAATGGGCGTTTAGAGAATATTACACCGGCAGATTTAGGGGCTATCTTGGCAGCTGGTGCGCTTGCGCATGATATTGGTAATCCCCCTTTTGGGCATGCTGGTGAAGAGGCAATTAGTCGCTTTTTTAAGCGTAATCCTGTCGGGCAGGAAGTTGTTGCCAAGATGAGTGATGCTGAAAAAGCAGATTTTTTAGCTTTTGAAGGAAATGCGCAAGCATTTAGAGTGCTCACAAGATTACAAAATTCTGATAACAGAGGCGGGCTTCAGCTCTCTTTGCCTGTTTTGGCATCTATTATTAAATATCCATGTGCAAGTTCTCAAAAACCTGATGAGCACAATATTGCCTTTAAAAAGTTTAATTACTTTCAATCTGAAAAAGCGCTTTTTGCAGAAGTGGTACAAAAGTGCCATTTAGTAAAACATAAGACGATTGAAGGTGCTTGGTATCGCCACCCTTTAACTTATCTTTTAGAAGCTGCCGATGATATCTGCTATCACTTAGTGGATTTAGAAGATGCTTATCGTCTCTCTTTAATTAGTAGTGAAGAGATTATTCATTATTTAGAAGCGGTGATTAGCGTGACAGCGCAGCTTCCTACTAATAAACTTGCTAAAATTGGTCGTACTAAAGATAAGGTTGAGTATTTAAGAGCTTTTGCAATAGGGCTTTTAATTGAGCAAGCCATGCAGGTCTTTAAAGATCATGAAGAAGCGATTGTTTCAGGGAAATTTACCACAGGATTGCTAGACCATATTCCAGCGACTGAAGTCTTGAGTAAGATCAAGGCATATTCTCAAGAACACGTTTATCATTCAGATACGGTCTTAGAAGTTGGAATAGCTGGTTTTAAAGTTTTAGATACTCTACTAGAAGCTTTTGTTGGTGCAGTAGAGCAGGGAGATCAAGGCGGGGCGAGAACTAAAATGCTTCTAAAATTCTTGCCAGATCAGTTTTTTACCGAAGATAGACGCGTGAGTGATGATCCTTACACGAGAGTTCAGCAAGTAACGGACTTTGTGTCAGGGATGACAGATCGCTATGCCGTAAAAGTATTCAAAATGATTACAGGGGTTGATTTGCCTGTATAAGTCTTGTTTAATATGCGCTAAACCTCGTGGTCTTGGCGTTTTTACCTTGATACTATTATATATTGATAGATATCAAGACACTAATGCTTGATTCTAGTAAGATGAGGGCTCGAGTAACATTAGTATGGGATGCATTTAATATGATGTTTGTTAAATTTTGGGGGAACTATGGGACAAAGTAAAAGTCTTCATGATCATTATGAGTACGGGGTCATCCGTGGACTCGTAATTAGTACTCTGTTTTTCGGAGCGCTAGGATTATCCGCTGGGCTATGGGCAGCGCTTGAGCTGACTTGGCCTATTTTAAACTTTGACTTACCAGGACTTTCGTTCGGGCGTCTAAGACCTGTTCATACCACGTTAGTAATTTTCGGTATGGGTGGATCGGCGTTGATTGGTACGTCTTTCTATGTTGTACAAAGAACCTGTCAAGTGCGCTTGGCGTTTCCTGTGCTTGCATATGTTGTGTGGATTGGTTGGACAATCGTATTTACGCTTGTACCGATTAGCTACATGATGGGTTATACGCAAGGTAAAGAATATGCTGAGTTTGAGTGGATCTTTGACTGGGCAGTTGCAGTGCTATGGTTAACATACTTCTTAGTATATGTAACAACTGTTTTACGTCGTAAACAAAAGCATATCTACGTAGCGAACTGGTTCTATTTAGCGTTTATTCTTGCAACGACGCTTCTCCATGTGTTTAACAACATCTCTATCCCTGTATTTGGTGCAGAAGGCCTCAAATCATATAACGTATTTAGCGGTATGCAAGATGCGATGGTTCAGTGGTGGTATGGTCATAACGCAGTTGGATTTATCTTAACAGTTGCATTCCTTGGTATGATGTATTACTTCGTACCAAAAGAAGCTGGACGTCCTGTTTACTCGTATCGTCTTTCAATTGTTCACTTCTGGGCATTAACATTCCTCTACATGTGGGCGGGTGCGCACCACTTGCATTGGACTTCACTTCCTGACTGGGTATCATCGCTTTCAGCGACATTCTCTATTATCCTTCTTCTCCCATCATGGGGTGGTATGATTAACGGGATTATGACGTTGTCAGGTGCTTGGGATACGATTCGTACAAATCCTATTATTCGTTTCATGGTTGTTTCATTATCATTCTACGGTATGGCGACATTCGAAGGTCCATTAATGAGCTTACGTTCAGTGAACGCATTATCTCACTATACTGACTGGACTGTAGGTCACGTACACGCAGGGGCACTTGGTTGGGTTGCAATGATTACATTTGCATCGCTCTATCACATGGTTCCACGAGTATTTGGTGGTAAAATCTGGAGCGAGCGTCTAATCTTTGCTCACTTCTGGTTAGCAACTATCGGTATCGTTATCTATATTGTTTCACTTTGGGTTGCAGGTATCGGTCAAGGTATGATGCTTCGTGCATTTAACCCTGAGTATGGAACATTAGCGTATGAGTTTATTGAAACAGTTAAATTCATGCATACTCCATATATTTTCAGAGCGATCGGCGGTGGCATGTTCTTACTTGGTGCGGTTCTTATGATCTTAAACTTCGTTATGACGATGATCATTGGTACACGTGCACAAGCGGATAACAATGCGTTAATCCCTGATGCAAAAGCTCATGCATAATAGGAGAAAATTTTAAATGATTAAACATGAACGTTTAGAAAAAAATACCGGGCTATTACTTCTCTTCACATTAGCGGTTATCAGTATTGGTGGATTGATTGAGATTGTCCCACTCTTCTATATTGATGGCACAATCGAAGAAGTTAAAAAGAATGTAACTGAAGTAAAGCTTGATGAGAATTACAAACCAGTACTTGATGAAAATGGTAAAGCAGTAATGGTGACTCGCGAAGTAGATGCGATTCGTCCTTACACACCACTTGAGTTCTTAGGTCGTAATATTTATGTTGCTGAAGGTTGTTACAACTGTCACTCACAGCAAATTCGTCCGATGCAAGATGAGTATGAGCGTTATGGTCACTACTCATTAGCAGCTGAATCTCAATTTGATAAGCCTTTCCAATGGGGATCGCGTCGTATTGGGCCAGACCTTGCACGTGTAGGTGGTAAAATGGATAACCAGTGGCATGTTGACCACTTGAAAGATCCAAAGAGCCGTGTACCTGCTTCAATCATGCCGAAATATCCGTGGTTAGCTGAAGATGATCTTTATTATGCAGATGTTAAAGAGCATTTAAGCGCAGCACGTATTGCAGGTGTTCCATATTCAAAAACTCAAGAAGAGTATGAAGCAAATATTGAACGCTTTGGTGTAGATGTTGCCAATATGCTTGTTATTGATCTTGCAGCTCAAAACCTAGAAGCACAGGCTGTTGCAGGAAACTACGATATGAACCCTGAGCGTCTTACTAAGATGGATGCGATTGTTGCTTACCTTCAAGTGTTAGGAACAATGGTTGAATTTAAAGAAGACCAGGGCATTGAATTCAGTGAATTCCGTTAATTAAAAGGAGAATGTGAGATGATGGATTTCTTTATGTGGTTTACAGATTTAGGTAACAGTAAGACATTAGCCGCTGTTATTTTCTTCGCAGTTTTTATCGGAATCATCATCTACACATTTACCGGTAAAGAACGGAAAAAACGTTTTGATGAATATCGATATATTCCATTTATGGATGATGAAGAGTTTATTTTTGATCAAAAAGAGCCTGCAGCGCAGAAAGATCAAAAAAAGCACGAGCAGAAATAAAGTGCCCTTCATGATCAAAATGACTGAGGAATAAAATAATGAGTGAAAACATAAATAAAAAAGATTTAGAGAACTTAGAAACCGATACAACCGGTCATGTGTGGGATGGTGATCTTCAAGAATATAATAACCCTCTCCCAAGATGGTGGCTCTATGCTTTCTACGGAACAATCATTTTCGCGATTGGTTATTGGATTCTATTCCCAACTTGGCCGCTTCCAAATACGTTTACGAAAGGGGTTTATAAAGTTGAGATTGAGCGTCCTATCGTTCAGCAATCAGGTGACCTTTTAGTTGATGTTGAAGATGCAGATAATGCAGCGATGGAAAAGGTTAAAGTTCACTGGAATACTCGTACTCGTTTAGTAAATGAGTTACAGTTTTCTAAAGAAGCTGAATTACGTCATAAACACTTCTCAGAGTTAATGACTAAGACAGAAGAAGAGATTATCAATGATCCTAACATGATCAAGTTTGCAGAAAATGCGGGTAGAACATTATTCGTAGATAACTGTGCAACTTGTCATGGCCCGCAAGCGGAAGGGGTGATTGGTCTTTATCCTAACCTTAACGATGATAACTGGATCTGGGGTGGTTCACTTGCAAATATTGAAGAGACCATCACTAAAGGTATCAACGGTAAAGATGGTGGTAGACGCAGTAACATGACAGCCGGTAAATTATCAATGACACCCGCTGAGATTGAAGATGTTGCGAAATATGCACTATCACTTTCTAATAACTATACGCCAGATGATGCAACTTCGCGTGGTGAAGAGCTGTTCTTTGGTAAAGGGGCATGTTTTACATGTCACGTAGACTTTACGAAAGATCCTCGCCTTGCTCAAGGTAACCCACTTTTAGGGGCGCCTAATTTAACAGATCAGATCTGGGAAATTATTGACATTAACTCAATGGAGACTGAGGAAGAGAAAGTGGCAGCACTTATTCCACAAATCCGTGATGGTGTTGATGCTAATACAACTAACCGTGTAATGCCTAGATGGGAAACACGTTTAAGTCCAGAGCAGATCCGTGCACTTGCAGTATATGTTCACCAATTAGGTGGTGGTAAAACGCCTGAGTAATGGAAATTAATAAATAAATTTTATTAAAATAACCGATATGAAAAGCCCTTTAAAAGAAATTTTAAAGGGCTTTTTTTGATGTAGGGCGTAAATTGTGATTACTTTATAGGGAATGCTTAAGGTTCTGTCCAAAGTTAGGTATAATTATGGGCTAATAATAATTAGCTCATAAGGGTGTATAAAGTGGAAAAAAATCTATCAGAGCAGAACTCATCCACATCTTCAAGTGGCGACTTATATGCAAAACGTATTCCCATCTATCCTAGAAGTGTGAAGGGGAAGTTTAGAACGTTTAAAAGTTCCATTTTAGTATTGGCATTTTTAATCTTTTATCTCTTGCCGTGGGTGCCATGGGATAGAGGTGCAGGCTTGCCAGCGCAAGCGATCGTGTTTGACTTAACAGCAAAAACTTTCTACATCTTTAGTTTGCCGGTGGATATACAAAATATCTTTTGGCTTGCTGGGGTTTTAGCAATCTTTGCCTTCCTGCTTTTCTTTGTGACGGCTGTTTTTGGGCGAGTTTTCTGTGGATATTTCTGTTTCCAAACTTTATGGACCGATGCTTTCATTATGATTGAAGGTTGGGTTCAAGGTAATCGAAATGTTCGTAAGAGATTACATGAAGGCCCATGGACAGGTGAGAAAATCGGGAAGATTGGATTAACGTGGCTTATTTGGTTAGCAGTTGCCTTTTGGACTGGCTTTACATTCACCTCTTATTGGATGCCGGCACCTGAGTTAATTAAAGTTGTCTTTATTGGCGAAGCGCCATTTGCAGCCTATGGGACGATTGCCTTTATTACTGCCGCAACCTTTATTTCAGCAGGTTTTTCAAGAGAACAAGTATGTACTTATATGTGCCCGTACGCAAGATTCCAAGGGGTAATGTTTGATAGAGATACCTTGGTTGTCACTTATGATGAAGCACGCGGTGAGCGTGAGAAAGGTCGCGCTAAACCTACAAAAGGTCTGCGTGATCGTGATGAGCGTATCAAAGAAGGTTATGGCGATTGTATCGATTGTGATCTTTGTGTTCAGGTTTGTCCTGCGGGGATTGATATTCGTGAGGGGATTAACTATAAATGTATCACTTGCGGACTTTGTATCGATGCGTGTCATAACATGATGACAAGTTTGAAATTCCCAACAGGCCTGATTCGTTATGACTCTGAAAATGGAATGGAAGGTAAAAAGACGAACTACTTTAGCCCTCGTAATATTGGTTACGGTATTGTCATTATTATTATTGCAACAATCTTAGGCTGGAGCGTGATGCATCGTGATGTTGCGCACTATATTGTTGAATCTTCACGTAATAAGCCGCCAACAATTTTAAGTGATGGACGTTTGCAAAATACTTATGAAGTTAAATTTAACAACTTGACTTTAGACTCACAAAAAATTCATGTTGCAGTTGAAAACGAAGGTTATGAGCTTTCAATGCAATTCAATGATATTGTAGTGGAACCAGGGAAACGAGTAGCATTAAATGCAAGTGTTCGTAAGGATAAAGGTGTTGCTTATACTCGAGACGTATACTTCATTTTAACAGTCACAGATCCTGTTACAGGCGATGCTATTGATGTTCAGAAAGTGAAGGCGATCTTCCTCAATAAATAAAGGATAAGGGTAATTTTATGAATGAAACAGTCGCAATTATGTTGTTAGGCGTCGCCAGTGTTTTAGTGGCATGCTTAATTTTACATAAAGTATTTCGATTTACACCAATGCAAGCAGGGAGTATTACTGCTTTAATGGGGATTGCGGTAGTCGTGCCTTTCTCTATCTTAAGATGGAGAGGGGGAGATGTATTTACACTCTATATTACGTGTAACTTAATGGCATCTTTTGCGTATTACTTAATTAGCTCAGGCGGGATGAAAAGTCTTCGAGGTAAAGATGGTAAAAGAATGCATTGGGCGCCGATTACTGTTTTAGGATTTTTCTTAGTATTAACCATTCAAAATGGTGCATTTGTGGTGATGGCTGAGAAAGGTTTAATCTTTAAAAGTAATGCCGAAGATTCATTTGTAAGTACCCGCTTCCCTGGGGAAGTTCCTAATGCTTATCAAAAGCAAGAAGCCTATTATAATGCGTATCAAAAACGTTTAGCAGAGCAAGATGCTCGCGGCTGGCAGGTGAAGTTTGGATTTACTGAAAAGCCTTATGCTAATCAAGATAATTTCTTTATGGTTGAGCTTTTAGATAAAGATAATGTGCCATTAGAAAATGCTGATGTGATTGCGAAATTTACCCGTTCAGCAGAGCAAGAGCTAAATCGTAGCTATACGCTAGAGATGGTTGAGCCAGGTTTATACTCAATCCCTATTAGTTTTGAGCGTGTTGGGCCATGGGGTTTAGAGCTTGATATCGAACGTGGTGAAGAGACACATGAACTTGTCGGTCGTACATTAGTTAACTGTACACCTGGCGTTGAGTGTGATTTGGAAAGCCGTTTACGTGTGCATTAAGTGATAATAAGATCATTAAAAAAGAGCAGAAATGCTCTTTTTTGTTTTACAGATATTAATAAAGGCATTTTTATAATGTAGTTGGTTTGGTTTAAGGAGTACTGTTTTAAAAGTAAAATAGTACAGCATGTGAATTAAACCAGCTGGCATGATGCTAGATAGAACGATTCTTGTGATTCTTGCGATTCTTATAACTGATGTGCCGGCAATCTGATTTAGTCATTTTTAAATCGATTTTACTATTTTTCCAGTTTAAAAAGGTTTATGCCTCAACAGGAGAGTGCTGGTATTCTTGTTATGATCTCATGCCCGTATTTTAAATCAGGAGCGTTCCTTAAACCTATTTCGCGATAAATTAAGGATCTGTTTTAGTTGTTGATTTTAAAGATGAATATTCATCTAGCGAGGATGGGACAAGAAAAATCATTATAAATTAGCCGGATTATATGAGTAATGATCATAATACTGGTAGAATTGCATAGGGTTAAGGCATTATTTTAGGGACAGTTGTTTTATAATAAGTCTGAAATAAATCAATAAGGTGTGAACATTTCTTTATGACAAAAACTTTGGATCAGCTTCAATGTTATCACTGTGAGTTACCGATTGTCGGTAAAGCTCCTTTTACAGCAGAAATACAGGGCAATTTACAACCAATGTGTTGCGCAGGTTGTCGCGCGGTTGCTGAGATGATTGATCAATCAGGGTTAACTAAATATTATGATTTTAGATCAGAGGCTGCAGAAAGACCGGAAACGGCGTTAAATTTAATTCCAGATGAATTAAAACAGCAGATGCATTTTTATGATCATCCGGATGTGGCAGTACAATTTGTTTCAAAAAGAGTCGATAAGCAAGGAACTGAGATGTTTGATGCTTATCTAATTATTGATAAGATCACCTGTGCTGCTTGCGTGTGGTTATTAGAAAATACCGTTAAGCGGTTAAAAGGCGTGGAGCGTTTTGATATTAACCTCACCACTCACCGCGCCCATCTTAGCTTTAACCCCAAAGAAATTAAGATCTCAGAGATCCTCATTGCGATTTTAAATTTAGGCTATCAAGGCACTCCTTATGATGAGCAGGTTGAGCAAAAGCGCTTAAAGGTTGAGTGGCGCTCCCTTCTTATGGAGTTTGGCATCGCAGCGCTCTTTTCGATGCAAGTTATGACAATCTCCGTTGCACTCTATTTTGGTTACTATTCAGGTGATATGACAGATAGTTCATATCAGCTATTGCGTTGGTTTAGTCTATTTGCCACGATTCCTTGCGCGACTTATTCTAGTCGAAGTTTTTATAAGTCTGCCTTTTACGATCTTAAAAATCGGCATCTAACGATGAATGTCAATATCTCAATAGCGGTGATAGCCGGCACTTTATGGAGTGCTTATAATACGGTGATGGGAATTGGTGAAACCTATTATGAAGGTGTGACAATGTTTGTCTTTTTACTCTTAGGAGCGAGAGTTTTAGAGACAAGTGCAAGACATAAATCTTTATTAATCTCAGATGATATTTTAAAGTTAAAGCCTAATTTTGCTGAGCGAATAAATCTTGATGGCACAATTGAATTAGTGGCAACAAATCGTTTGGCAGTAGGGGATACCCTTTTAATTAAACCAGGGGAGAGTATTCCTGTAGATGGGTTGTTATTAGATGAGTTAGCAATGGTGGATGAGTCTTTGCTTTCAGGAGAGAGTCTACCACTTGAAAAGCATCAAGGCGATGCGCTAATTGGAGGTTCTGTTAACTATGAACAGCCACTTAAAATGCAAGTAACAACGGTTGGTGCCGAAACGGTTCTTTCACAAATGTCGAGATTAATAGATCGCTCGATGAGTGAAAAGCCAAAGATTGCAATGCTTGCTGATATTATCTCTACTTATTTTGTAATTGGTCTGTTGATTGCGTGTGCTGGGACATTTATTGCTTGGTACTTTATTGATGGTCTCTCTCAAGCTTTTGCCGTGACATTAGCGGTATTAGTCGTTTCTTGTCCGTGTGCATTAGCATTGGCAACCCCTTCAGCGCTAAGCGCTGGTAACCAAGCGATTATTGAGAAAGGATTGATTGCGACAAGAGCGGGGGCTTTAGAAACTTTAGGCAAGGTTACAGATATCGTTTTTGATAAAACAGGTACTTTAACAGAAGGCCGCTTAACGATTGGTGGGATTCATCTTTTTAATAACAATTTAAGTGAATATGAGGTGATGCAAATTGCTGCAACCTTAGAGGCAACCTCTAGTCATCCGATTGCTTTTGGGTTTAATGAGTGGGTCTATCAAGAGAAAGCGACTCTTTTAACCGCTTCTAATATTGAAAACAGTGTAGGGCGCGGAATTACAGGAACGATTAATGGGGTTGAGTATAAGATTGGTCGCCTAGATTGGTTTAAGCTTGAGGGGATTGATCTTGAAATTGATGCCGGGCTTTGGGTAGGGTTAGGTGTCGGTGATGAGCTTATTGCGGCATTCTCTCTTTTAGATACCTTAAAAGATGATACAGAAAGTGTGATCGCTTACTTAAAATCAGAAGGTTATGTATTACATATTTTAAGTGGAGATAGACAGGAAACAGTGGATCGTTTTAATGAATCTCTTAAGATCGAAGATGCGAAAGGCGATCTTCTCCCTAAAGATAAGCTTGCGTATGTGGAAGCGCTTCAAAAAAAGGGAGCAATTGTCTCCATGCTTGGTGATGGGATTAATGATGGGCCTGTGCTGGCAAAGGCGGATGTCTCAATCGCTATTGGGCAAGGGGCGCTTTTAGCGCAATCGACGGCGGATATGATTTTAATGAGTCAAAATCATCTTGAGCCATTGGTTGAGGGGCTAAAAATAGCTAAAAGAACTGATAAAATTATTACGCAAAACCTTTTCTGGGCGTTATTATATAATATTGTTGCAATTCCGTGCGCAATGACAGGATTTGTCTTACCATGGATGGCAGCACTTGGAATGAGTTTAAGCTCATTGATCGTGGTTGGAAACACGTTACGAATTAGGGAGGGTCGATCAGAGTCATGAGTCCGCTTTTTATATTACTTCCACTAACATTAGTGGGAATGATTGCAGCAGGTTATGCCTTTATTTGGGCTGTTCGCTCAGATCAGTTTGATGATATGGAAGGTCCTGCGCATCAGATATTATTTGATGAAGATGTTCGTCCCTTAGAAGAACAGACACAAGAAAAATCTGTAGAACAAGCGTCTTCTTTAGAGGAAGACCAGAGTATTCCAAAAGAAAGGTTAAAAAATGAAGATAGATCATAAAACAGTAGAGTGGTTAGCATTCTTATCACATCTACGTATTGATGATGCAAAGTTAGAGAGCCAAAAGATGAGGCTTGAAGATATGGCTGAAGTAATTCGTGGTATTAAAGATGTGAATACTGAGGGAATTATGCCAATGACAAATCCTTTTGATGCAAAACTCACATTAAGAGCCGATGTTGTGACGGTTAAAAATGAGCGAGATGAGCTCCAGAAATTGTCACAAAGTGTTGAAAACGGTTTATATCTTGTTCCTCAGGTTATTGAATAAAAGAGTATTATTATGCATAAACAGACTATCTCGGAACTTCGCGCACAGTTAGAAAAAGGCGAAGTTTCAGCTTTAGAAGTTCAAGAGTATTTTCAAGCACGTATTGAAAAATATGATGGAGCGTTAAATAGCTTTATCACCACAACTTTTGATGAGGCAAAAACTGCCGCAAAAGAGGCAGATGAAGCCATTAAATCAGGTAAAAATGAGCTCTTAACGGGTATTCCGATTGCTCATAAAGATTTAGTGTCAACGAAAGGGACTTTAACGACGGCAGCATCAAAAATGCTGAGTAATTATGTGCCGCCTTTTGATGCAACGATTGTAGAGAATTTAAGATCAAAAGGTGCGGTATCACTTGGAAAAGTGAACATGGATGAGTTTGCCATGGGGTCAACGGGCGCAACGAGTTTTTATGGCGGCACGAATAACCCTTGGAATGAGGGTCATGTTGCTGGTGGTTCATCGAGTGGTTCAGCAGCAGCGGTAGCGGCAGGGCTTGTCATGGCGGCAACAGGTTCTGATACGGGCGGCTCTATTCGTCAGCCAGCAAGTTTTTGTGGTGTCACAGGTATTAAACCAACTTACGGGCGCGTTTCTCGTTATGGGCTAATTGCCTTTGCCTCATCATTAGATCAGGGCGGCGTATTAGCAAAAACAGCAGAAGATTGTGCGATTGTTTTAGAAGGAATGGCAGGATTTGATGAAAAGGATCCAACATCGGCAGATCGCATGCTTCCGGCATTTTCAAAAGAGTTAGGACAATCTTTAAAAGGCTCCAAAATGGCGCTTCCAAGAGATTTCTTTGCAGGTGATATTGATGCTGAAACCGCAAAAGCGATTGATGAAACATTAGCAATTTACCGTAAACTTGGTGTGGAGATGGTTGAAGTGGATCTTAAATACCATGAGCTTGTCACCCCTGTTTATTACGTTATCGCCCCAGCGGAAGCTGCGAGTAACTTATCTCGTTTTGATGGGATTCGGTTTGGATATCGTGCAGAAAATGCGCAAAATCTAGAAGATCTCTATTACCGCACAAGAACAGAAGGTTTTGGCGAAGAGGTGAAAAGCCGTATTTTAATGGGAACCTACGCAACAACGGATGTTCTTTATAAAGACTTCTTTATTAAAAGCCAACAGATCCGCCGTTTAATTACAAATGAATATAATGAAATTTTAAAAGATGTTGATTTTATCGCCGGCCCAACTGTTGCAGGTCCGGCATTTGGTAAGAATCATCAAGCTTCTAGTATTCAAAACTCTCTCTTTGATGCAAACTTAATTGGTGCAAACTTAGCAGGATTACCCGCATTGAGTCATCAAATGGGAATCAGTAATGGTATGCCGGTAGGATTCCATCTCATAGGACGTGCGTTTGATGAAGCGAAGCTTTTAGCTGCGGCTCATCAATATCAGCAAAATAGTGATTGGCATAAGAAATTCCCAGCGAATTTTGACTAAGGTTTAAATTCGATAATTTGCAGATGACAATTTTATTTTAAGAGAACAAAAAGGAATAAAGATGAGTTGGGAAGTTGTAATTGGACTTGAGGTCCATACTCAGTTAACGACAAAAACCAAGCTATTTTCAGGAACAAGCACGCTTTATGGGCAAGAGCCTAATACACAAGCGGGGATCTTTGATTTAGCATTACCAGGGGTATTGCCACGCTTAAATGATGGAGTGATTGATAAGGCGATTCGTCTTGCAATTGCGACGAATTCAAAGGTTCAACAAAGAACCATTTTTGAGCGTAAACACTATTTCTATCCAGATCTGCCAAAAGGCTATCAAACAAGCCAATTAGATGCGCCGATTGTCTATGATGGGCACTTAATGATTGAGACAGAAAGTGGTCTTAAAAAGATTCGTGTAAACCGTGCACATCTTGAAGAAGATGCAGGTGGTTCACGTCATGGAGTTGTCCCTGGAATGACGGGGATTGATTTAAACCGCGCGGGAACTCCACTTTTAGAGATTGTTTCTGAACCAGATTTAAGTTCTGCAAGTGAAGCGATTAGTTATCTTCGCCAGCTACATCAAATTGTGACATGGTTAGATATTAGTGATGGTAACATGCAAGAAGGATCATTTCGCTGTGATGCAAACGTCTCTATTAGAAAACCAGGGGAACCACTTGGAACGCGAACAGAGCTAAAAAATATTAACTCGTTTAGATTTATCGAACAAGCGATTAATTATGAAGTCGCGCGCCAAATTAAAATCTTAGAGTCAGGCGGAACGATTACGCAAGAGACAAGACTTTATGACTCTGATAAAAATGAGACTCGCTCAATGCGTGCTAAAGAGGAAGCGAACGATTACCGTTATTTCCATGATCCCGATCTATTGCCAATTATCATTAGTGATGAGCGTATTGATGCGGTTAAAGCAAGCTTTCCATTAATGCCTGAAGAGCTTAAGGTTGAGTTGATGGAAAAGCATGATCTATCAGATTATGATGCCGGAGTTTTAGTGCAATCACGCGCGATGGCAGATTATTTTGCAGCGCTTTTATCATTTAAAGCCGATGCGAAAATAGCGGTTAACTGGTTATTAGGAGATGTTTCGGCATATCTTAATGAGAAAGATCTTGAGATTAGTGAGTTAAGTATCTCAGCGGAGAGATTAGCAGGATTATTAAATCGTATTCAAGATAAGACGATCTCTAATAATATTGCGAAAAAAGTGTTTGCCTTAATGATTGACTCAGAGAAAAGCGCAGATGAAGTCATTGAAGCAGAAGGGTTAAAGCAAGTGACTGATACTGGCGCAATAGAAGGTTGGGTTGATGAGGTAATTGCTAAAAATCCAAAACAAGTTGAGCAATTTAAATCAGGTCAAACAAAAATTTTAGGATTTTTTGTAGGGCAAGTTATGAAGCTTAGCCAAGGAAAGGCAGATCCAGCGGTGATTAATCAAATGATTGCTGAGAAATTACAATAAATCATTATTTTGATTTAGATAATATTATCTCTTAGAGTTTTTAAGATCGTTTTTATGATTTAAATAAGCTTCATTTAAGATAAAGGTCAGGACCTATTTTAAGGTTCTGACCTTTTTTATTGACGAAGATTATAAAGAGGATTTAATAGTCTCTATTTTCTGATAAGAGAGAAATAGGCTTCTATTTGAGAGATTGTTATAAAAAAATTATGGGAGAAAAAAAGGATTGTTAAAAAAATAATCTCAGGATATAAATAGCTTAACAAGATCTGTGAAATTAAACATTGATTTATTTTCGTAAATGTTTATATTTTATATTTTAATATAAATAGATAATAAGTTTCATTAATATGTTTATTTAATCGCCTCTTATGGGGAAGAGGAGATTTAGTGTAAATAAATGTAAATTTTGATACAATTGTCAATCATCATCGGATGGTTTTAAGCAGATGGAAGGAAGTCGCTTAAAACTAAAGGGAACAAAGGAGGCAAACTATGATTCCCATAGAAAGACATGAAGCAATTCTCTCAGTTGTCGCTGAGAAGGGGATTGCGACCATTAATGAATTGATTGAGTTACTTGATGTGTCACATATGACGATTCGTAGAGACTTACAAAAGCTTGAGAAGCAAGGCAAAGTGGTGACAGTTTCTGGTGGTGTTAAGGCCGCAGAAAGACTCTCTTCAGAACTATCACATAAAGTACGTGATACCACCAATGAAGAGGGCAAGCGCATGATTGCGCTTTTAGCCGCCAATGAAATTCCTAAAAACAGTTGTATCTTTCTAGATTCAGGCACGACAACTTTAGCGATAGCGCGACAAATTAAAGATCGTGAAGATTTAACGATTATTACTAATGATTTCATTATCATGTTTTTCTTGATTGAACATGGTCGTGGCAAGCTTATTCATACGGGTGGTACGGTTTGTCCTTATACCAATTGTAGTGTTGGTGAAAGCGCTGCTCGCGGTGTTGAAAATTACTTAATTGATATTGCCTTTATTTCTACACCTTCTTGGGGCGTAAAAGGGATCTCTCTACCAACAGAAGAGCGAGTGCCAATTAAAAAAATGTTACCGAATGTTTCAAAGCGCATTATCTTAGTGGCTGATCACAGTAAGTATGGGGCTGTGGCAACCTATTTAGCATTACCGTTGAGCTCTTTTGATACAATTATCACAGATGTTCCTCTACCTGCTGATATTAATACAACACTCTATAATCGTGATATTACCTTAATTACGCCAGAGGTTATTCAAGCGTAGTAAGAGATTTAAGCCACCAGTAACGGGCTTTATCAGCATAATCATCAATGCGAAGTTTTGAGTAGGACTTCGCATTTTTTGTATCTATTTTAAGATGAATAGTGCCATAGTAGGCATTATATTTTTTAAGTTGAGGTGTCATCATTAGTGCCGCTTCAAGTTTCGCTGCGACTTTTCTTGTTGAAAATAGGAGAATTTGCTTTAAATAAGATTGTTGTAACAAAGTGGGGGCGAAATAACGCTGACCTTGGTTTGGAAAAAGGATTATCTGCTGCGAGATACCTTCTTTATTCATAAAAGGAAGCTGCTCTTCAAAGCGCTGCCATTCACTATCTGTAATATCTGAGAAGAGATAGAGGGAGATCTCGTTAAAAAGGGTTATATGAAAGGCGCAGCTATTATCAATGATCTTGATAGGAGAGATAGTGATGGTTTCTGAATGATAATGATATTGCCTACAATCTTGGGTATCTTCCATAAGCCAGAGTAATTTTGGATGTGCAATGATCGGCGTATTAGGGTGTTTTGTTCGAATCACTCTTGTCCCTCCAATATGTTGCTGGTTTTGTAAGCTTAAAAAGATGTGATCTAAACGTTCTATCCCTAAAGATTTTAAGGTGGGTAGAATAACCTGAGCCCCTGCATCAAATTGCCGAAAGCGATTGCCGGTATCAAATAGAAATGTTAATTCTTGAGAGTAGAAAAGTAGGGATAATCCTTCGCCCACCGGTAGAAGATAGAGATCAATGGAGGTTGTTTTCTTGTTGTATCTCTCTAAAGAAGGGAGCTGTTTTGTGCTACTGATTATCACCATTGTAATCGCTAAAAGTGAGATTTTTTTAAATCGCGACATTCTTTGCGACATTCTATTGGGTAATTGCAGTGGGATGGGCGTAGGAGAAGTCATAAATCGACGCTCTAGGGTCCGAATAGTATATAAAATATGTGCTTTAATCAGTAACCGTTGAGGATAAAAATAGAGTATTAGTAGTGAGGTAAAAGTGATGATAACAGCTGTTGTTAAAGATAAGCGAGATGTCTCGATTGCGGCATTTGGAATCTTAGCGCTCCACTTAATGCTTTGCGTTAAAACAAAGACTCCTTGATCAGCTAGCATATTAAAAAAATGTGCTGTTGGTAAATGAATCAATAAGAAAAGTGTGCCCAGTAGCAAAAAAGGCATAATGACCATCGAAGTCCAGGGAATCGCAAAGAGATTGATAAGCGGGCTTATCAGCGATATCTCCCCAAAGAAACTTGCCGTGAGGGGAATTAACAGTAGGGAAATCACGAGCTGTGTGAGTAGAAGCGCTTTTAAGGGAGAGGTGAAAATCCTTGCCGAGAGAATTAAGATGATAACGGCAATAAAAGAGAGCCAAAATCCCGGCAATAAGAGTGATAGAGGGTTGATCACTAATATAATTACTAACGCAATACTCACGCCATGTAAGCTAAAAATAGGCCGATTAATGAGAAGGGCGAACATTGCGATAGTAAACATGATAGCCGCTCGCGTTGTAGGTAAGCTTAATCCTGCAATAATGGCGTATTGCCAAGCGATAATAATGGCAAGAGCTGCGGCTATTTTATAAGGTTGGATCTTTCGAATACCAATAAGGCCTGTAGCAACTCTAAAAATAATAAAGGCATAAAAAGCAGTTAAAGAGAGGTGTAATCCTGAAATTGAGACAAGATGGATAGTTCCTGTTTTGCGAAGCATGTCCCAATCTTGAGGTGCTAAATATTGCGTGATTCCAACAGAAAGGGCGCTTAAGTAATTTCCATATCGAAAATTTTCTGTAAAGTTTTGTGCCGTTATGTGCCTAAAATGATCTACTTGAGATCGGTCTTTAAGTTTTTGGATCTCTCCTTCAAACTTGCCATACCCAATGGCTTTTCTAGCTAAAGATTGCAGGATTCTTTGCCTATCTCCGGGGATATTTTTATAGAACCTTGCTCTAATGGAGAGGGGGCCTTCATAAATCTCCCCTTCCATAAAGTTCTGCTTTATTTCGGGAGAAATGTTGAAGACTTGTAGGGTGCTACCTATCAATGCAGAATATGGGGTATGAGAAGCTAGGGTGCTTTTTGGTGATTCATTTTTTGAAATTGCATCTGCAGATAATATCTTGATGGTCGTACTTTGTGGGTAGTGATTACGCTCAATTTGAAAGGATGCTTGAATGGTTATTGGAAGATTTGAAGCAATATGCTGATAATCCTTAAGCGCTGGAAGGTAGCAATAAGTGCTTAAGAGAATCCCGAAAAAGGGTAGAAGCGGGATAACCGTATAATGAGGCTTTCTTTTAAAAAAGCTATAACAAGAAAGAAGCACGCAGACTATTGCAATAGTGATCGTCAGAGTTAGCGTTGAGACTAAATCCCATGGAGAGAGAATTAACCATAAGGCATTGATGACAAATGTAATAGCGATAGAGGTCATAAAAATGCTCCCTCTAATTTTTAAGATATTTTGGGGAAGAGAGGATCTTTAATGAAGATGATCCATTACTTTAACCTTAGTAAAGTTGATTAAATTAGGGGCGAGAGGGTAAAGATTAAGGCTACAATGTAAACTTATATTTTTTAATAAGATGGTAAAAGTGATGAGTTCCTTGAATAAAAAGCAGAAAAAAATTTTAAACGAGAAATGTCCTTGTCAAAGTAGTGAAAAATATCAAGACTGCTGTTATCCTATTCATATGGGGCAAAACCCGATAACTGCTGAGAAATTGATGCGTTCACGTTTTTCGGCATTTGCATTAGATAATGACGAGTATTTAATGACAAGTTGGCACAGTACCACAAGGCCACCTGAAATCTTAAAAGAAGATCCTCCTCTACAGTGGATTTATTTAAAAATAATAAAGACAGAAGTAGAAAATGAACGTGGTGAAAGTTTTGTGACTTTTGAAGCGCGTTACCGTGACAATGGTAAGGCCGGAAAATTTATCGAGAGAAGTCGTTTTATGCGAGAAGAGTCGATGTGGAAATATCTAGATGGAGAGTTTTTAAAGACTGCTATTTAGTAAGTTAAAGCATTGGTTTAGATCCTTAAAAAGTTGAATAAATAGTGAAATTTTCACAAGCCACTTTTTCACGTGTATATTAATGATAGAAAAATTGTAGAGTTATCTCTTAATGATAAGCAGAGCGTTTAGATTGTCTTATCAAGAGATATTATAAATTGAAGATAAAATTGAGCAGAGCAGATGACAGCTATAGGGAAAGATCCTAAAGTTTATGTCGCTGTGTCTAAATGGAGAACAGAGGGAAAGACATGGTTCAAGATCCAAAGTATCGATCACATACATCAACACAAGGGCGTAACATGGCAGGCGCGCGTTCACTATGGCGTGCAACAGGAATGACAGATGAGGATTTTAAAAAGCCGATTATTGCGGTGGCAAACTCCTTTACACAATTTGTTCCGGGTCATGTTCATTTAAAGGATCTTGGTCAAATGGTTGCTCGCGAAATTGAAGCCGCGGGCGGTGTTGCAAAAGAATTTAATACAATTGCGGTCGATGATGGTATTGCAATGGGGCATGATGGCATGCTTTACTCACTACCTAGTCGTGATTTAATCGCAGATTCTGTCGAATATATGGTCAATGCACACTGTGCGGATGCATTAATTTGTATCTCTAACTGTGACAAGATTACGCCAGGAATGTTAATGGCGGCGCTTCGCTTAAATATCCCCACAATTTTTGTCTCAGGTGGCCCGATGGAGGCCGGGAAAGTGACTTGGGATGGCGTTGAGATGAAGCTTGATCTTGTTGATGCAATGGTCATGGCTGCAAGTGATGATGCTGAAGATGCTAAAGTTTCGGCAATTGAGAGCGCTGCATGCCCAACTTGTGGCTCATGCTCAGGAATGTTTACGGCAAACTCGATGAACTGTTTGACAGAAGCATTAGGCTTAGCGCTTCCTGGTAATGGTTCATTATTAGCAACGCATGCACGCCGTAAAGAGCTCTTTTTAGAAGCTGCTAGAACCATTGTAAAAATTACCAAAGATCATTATGAAAATGGTAATGAGGCGGTACTTCCAAGAAATATCGTCAACTTTAACGCTTTTGAAAATGCCATGATGCTCGATATTGCTATGGGCGGCTCTTCTAACACCGTTCTTCACCTGTTAGCGGCAGCCCATGAAGCGGGCGTTGATTTTACGATGCAAGATATTGATCGTCTTTCTCGTCAAGTGCCACATTTATCCAAAGTTTCGCCTTCTACAAGTCTCTATCATATGGAAGATGTTCATCGTGCCGGCGGCATTTATGGGATTTTAGGAGAGCTTGATCGTATTGGTATCTTACATACAGATCAGCCGACGGTTTTAAATTCTAGTTTAAAAGAGGGATTAGAGGAGTGGGATATTGTTCGCTCCACGAAACATCATGATTTCTTTAAAGCAGCGCCGGGCGGCGTTCGTACGACAGAGGCTTTCTCGCAAAATAGACATTTTGATGAGTTAGATCTTGATCGCGAAAAGGGCTGTATCCGTAATATTGAACATGCTTATAGTCAAGATGGGGGGATTGCCATTCTTTACGGCAACCTTGCTGAAGATGGCTGTATTGTCAAAACGGCAGGTGTTGATGAATCTATCTTAAGATTTGTCGGTAAGGCGCGTGTTTATGAGAGTCAAGATAGTGCCGTTGCCGGTATTTTAGGCGATGAAGTGAAACCTTGGGAAGTGGTGATTATTCGTTATGAGGGGCCAAAGGGTGGTCCTGGTATGCAAGAGATGCTCTATCCGACCTCTTATTTAAAGAGTAAAAAGATCGATGCACAGTGCGCTCTTTTAACTGATGGTCGTTTCTCCGGCGGAACATCAGGTTTATCCATTGGTCATGTTTCTCCGGAAGCTGCAGATGGTGGCTTAATTGGCGTTGTGGAAAATGGAGATGAGATCATCATTGATATTCCTAATCGCTCAATTGAATTGATCGTTGATGAGGCAATTCTTGCAAAGCGTTTGGAAGCTCAGCGGGCAAAAGGATTTGTGCCGGCAAAGCCGCGCCCTCGTAAGATCTCTAATGCGCTTAAAGTCTATGGGGCATTGGCAACTTCTGCGGCATTTGGGGCGGTGAGAGATGTGTCTCGCTTAGAAAAGCTAAAGTAATTGATTAATGACTAGTCATTGTCTAAAAAACAGTCTTAGGTAGAGTTGTCTTTTAGGAAAAATGAGATAGAATCATTACTCTATTCCTCGATAGCTCAGTTGGTAGTAGCACTTGACTGTTAATCAAGGGGTCCCTGGTTCGAGCCCAGGTCGAGGAGCCAGAATAGAAAGCTAAAGTAGCAATACTTTAGCTTTTTTTTATGTGCTTAAAATTTGTACTCTTAACAGATATTTTAAAAGTCGTAATGAATTTTTATAAAAATAACCAAAGAATATTGAATCAAGGTAATACCTTATTTCAATATTCGATACCGTCTTTAGAGATCACTTTTAGAGATTGTATGGTGGTGATTAAAAGCGGGCATCAATATCGATAATATTAGATGCTAAATAAGCAAGGTTTGTTAGTTGCTATAAAGGTAAATTAAGCATGTGCTATCACATGATAAAATAGAGACTAGTTGTATGAATAAGATGATTAAAAATTATCCGGTGATATGAGTTGCCTTATTATCAAAATAGGGTAGAATTACTTCTCTATTCCTCGATAGCTCAGTTGGTAGTAGCACTTGACTGTTAATCAAGGGGTCCCTGGTTCGAGCCCAGGTCGAGGAGCCAGAATAGAAAGCCAAAGTAGTAATACTTTGGCTTTTTTTATTGTCTATATAAAAATAATAGTTTTTTGGCTTATAGCGAGCGTTTTTAAAGTTAGATTTAAATAAGAAAATCATGATTCAGTAAAGTCATAGCATCTAAGAATGATGGCTTAGTGCCGCATGGTTTAGATATGATTAACGTGTTGTTAATAGATAATCAGATAATAGGTAAGAGATGTTTGATGGGGTTGAAGTCTTCATTACTTATTCTAGTTGATTGATATTATTGTGTTTAATGGGTCTTTTTCTTTTCTGGCTTAAAAATGATCGGGTAAAGGAGTTGCCTTATTTAAAAAATGGGGTAGAATTGCTTTTCTATTCCTCGATAGCTCAGTTGGTAGTAGCACTTGACTGTTAATCAAGGGGTCCCTGGTTCGAGCCCAGGTCGAGGAGCCAGAATAGAGAGCCAAAGTTATGATAACTTTGGCTTTTTTATTGCGCTGTTTTTAAGAAGTTTCGTAGGTTATGATATCTCTTATTCTACAAGGAGCTTCCTAGTGGTCATGAAATGGGGAAATAGTTAAGAATCATTGAAAAGGTTGTAAGAACCTTGCTATAGTACTCTCTTCAAACATAATTAACCTTTCTAGACCCAATTAAGGGGATAAGAGAACCGTATAATGACAGCGACAATTACTAGTGATATTAAAGAGTATGAATTAAAACATCGCGGTAAGATAAAGAGACTAACGAACAAGACGTTTAAATTTGATGAGCGGATTGGTGAAGGCTGGTTCTCAGCAGTTTATTTTCTTAAAACAGCAGAAATTGCAAAGCAATGCGCCCCTGAGCGTATTGTGACGATGCAGTTCTTTCAACGTAAAAATGGGGCGGTATTGTGTGGAATTGATGAGGCGATTTCACTCCTTCATACCTTTGCACATAACCCTGAAAAGCTAGAGATTTGGGCGCTCAATGATGGAGATCGTGTTGATGCCTTTGAAACGGTATTAACAATTACGGGCAATTATCAAGATTTCGGGTATTTAGAAGGAATTATTGATGGTACTTTAGCGCGTAGAACATCGGTTGCCACCCATGTGTTAGAAGTTGTTGAAGCCGCTGGTGATAAAGAGATTATCTTTATGGGCGACCGTGATGATCATTTTAGTCAGCAAGCAGGGGACGGTTATGCCGCATTTATTGGTGGTTCAACAGCGCAAGCAACCCATGCGATGAATGAGTGGTGGGGCATTGAAGGTTTAGGTACTATGCCACATGCTTTAGTGCAGCTTTTTAATGGCGATACCTTAGAAGCGGCGAAGGCTTATTACAAAGTATTCCCGAATGATAAACTTATGGTACTTGTTGATTACAATAATGATGTCATTGAAGAATCACTTCGTGTGGCGCGCCATTTTGAAGGGAAACTCTCAGCTGTGAGAGTCGATACCTCAAATACCATGGTAGATCAATATTTTATGCGCCATCAAGAGAAGCTTGGAACTTTTGATCCAAGGGGCTCAAATCCCACCTTAATTTTTGCGCTACGTGAAGCATTAGATAAGGAAGGCTTTACGGATGTGAAAATTGTCGTCAGTGGCGGTTTTAATGCCGAGAAAATCGCTGATTTTGAGAAGCAAAATACGCCTGTTGATATTTATGGTGTAGGCTCAAGCTTACTGAAAGTTAATATTAATTTTACCGGCGATAATGTTTTATTAGATGGGAAAGAAGAAGCGAAAGCTGGTCGTAAATATCGCCCGAATCCGCGTTTAGAACGCGTACTTTACAACGATAATGAAGTAAAGTCGTAAAGTAGATTGTTAAAGTAGAGCTATTTTTACAAGAGATTTATCAAAAGAGCGTAAGAAGGATCACTTTTACGCTCTTTTGTTACAATAAAAATATAATAGGTAATCAAAATGAATCGTGCATATTTAACTTTTTCTAAAGATCGTCAAAAAGCGTTAGAGGCGTATATTGAAACCTTAGAAGCATGGCTTGAGTCGGAGCTTTTATATCGAGGTGCTGATACCTTTGTCTTTGGCGTGAGCGGCGGGGTTGATTCAGCGGTGATTGCATTTTTATTAGCTCGAAATTTTAAAGATCGAGCCATAGGCGTCATGATGCCATCTCATAGCCATCCTAATGACTTAGATGATGCAAAGCTAGTGATGGAAAAGGCAGGGCTACCTTATCATGTGGTAGATTTAACAAAGACCCATGATTCATTAATGGCAGCAATTGGAAGTGAATTTAATCACACCGGTGATCTTGCTAAAGATCGGGTGATTCTAGGAAATAACAGTGCAAGACTTCGGATGACAACGCTCTATACGATTGCGCAAACAAAAAATGGCGTAGTTGTGGGTACAGATAATGCTGTGGAGTGGTATACCGGTTATTTTACAAAATTTGGCGATGGCGGCGTTGATATTGCCCCGCTGATTCATCTAGATAAAGATGAAGTCTTTGCCTTAGCCTCTCTTTTAAATGTTCCGCAATCGATCATTGATAAAAAGCCTTCAGCAGGACTTTGGGAAGCGCAAACCGATGAAGATGAGATGGGCGTGACGTATGATGCATTAAACCGCCATCTTCGGGGTGAAAAAGTTACAGATGCAGAGCTTGAACGTATCAATTATTGGCATAACCGCTCCCATCATAAGCGAGCGATGCCGCGTTTTCCGGTAAAACCTTATGAATAAAGAGGTATTTGAGATCTTTTGCCTCTATTGTCATTAATTGACGCTTTATTTGCTGTAATTAAGATGCGATATCAAAATCAGCAGGATCTACCTATCAATTCAGTGATGATTGATAGGTTTTCTATTTTAAAATAAAAGAGAGGAGCTTGGCTAGATGAGAATGTTTTGGGTGATTTTAGTGCTCTATTTTATAGTGCAGGGGTATGTGTTGTGGCGCTATTATCAATTAACGCCCCCATATTATGGTTTAAAATTAATCGCGCTTTTATCTGCTTTTATTTTGTTCGTGAGCTTGCCTATATCCATTTTTCTAGTAAGAAGTCTGCCTTTATGGCTTGTCAAACCGCTTTATTTGATCGGTTCTAGCTGGATGATTCTTCTACTTTATCTTTTAATCCCGATATTACTTTTCGATATTTTTAAGGGGATTAACTATTTTACAGAGTGGGTTTCAGCAGAAAAAATAACGCACCTAACAACCAATAATGGCTGGCTTCTGCTGATCATGATTGGGATATATTCCGGCATTATATGGATATGAAACAGCACTTATCATGAGAAGGTTCGTCACGAATATATTTATGATTTAACCACAAAAAAGGCTATTGAAGTTATCCCTCAATCAGGGAGTAATGCCGCAAAGTTATGTGAAATTCGAGGAGACTTTAAGCATGGCAAATCCCTGAAGATTGTCATGCTTAGCGACTTACATTTAGGGCATACGATTGGGCGAGATGAGCTTAAAAAGTGGGTGGCGCTCATTAATGCAGAAGAGGCTGATTATATTTTTGTCAGTGGGGATGTGATTGATAATGATGTTCGCCCCCTTTATAAAGAGAATATTGACGAGTTATTGAGTGAGTTTAGAGCTAAAAATGGCGTTTATGCCATTTTAGGAAATCATGAATATATTGCCGGTGTTGAGAATAGCTTGGCATTTTTTGAGAAGACAAATTGGCGATTATTACGAGATGAGGTGGTTCTTCTTCCAGAGAATATCTATGTTGTTGGGCGTGATGACAAGATGAATCCTGATCGTGCTGAACTTTCAACGCTATTAGAGGGTTTAGATCCTGATATTCCGATGATTGTTCTCGATCACCAGCCGGTAAATTTTCCGACTTTGGCGAAATTAGGGGAGTTCTTACAATTTTCAGGGCATACGCATGATGGACAAGTTTGGCCTTATAATTATGCCGCTAAAAGCATTAATGGGGTTTCTTCAGGATTGTGGGATTTTTCTAATAGTCAGCTATTGATTAGTGCTGGCATTGGCATTTGGGGTGGGAAGTTTCGTATCGGAACTCGCTCTGATTATCGGGTAGTGACTTTTTGCCAATAAAGAGCGTTAAAAGACTTTAATATTGCTCGATAATTTGCTGAACCACTTGAAAGATAGGGAAGGGAACTAGTAATGAATGATACAGAAAAAACCTTATGGGGAGGTAATAGGATTGCCCATTATCTATTATTTATCGGGAGCCCTTTTCTATTTTTTTTAACCGTGATCAATTTTGCAGGAGTTATCGATCGCTTTGGTTTTAGCGCTCGCACGGTTGGTGAGATATGGCTATCGCATATTCTAGGCGGCTTTAGTCTATTTTTAGTCACCTATGGGCTTTTTGCAGTCTATCATTTGAATATTTTAAAAGCATGGCGAAAATCTTGTACGGTTATCGTATTAGTGATAATTCTTTATCTTGGATATGTAATGCTCTTGTTAGAAGCTCATGAAAGTTGGTCTAGGATGCTAGTTATTATTTTTGGTTCTAGCTTAATGGGCATTATTGCAATATTCTTTGGAATCATCCCTTCGGTGATAACGGCAATTTTGAGCGATTTTTTTAAAAGCCTGTTTTTAAAATTCGCCCCCAAAAGGGGGCGGTATTACTGGATGATCTTCACGGTTTTAATCGGTGTTATTCTTTCCGTGGTTTATGGTTTTATATTGAAAGGAGAAAGTGATGTTTGGTTTTTTATCGATATCAGTCTTTTTTGTACCCTTTATACAATCTTCTTTTTATCTCTACAAGATCACTATAAGGTCAGGAATAATCGAATGAGTAAAAGATCTTTTTATGATTGTTTTTGAAAATATTTTAAAAAAAGAGTTGACTCTTAAAGCAAAGAGATCTATAACTTTAAGAGAACAAAAATTGAAAGCGTGCACATTAGCACCATCACTTTTAAAGAAATAGGAAAACCTAAGATGCAAACGATGAACTTTTATAACTATTGGTGGCACATCTCGCAAACGCGGGAGGTATAAGCGTGCACGGTTATAAAGACATATAATCTAGGTACAAATATCCAAAAACCCGCAAGAAGATGCGGGTTTTTTTATGTCTTCAATATACGTCAGTAACTCCCGCATCAAGATTTAAAGATTCAATTTAAAGTTAAGAAATTAAAATCATGATGAGAATGGAGCAAGTAATGATGAACGATGTAATGAAAGAGATTTTCCAAAAGCTATATTGTGGCAAGACTTTAACGCAAGCTGAGAGCAAAATATTATTTACATCAATTGCCCGTGGTGAAGTGAGTGAATCCTTATTAGGGGCGGCATTAGTATCTATGAAGCTTCGCGGAGAAACTGCTGAAGAAGTTGCTGGCGCTGCGGAGGCATTTATTAGTGAAGCGAAAGCCTTTGAAACGCCTCATTATCCTTTTGCAGATATTGTGGGTACTGGCGGTGATGGGTTAAATACGGTGAATATCTCAACAGCGAGCGCACTTATTGCCGCAAGTTGCGGTGTGCCTGTTGCAAAGCATGGTAATCGCTCTGTTTCTAGCCTAACAGGATCATCAGATCTCCTTCAAGCTTTAGGGGTGAATCTTCTTAAAACACCTGCTGAAGCGCGTCATTCTTTAGATCAAGATAATATTACCTTCCTTTTTGCTCAGCATTATCATGGTGGTTTTAAACATGCCGCAAAAACTCGTGGAGAATTAAAAACACGCACTATCTTTAATCTGTTAGGACCTTTAACTAATCCTGCAAGACCAAAGCGGGCTTTGATGGGCGTTTATGATGCAAGCCTTACTGAGCTTTTAGCTGAGACGGCAAAATTAATTGGTTACGAGCATGTATTAGTGGTTCATGGCGGTGGTATGGATGAAGTTGCGCTTCATGCACCGACGAAGGTTTCTGAATTAAAAGAGGGAGTTGTCACAACTTATTATGTGAAGCCTTCAGATTTTGGGTTAAATGAGCATCCTTTAGAAGCGATTCGTGGCGGCGATGCGACTGAAAATCGTCAAACACTCTTAACAATGCTTCACGGTAGAGCGCCAGAAGCGCATCGTCATGCGGTAGCTATTAATGTGGCGATGGTATTAAAGCTATTTGGACGCGATAACTTGCAAGAAAATGCACAAACAGCCTTAACTGCCATTAAGGAAGGAAAGGCATTAAGATTATTAGAGACCATTACTGGCAATCAGTTTGCAGATGATGGCGAGATGTTTCCGTTAGAAAAATTTGCTTAAATTTAAAGAATTATAGAATAAAGCCCTTTCCATATTTCACTCAATAAAAATCATAATAGGAAAAATAAAGATGAGCGGAACAGTATTAGATAAAATCGTTAAACTTCGCCGAGAAGATATTGCAAAGATGGCACAAGAGAAGCCATTAGATACTTTTAAAACCTCCTTAGTTGTAAGTGATCGTGATTTTTATGAAGCGATTGATGCTCGTAAAGCCAATAATCTCCCAACGTATATTTTAGAATGCAAACGCTCATCTCCCTCAAAAGGTTTAATCCGTGAAGATTTTGATTTAGAAAAAATCGTCACAGCCTATAGCCCTTACGCAACAGCCATCTCAGTATTAACAGAAGCTCGCCATTTTGGTGGGGATTTTAAAAATATTACTATTGCCAAAGAATTAACAACAGCCCCCATTCTCTGTAAAGATTTTATTGTAGATGCTTATCAAATCTATTTAGCGCGTCTTCATGGTGCTAATGCGGTACTTTTAATGCTTTCTGTACTTCGTGATGATGAGTATCGCTATCTTGCCAATATTGCCCATGAGTTGGGAATGGGCGTTTTAACAGAAGTGAATGATGAAGCAGAAGTGGCGAGAGCGCTTAAACTGCGTGCAAAAGTGATCGGCGTAAATAACCGAGATCTACGTGATCTCTCTATTGATTTAGATAAAACAGAGCGCCTGCGTGTTTTAATGCCAAAAGCGCAAATTGTGATTAGCGAATCAGGCATTCGTAGCTATGGCGATATTCGCCGTATTTCTCACTTTGCAGATGGCTTTTTAATTGGTAGTCATTTAATGGGAAGTGATGATTTAGATCGTGCGCTCCAAGAGCTCTTAACCGGAGGGCATAAAGTTTGTGGTTTAACCTCTATAGATGATGCCAAAGCGGCATTTGATGCTGGTGCCATGTATGGCGGCTTGATCTTTATCCTTTCAAGCCCACGTGGCGTGACTTATCACGAGGCAAAAGAGATTGCCGCAAAAGTTCCTTTAAAGTTTATTGGCGTGTTTCAAAATGATGATATTGATGCAATTGTCTTTATTGCTAAAGAGGTAGGATTACATGCCATTCAACTTCATGGGCATGAACCACAATCTTTTATTACGGAGTTACGCCAGAAATTGCCGGTAGATGTGAAGATCATTAAAGCGGTAAATATTCAAAATGATGCGCAAGATTTACCATTAATGAACTACCAAGATGTTGATTTTTATCTATTAGATGGTAAAAAGGGCGGCAGTGGAGAACCTTTTGATTGGTCACTATTAAAAGGTCTAGATCTATCCAACCTCTTTTTAGCAGGGGGGATCTCTAGTCAAAATATTGAAGAAGCATTGAGCTTTCAGCCTTTAGGGGTGGATATTAACTCCGGCGTTGAATCAGCGCCAGGGAAAAAAGATGCCGCAAAGCTTCAAGAAATTTTTCAGCAGATTGTGAGCTATAAACAAGTTTCTGAAAAGAGACGCTAAGTTTTGAATCAACATTATAGATGTGAGAAAAATACAGGCACTAAAGATGAGAAAAGTGAGAAAACAGTTTTATCCGGTATCACAGAAATGGTTATAGATTGTTTAAAAAGTAAAAAGTAAAAAGTAAAAAGTATTCAGCAATCATTAAGAGAAACAAAATGCCGGCGCTAAAGATAAGAAAAGCGAGAAAGAGTTCTATCCGGCATTATGCAAACGATAAAGGCATGCAAGATATATTTAATAGAGGCTGACAATAAATAGGCAGCTTCAAGAAAAATAAAAAACATCGCAATTTAAAGTACTAAAACGACATAATTTATTTAAGAAAAGAGAAAGAGAAAATCATGAGACAGTTAGATCCTTATTTTGGTGAGTTCGGTGGGCAATATGTGCCAGAACTTCTAATTCCAGCGCTTGATCAACTTGAGGCGGAGTTTATCAAAGCACAAAATGATCCTGAGTTTCAGGCAGAGTTTATGGATCTTTTAAAAAATTACGCCGGAAGACCGACGGCGTTAACGCTTTGTAAAAATTTAACCGAAGGCACTAAAAGTAAATTATATTTAAAACGCGAAGATCTTCTTCATGGTGGGGCGCATAAAACAAATCAGGTTTTAGGCCAAGCGCTCCTTGCAAAACGTATGGGAAAAACAGAGATTATTGCAGAAACTGGCGCTGGGCAGCATGGCGTTGCAACAGCGCTAGCTTGTGCGCTTCTCAATATGAAATGCCGAATCTATATGGGGGAGAAAGATATCGAAAGACAAGCCCCAAATGTGTTTCGTATGGAGCTTATGGGCGCAACGATTATTCCGGTTACAAGTGGCTCAGGAACGCTTAAAGATGCTTGTAATGAAGCACTTCGTGATTGGTCTGCAAGTTATAAAACAACGCATTATCTTTTAGGGACAGCGGCAGGACCTCACCCGTTTCCGACAATCGTTCGGGAATTTCAAAAGATGATTGGCGAAGAGACTAAGGCTGAAATTTTAAGACGAGAAGGTCGTTTACCAGATGCGGTACTTGCTTGTATTGGCGGAGGTTCTAATGCGATTGGAATGTTTACAGATTTTATTCCAGAAGAAAAAGTGCGCCTGATTGGCGTTGAACCAGGAGGTAAGGGCATTCATACAGATGAGCACGGGGCATCACTTAAACATGGAACGCCGGGAATTTACTTTGGGATGAAATCTCACTTGATGCAAACCGATGAAGGGCAGATTAAAGGCTCATATTCAGTATCTGCAGGGTTAGATTTCCCATCAGTTGGGCCGCAGCATGTACATCTTCATAATATCGGCAGAGCGGACTATGTGTCAGTAACGGATGAGGAAGCTTTAGATGCTTTCCAAAAACTTGCCCGCCGTGAAGGGATTTTGCCGGCATTAGAGTCATCTCATGCACTTGCTTATGCCTTAAAAATGATTGCAGAAAATCCTGATAAAGAGCAGTTATTGGTGGTAAATCTTTCTGGGCGCGGAGATAAAGATATTTTCTCAGTTCATAAAATTTTAAAGGAGAACGCATAATGAGTCGTTATCAACAATTATTTAATCGTTTATCTGCTCAAAATGAGGGTGCGTTTGTTCCTTTTGTGGTGTTAGGCGATCCTACTTATGAGCTCTCTAAGCAGATCTTAATCACGTTAATTGAGTCAGGCGCTGATGCGTTGGAAGTGAGTATTCCTTTTTCAGATCCGCTCGCTGATGGTCCTGAAATTCAAGGCGCGGTGCTTCGTGCTATTGGTAATGGCATGAGTGTGGAGAAATCTTTCACTCTTTTAAAAGAGATTCGTGACTTGTATCCAGAAGTGCCGATTGGTTTATTGATGTATGCAAACTTAATTCATGCAGCAGGGATTGATCAGTTTTATGCAAAATGTGCAAAGGCGGGGGTTGATTCAGTTTTAGTGGCTGATGTCCCGCTTCGTGAATCTGCAGATTTTAAAAAGGCGGCAACAGCTCATAATATTGCGCCAATTTTTATCTGTCCACCAGATGCAACCGATGAGACTTTTAGCGGCATCGCTAAAGAGGGAGAAGGCTATACATATCTTGTGTCTCGCGCAGGCGTTACTGGTGTTGCACAAAGATTAGAAAATGATTCTCTAGAGGATAATATCGCAAAACTCAAAGCAGTAGGCGCGCCGCCCATCGTACAAGGATTTGGAATTTCCTCTCCTGAGCAAGCAAAGCATTATCTTGATCATGGGGTTGCAGGTGTGATTAGTGGTTCTGCCGTAACGCAGATTATTCGGGAGAATCTCACAGATGAATCTGCACTTTTAGAAAAACTTGGGGCATTTATTCAGTCGATGAAAGCTGCAACAAAATAAGACTACTTTAGTCATCAAGAAGCGCTCCTATTTAGCGCTCACTATTTGATTAAAAGAGTAATATCGGCGCGTTAATAGATGATTAACGCGCTTTTTTTATAGGGGGATCATTTCCCTGTTTTAAAGTTATAGTGAAGTCGGTTTAAAAGAAACTGAATTAGATTCTCGGCGCATCTGTTATAAGAAACGCAAGAGTCGTTCTATCCAGCATCGTGCAAGTGGCTTAGTGCTCATGCCGGACGGTTTTCTTTTAAAGCAGTATTGCTTAAATGGAATCGACTATCGCTCAAATTTAGGAGGTACTTCTTTATGTTTTCTAGAAATAGAGGGGAAAGTATGATGAAGGAGTATAAAAAGAGGAGATTCATCAAGTTTTGCCCTCTGCTGAGCTAACATTAAAAAAAAATTTGTCGTATAATCTAGGGCAGAAGATTTTGTGATAACAAAAGATGTTTTAGAGATTATCGGATAAGGGATACAAATGCATAGATTTATCTATTTAATTTACGCGGGGTTAGTGATTGCGCTGGTTTATATGGTGGTGATGCCCTTTGTTCTTCTGCACGATGATAAAACAGAAGAGGTTGGAGAGGTTTCTTACTATATTCCTGAAGAGGGCTTACAATCTCATTATCATAAAGAGGTGGAGATGACGAAAGGAAAATACTCATCAAGACCTGGAACATCTGATGAATCCCAATAATCTCAAGGGATTATAGGATAAATATCACTATCGATAGATGGTGATATTTTTGTATCTGCAGGAATTATTTTAGATGATTTCTCAAGGAATGAGTATCTGTATTGAAGATGTAATGAACAAAGCGCATCAATGATATATGTTAATTTCATTAAAATATTTTATAGATAACCTTGTGATAAAGCGTGCTTTTAGCCTCTGTTTCGGTCATGATGATAAAGATTCTATTTAAAAAATACGTCAATATTGATGATTGAAATAGGAATAAGCAGATGCAATCACGAGGGATATGAAAAAATATCAAATGATAAAAAGATAAGGAGAGCATCATGTTAAGACCCGATCATACTGTATTAGTACTTGTCGACGTCCAAGAGCGTTTATTACCAGTGATGGATAAAAACGAGGCGCTCTTAAAGAATTTAGAAGTGTTAGTAAAAGGCGCATTAGCGTTAGGACTTCCTATTGTCTGGTTAGAGCAATATCCTAAAGGTTTAGGCAAAACGGTTGAACCATTAAAATCTCTACTTGAAGCACAAGGTTTAGCGCCTATTGAAAAGATGACTTTTAGCGGTGTTCCACATCCTGAGTTTCAAAAAGTGTTAGAAAAATATGATCATGCGCACTTTTTAGTGGCCGGCATAGAAACACACGTTTGTGTTTATCAAACCGTCAGAGATCTTTTAGATGAAGATTATGATGTTGAAGTCGTTTCAGATGCGGTTTCATCACGAGTAGAAGCAAATACCGAGCTTGGGCTCAATAAGATGATTCAGTTAGGGGCAACATTAACTAGTACTGAAATGTGTCTTTTTGAGCTACTTGAAAGTGCTGAGAATCCGCAATTTAAGACGATTAGTAAATTAATTAAATAGGGATTGTCCTGTAACGAGTATCGCATTATGGTTAATCCCATAAAAAACGGATTAAATCATGTTTATAAAAAAAGAGATTTATCAATTTTGGGAAATCTCTTTAATGATGAATAATTCCAGCATGCTGCGAAATAGCTGCTGGAATTTTATTACTTAACCATCCAATATCTTTTTTTATGAAAAATTAATGAAGAAGTAGCAGATATGACACAAGAACTTATAATTGTTTTAGTCCTGTTGTTTGCGGCAGTTATTGCCTTTATGATGAATAAGCCTCGCATGGATGTCGTGGCAGTTTGTGCGCTTTTAGCACTACCATTGACAGGAAGTGTCTCTTTAGAAGAAGCACTAGCAGGCTTTAGTGATAGTAGTGTCATTATTGTAGCGGTCTTCTTTATTATTGGTGATGGGTTAGTTCGAACTGGCGTTGCCTTTCGGGTGGGGGATTGGCTTGTTAAGCAATCTAAAAATAGTGAGACCCGTCTTATTGTGCTTTTGATGCTCTCTGTGGCGCTACTTGGTTCAGTGATGAGCTCTACGGGGATTGTTGCAATCTTTATCCCGATTATTATTAGTGTTGCTACCAAGATGAAGGCGGATGTTAGACGCCTGATGATGCCGCTGAGTTTTGCGGGGCTCATTAGTGGTATGTTAACGCTTGTAGCGACTGCGCCAAACTTAGTTGTTTCTAGTCAATTACAATTAGCAGGGCATAAAGCTTTTGAATTCTTCTCCTTTACCCCTATTGGATTGATTATTCTCTTTGTGGGCATGTTCTATATGCTCTTTGCTCGCCGCTTTTTAGGGAAAAAGGCAGATGATCAAAGTGGATCTGGAAAGGTTCGTATTAACTTTGATGATTTAGCCACAGAGTATCAATTAAAAGGACGTAACTATCGTGCACAAGTGGGAAAAGGTTCGCCATTAATTGGTAAAAGACTCTCTGAGATGAATCTTCGTGGGGGGCATGGCGCAAATATTATTGTCGTAGAACGCCGCTTAAATAGACTTAAAAACGTGGTGCTTGATGCGGTTCCTGACCGTGTGATTCAAGAGAATGATGTGATGCTCTTTGACTTTTTCTATCCTGAAAAGGTTGAGCTTTTCATGCAGAAATTTAATCTCGTCTCCCTTCCTTTAATGAGTAGCTACTTTAACGAGCATTCTCGTGAAATTGGAATGGTTGAGGTTACAATTCACCCAGATTCAAAGCTCATTGATAAAACGGTTCTTGAAAATGCTTTCCGCTCACGTTATGGACTTAATGTAATGGGAATTAAGCGTCAAGGAGAAGTGCTTGAGAATGAACTCTTAAATGAGAAGTTAAAGCGTGGCGATACATTATTGGTATTTGGAATGTGGCGAGCGATTCGTCAATTGCAAACAATGACCAATGATTTCGTTGTATTAACAATCCCTACAGAAATTGATGAAGTTGCGCCTGCGATGGAAAAGGCTCCTTATGCGATTATCGCGCTCTTAATTACCGTTGGATTAATGATTTCTGGTATTTTCCCGACAGTATTAGTGGCGATTTTTGGTGCCTTACTGATGGGGGCTTGTGGCTGTATTACGATGGATAGTGCTTATAAGTCGATCCATTGGCAAAGTATCATCTTAATTGTTGGGATGTTCCCCTTTGCGGTTGCCTTGCAAAATACAGGTGGAGTCGATCTTGCTGTAAAATATCTCTTAGAAGCAAGTGGTGGTGCAAGCCCTCGCGTGATTTTAGCAATGATCTTTGGCTTTACGGCAATGATCGGGCTGTTTATCTCTAATACCGCAACCGCTGTTTTACTGGCGCCGATTGCTATTCAAACGGCTAATGTACTTGGTGTTTCGCCTTATCCATTTGCAATGGCGGTAGCAATTGCCGCATCGGCAGCCTTTATGACGCCAGTCTCTTCGCCGGTTAATACGCTCGTTGTTGCGCCGGGTAAGTATAGCTTTAGTGACTTTGTGAAGATCGGTGTACCATTTGTCTTTATCGTGATGGCGATTGCCGTGATCTTTATTCCGATGCTATTTCCGATGGAGATTGTGAAACCATAATGTGGGTATTGGCTAAAAGTCGATTGTAACAGTTAAGAATTTAAAAAAAGAGAAGGCTTCCGACAAGGAAGCCTTTTGGTTTAAGAAGCATTATTTTAAAAATAAAACGCTATAGCGTATGAATCAAACGACTTGCACGATGCCGGACAGAACGATTCTTGCGTTTCTCATAACTGATGCGCTGGTAATCTGATTTAGTCTCTTTTAAACTGATTTTACTATAGACCCATTTTATTACGTTATTTTTTAGGGCCCGATAAACCAAACATAATAAGTTTTAAGATATCTTGGCGTAGGGTGCTTTTATTTTCCCCATAAGCTTCTTGAACAACTTCATTAAACATGAGGTGATCCATGGTTTTAAGATACTGATGAATCAATACCGTAGGGTAATCGGCATCAATAATTTTTTTCGCCTGTAATTCTGAGAAGAACTGGTCTAGAAAATGATATTTTCGCTCATGCTGCATCTGAAAGAATTCGATCAGTTCAGGATCTTGGTTTTGGTCAAAATCTTTTAAGACATTGGGGGTGAAAAATTGATTAAGGGCGTTTTCTTGGTAAGAAAATATCCCTTTAATCACTTCTTCAATATTTTTAGATTCTTCTAAAAGCGTGGCGTAATGAGCGGTTACTCGTTCTTGTTTTTGTAGGAAGATATGTTTTAGTAGCGCATTTTTATTTTTGAAATAACGATAAAACGTCACTCGGCTCACTTTAGCTTCATCACATATCTCACTGATAGAGACACGTTGCCAGCCGTGCTGACTAAAGAGGTTTTCGCTCACTTGTAATATTGTCTGCTCAGTTTTATTAATGGGTTCCATAATCATTTCCAATATTGATTGTGGCTCTATGGTAGCCGATATTGATAGGTTTTCGTAGAGAAAAAGAGGTAATAGTTTATCTTTATAATGAGTTCTATTTGTTAATAAGAATGATTTGCATTGTATCTTGAATTGCATTATATTACAAAAACTGTAATTTTTAACTAATTTTGTAAACTTGTAATTCAAGGATCTTTTCATGATGACCTCCTGGCATGCTTCATCTCTTATTGCTTCTCGTAAAACAGTTTTATCACTAGCTGTGATTAGTGCATTATCGATTCCTTTTTCTCTTTCTGCCGAGGAGCTTGAGAATCTCCCAGAAGAATCGAGAAATATTGCCTCAAAAGGATCAACTCATGAATTGGGCTCTGTGATTGTTGTGGGGGAAAAGTTAGGGCGCTCGCACTTTGAAACGTCAGCTAGCGCAGAAGTATTTGATAGCCAGCAGATGCAAGCAGATGCCAATACGCAATCAATGAAGAATCTCTTGAAAGAAGTGGTGGGGGTTGTCGATCTGGGCGGCGGTAATGATTTGCCGGCAATTCGTGGTGTTGATGGATCAGGGCCAGCGCAAGGCGCTGTTGCCTTTTTAGCAGGATCTCGTCCTCGTATTAATCTCTTAACAGATGGTCGCTCGGCAACTTATAACGAATTTGCGTTTGGAACCCAATCATTATGGGATATGGAACAAGTGGAAGTCTTTAAAGGGCCACAAAGTTTATCGCAAGGACGAAATGCAATTGCCGGAACGCTGGTAATGAACTCTAAAGATCCAAGCTTTGAGTGGGAAGGAGGCGCGAAACTTCTTTTAGGTAACCAAAAAAGCAGGCAGGGCGCTTTAATGGTTTCAGGACCTATTATTAAAGATGAACTCGCTTTTCGTTTGAGTGTGGATCGCCAAACTCGTGAAAGCTACGTGAAGCTCATGCATTATGAGCCTGTTGGTAACCCAAGAGAGATTGAAACCACCACAGCTCGCGCCAAGTTACTCTATATGCCGGCCAATATGCCCGACTTTTTAACCCGTTTAACGATTAATCATGTGGATGCGAAAACGCCTCAAAATGAAGCATTGTCAGATCCTTTAGCGGCACGATATACACCAGAGCGCCCCATCTTTAAAACAAAGACCACATCAGGAATTTGGGATGTGGAGTGGGACTTAAATGATCAGGTGAGCTTTGAAAATAAAGTGATCTATACAAAATATCGAAATGATCGTGAAGGGGCTTATCATGTCAATGGAATTCCGGCGAATGTAAAAGGGCATGAATGGCAAATTGAACCCATTGTTCGCTTTAATGCATTTGATTATAAAGTTAGAGGGATGGTTGGGCTTTTCTACTTCACTGGTAAACAAGATGAATATGTTAAGTTGATGAATCAGCATAACTATTTTGATGATCGTACAAAAACAAAAGCGATCTTTGGAGAAGTCACTTACTCTCCTACTTTAAAATGGGATTTAACCTTTGCCGGTCGCTTTGAAAAAGAGAGTCATAAGCGCCATGGTGGTGCGACAAAATTGGTGAGTATGAATGTTGATAAGAGCGAGAGTATTTTCCTACCAAAAGTCGATGTGGCTTATCACACCAATGATAATTTAACGACAGGATTTAAAGTAAGCCGTGGTTATAACCCAGGTGGTGCCGGTGTGACTTTCTCTAACCCATTTGTGGCTTATGAATATGAATCTGAAAAAGTGTGGAGCTATGAGCTTTATAATCGTTTTCGTACCGATGATCAGCGTTTAGAGCTCTTTACGAACCTTTTTTATAATCAATATAAAGATATGCAGCTACCTTACTATTTAAGTAAGGATTCCGTCACTATTCGTAATGCCGATAAGGTCAATACTTATGGGGCAGAAGTGACGGCAAATTATCGTATTACACCGCAGTGGCAAGTAAGTACCGGTATTAGCTTCCTTAAAACGGATATTAAAAGCTATCCCAATAGTGGAGTTGAGGGCAAGCAGCTTAGCCGCTCACCAAAAGTGACGTTAAATGTGGGAACGCATTATCAAAATGGCCCTTGGGATTTGGGGGCAAATGTGCATTGGACGGACAAATATTACTCCACTTACGTCAATGAAGCAGCTGGCAAAATTGATTCTTATACGCAAGTGAATCTCTATGGGGGATATACCTTTAAATCGGCTTATTTTGATTCCACCAGAATCTCCTTTTATGCCGATAACATCTTTAACTCTAAAGACCCAATCTTTATTCCAGCAGGTGAGAGAAGGGAAGCGATTACCCAAAGACCTCGTGCATTTGGAATCTCAGTTGAGATGAAATTTTAATTAGAAGATGTCATGAAAGATGCTGTGAGATGCAGCGAAAGATGTCATTGGCATTGCATTAAGATGTTTAGAGATGGGGTGTTAAAAGGCATTTATCTCTAGGCATCTTTGCTGTATTTAACGAATGCGAAGATTTTAAAGAGAATTTTAAAAGAGAATGAATTATGAGTTTACAACATCAAAAAATTTGTGACCCAATAGCAACAAGACTCAAGCGATCCTCCTTGATGGCAATGGCAGCACAAGCTATGAAAATGGGACTTTGGCTTATGATGCTTGGGATTATCTGGGTGCTTGCAGATGCCAACTATGGCTATGCTTATGCGTTAACCGCAGGTTTATTACTACTATCTATTATCTACTATACGCTTAAAATTAAAGCGCATGATGAGGCGCATTATGGGGCTTTTGAGTTAGAAGAGATTTTGCGTAAGCGTTTAGCTGCGAAAATTAGCCAATTGCCAATTGGATATGTCAGAACTATTGGTACAGGTGGTATGGCAAAGATTTTGTTAGATGATGTCCATGCGCTTCACTCGTATGTCGCAGATGCGCCCCCTTTAAAAGCAGAAGCTTATGCAACGCCGGTACTTATCTTTATTGTGCTCTTTATCTTTAATTGGCCTTTTGCATTAGCAGTGTTAGCTTTTTGCGCGATTGTCTTTATCACGCTACAGCTTTTAATGCGCCGTGGCCGACAATTTAGAAAACAATATGTCGCAGCGCTTGCGCAGGTGAACTCTGCGATTATTGAGTATGTACAAGGCATGAGTACCGTACGTGCCTTTGATTCTGGCGATAGCTCATTTGGGCGTTATCATGAATCATTAGAGAATTATAATCGCGTGATGCAAGGCTGGCTTGGTAAGATTGGTTTAGGAAATCGCCTTGCAAGAACGCTCTTTTCACCGATTCCATTACAAGCTTTTTTACTTGTTTTAGGGACAGTTTTTTACTTAAAAGATATGATCGACTTTATGGATCTCTTTCTCTTCTTTTTAGTCGCTGCCGGCATTGTAGAGAGTATCCATCCTTTCATGGGGCTTCATAGTCTACTTGAGAAATCTCGTGCATCTATTGAGCGTATCTGGGAGCTTGAAGCGATGGAAGGCTTGCCTGAAGTGAGCGCAGATGAAGCGAAGCTTCCTAGTAATTATAGTATTCGTTATGACAATGTCTCTTTTGCTTATGATGAAGGGAAACCGGTATTAAGTAATGTGAGCTTTGATGTGCCGGCAAAAAGCTTTACAGCCATTGTCGGAAGCTCAGGTTCTGGTAAAACAACTTTAATTAATCTGCTCCCACGCTTTTGGGATGTCACAGATGGGGCAATTTTGATTGGAGATGTGGATATTCGTCACATGAAGCTTGATGAACTGATGAAGCAGTGTTCCTTTGTGTTTCAAGATAGTTTCCTTTTCTCTTGCTCGATTTTAGATAATATTCGTTACGGTTTAGAAGCGACTGAGGAAGAAGCCATTAATGCCGCAAAGCTTGCCAATATTCATGATTTTATTATGACTTTGCCGGAAGGATACGATACAAAAATTGGGGAGCGTGGCCAGCTTTTATCGGGCGGACAAAAACAGCGTTTAACGATTGCACGTGCCTTTTTACAAAATCGCCCAATCCTTGTATTAGATGAACCAACAGCATTTTCGGATGCCAAAAACGAAGCGCTATTAATGGATTCATTTCGTAAACTCATGGTGAATAAAACAGTCATTATGATTGCGCATCGCCTCTCAACAATTATTGGGGCAGATCAGATCGTTTATCTAAATGAAGGAAAGCTGATCGCAAAGGGCAGTCATGAAACATTGTTATTAGAGAGTGAAGCTTATCAAAAACTCTGGCGTGATTATCAAGAGACGCAAAACTGGACCATGGCACAGTAAGGTAAAAAGGATTATTGATTATGAGAAATTATTTGAATCAAAAGACCCGTGATGTCGATAGTGTTGTCGGGACGGTTAATCAGCTCTTAATGGCGGCAGGTTCGCAAAAACCAATACTTATTCGCTGTCTGATTTTTAGTGTGATTTCGGCGATCACCTTTGGGATCTCTCTAGTACTATTGTTTCCCTTTTTTGCAGCGATTGTGAATGGACAAGATTGGCAGCTTCCTTTTGGAGGGATCTCTGTTTTACTCTTTATCAGTTTGGTATCACGGCTCTTTTCGGAAAGCTATGATACGAAAGGCTATGCGAATCTTGCAATTGATGAACTGCGTAAACGTTTAGGGCAGAAACTTCGCCAGATTCCTTTACTGCATTTAAGTAATCAGCGCTCAGGGGAGATCAATGCTGTATTAGTACAAAGCGTGAATGAGGCTGCTGGTTATGGCTTTATGCTGATGACGACGATTATCTATGCCATGATTGTGCCGATCTCAGCTGCCATTGCGATGGTTTTTTATGATTGGCGTTTTGCTGTAGTGATGTTGTTAGTCTTTCCAATGGCAATTCCGCTTTATTTTTGGCGCCGTAAGGCCTTTCGCCGTGGTTTTAGTATCTTAGCGGAAGCAAATGGGCAGTTAAAAGGGGAAGCCATTGAGTTTATCCAAGGATTAGATGTCCTTAAATCAACGGGCGAGCTAGAGAATAAACAGAGTACCTTTGCCGATATCGCTCATGATGTTGCCAAGATTCAAGCCTACGGCACAAAGAAAGGGGAGATTCCGAACTTAATGATCACCTCAACTGTGCAATTAGGATTAGTTTTTATCATCCTTTTAGGAATTTTCTTAGTTGGCGGTGGGAGCGCTTCCTATTTTCTCTTAGCTACGGCGATTATTATCATTGCGCGCGTGACTGATCTCCTTAATTTCTTTGTGCAGATGTCCTCGCTCTTAGAAATCTTTGTGATTGGCTGTGAGAAGTTACAACAGCTTCTCTCTCAGCCTGATTTGCCGGAGAAGCATTGTGATAAGATGCCAACGAGTTTTGATATCACTTTTGAAAATGTCGATTTTGTTTATCAAGCAACTCAGATAGGAGAAGCAGATCACAAGGATAAGCTTGCAAAGAATGCTCAGTCTTCGAAAGAGATCTTTGCACTCCACAATATTAACGTCACAATTCCTGAGCGCTCATTTACGGCATTAGTAGGGCATTCAGGTTCGGGAAAGACAACCTTAACCCGCATGATTTTACGCCATGCGGATGTCATTAAAGGCGCTGTAAAAATTGGTGGCGTGGATATTCGTGAAATGACGCAAAAGCAGCTTATGGAGATGATCTCTGTAGTGTTTCAAGATGTTTATCTTTTCCAAGATACGATTATGAATAATATTCGTATGGCGCGTCCTGATGCGACAGATGAAGAGGTCGTTGCCGCTGCTGAAAAAGCCCAATGCCATGAATTTATTATGAAAACAGCAAAAGGCTATGATACGCCATTATTAGATCTCGGTAGTAGTCTTTCAGGGGGAGAAAAACAACGTATTGCGATTGCAAGAGCGATCTTAAAAGATGCACCGATCCTGATTTTAGATGAACCAACGGCGGCGTTAGATACGAAAAATGAACTATTGGTGCAACGTGCGCTTGATGCTCTGCTTGTGAATAAGACCATTTTAGTGATTGCCCATCGTCTCTCCACGATTGTGGGGGCTCATCAAATTTTAGTGATGGAAGAGGGCGCGATTATTGAGCAGGGCGAGCATGAAGCCTTATTAGCGAAAAAAGGGCGTTATTATGAGTTTTGGAATACGCAGCACATCGCTACCAATAATGATCAAAATGGTGCATTAAAATCGGTAGTATTAGATGATCCATCAATAGGAGCGATTCTATAATGGCGAGTCAAACGGTATCAGAATCAGCATCATTAAAGGCGACATCTCAAACCTCTATATCCGATTTAGATCCAGTCTCCGGCGTTAATCGCTGGGATTGGTTTCTACTCTTAAGCTTAGGTAACTTTAAGATTATCCTTGTGGGCTTTTATATGCTCAGTATTGTGACGATCTTAAAGCAGAGTGGATTTACTTTAAATCAGCTGAGTATCTTCTACCTCTTAGGATTCACGGAGCTTACGCAGCTGGTGATTTCATCGGTTATTCAGCGTTATCAGGTCAATCATCAACGCGGGCATTTTCGGTTTTGGTTGCTATTATCTAATATCATTATCTTCTTAGCGCTCTTTGCTCTTTTTTGGATTGATATTACAACGCAGTTTGGCCTACTTATGCTCTGCTGTTTTGTCTTGAGTATTATGGGGAACTTCCTTGCCGGCGCGACGCTTGGGCTAAATAGTACAATCCTTAGTTATAGAGAGCGTGGTATGGGCGGGGTTATCTCTGTCATCTCTGCTCGCTCTGGCAGAATGATCGGGGGCGGCCTGGTGCTTTACCTCTATCAATATTGGGGCTGGCATGTTGCTGTGGGTTTAATGCTGGCTATTTCGATCTTGATTAATATTCAGCTCTTTTTCTATCGTGAGCCTAAAATTCGAGGGGTTCAATCGCAAGTTTGTTCAAATACAGCGATGATTACTTGGAAGATGATGGGGAAAAGGCTTATTACTTATTGGCAAGAAGAGGGAACGGGCTGGAAGTGGTTTTTACTGCTGTTACTCTCTTGTATTCCGTATGCATTAACTGCAACAACCTTTATTCCGGTATTAAGTGATCAAGGCTGGGATATGGCTGAAGTCGGAACCATTTTAGCAATTTATCTTCCTGTTTTGTGTATGATTGCAGGGCCAATCTCCGGCATTTTAATGCGCTACTATAGCCGCTTTACCGTAATATTTGGTATTTTAGCCATTCTCTCATTGGTCTTTATCTCTTTTATCTTTACGGAAAAGTTAAGAGCCTTTTATAGCAATATTTTTATCGTACAGATTATGGTGCTTAGTATTGGCTATACCTTATTATTACCGGCAGTCATGGCCATATTTATGGATAAAGCGAGTAAAGAGATGGCAACGCTCGATTCATCATTGCAATATACCATTATGATCGGCGGCGCTGCGATTGCAGGATTCTTCTCTCTAAGAATTGCCAATAGCTTTGGATTTGCAACAGTTTATGGGGTTGCAACAGCAATCTCCTTATTTACGGTATTCTTTTTAGCGATCAGTTGTCGGCAGTTATTTCAGCGAGAAGTGGTATAGATCTTGATGATTGGTAGAAATAGGTATTAGTAGCTGATGCTGAATCTTGTCATATAGTAAAGTCGGTTTAAAAATCACTGAATCAGATTGCCGGCGCATTGGCTATGAGAAGCACAAAAGTCATTCTATCCGGCACCATGCACGTGCATTTGATGCACTCGCTATCCTGCTGTACTTTTTAAACAGTTTTTCTTAAACCGAATCGACTATAAAATGTGAGCCTGTAGAAAGCAAAAAGCCCATCGAAAGATGGGCTGAACTAATGACACATAATGTGAATCCTAAAATCGGGTCAATATAAAAGTGAGTTTTAAAGGAATATTTTAAAAGTCGCTTCTATTTGACAATGAAAATAGATAACAGTTAATAGTTACGAGAATTGAACAAAGTTCTTCATCTCTTCGAACCAGTTAAATCCACCTTTTTTGTACCATACTTGCTCGGTGTTTTCGTCGATTCTAATGATGGTATCCCATTCTTGATTTCTCATAAGTGAGCTACCTACATTTACTAAATGACCGTTTCTATCAATAGGTTGTTTCTTAATCATCATAATAATTCTCCTAGTTTTTTCTTGTTATTACCATAGGAATTTGGCGTTGCCTGATTAAGGAGCTAGCCAACAAAAAATATCTCAACAAACTGCTTATCGCGTATCGCACTTCATTTTTAATTTCAATGAGCGAGAGCGACATCAATATTGCTCAGATCTTAATTAACTTAACTCTTTTGAGGAGTTTTGTATATCATTTTTTTCATAAAGTTGATTATTTTTAATTAAAATTGATATTAATCCTACTAAATGAATGAATATTGATTATATTAAAATCATTTCTGATCCAGTGATTATCATTAACATCTCACAGATGCGTTAACATCATGCTTTCATCATATTGTAATCGTCATTTATGACAGGAATAAAACATCAAATATATTGATTCATTTTCAAAATAGATCTTAATTCACACACAAATTAGAAATCATTTATAAATGATTATTCAATAATCGCTTAGATCCTACATCTCATATTATCGGTTGTAAGTTTTGGAGATGCTCAACATAGGATTTAAGGCCTTTATGAGTTATCGATTGTTTAATCGACTCTGTAATATTACAGGCTGATTAATGATAAGTCAATAGCTTATAATATTCTTTGATAGATTAGTCTCTTTTATTAACAATACATTTCTGTTTTTTAAGATCAACTCCTAAAATTAGGAGCTGATCTTATGAAATTTAATAATATTATTTTTCATGGTAGCTAAGCATGACTAACGTGATAGATCTTTTTGTGAAATATTCTGTTTTTAATCCGTTGTTAAATGAGTTTCTTTAAATAATCATTTATCATCAATTTCTTTTTTAGGTTTTGGCGTTATTGAAATGAGAGTGAATAGTAGTGTTATCGTATTAATTGGTGCCATTAGTTATGGTATTCCGGCATCCGTTTTCAAACTGGCTACCAATAGTGGTGTATTGCCGGCAAATTTATTAGTCGCTCAGGTTTGTTGTGCAGCGCTTATTTTAATGCTCATAAATCTCTTACGTCAGCAAAAAAGATCTTTTCAATTAAGCCATCTTAATCGCAGTAAGTTATTTCTATCAGGGCTAGCCATGGCTAGTACAAATAGTTTTTATTTTGCCTCATTACAATATGTATCAGTCACCGTTTCTGCAGTATTGTTAATGCAATCAGTTTGGATTGCAATGCTATTGGGATTGATTTTTAAGCGAAATATCCCCTCTAGATATCAGATATGGTCTGTTGTATTGATTATGATAGGTACGGTTTTAGCAACGCAGCTATTATCCAGTGATCTCTCCTTATCATGGATTGGCGTTCTATTAGGATTTGGATCAGCTATTGCATATGCAGGGACAATTATGGCGACGAATGCAGTTGCAAAAGAAGCAGACCCCATTCAAAGGGCAACTTATGTCTCTTTTGGCGCAAGTTTCTTCTTATTACTATTTTGGGGATATAAATTAGATTTTCAAAATATCGGTGTGACCTTACATTGGGCGCCAGTTATTGCGATATTTACCGCTGTTTTACCTCTAATTTGCTTTAGCAAAGGCATGCCGGCATTAAGCCCAAGTTTAGGTGGTATTCTTTCTTCCATAGAATTACCATCTGCTATTATCTTTGCTTACCTTTTATTAGGTGAAAAGATCTCACTTCTGCAAGTAATCGGGATTTTGATTATTCTCTTTGCGATTATTTTGCCGAATATTGTTGTTGTAATAAGCAAAAAACGACTCATTTAATGAATCGTTTAATTGAAATGATATGGTGAAAGGCGGTTATATCATAAATCCTAGACGTTTAGGAATCTCTTGTTCTAAAAAATTCACACAAGCTTTTAAGCGAGCAGAGTTGCTTAACCTTGTTGGATAGATTGCCCAGATATCCGCATCTTGGCGATATTCGGGAAGTACTTGTACTAGGTTTCCAGCCTCAAGTTCATGGCCAATGTCCCAAGTGGAGCGTAACATAATACCTTGTCCGGAAAGTGCCCAATAACGTACTAATTCACCATTATTTGAAGAGAGATGTCCTGAAACTTTGATCTGTTGTTCTCCATTATCTGAATTGAGTTTCCAAATAGCATAAGCAGAATCCCGCTCTTGGATAACAAGGCATGAGTGTTGCAGTAAATCCTCTAATACTTCTGGGGTGCCATTTTTAGCGAGATAATCGGGAGAAGCACAGAGAATACGATTATTGTTAGCAATCTTTTTAGCAATTAAGTTTGGTGAGATATGATTGCCGATATGGATATCGAGATCTACATGTTGAGCAACAAGATCTTGCATTTTGTCGATCGTATCAAAACGAATAGAGACCTTGGGGTATTTTTTTACAAAATCGGATAGAAGGGGGGCAATATGCTGTCTACCAAAACCAAGACTACTTGTAATTGTAAGATTCCCTTGCGGATCATCGCTTGAATCTGTGAGGTCTTCAGACATTTTCCGAACATCAAGGAGAATTTCCTGTGCCCAGAGATAGACCTTTTCCCCTTGGTTAGTGAGTTCAATGGCTCTAGTTGATCGATGTAAGAGTTGGCAGTTTAATGTTTCCTCGAGTACTTGAATTCTTTTAGAGATATAAGAACGTGAGAAACCCAATTCATCGGCTGCTTTGATGAAGCTTTTATTTTTGACGACGATCAAGAATACGAATAAATCATTAGTTTGTGGTAGTTCAATCATAGGAACCTCTCGAAGTACTCATTATGGGGTGTCTCTTGTGATCTTAGCGTTTTTATAAGATAATTGTCTATATTTAGAGGATTATAGGTTTCCATAACGTGACTGAACTCTTCTTTTTTTTCTGCCATGATGCAATGAAAGCATTATAAAAGGGAGAAAGATGCATGAGTAAAGTATTTAAAGTTGCTGTATTAGCGGGAGATGGAATTGGTAAAGAGGTAATGCCTGAAGGGATTAAGGTATTGCTAGCTGCTGCAAAAAAGTTTGATTTAAATTTAGAGTTTAAAGAATTTGATTGGGCGCATTGTGAGTACTATGCAGAGCATGGAAAGATGATGCCAGATAACTGGTTTGAAACTTTGAAATCCTTTGATGCAATCTATTATGGTGCGGTTGGTTGGCCGGCAACAGTGCCTGACCATGTTTCACTTTGGGGATCTTTATTACAGTTCCGCCGAAAGTTTGATCAGTATGTGAATCTACGACCTGTGCGTTTGCTTCCGGGGGTAAAATCGCCTTTAGCGAATAAGAAGCCAGGGGACATTGATTTTTACGTAGTACGTGAAAATACGGAAGGAGAGTACTCGGCAATTGGCGGCAAAGTTTACGAAGGGACAGAACATGAGTTTGTGTTACAGGAATCCGTATTTAGTAAACGTGGTATAGATCGTATTTTGCAATATGCTTTTGAGCTTGCAAAAACAAGGCCCCGTAAAAAGCTGACGAGCGCTACAAAATCGAATGGTTTAGCAATTAGCATGCCGTATTGGGATGAGCGTGTTGAAGAGATGGCGAAAAACTATCCGGAAATCACATGGGATAAACAACATATTGATATTTTATGTGCGCGTTTCGTGATGCAACCAGAGCAATTTGATGTTGTTGTCGCATCCAATTTATTTGGTGATATCTTGTCAGATTTGGGACCTGCATGTACTGGAACAATGGGGCTTGCACCTTCTGCTAATGTAAATCCAGAGAGAACGTTTCCATCCCTTTTTGAACCGGTTCATGGTTCAGCACCAGATATTTATGGTAAGAATATCGCGAATCCCATTGCAATGATTTGGTCAGGTGCAATGATGCTCCAATTTTTTGGGGGGTTGGGTGGATATGAACGCTATCAAAAGGCGCATGATGTAATTTTGGCAGCAATTGAAACAGTTTTACTAGAAGGATTTTATACAAAAGATCTAGGAGGAGAGCATACAACACAGGAGATGGGTGAAAAAATAGTAAGTTTAATTGAATCCTAATAATAAATGATATTAATACATCAAAGGAGAGGTCTATGACTAAAATTAAAAGAAAAAATTTTAGATACACGATATTTATATTAGTCTTAATTGTTGCACTGATTAACTATATCGATCGAGGGGCATTATCTTATGCCGGTGCTGAAATTATGGCTGAGTTTGGCTTTAATAATAAAGATTGGGGAAATCTTTTAGGATATTTTGGCTATGGATACATGTTTGGAGCGCTTATAGGTGGAGCTTTAGCAGATAAGTGGGGAGCAAAAAAAGTTTGGATTGTCGCTGGTGTTGCGTGGTCTATATTTGAAATTAGTACAGCGTTCGCTGGTGAAATAGGAATGATGATATTTGGAGGATCTGCATTAGCAGGTTTTGCTGTAATACGCATCTTGTTTGGCTTTTCTGAGGGACCTGCTTATTCAGTTATTAATAAGACAATTGGTACCTGGGCGACACCTAAGGAGAGAGGGTTTGTCGTAGGAATTGGGCTATTAAGCACACCTTTGGGGGCACTATTAACAGCACCTGTAGCCGTTGGATTATTAGCTTTAACGGGTAGCTGGCGAGCAATGTTTATTATTCTCGGGGTTGTGGGATTAATAGCAATTATTATTCTTATGCGATATTTTACAAATACGCCAAGAGAAAATAAATATGTTAGTGCTGAGGAACTATCTGAAATAGAAGCAAGTCACGCTATAGCTGATACAGAGTTTATAGCTACTGCAGCTAAGAACACGTCTTTAAGATGGTTTGACTTCTTTAAAAGCCGAACACTAGTATTTAATACGATCGGTTATTTTGCGTTTATTTACGTTAACTTCTTACTGTTGACATGGACTCCGCGTTTTTTACAGGATCAGTTTGATTATAACTTGTCTTCTTTATGGTATATGGGAATGATCCCTTGGATAGGCGCTTGTTTTACAGTTTTGTTAGGCGGTCGCTTTTCTGATTGGTTATTTCAAAAAACCGGTAAATTAACCATAGCTCGCAGCTATTTTGCAGCAGGTATTTTATTACTGACGACATTATGTTTCTTGTCTGTAAATTTAGTAACAAGTGCCGCAGCTGTCATCGCATTAATTTCAGTAGGAAATGCATTAAACGCATTAGCAAATACTGTTTATTGGACTGTTGTGATTGATACAACACCGAAGAATAAAATTGGTACATATAGTGGAATGATGCATTTCTTATCAAATATAGGAGCTGTATTAGCACCGACATTGACCGGATATTTAGTCAGCCAATCAGGATATAGCGCAATGTTTACTGCTGCAGCTGTGGTGACGTGTATTGGGATGGTTTCCATGTTATTAGTTAAACCAGGTCATTTAAAATAGGGGGGGGAGATAATGGGTAAGAGGATAATTGCATTAGGCTCGCTTGGTGGCACTGTGAGTATGACTAAAGGAGATTCTGAGAAGGGGGTCACTCCTAAGTTAACAGCAGAAGATTTGATAGAGTCATTAGGTGATGTTCAGGCACTTAAGAATTTAGAAGTTGTGACCGAAAATATTACGCAAATTCCAAGTAGTTATATCCAATTTGAAAATCTATTAAAGTGTTATGATTGGGCTAAAGAGCAGGTTGCTCAAGGTGTTGATGGGATAGTCTTAACCCAAGGAACTGACACATTAGAGGAATCCGCATTCTTCTTAGATTTAATATGGGATTCAGATATCCCGTTAATTCTAACGGGTGCCATGAGATCACCAGATCAAGCAGGGGCGGATGGACCTTCTAATTTACTTGCCTCACTTATTGCTGCATCTTCTGAAAATAGTAGTGCTAGAGGAGCGTTAGTGGTAATGAATAATTGGATATATGAAGCGAAATGGGTTGAAAAAAGGCACACCGCAGATGTTAATGCTTTTACCTCTCAGGTGGGCCCTGTTGGTATTATATTTGAAAATAGCTGCCGTTATTTTAAAACACCAGAAAATAGATGTAGTTTTATAAAACCACAGGCTATTACTGCGGATGTATTTTTGTATCAAGCTACGTTGGGTGATACTCCTGAGATACTCAATTTAATAGCACCTAAAGCGGATGCAATCGTGATTTCTAGCTTTGGCGCAGGACATGTTTCAAAAGAAGCTGCTGAAGCAGTGTCGATAATTGCGGAGACTAAACCAGTTATTATATCTTCAGCAACACTAGCGGGATCTACGGCATATAATACTTATGGTTATATTGGTAGTGAGATAGATCTTCAGCAACGAAACGCGATCATGAGTGGTTGGTTATCTCCGAAAAAATCAAGATTGTTAGTAGCTTTAGCACTTTCTAATAAGGAAAGTATTGATGGATATTTTCAAAAGTATCTTTCAACTATGGTTTTTTAATATAATTTTTTAAGTCGTATAAGCCCTTTCATAATAAGTTATGAAAGGGCTTTTTTGTTCTATATTTGTATTAGGAAATGTTAGGTTAGTTACTTAGGCTAATATGTTTTAATGACTCTCTTCAATCAATCCTAAAATCTCCCCAGCTTTTAGCGCAATCCATAGTTCTACGATATCTTCCATCGTATCTGTTTTTCTGCCGGTGATCTCTTGGATCTTTTGCATACGGTAGACAAGTGTTTGTTTGTGAATATGGAGCTGCTTTGCACTCTTTTCCCAAGCACGATCATTATCTAAAAAGACTTTTAGGGTTGTTAAATATCGGGTATTTCGTTCTTGATCTTGCTGATAAAGGGCCCCTAAATTGAGGTCAAAGAGTTTTTTGGCATCTTCCAAGCTTTTGGGAACGCCATATTTTGCGTAGTTATCTTCGGCATAATATTGAATAGGATAACTTTTAGAACTCTTTTTATAGGCAAGCTTTGCTTCTTTAATGGCATCATTTAAGCGAGAGAGGCTTTCAAGCGGATTACTAATTCCCATCGCTTCACTATTTTGGCTCAGTAGCGGAATATTATCGCTATCGGTGAGCATCATGAGATGATCTTTTTGGGAAATCAAAATGCCGTAGATCGCATGATTAAAGAAGAAGGTTTCATAGTTTAGCTTAAGGTTGCGTTTAAAAATCAGTATTTGGCTATGATTAGGCGTGATTCTAAAGTTAGGGAGGCGTTTCTCCACATAAGATTCATTAACCCGTTCATGTAAAATATCATCAAATAGCTCGTTGCTGAGCTTCATGAGTTGCGAAAAATTCTCTTTTCGACCTTCAATATAGAAGCTAAAGAGAAGAATGAGGTTTTGTAAAAGATCATTACTAATCGATTGATCAATAATGGCAAGCGCGTAACTTTTCGCTTTTAAAGGCACAATTGTACAAGTAACCCCATTTTGTGTTAGCCGTTGAGTTTTATTATTGGAAAATGGATGTTTGCTAAAAGTATCTTGCCATTCATCAGGATAAGGCGCATCAGGAAAGGGCGGCACGGTTGGGCGCTCAAGATCTATTAAATAGAGCTCAAAGTTTAAAAGCGCTCTCACACGATTGACGAGATCGTTAATATTATGCTCTTTAATTAACGATCTTGTATGTTCGTATAACACTTTAATGAGCTGGTGATTAATCGATTCCTTTTTATCTTTATTGGCTTCACTAATGACTTTGGCGATATTGATAAAGGGCGTATTGTAATCACTCATTAAGATAGGGAAGCCGATTTCATCAGCCTTTTCATAGAGCGCTTCTAAGTCTGTTGGCGCATTCATATGATCTGAGATGAGTAATCCCGCGAGCTCAGCATCAACTAAATATTGTAAATATTGGCGCTGTTTTTCGGCATCTTTGGGAATTCCAAGTCCCGTTGTCATGATGAGATAGTGGGGTAAAACCCACTTGCTAGGGTTCTCTAATTCCGAAGTATGAGCCCATAAAATCGTGCGATCAAGCCCATTTCTACCGGCTTTAAGGCTGATCTTTAATTCTGCTTTATGGAGCAGTTCTTTAATAGTTAATTGCAGTGTCATAATATTTATCTCTCATACGATCGTATGACTGTACCATATATTTCATTATCTTTAGCTAATTGTCAGAAAAATGGGAAAAAACTATGATGATCTACGTCAAGAATAGGAACTGGCAATCTACGCAATCTCGTAAGTAGCGCGACATTATGTAGTCTGGTGAATTGATAGGAAAGAAAGCTTGCTGTGGCAAATAGTTGAGAGCTAAGAACAATCTGTGTAGATTGCCGACCTATTTTAAAAAATTACTTTCAAGGTTCGATGTTCTATCGAATCCATATCACATATATACCCACATATTAATTTTTTGGAGGAATCTCTATGTCAGATTTAAAAGCTTTACGTGAACAATATGTTGCACAAGGCGTTGGTAACGGTAACTTAAATATCGCTACATCTGCTAAAAATGCAACAGTGATGACACAAAGCGGTCAAGAGTTTATTGACTTTGCAGGTGCAATCGGTGTGATGAACGTTGGTCACAGTCATCCTAAAGTAATCGAAGCGATTCAAAATGAACTTCATAACTTCACGCATCCTGGTTTTAACGTTGTGATGTATGAAGGTTATATCCAAGTTTGTAAAAAACTTTGTGAAATGACAGCAGGTGATCACGCGAAGAAAGCAATCCTTCTTAACTCAGGTGCAGAAGCAGTTGAAAATGCCGTTAAAATTGCGCGTAAATATACTAAAAGATCAGGCGTTGTATCATTCAACCGCGCATTCCACGGTCGTACAAACCTTACAATGGGTTTAACAAGTAAAGTAAAACCTTATAAAGAAGGCTTTGGTCCTTTTGCCTCAGATCTTTATCAAGCACCATTCCCATTTGTTTATGAGCGCCCAGCGCACATGAGCGTTGATGAATATGTTGATGAAGTGATTGAGCGTTTCAATGAATTCTTCAAAGGTACAGTTTCACCAGATACGGTTGCATGTGTAATCATGGAGCCAGTACAAGGTGAGGGCGGATTTGTAATTCCTCCAAAACGTTTCGTTGAGTATGTGTTTAATTTCTGTCAAGAACACGGCATTCTCTTCATTGCAGATGAGATCCAAACGGGTTTCTGCCGTACGGGTAAATTATTTGCGATGGAAAACTTCGGTATTGTTCCAGACCTTATGACAACTTCAAAATCACTTGCTGCAGGGATGCCTTTAAGTGCGGTTGTTGGCCGTGCAGAAGTAGTTAACACGCCAGGAGCAGGTGAGCTTGGTGGAACATTCTCAGGTAACCCATTAGCATGTGCCGCAGCACTTGCCGTAATGGATATCGTGGTAGATGAAAAATTAAACGAAAAAGCAGAAGTATTAGGTGCAAAACTTGAAGCTTTCTTAAAAGAAGCGCAAAAAGCCCATAACTATATCGGTGATGTTCGCCGTTTAGGCGCAATGGTTGCAGCTGAATTAACAGATCCTGTGACAAAACGTCCTGATGCTGCTCGTACTGGTAAAATTGTAAAATACGCAAATGACAATGGTTTATTCCTCCTTTATGCAGGTTTAAATAGCAACGTGATTCGTTTCTTATCACCATTAACAATTACAGATGAAGAATTAGCGAAAGGCTTAGCAATCCTTAAGGATGCTTTTGCAAACGCATAAATTTTCGTTATTGAAAATGATGAATTGAAACAGATCTGCATAATAGATTTATCTTCCCCTCTTAAAAAGGGGGGAAGATCTTTTTTTGAGATCTAAGTCGCTTATTTTATTCAACTTTGAATACCCATCTCCTTGATGTTGCCTCATCAAGGAATAGAGTAGGAGTACTGCAATGACAACTTTAACAGTACATAACCCGGCAACGGGCGCAATCTTAGCAACGTTGCCAATTGATAATGCAGATTCAGTAAAAGCAAAATTAAAAGCGGGCGCTATTGCCTTTAAATCATGGAAAAAAACGTCCAATTATGAGCGCGCAGCGTTAATCAGTAAATGGGCAGCGCTCATTATCGAGCATAAAGCTGATATCGCTAAAGTGATGACTGAAGAGAACGGTAAACCGCTTAAAGAATCTTTAGGTGAAGTCGATTACGCAGTAAGCTACTTAACATGGTATGCCGAAGAAGCAAAGCGTATTTATGGGCGTACAATCCCAGCAACTTCAACGAGTAAACGTTTAATGGTGACTCGTGAAGGGGTAGGTTTAGTGGCGGCAATTACGCCATGGAACTTCCCAGCGGCAATGATGACACGTAAAGCGGGTCCTGCGCTTGCAGCAGGCTGTACTTTCATTGTTAAACCTGCAGAAGATACGCCTTTAACGATGATTCGTTTAGTCGAGCTTGCGCATGAAGCAGGTTTCCCGAAAGATGTTGTGCAATGTGTGATTGGTGAAGGTTCTAAAATTGGCCCAATTTTTACAGAAAGCCAAGATGTGCGTAAAATTACCTTCACAGGCTCAACGCCAGTCGGTAAGCGCCTCATTAGTGAAAGTGCGAATACAGTAAAGCATGTTTCAATGGAACTAGGGGGACATGCGCCCTTTATTATCTGCGAAGATGCAGATATTGATTTTGCAGTAACGCAAGCATTAGCTTCTAAATTTAGAAATGCAGGTCAAACGTGCGTTTGTGCCAATCGTTTTATTGTTCATAACAATGTGATTGCTGAGTTTAGTGAGAAGTTTGCCACCGCTGCTAAAGCGTTAAAACTGGGTAATGGTCTTGACGATACTATAGATGTTGGTCCTTTAATTAACCAGAAAGGTTATGACAAAGTGATTGAGCAGATCGAAGATGCAAAAGCGAAAGGCGCAACGATTCTGGCAGGTGGTGAAGGGATTGCTGACTTAGATAAGAAGACCTTTTTTATCGCACCAACAGTGCTTGGTAATGTGACGCTTGATATGCAGATTATGTCTGAAGAGACATTTGGTCCTGTAGCGCCAATTATCGGTTTTGATTCTATTGATGAAGCGCTTGAGATTGCAAATGGGACACCATTTGGACTTGCTGCTTACTACTTCACTGATAATTATAAAACCGGAATTTATCTACAAGATCATTTAGATTTTGGAATTATCGGTTGGAATGATGGTTTACCAAGTGCGGCGCAAGTACCATTTGGTGGATTTAAAGAGAGCGGTATTGGTCGTGAAGGTGGAATCGAAGGAATCGAGCCTTATTTAGAAACCAAATATCTCTCAATCGGTAATCTATAATTCACGGATTTGTAGTAACAAATAGATGATAGTTGATAGCACAATATCATTTTGTTGAGTATTAACGCCTTTTTTCTCTTGGAAATGTAATGGAATGGAGTCATTTCTAAAAGGGGAGAAAAGGCGTTATTTTTTTGTGTTTATTGTATGATTGATAGTTTCCCCATGTCTTGTGTTATTAAATAGATTGAAGCAGCCTTATATTAATATTCCGAACACAAGTTAGTGAGAAAGATGTAACTATTCTTTTCTGTCACGTGCTGTACTTATTAAAATATATTGACAATGTGTGGGGTACCAGGCGGTATCATTAAGCGATTATGTGGTAACAAAATGCAAAAAGCTCAAAAAATTCTTTTTTATACTTACTGGCGCTCCGGCGGATGGGTTGAGGCAAAAAATCGTAGCATTACGGCAGAAGATTTTGCTTACGCAAAAGAGAAGGGCCTGATGTTTGATCCATTGACGTTGTCTCATGATGACGTGATTAAAAGGCTTCATGAGGTACTGGTTAAAATTTCAGAAGATGATTTAATCAAAGCCTTTTTAGCAAGTCTATCATCTCGCGATTTAGCGCTAAGATCGGCAATTGCTTCTTATTATCTCTCGCAAAAAATCCCATTACATGCTTATACGCCGGTAATCTCAGGTTCATTTTATGAAAATGGAGAAGCAGTTTCTCACCATTTTACTTGTGGAGTTTGCCGAGATGCCTTTTACGGCATTATTGGGGATGAAAACTATATTGAGGCAGATCTTAATGTTCTTAATTTTGAGCGTTTAAAATGGGGTGGCGTGCGCCATGGACAGATTCTCTATATGCTCTTTGATTTAGAGCGGTTTATAGAGTTATCTAAACCGATAGTGAAGCCAGAAGATATTGAGATTTTACAAAATATGGCTCAAATCATTCGAAGTTCAGATGACGGAGATTATCCTGGTAAGCTCAGTGATCGGCTTAAAGATGTGCTTAAGTCCTCAAAAGCTGAAAGAGAAATGCTCGTTGAAATCTTAGCCGCTATCGGACTTTTAAAAGAACAATCAACAGATCGCTCCGCACGGGGCAAACACGATTGGAGCTTTGCGCAATATTGGCGAGGTGAAGATGGGCTTTGCGAAGCGAGGTTTAAAGCATTATTTGAGGCTTATTTATGAATGCTTACTTTTTCCCATTTTTCGCAGTTTCGATCTGGGCTTTTAATACGATTGTTAGTAAACTCAGTGTCGGTGTTGTAGATGCTTCGGCAATGGCTTTTTATCGTTGGTTCTTTGCTTTTTTAGTCTTAACGCCTTTTGTGATTCGTGGTGTATGGCGTGAGATTATTACGGTGAAGGCAAATTTTGGTAAGATTGTGATTCTTGGGTTGCTGCGGATTGTCATTTATCAAAGTATTATCTATGTGGCAGTGCAGACAGTACCGGCAACAACGCTGGCCATCTTTGGGGGATTGGTTCCCATTTTAATACTGTTTTGTAGCACGTTGATTTTAAGAACGCCATTAACGATCTGGATGCTACTTGGCTTTGTCTTAGCTTTTATGGGCGTTATTTACTTAAGTAGTAAAGGAGAACTCACTAATTTAAGCGCCTTAAAAGGGCAGACAGGGGAGATGCTGCTCTTTTTATCTTCTTCAGCCTATGCGCTTTATACCGTTTTAGTGAAGAAGTGGGATATTCAGCTTACTACTTGGCGCTTCCTCTATCTACAAATTGGTATTGGGATTTTAATATTATTGCCTTTTTTCTTATATCAAGGCAACTATCAGCTCTCAAAAGATGCCTTTGGCTTAATCAGCTACGCTGCTATTCCGGCATCATTATTAGCACCTTATTTATGGCTTAAAGGCGTTGAAAAAATTGGGGCAAACTACTGCGCACTATTTCTGAATTTGACGCCGCTTTTAACGATTACATTAGCGATGATTATCTTGAAAGAGCCAATTCATCAATATTTCATTATTGGTGCGGGGCTGATTATTTTAGGCATTAGTTGTACTTTTATTCGGGGAAAGCGATTTTTATCTTAACTTGCGATATATAATCCCCCATTGACATGTAATGTTTCTCCAGTAATAAAGCTGGCATGATTAGAGGCTAGGAACATTACTGCATTCGCGATTTCATCAGAAGTCCCTAATCTATTTAAAGGCGTTTGTGAAATTAATAAGTCACCTTGTTCATTCATTAAATCTTGAATCATCGCCGTATCTATTAATCCAGGAGAAACATTATTGACACGTATAGCTGGCGCAAGTTCAAGTGCTAAAGTTCTGGTTAATGTTAAAACAGCCCCTTTTGCTGTCGCGTAGTGACCATGTTTGAAGCTTCCTTTGTGTCCTGCTATTGAAGTGATATTAACAATAGCACCCCCATCTTGAAGATAGGGTATAGCTGCACGTATTGTATAAAATACCCCATCTAAATTGATAGAAAGGGTATCTTTCCATTGAAGATCAGATAAGTCTTTTACAAGACTTTTAGGATAGAACCCAGCGCAAGGAATTACGATATCGAGGCTACCAAATTTTTTGATACCTTCTTCTACAGCGGTAATAGCATCCTCAGGATTTCTGACATCTTGGGCCATTAATAATACTTTTTCAGGCGCTAAATTAAGAGTTCTACAAACTGCTTCTAAGTCTGAAAGATGAAGGTCTGTTAAAATTAAATTTGCGCCAGCATTATAGAATTTTTTGATACAGCTCATCGCAATTCCACCAGATGCTCCGGTAATATAAACTGTTTTTTCTTTAAAATTAAACATGTAAATCCTTTAGCTATTATTTGATGATTTAAATCGAAGTCATTGTTGGTGCTCTAAAATAAAGTCGCAGGCCCTTGATAGATATTGTTTACCAAGATTAATGGCTTTGGCGGTAGTGATAATACCGTGAATAGTATTAGGTAGATGATGAAACTCCACATAGTTACCATTACATATGAGTTTTTTAGCATATAAAACTCCCTCATCACATAAAGGATCTAAACCGGCAGTGACAATAAAGCTCTTAATAGCGTTGTTAATTTCTTCATTGTAAAGAGGAGAAAGTTGAGGGTTATACAAATCTGTATTATCAGTGACATATTTATTGATAAACCAATGCATCGTCTGGGCGGATAATGGGTAGCCTTCGGCTATTCTTTGATAAGAAGCATTATCAGTGATCATGGTTGTTACTGGATAAAATAGTATCTCACTTGTAATTGTGTAGGTAGGCATTTGATTAAATTGATGGGCAATAACTGTTGCTAGGTTTCCGCCAGCACTATCCCCCATAATTATTAACTTATTAGGGTTAATTTTTAATGTATGAGTATTTTCAGCAATAAATTTTAAAGAATCTAAACAGTCACTTAATGCACAGGGAAAAGGGAATTCTGGTGCAAGGCGATAATCTATAGCTATGATTGGTAGATTAGTCTGCTTTGATACCATTCGGCATATAGAGTCATGTGTTTCAAGATTACCTACAACCCAGCCACCACCATGTATAAAGATAATGGCAGCTGATTGGTTGTTTTTTGAAACCTCCTCCCTAGGCTCATAAATACGCAACTTGATTTTATATTGGTCTTTAGTTGTAATTTCTTGATCATAGATTGTCTGTATAGAGACCTTATCTAGTCGTGCACTATCATTTTGAAGATAAGCCTCTCGACTTTTTTTGACAGAAAGAGCTTCAAAGCTCTTTCCCCCATTAGCCTTAAAGATATCGAGCAGGTTTTGAGTATCCTTATCTATCTTTGTCATACTGACATCCTCTACAATTGAGTGAAATCTTGAATGTTAAATTGATTGACGAGAGCTTTGTACTCAGCAACGGTACCAGACCAGTTATTAATAATTTTACCTTCTTTATTTTTATACCAACTTGAGCAGGATGTTGAAAAAGCAGTTTCTTTCAGGTTTGTTTGTAATTGCTTGTTGAAATCAGAATAAATTTCCTCGTTAATTGTGATAGCAGGAATTTTCTTTTCTTCTAGCTCCTCAATAGCTTGAACAATATAGTGTAATTGTAGCTCTATCATTAGTAAGATGGAGTTGTGGTTTAGATTGGTATTAGGGCCATAGATTAAAAACATATTTGGAAAATGTGGAACTGTAATACCTAAATAAGCAGAAGCCCCTGTTTCCCAATAATCAGATAAGGTAATGTTATTAAGCCCCTCTATTTGTAAATTGCCGTGAAATGCTTGGCTTTTAAAACCAGTACCAAAAATCACGACATCAGCAGGGTGTTTTTTACCATCAGTTGTAATAATTCCCTCTTCATAAAATTCTTGAATAGGAGTAGTTTCCAAATGAACATGAGGTAGCTGCAGTGCAGGATAGTAATGGCTTGTTCTTAAGATTCGTTTGCAACCGTATTCATAATCAGGGGTGAGTTTTTCTCGAAGGATGGGATCTTTAATTGTCTCATTGAGGTAGTTTTTAGCTTCTTGCATTCCTAGCTTTTGAGCATCAGATCCCTGTGTTAGCACTGAAAATCCGGATTCTCGCATATCAAAAAGCTCTTTTCGACTTTGCATAAAAGTTTCTGGATTTTCTTCAAATTGATTAAGTTCCTCCTCTGTAAAAACAACTTGTTGTCTGGGTAGTATCCAGTTAGCAGATCTTTGGAAAATAGTAAGATCTTTAGTAACTGGTGCAATTTCAGGAATATATTGAACTGCACTTGCTGCAGCCCCGATGCTTGCCACTTTTTTATCTTTTAAGTCAACGGCATAGTCCCATCTAGCAGAGTGAAAATATTGTCCTTTAAAGGTATTTAATCCTTTAAAGTCAGGGATGCTAGGGGTATTTAATTGTCCCCATGCAGGAATAAAGTATTGAGAGGTAATTTCTTTTGTTTCATTAATTATAAATTGCCAAACATGTTGCTCTTGATCCCAGGTTGCTTTGGTGATTTCTGCATTTAAAATGATATGGTCTCTTAACTGGTATTCTTCAATAAGAGCATTCATATAATTAATAAATTCTGGTTGATCTGCATAGAGCCTACTAACTCGTAAATGAGGAAAAAACTGGTAGCAATAAAGATGAGATTGGGTATCGCAAGCGGCGCCTGGGTAAATGTTATCTCTCCAAACGCCACCAATATCTGCGCCTTTTTCAATAATGATGAAATCATTGAAGCCAGCTTTTTTTAATTGAGCTGCCATTCCAAGCCCACCAAAGCCTGCGCCAAGAATGACAATTTTATGCTGAGAATGATTGACTAGTTGATTCATATAATCCTCCAAATTTTTAATTATTATGAGTTTTTTAATTCAGATAAAGAAGTTTCGTGCTGTTTATCAACTTCATATAAGGAAATACCCTTTGTTTCTTTAAACATAAATACAGAAGCTAAGGAGATAATGATAAGTGTCACAATATAGATCACAATTTGGTTTGTTCCATCATATGTTTTTAGTAAATAGACAGCGATAATAGGGGCTAGGGATCCACCTAGGATAGAGGCAATTTGGTATGCCCAAGATGAGCCTGTATAGCGAACTCTTGTTGGAAATATTTCTGATAAAAATGCAGCCTGCGGGGCATAGCAGCAACCTTGCAAGAATAAACCTACACACATAGCAATGATGTATATAAAGAAATTATTACTATCTAAAGCAGGGAAGTAGAAGAAAATCCAGATAAACAGTCCAAGGTAACCATAAATAATAGTTTTTTTACGTCCAATCATATCTGCAAGATAACCACTAAAAATCATTGAGAAAAATTGGAAGGCATTTGCGATTGCTAATAACCATAAAATATTTGAATATTTTACATCATGGATGACAGCAAGATAGGTGATTGTAAAGACTACAATGATATAATACACCGCATTTTCAGCCATGCGCATTGTAACGGTTAAAATAGCTTCTTTAGGAAATGAGGTTAGTAATTCTTTAATACCTGATTGTTGCTTACTCTGTTTAATTTTTTTCTGTGCTTCTTGGAATATGGGGGCATCATGAATATTTCTTCTGATATAATATGCTAAGAAAATAATCAAAGCAGATAACCAGAATGCGACTCTCCAGCCCCAAGATAAAAATGCCTCGTCGGAAAGGAATATCGTCATACCAAATAATACAAGGCTAGCGATGAGGTTACCCATACAGGCTGCTGCTTGTGGGAAGCTTGCCCAGAAGCCACGTCTATTTTCAGGGCTATGTTCTGTAATTAATAGGACAGCTCCTCCCCATTCGCCTCCAACTGCAAATCCTTGGATAAAACGAAGTACAACTAATAAAATTGGCGCGGCGTATCCAATTGTGGCAAATCCAGGAAGTAATCCCATGGAGAAAGTCGAAACACCCATCATTAAGATACTAATTTGTAATAAACGCTTGCGTCCCAGTTTATCTCCAAAGTGTCCAAATACAATTCCTCCAATAGGACGAGCAAGGAATCCAATAGCATAGGTGCCAAAAGCAATTAAGATCCCATCTAAAGCTGTGCCTGCATTTGGGAAAAAGAGTTTGCCAAAGACTAAGGAACTGGCAATTCCGTATATAAAAAATTCATACCATTCAGCAATGGTTCCCACCATAGATGCGGTAACGACCTGTTTAAAACTTTGCGTTTTTTTCACTTCCATTGTTTGGGTCATAATATATCCCCCTCCTAGTTATTATTGTATCTGTAGCATTATTTAAGTGATGCCGTATTAATCTTTATAATTATGAATACGTATTCATTTATTGCGCAGTAAGAAATAATAGTCAAGCTTTTTAATCATTTTATGGGCTATTTTTGGCTTTTTCTAGAAAGTTTAAATGACAACGTATTCATTTAAGCTATAATTTGAGGTAGATATGCCTTATTAGATTTTATTTGCATCAATTGGAGAAAAGAGTGAAAAAAAATAAAAAAATATTAGAAGGAAGGGCATCTTCAATTAATGTTGCAAAACTTGCTAAAGTTTCTCAAGCCACTGTTTCTAGAGTGTTAAATCATCCTGATAAGGTAGGGGAAGAGACTAGGAATCGGGTATTAAAGGCGATTGAGGAGCTTAAATATGTTCCTAATCAAAATGCTCGAGACCTTGTTTCAGGATCTTCCAAAGTAATTACTTTGATTTCAGGACCATTAGAAAATCCTTTTTTCGTAGACTCAACGGCTTCAATTGTTCATTTTGCTACGGAAAAAGGCTATAAAGTGAATATTTATATTGTGGATGATTCAGATATAGAGGAGACATATAGACAAGCATTATCTAACCGCCCTGATGGTTTAATAATGTCTTGTATTTTTTATGATGATCCTATTATCGAGCATTTAGAAAGATTAGATATCCCGTTTGTAACATTCAATCGTCGACATCGGCAGAAATTAAATTATGTTGAATTTGATAATTATAGTGCCGCTAAACAAGCGTGCCATTTTCTATATGAGAAACAATATGACTCCATTTTTTGGGTAGGAGGTATGCTTGATGTAAGTACCTTTAAATATCGTTTTAAAGGATTTAAAGACACTTACGAAGAGATTTACCAAAGTACGCTAAATCCTTTAGACTTTATGAATAAAAAAGTCATTGATTATAATATGTTAAGGGAAAATATTTGGTATTGGTATCAGAAAAATCCGGGGAAGAAAGCCATTTTGGCTGCTACCGACTCTATTGCGATTAATTTGTTAAGTTTAACTAAGGAGATGGGATTATCCTGTCCTGATGAGGTAGGTATTATCGGCATTGATAATGTGGAATTAAGTAAGCATCCTTATATTAATTTAACGACAGTTGGTGGAGCTCAAAACCTAGGCTTAATCGCTATTCAGGAGTTAATATATACAATTGAGCATCAATCGAATACCAATATTGCTTATACTATTTCGACACAGATATTTGATCGGGGAACGATAAAATAAATTGACCCTCATTTTTTTGTTGTGCTATACATGAATACGTATTCATTTTTAGGTGTGTTCATAAATAATAACCAATGGGGATGATAGTTATGCTATTAAAAACAACAATGTTGACTAATACTTACCATGGATGGGGAGCTTTAGATTCATTGCCACAACTCGTAGAGCCTTTCCACGTAAAGACAATTTTATTAATAATAGATCCTTTTTTAAAAAATAATGATTTATTCGAGAAGCTAATGCTTTTGTTGGCTCCCTATGAAGTTGTTATTTTTGATCAAATAACAACTGAACCAACCCTAGAACAGGCGGAGAGTTTAGTAAAATTTGCTAAAAATTCTAATTGTGATTTGGTCGTTGGACTAGGGGGGGGGAGTGTTTTAGATGTAGCAAAGTTGGTTGCAGTGCTAGTAACGCATGAAGGAAATGTTGTTGAATATTTAAATTTAAGTGGGCATAAAAAATTAAAGGATAAAGGTATTCCTAAAATCATTATCCCAACAACTTCTGGTACAGGCTCAGAAGTTACAAATATCTCTGTTTTATCTTTAGAAGGTAGTAAAGATGTCGTTTCTCATGATTATTTGTTAGCTGATATTGCGATATTAGATCCAAAATTAACAGTTACGGTTCCACCGAAGGTTACAGCGGCAACAGGCATTGATGCCTTAACTCATGCAATTGAAAGTTATTTATCGGTTAATTCTAATCCTATTACAGAAGGTTTAGCTTTACATGCAATTTTCCTAATTACTAGATCTCTGAGTGACGTTGTATTTAATGGAAGTAATAAAGCTGCAAGGATAGATTTAAGCTACGGTAGTTATTTAGCAGGATTATCTTTTTTTAATGCTGGTGTTGGGGGGGTGCATGCTTTGGCCTATCCTTTAGGTGGGCAATATGGAATTAGTCATGGGGAGTCAAACGCATTATTACTTCCTTATGTGCTTAACTATATTAGGTCATCATGTATTGATAAACTGCGTGATATTTATGTAGCAATGGGATTTGAAATAGGAAGTAATGATAATGAGCAGGTTTCAAAATGGTGTATTAAAGCGATTGAAGATTTGATTACAGATATTGGTATTCCTAATACACTGCAGGCTTTTGATATCCCTGAATCAGGCTTGGTAAAACTAGCAGAAGATGCAATTAAGCAAACCCGCTTATTAGCGAGAAGCCCAATGGAACTCTCTTTTGAAGATATTTTAAATATTTATCAGAACGCTTGGAAGGGGATGTAGTTGAGAAAGATAGATTAGTTCAAGTTTTAAATTTAAAAGCATTCAATGGTTCATTTGGATGCTCTTTTATTTTTATTGTAAAAATAAGTAAATAGTAATATCTTCTGCTAAAATATCTCCCAATTTTTTGGAATTAATTTTATAAAAAACGATTAATAAAATACATAGGGAAGTGAATATGAAAAAAATGCTTATAATCGGCATTTTAGGGGGAATTTTAATCGGCTGCGGTGATCGTGATGAGACTTATTTTTTTGAGAACCAAAAAGATGCGAAAGAGACTTTGAAAGCTTGTGAAAAGCGCTTAGAAACAGCGATCACAAATGGTAATGAAAAGGAATTTAAAGCAACAATCGAGGATGCAGAATGTGTTGCAGCTGACTCTGCTATTAAAAAACAGCGCCAACTAACATATGAGAAAGAGCAAGCTGAGCGTGAACGCTTACGTAAGATTGAAGAAGTAAAGCGCTTACAAGTTATTGCAGAGGCTAAAGCCAAAATAGTTGCAGAGCACACAGGGAAGAGTTGGCAGCAAAATATCTCTGAGTATTTTAAAAAAGAATGTACAACAGGTTTTATGCAAACGCCAACAATAGAGTGTGCTGCTTGGGAAGAGTATTATCATGATGCTGTAACAGAAGGAAAGAGATTACTTTCACAATTTTCCTTTGATGAGCTTAAGGCTAAGAAACAGGAGTTTTGTAATTTAGATCAGCGCCGGGGTTCTGCTTGCAGTGTTTGGACCGAAGCTCGAGATGAAAAAGGTCGTGAAGGATTAAAAGGTTTAGATCTATTGGCATTAGAGCGTGCAAAAATGGATTATTGTGATGATCAATTAATGTTCTCAACCCTTTGTCAAACTTGGAAAAATGTTTGGAACAGTAAAAGTGATGAACTTGTGAAGCTTTTAACAAATGATGATGATCTTTTCATGGAGAATTACAATACTTGTTTTAATGAAATTCAGCAGATCCAAAATTCAGATAAATCGTGGTTTGAAAAATCGGATGGGGAGAGTGCTATTAGAAATATGAGCCCTTGCACACAAGCAGCAACCGCCTATCAGCGCCGAGGGATGGGCTATAATCCTTATCAACAAGCTGTTGTGAAATAAGCGTTTAGTGAGATCTCGATCTTGATAAGATAAAATCCGTTTATTTTAAAGGATCTATATTAAAGGGCATTTTAACTGAGTGAAATGCCCTTTTTTAAAGCTCATTATTTTGCTTATCTATTTTTAGAGCCGCTCTATAAAAAATCAAAACCTATATCGAGAGACTTCACACTATGGGTTAACGAGCCCATGGCAATAAAATTAACGCCCGTTTCAGCAACGGCTTTGATGGTTTCAGGCGAGATGCCACCTGATGCTTCAGTTTGGCATTTACCTTTACAAAGCGTTACAGCTTTGCGTAACGTTTCTGGAGGCATGTTATCAAGGAGTACTAGATCGATTCCTTCTTTTAAGGCAAGCTCAAGTTGTGCTAGGGTATCGACTTCAACTTCTACAGGGATAAGATGTCCGGCAAAGGCCTTTGCTTTTTGTATTGCAGTGGAGATATTGCCGGCAATGGCGATATGATTATCTTTAATTAAAATGGCATCATCAAGCCCCATACGGTGATTTCGTCCGCCACCAACTCGAACGGCATATTTTTGTAATGCTCTTAATCCTGGTAAAGTTTTACGTGTGCAAGTAATTTCAACGGGATAGGCTTTAACCATCTTTTTAATATGGGCAACTTGTGTTGCGATGCCGCTTAAATGCGTCACGAAGTTAAGCGCTGTTCGCTCGGCTGTTAGCAATGCTTGTGCATTGCCTTTGACAACAGCTAGAGTCATGTTCGGGGTAATAGGATTACCATCTTTGACCTTTGATATGAATTCAATTTGAGGATCAATCAGGTGAAAAGCGATTCTTGCAAGGTCAATACCAGCAAGAATACCAGACTCTCTTGAAACAATATGGAGCGTTGCTAATTGCTGAGATTCAATAATAGCAATGCTAGTAATATCTCCTCGTCTACCAAGATCTTCTTTGAGTGCCTCTTCAACATAAGGTTTGAGGAGCAGATCTGGAAGTGGGCTAATATCGTTCATAACATCTCCTTCGATGGGTGATCTCTATTAATGGGAAGTCACAATATAGGTTTAATGACCTTGTTATTGAAAATAATATGCTCACAATGAGCATATTATTTTATAGATCTTTTCTCAACTATTAAATATTTTAAACTTTAAAGAAGTTCCCATTTTTGGCTGAGATCAAAATATTAAGTCTATTGCTTCAATGTGTTATGGGTTTAAGGGCGGATATTGCGCTGTTGTTAATTGGTCTCTTTGCGTAGCAGGGGTTTGTAGTCGCTATTGCGTTACATTAAAAATCTATATATGCTCTTATTGAGTATATATAAAGCTTTCAGAAGAAAGCGGGATCATGGTCTTTTTATGGAGGAAGAAATCATGGGATATCAAGCTCGAAAGAGTATCGACAATAATGATTTAAAATCATCAGCTAGTTCATCATCTAAATGGAAGATCAGTGATGCCTTTGCCAAAGCAGAAGCCGAGATAGTATTAGAAATTTCTGATGAGGAAAAAAGCGCCTTAATCAGTAAGATTGAACAATTATTAAAAAAGCATGATGCGACTTTAATTGCGCATTACTATACCGATCCTGAAATACAAGCATTAGCAGAAAAGAGCGGGGGATGCGTGGCTGATTCTTTAGAGATGGCCCGTTTTGGACGAGACACATCATCACAAACATTGGTGGTTGCAGGCGTGAGGTTTATGGGGGAAACGGCAAAAATTTTAAGCCCTCATAAAAAAGTTCTAATGGTAGATATAAATGCGACTTGCTCCTTAGATTTAGGTTGTCCGAGTGATGATTTTTCTAATTTTTGCGATCAATACCCTGATCGTACAGTTGTGGTTTATGCTAATACGAGTGCAAAAGTGAAAGCTCGGGCAGATTGGGTAGTAACTTCTAGTATCGGGCTTGAAATCGTGAAATATCTTCACGAAAAGGGTGAGAAAATTATTTGGGGGCCTGATCGGCATTTAGGGCGCTATATTGCGAAAGAAACAGGCGCTGATATGGTTTTATGGCAGGGCGATTGCATCGTTCATGATGAGTTCAAAGCAAGTGGCTTAGCGCTTTATCGGGAAAAGTATCCGAATGCTAAAGTACTTGTCCATCCTGAATCACCAGAAAGGGTTGTAAAGCAAGCAGATATCATTGGTTCAACCTCTCAATTAATTGCAGCGGCAAAAAAGCTCACTACCAAGCAATTAATTGTGGCCACAGATCAGGGGATTTTTTATAAAATGCAGCAAGCGGTGCCAGAGAAGGAGCTACTGATCGCACCAACTGCCGGCAATAGTGCAACTTGTAAGAGCTGTGCGATGTGTCCTTGGATGGGAATGAATACTCTTACAAAATTATCTAGTGTATTAGAGCATGGCGAGAATGAGATCTTTATCGAGGAGAATATTCGTCAAGAAGCCAAAAAGAGTTTAGATCGTATGTTGGCATTTGCGGATAATACTAAAATCAATATCAGAGCTAGTGGTGATCTAAGCCAAGATCACACTCTTTTTGCTAATATTGGTCCTGCTTAAATTAAGATTGAGTTTAACGAGAGATTGGTAGTTTACTGCCGGAGAGTGACCTCTCAAGAAGAACATCTTCTCTAAATTGGTAGAGTCTTGCAGGTCTTCCTGGCCCGCTTTGATCCATCTTGCCAGTCTCTTCAATCAGTTCTTGCTGGGCGATAAAGCGTCTAAAATTTTGTTTATGAAGGGTAATACCAGCAAGTGCTTCAATGCTCTGCTGTAACTGTAATAAGGTAAATACGGGCGGCATGAGTTCAAAAATAACCGGACGATATTTTATTTTAGCGCGTAATCTTGCCATTGCTGAAGCAAGTACTCGACGATGATCGTGATTCATCGACTTGCCGCAAAAGAGTTTAGGTACTTCTTCTCTGTTTGATGCTTCTGGCAAGATACCGACTTCATACATCAGCTCATAACGCTGTAAAACATATTCTTCATTCCAAGAAAAGGGCGAAATTCCCCAGCAGAGCTTTACACGCTGTTCACGGGATTTTTGTTCTGCGATTGTATTGCCGGCATTAATCCAGTGCCGAAAAATAGGATAGAGATACTGTTCAATAAAATCAGGGCGGCCATTACGATGATCTTCCCAAGGAAAATAGGTATACCAATCTTGCCATATTGCCACTGATTCCAGCGGCTTTGTCTCTTCTCGAACAAGTCCTAAGTAACTAATATAAATAAGGTAGTGCCCTGATGATGTTTTTCGCTGTGTATCGACAAAGGTATAGAGCTGTTCAACATAACCAAGAGATTGATGAGTTTGCGTTTCAACCCATTGGCGAACGCCGGCTTGGAGCGACTTATGAATTGGGCTTAAAGGACCATTAGGTAAGGTATTTCCATGATCAACCGTTAGCACTTTTGCTGTAGAATCTGTGACAGCGATAAGCACAGCCGCAAGCTCTGTTGTGCCTTCTTTAGGGAGATTTTGGAAAGGTTTTACCATAAATGGATCACTTTAATTCGTTGTTGAATGTGAAGCTATTATAGGGGAAAGCCTCTGTAATAGGTACTTTTCTTAAATTTTATGCAGTTGCGAATATTAACGATGAAAAGTCACTTTTCTAAATTTCTTAAATTGGGAGATAAAGAGCCCACAAAGTACAAGTGCAATGCCGCTGCCAGACATTAAGGTGATTTTTTCATTTAGAATCATTATGGAGAAGATCACAGTTACCATGGGAACTACATTAATATAAAGACTTGCCTTAATCGCGCCAAGTGCTCGAAGCGCCATATTCCAGGTAACAAAACAGATGGCAGAAGCCCCTAAACCAAGGAAGATGAGATTTAAAATAACGGTGGTATTGAGGTAATTTTGAATCTCAAAATGCGTTTGGAAAAAAGGTAACATCGGAACCATAAAGAGAATCCCATAGAGAAAGGTTCGGCGCGTTGTTTGAATTGTGTTATAGCCAAAGGTGCTAATTTTTTTAGAGAAAATAGAGTAAAAGGACCAAATAATTGCCGCAAGCAGTGCTAAGAAATCTCCTTTAAGATTAATCTGTAGTTCAGTTGCGCCACTAAAGCTCATCAAGCCAACGCCGGTAAAAGAGAGAATCATGCCGATAAAAAATTGCGGACGAATCTCTTCATCTTTTAAGAATATCTTCGCTAAAAGAACGGTAAAGAATGGCGAAGTTGAGGCAATTAATGCAGCATTAGAAGCAAAGGTATAGAGAAGCGCATTATTTTCAAATAGGTAATACAGCGTGATGCCGCAAAAGCCGGCGGCGGCAAAATAGAGCTCTTGTTTTACTGTTGTGCCTTTGAGCCTTTTGGGAAATAAAATCATCAAAAAGCATGCACCCATGACAAAACGGGTAAAAAGAATCTCTAAAGGGGTGAGCGCATGTTGCAGTAATACTTTGGTTGAGACGAAGGTTGTTCCCCACAGTAAAATTGTTAACAGCGCAAGCGTATGCCCTTTAAGCTCTTGATTCATCGTTGATCCTAAGAAATATAGTGTTTAACCCTGATTGGGTTAAAGCGAATAAAATTCCAGCGCATTGTAGCTTAGAATAGGATTTCAATAAATAGAAATCTCCTAGTTACCTTTTAAGTAGCATGAGAAGGTTAAGCTTTTATTGGTCGATATGAAACATTTTAATAAGTCAAAAGCGAGTATCTTTATGATCACTCGCTTTTGAAGTTTTCCTCCTTAAAAGGGGTAAGGTGCTAACTACTATTTTAACAATAGTAAGATATCAGTCATTAACTCATGTTCAGGTACTTCATGAATAAAGTTATGATATTGGAAGAATACAGGAAAATCTGCTGCTTCCTCTTGATACTCGTTTAGCCATTGACGATAAAGATAGTAGATACACTCATTTAACTCATTGTGAGAACCGATGTGTGTCAGTTTTGCATAACGGCCGGCTGGAATTTCTCCTTGGGCAATTTCATGGGTGAAGTTTGGTAAGTCTTGCGTAATTGAACCTGCAATATCAAAGCGAAAATTTTCAGGATCTTCTAAAGGATCCGAGTAAGGAATGCCGTATGTATGACTACTTTTGATCGGAGATAGCCCTGTCTCTTTACGCCATATCATAAAGTGATTAGCTGTTTCTAGGACCTTTTGTGGGTGTCCTTGATGGGTTAAATAGGCGATCTTTTCTGATTTTCTTTGGATAATGTCAACATTCATCATCGTATTTCTCCGTGGTAAATTGTAATGTAATTTATGATGCCAATTTTGCCAATGAGGAGCTGATCGAAACTCACTTGGTGTTTGCCCTGTGAGTTTCTTAAATGCACGAGTAAAAGCTTCATGACTTTCAAAGCCTGCATCTATCGCTATTTCTAAGATGTTCATCTGAAGATGAAATGCGAGTTGATAAGATGCGCGTTTAAAGCGGCATAAAACAATAAAACGAGTAACAGAAACTCCTGTATAAGCGCTAAAGATCCGATGGAAATGGAACTTTGAAAAGCCGCTTAATTGATAAATTGCTTCAATATCTAATTTTTCATCTAAGTGGAACTGGATATAATCGCTAATTTGTTGGATCTGTTGTTCGTAATTCATGATTTCTCCTTCATTTGCTAAGAAGGATTATGAGGTTGATGACAATGTTTTTTTTGATCAATCTTGCGATATTGCAAAAATCTTTAAAGTGAAGTGATAAGAGCTACTTCAATATTCGTTACAGAGTTTCATTATCGCATGATAAATCTGATTATTGTTTTTAATTATAAAATCATGTACTTAATGCTTATTTTGTAAAAAAATATCGGCAATAAAGCATGGGTTTAGTATTATCTTTTTACTAAAAAGAGATAAAAGGTCAATATGAAAAAAAATCGTCAAATGTTAAAAGCCGTAAGAATGGGCGCAATAATCGGGATAGCTTTAATATTCTTAGCGGCTTGTGATAGCTCTGAGTCTTTAAGTGGTCAACATGGGAACTTTTATTTTAGTAACCCTACTAAAGAAGTCATTTCTTTTAAGGTTGATCATAAAATCTATGAAGTAGCGCCTAATGAAAGCGGAAAAATCGAGTTATCATCAGGCATGCATCAAATGGTGAATCAGCGCGGAGATGTGACGAGCTTTATGGTATTTGATAATAATAATGGGGGAATTTTAAACCCAGAAAATCAAATCTATTATGAATTAGCAATGGCGTACGTTGTCGATGGAAAAGGTAAAGGATTTATACCTACATCTTATTCTATTATGATAAATGGGCATGAGCTAAGAATCCCTGTTAGAAGCGCAAATGAGCCAATTATTGATGGTAAACTATTTACGTGTAATTACGGGGTAGGAGAACAACTTCCTGCAGAAATTATCACCTATAATCCTAACGATGAAGGTAAAATTCGTCATAAATGCTTTGATAAAACGGAGCTTATCAGTTTTTTAAAATCGGATTTTAATATGGATTTAACCTCTTCTAAAGGGGCTCAAGCTGATGATTCTATTACACACCATTTTACAACAGAGATTCCTCAAGTAACCTTCTTAGATGCAAAGACACAAAGCATCGCAGAGCAGATCATCACATTATTGCAAGAGCTGAAAACAACAGATAATACAGCCATTCATAAAGCTTCCAATAAAAAGTTTGGTGAGCTTATTTCAGATCTTGTCATGGCACATATTAAAGACGAATATGCCGGAGATAGGGCTCAAAATGAGCTTTATAATAATTTTGTAGAGCAAGTATCAGATTTGCAGAGTTATGGTGTTTTACTGAGATAGGCGTGGATTATAGGTAAATTAAATATTAGAGCCCCTTATTAAAGGGGCTTTTTTATACTGAAATTTAGGGGGATTCATAATTGACTCGATTGCCGTAAATGCAATTCTGCAATGCGTAAAATGCACTATGCTTATTGCTTAAAAATCGCTAGATTGAATAAAAGCTTCCTAATAGGTAATTGTTTAATAAATATGATAATGATTTGTAATTTATCAATGATTTTACCAATAAGAAAGTGAGTTTTCCCTTCATCTGATGGTGAGAAGGGTATATACAAAATCACAGCGGTTTCTTGGCATTAATTTTGCCTTTAAACATATTTAATCTTTATAAAAGCAGAGTAATGAAATGAATAGTACTGAGAAATTAGCCCAGTTTATTGCCGATAGTAGTTATGAGGATCTTCCTGCATCAGTAATAGAGACGATGAAAGGGCTTTTATTAGATTGGTTCGGATCAGCAATTGCAGGGAGTCAATTTTACCCTAGTAATTTATTTCGTCATTATGCAAAGCATATGGGACCTGAATTTGGTGTGAGTACCATCATCGGTGAGGAAGAAGGAACAAGTCCTTATTTTGCAGCTTTAGTAAATGGTGCTAGTGGGCATTTGTTGGAGCAAGATGATTTGCATAATAGTTCGGTTTTTCATCCAGCAACTGTTGTTTTTCCTGCAGTTTTAGCTGCTGGAGAAGATTTGGGCGTCTCTGGGAAAGATTTTTTATTAGCGTCAGTAATGGGATATGAAGCGGGGATTCGTATTGGAGAGTTTCTTGGTTTATCTCATTATCAAGTATTTCATACAACATCGACAGTAGGTTCTATTTCATCGGCCATTGCGGTTGGTAAGTTAATGAATTTTGATAGTGAACAGATGTTGAATTTGATAGGGAGTGCTGCAACACAATCAGCTGGTCTTTGGGCATTTCTAGAAGATGCTGCTGATTCTAAGCAATTACATACAGCAAAAGCCAATGCTAATGGTATTTTAGCAGCCTATATGACACGAGAGGGATTAAAGGGAGCAAAAAATGCCTTAGAGAGTTTGCAAGGATTAGGTAAAGGCATGTCACAGGATGCAGATGCTACCTTTTTATCTGATAGATTAGGGGAACGTTGGGCATCTATAGAAACGTCTTTTAAATATCATGCTTCTTGTCGACATACCCACCCTGCAGGAGATGCTTTACTGCAGTTATTAGATGAATATCAATTAGATCCAAAGAAGATAACTCAAGTAAAAGCTTACGTGCATCAAGCGGCGATTGATGTGTTAGGTGCTGTAACGATTCCACAAACGATCCATCAAGCGAAGTTTTCGATGGGAACAGTGATGGGATTATTGGCATTTTATGGGAAGGCCGGGCTTTTTGAGTTTTCACAATATGCTTTAGAAGATGCTGATGTTAGAGCTTTTAGAGAAAAGGTTGTGATGGAGTTAGATCCACAAGTAGATAAGGCTTATCCAAAGGAGTGGCAAGGGAAAGTCTCTGTTAAAACCGATGATGAGAAGGAGTATTGCTATTTTTTACAATACCCTAAAGGAGATCCTGAAAATCCTTTAACAAAAGCGGAGTTAGAAGAAAAATTTAATCAGCTACTTTTATTTTCCAATAGTGAGAATCTCTTAACTCAACAAGTAGAGTTTATCACTCAAATTTGGCAATTAGAGACAATGCCTGAGATTAGAATGTTAAGAAAATTTTTATCATAGATTATACAAGGGAGGTTGGTGTTAAGTATTTCAAAGGATAGACCATCAATAGGCAATCAATATTTTAATAATAAATATGATGATTTGTTAAAGCTGAAATGGATATTTCAGGATGACTTTAATAAAGATCTTTAATAGAAATTGACATTGATAACAGCTAAAGAATATTGATTGCACATAAAAATAATATTAAGGAGAGTGGAATGAGAAAAATAATTATTAAAAACTTTAAGAAACAAGTCAGCCTGATTAGTGTCTGCTTGTTATCTATGGTTACAGCGGTTTATGCCCAAAGCCCTATAATCATTAAGTTTGCGCATGTTGTTGCTGAGCAAACGCCAAAAGGGCAGGGAGCATTATTATTTAAGGCGGCTGTTGAGGAGCGATTGTCGGGAAGAGTTGTTGTGGAGGTTTATCCAAATTCTTCATTATTTGGTGATGGACAAGAGATGGATGCATTATTAATCGGAGATGTGCATATGTTAGCACCATCAACCTCTAAGTTGGAGTATTACTCTAAACAACCCCTACTTTTTGATCTTCCTTTCTTATTTAATAATTTTGAAGCAGTATCTAAATTTGCGACAAGTTCCGAGGGTAAATCAATCTTAAAAAGTATGGAGAGTTCAGGAATTACAGGGCTTGCTTATTGGAATAATGGAATGAAGCAGATGTCAGCTAATAAACCTTTAAGAGTTCCAAGAGATGCAAGAGGATTAAAATTTAGAGTACAAGCATCGACCGTGCTTGAGGATCAGTATAAAGCGATAAGAGCGAATCCTCGTAAGATGTCTTTTGCCGAGGTTTATCAAGGATTACAAACAGGTGTTGTAAATGGTACAGAGAATACTTATTCCAATTATTTCTCACAAAAAGTCCATGAAGTGCAGAAATATATGACTGAGAGTGATCATGGGCCAATTTTATATATGGTGATTACAAATACAGAGTTTTGGAACGATTTACCGGCTGATATTCGTCAAACTCTTTCCGAAATTATTGATGAAGTCACCATTGAGGTTAATCGCCAAGCATATGAATTAAATATGAATGATAAGGCTAGTATTTTGGCAGAAGGAAGTACCGATATTATAACCTTAACACCCGAAGAAAAAGAGGAATGGCGTAAGGCCATGCAGCCGGTTTGGAAAAAATATGAAGATGTTATTGGTACACATTTAATTAAAGCCGCCGTTGAATCAAATCAATAATTCTTTATCAGAAATAGAGCTGTTTAATGGGCCGTAAATTAAACCTAAGTCAATTTTTTATCATCTCATTAGGTAGCTCTTTTATATCATGGGCATAGTAATTTTATCAGTTTTATAAAAGATATAAGATTGGTCTTAATAAAAATAATAAGTGTTGATCACAAAAAGATTGGAGTGAGCATGAAGGGTGAGATCTACAAAGATTATCGAATAATCGAACATCAATATGATGTTGTTGTCGTGGGAGCTGGAGGTGCAGGGTTACGTGCAACTTTAGGTATGGCTGAGAAGGGATTAAAAACAGCTTGTGTGACAAAAGTTTTTCCTACAAGATCTCACACAGTTGCCGCACAAGGTGGAATTTCAGCTGCATTAGGGAATATGGGGGAAGATGATTGGCGTTATCATATGTATGATACCGTTAAAGGATCTGATTGGCTTGGTGATCAAGATGCTATTGAGTATCTCTGTCGAGAAGCGATTCCAGCGATCATAGAACTGGAACATTATGGGATGCCTTTTTCTAGAACGAAGGAAGGAAAAATCTATCAACGTTCATTAGGTGGAATGACTGCGCATTATGGTAAAGTGCCGGCACAAAGAGCGTGCGCTGCTGCCGATAGAACCGGCCACGCAATGCTTCATACGCTTTATCAACAAGCGTTAAAACATCAGGCAGAGTTTTTTATTGAATATTTTGCGCTAGATCTCATGATGGTGGAAGGGGAATGCCGAGGAGTTGTTGCTTGGGATTTAGCTGAGGGCACGATGCATGTATTTCGTTCCCAAATGGTTGTTTTAGCAACAGGTGGTTATGGGAGAGCATATTTTTCTGCAACAAGTGCACATACATGTACCGGTGATGGGAATGGAATGGTAGCTCGTGCAGGATTACCTCTACAAGATATGGAGTTTGTACAATTTCACCCAACAGGAATATATGGTTCAGGATGTCTGATTACAGAGGGTGTTAGGGGGGAAGGAGGGTTTTTAACGAATGCCAATGGTGAGCGTTTTATGGAGCGTTATGCCCCTAATGCTAAAGATTTAGCCTCTAGAGATGTTGTATCTCGTTCTATGTTGATTGAAATTCGAGAAGGACGAGGTGTTGGGCCTTTAAAAGACCATGTTTATCTTCATCTAGAACATTTGGGATCTGATATTATTTTTGATCGTCTGCCTACAATCGCTGAAAGTGCACAAACATTTGCTGGTGTTGATGTGACTAAAGCTCCCATTCCTGTGATTCCTACGGTTCATTATAATATGGGCGGTATTCCAACAAATTATTATGGGGAAGTCGTGACATTAAAAGAGGGAAACCCAGATTATGTTGTTTCAGGATTAATGGCTTTAGGAGAAGCAGGGTGTGTTTCTGTACATGGCGCTAACCGATTAGGCTCAAATTCTCTTTTAGATTTGATAGTTTTTGGGCGTGCCGCTGCTAATCGTTGTGCGGAGATTTTAACGCCTCACGGTCATGTAGCTGAAGTTCCTAAGGCTGTGATAATGACTATTTTGGATCGATTTGATCAAATTCGCCACGCTAATGGTGAGATACCAACAGCAAAGCTGCGTGATAAAATGCAACGAGCAATGCAAAAAGATGTTGCTGTTTTTAGAACGAAAGAGACCTTAAAAGAGGGGCTAGAATCAGTGAAAGATGCTTATCTTGCTTTTAAGAATATTAAAGTTTTTGATAGAAGCTTAATTTGGAATTCTGATTTAGTGGAGACTTTAGAGCTTGCTAATTTACTGGCTTGTTCTATGACAACAGTAGCTTCTGCTTATAATCGTCAAGAATCTAGAGGTGCTCATGCAAGGGAAGATTTTCCGTTAAGAGATGATGTGACGTGGATGAAGCATACTTTAGCGTGGGTTAATAGTGAAGGGGATGTGAAGATTGACTATCGACCTGTTCATACTTATACGCTAACAGATGAGATTGCTTATATACCACCAGAAGAACGATCTTATTAATATGGAGATATCTTAGATGAGTAAAAGTCATTTAGTTGAATTTAAACAGTTACGATATTTTGCACATGTGGCTGAATTTGCAAGTTTTACAAAGGCGGCAAATTATCTCGATATCTCTCCTTCTGTACTAAGTCGTCAAGTTCGTAAATTGGAGGTAGATTTAGGGAAGACATTACTGATTAGAGATGGTCGAGGGGTTATTTTAACCGAGTCTGGATATATATTATTAGAACATTGCCGAAAGATGCTGACAGCGCTAGATGATGCGGTAGAAGCAGTAATGGATGCTCAGTTATCAGGAAATGTTTCTTTAGGGTTTCCCCCAACATTAGCACGTTATTTTTCGGTACCGATTATTAGAGCTTTTCATGATTTAATGCCCAAAGCGAAGTTACGGGTTATTGAGGAATCTACGGTTTCTATTGAAGAGAGTATTATTACTGGTCGTCTTGACATGGGGTTAATTTATAACCCTATTCATGCACAAGATTTAGATTTGGTCTTTTTGTTGAAAGAATACCTTTATTTAATTGCCCCAAAAGAGACAATTTTAGAGTGTGATGTTAATGGGGTTTCTTTGCAAAAGGCTGCAAAGCTTCCATTGATCTTACCCGCTTATCCTAATGGTCATCGCCGATTAATAGAGGCTGAAATGATTAAATCGGCTTGTAAGCCTAATTTAATTATGGAAGTTAATAGTGTAAGAACAACATTTGAGTTAGTTGCAAAATCAATGGGCTGCACGATATTTTCTAGTAAAGGGATTGATTTATTACCTAAGGAGGATCGCCATAAGGTACAAATGCATAAAATTCACTCCTCTGAGCTTATTACCAATTTATATATCGCAACATCGAATAAACGTGTAATGACTAATACAGAAAAGACATTGAGTAAAATTATTCGTAATCTTTGTGAAGAGCATTTTTCAGTAACACAATAATTACTTTTATAACTATATAAAAAGGAGGAGAAAATGTTAGAAGAACTACGGATCTTATCACCGACTGCGATTTTAGGGTATGGCTTTCCATTAGCGTCTTTTGAAAAGGGAATGGCAAAAAAGCCTCATGTAATAGCAATGGATGCAGGATCAACAGATCCAGGACCATATTATCTAGGTAGCGGCATCTCGTTTACAGATAATAGAGCCGTGAAGCGAGATCTTGAAATTATGATTCCTGCAGCACAAGAAGCTAAGATTCCTTTAATTATTGGCTCAGCAGGTGGAGCTGGGGGAAAATCTCATGTGGATTTAACACTTGGGCTTATTCGAGAAATTATTCAAGAGAAGCAATTGTCAGCATTAAAAATAGCTATTATTAATAGTGAAATATCTCCTGTGTTTTTGTTAAAAGCGTATAGAGAGGGGAAAATTCACCCACTTAATGCCGACAATAAAGTGACAGAAACTTTGATAAAAGAGAGTAGCGCTATTGTTGGGCAAATGGGAGAGGGGCCTTTTATTGAAGCGCTAAATCACCATGCAGATATTATTTTGGCAGGGAGAGCTTATGACCCATCTGTATTTGCGGCATTAGCGATTAAAGAGGGCTTTGATAAGGGATTGGCACTTCATTTAGGGAAAATTTTAGAATGTGCTGCCATCGCTGCGTTACCAGGAAGTGGTAGCGACTCGATGTTAGGTATTTTAAGAAAAGATCATTTTGATGTAGAGCCTTTAGCTGAGAATCGGGTTTGTACAACACTATCTGTCGCAGCCCATACATTATATGAAAAGTCCGATCCTTATCACTTGCCAGGTCCTGGTGGGGAGTTAGATTTAACAGCATGTGAATTTAAACAGCTTGATGCTCGCCGAGTAAGAGTGTCTGGCACTAAATTTATTCCTACTAAAAAATACTTTATTAAATTAGAAGGCGCTAGAAAAATTGGCTATAGAACTATTGCGATTGCAGGTGTGACGGACCCTATTATGATCGCCAACATTGACTCTATTTTAATAGGAGTTAAAGAGCGTGTTTTTGATAATTTCCAAGATTCAAATTTTCAAGAGTTTTATCTAAATTTTAATGTATATGGCAAAAATGGCATTGCTTTATTACCTGAAATCTCTAGTGATCAAGTGTTGCCTGATGAGATTGGGATAGTAATCGAAGCTGTTGCGGCAACAGAAGAGGAAGCGAGTGCTATTTGTAGTTTTGCAAGAAGTACCGCTTTACATTTTGGTTATGAAGGGCGCATTTCTACCGCGGGGAATTTGGCATTTCCTTTTTCACCATCAGATGCAAATATGGGGGAGGTCTATGAGTTCTCCATTTATCATCTGTTAGAAGTTGAATCTGAAGTAGCCTTATTTCCTATTCAATATGTCATTATAGGGGAGATGGAATGAAATATCGATTGCAAGATGTAGCATCAGTAATACGTAGTAAAAATGCAGGACCTTATGAGTTATGCTTTGATGTTATTTTTATTGATGAGGAGTTTTATCAGCGCGCTAAAAGCGCGGCGATTATTACTAAAGAGAATTTCGCTCACTTATATGGTATTGGAATAGATCAAATTTTAAATCTCGTCTATTTTGATCCTGCAAAAGCCATCAAAATTACAATTGAAAGACCGATTTCATCAGGGGCACTTGGTGAAAAGGATGTCTATGGTGCACAGCAACATCGCCCATTGATTCAATTTGAATTCACACTGCAGGAGTAAGTATGAGACAAATTCATATTGATTCTATTCGTCAACTAGTGGCAGATCTCTGCATTGAAGCGAATACCTCTTTAAGTCAAGACGTCTATCAATGTTTAGGAAGTTGTATGCAATCAGAAACTTCTTCGCTTGGGAAAAATATTTTACAAACGATCATTGCTAATGCAGACCTTGCTAAAAAAGAGTTAAGACCTATGTGTCAAGATACTGGGCAAACAGTTATTTTTGTGCAAATAGGGCAAGATGTTCAAGTTGTAGGAGGATTATTAGAAGATGCAATTAATGCAGGAATCCGTGAAGGATACCAACGAGGTTATTTGCGTAATTCAGTGGTTAAAAGCCCATTTGAAAGAGTCAATACAAATGATAATACGCCAGGGGTGATTCATTATGACATTATTGCCGGTGATCGTTTACTAATAACGGTATCTCCTAAGGGATTTGGCAGTGAAAATATGAGCCAGTTAAAGATGTTAAAACCTAGTGATGGTTTAGAGGGCGTTAAACAGTTTATTTTACAGGTAGTGAAAGATGCAGGGTCTAATCCTTGCCCACCGATAATCGTAGGCGTTGGGATTGGTGGAACAATGGAGAAGGCAGCGATATTAAGTAAGCAAGCACTACTAAAACCGCTTGATAAAATTAATGAAGACCCATTTTTAGCAAGTTTAGAAGCTGAATTATTGGAGAAAGTAAATGCTTTAGAAATAGGGCCTGCGGGTTTTGGTGGGAGAACAACGGCGCTTGGAGTCAATATCAATACTTATCCAACCCATATTGCGGGGTTGCCTGTTGCTGTTAATATCGGTTGCCATGCTAATCGACATGTAGATGGGCAATTATAATATGATGAAAATAGGGGATATAAAATGTCAGAGATAAAGCAGATAAAATTGCCGCTAGATTCAACGATGATTAATGGTCTTCAAGCTGGTGATATTGTGCATCTTAGTGGGACCGTTTATACAGGAAGGGATGCCGCGCATAAAAGAATGTGTGAATATTTAGCAAACGGGAAGGCGCTCCCAATAAACCTTCAAGGGGAAGTCATTTATTACGCAGGTCCTTGCCCTCCGAAGCCTGGGGAGCCTATTGGTTCAGTTGGGCCTACTACGGCAAGTAGAATGGATGCTTATTCACCACAGTTAATTGAGGCAGGATTAGTTGCAATGATTGGAAAAGGGGCTAGAAATGAATCTGTTGTTGAGGCAATAAAAAGGCATCAGGGGATTTATTTTGCTGCTATTGGAGGGGTTGCTGCACTAATGGGGAAGTGTGTGAAGTCTGCAGAAGTTATTGCCTTTGAAGATTTAGGGACAGAAGCTATTCGAAGATTAATAGTAGAGAATCTCCCCGTGATCGTTGCTATTGATTCTAGCGGAAATAATCTATACCAATAGCTTAAGAAGCGTAAAGTGATCTAGATTAAATTCTATAAGAAATATTGAAAAAAATGATCGAAAAATGTGCTATGTTTTGAAGGAGTAATAGATCGTTATTACTTGCTACTATTAGTTTAAAATGTTTTTTTTAAATTCTATTTAAATATTATTAAAATAAAAATAGCTCTATCTTATTGTTAGATAAGAGCATTATTCTTTTGATTTCTTTGTTGATACATTAGAAATTTTATACATAACATCTCAGGAGGAGTTATGAATCGTTTAGTACAGAGAGTTATTGCGTCTACTATTTTAGTAGGTGGGCTGATGATGGGAGTATCACAGGCGGATGAACCTATTGTGATTAAGTTCTCGCATGTGGTTGCGGACACCACACCTAAAGGGCAAGGAGCTATTCTTTTTAAAAAATTAGCAGAAGAGCGATTACCTGGAAAGGTGAAAGTTGAAGTTTATCCCAACTCCTCACTTTATGGTGACGGACAAGAGATGGATGCATTATTAGTTGGGGATGTACATCTTCTAGCGCCATCACTTGCAAAATTTGAGCATTATCAGAAGAAAATACAGCTATTTGATTTACCTTTTTTATTCGATGATATGGCCGCTTTAGATCGATTTCAGCAATCGCCAGCTGGGCAAGAACTTTTAAAGAGTATGGAAGATAAAGGGATTACCGGTTTAGGCTATTGGCATAATGGGTTAAAACAGTTATCTGCAAATAAAGCGCTTCACGTTCCGCGTGATGCTCGAGGATTGAAATTTAGGGTACAAAACTCAGCAGTATTAGATGAGCAGTTTAAGGCGCTTCGTGCTAACCCTCGTAAGATGGCATTTGCTGAGATGTATCAAGGTTTACAAACCGGTGTTGTAAATGGTGCGGAGAATCCTTATTCCAATACTTATTCGCAAAAGATTCATGAAGTACAAAAGTACATTACAGAATCGAATCACGGCGCGTTAGATTATATGTTAATTACAAATACAGATTTTTGGAATGGTTTACCAGAAGATATTCGCAATGAATTAACAGCAATTTTAGCGGAAGTAACAGTTGAAGTGAATAATCATGCCAATGAGCTAAATGAGCGTGATAAACAATCGATCATTGATGCTGGAACGACTGAAATTATCTATTTAACGCCAGAAGAGCGTGAGGAGTGGCGTAAAGCGGTACGTCCTGTTTGGGAGAAATTCCAAGATCAAGTAACGCCTGAGCTAATTCAAGCAGCGCTTGATGCCAATACTCCATAATTAAATAGCTTTTTCATTTTATAAGTTAAATCTACCTATCTTGATTTATTTAAGATAGGTGGACTCATCGTGTGTAAAAAGAGGAGCTTTAATGGTTATTAATTTATATCAAACACTAGATAAAACATGGCAAAAGATAGAAATATTTGTCACAGTCTTGATTTTATCTGCGATGACATTTATCACATTCATTTATACGATGTTAAACAATCTCTATACGCCTTTTTATAGTTTAGCAGATTGGGTTGCAGGTGATGAGCCTTCTAAACTAGAAGATTTCTTTTTAGATAGTGGCGATTTCATGATGGATTTAGCCACCTCAATGAATTGGTCTAATCGTTTTACCGCTGCATGTTTTGCTTGGTTAATCTTTTTTTGTATGTCTTATGGTGTGAGGATTGGCGGACATATTGGCGTGGATGCTTTAGTCAAAGTATTTCAAAAACGTACACAAAGAATATTGGCTTATCTCGGGCTGGGCGCTTGTATTTTATATGGTGGCATTATGCTTTTCGCGAGTTTAGATTGGGTCTTAAATTTTTATAAACTCGGAACTTTAGCAGAAGATTTAGATCGATTTGGCGTTAAGCGTTGGCATATTACAGTTATTGTCCCGATTGGTTTTATGCTCTTAATTTTACGTTATCTTGAAGTGGGCTATCGAATTATCACGCATCAACAAGATACGTTAGGACTTGCTGATGAAGCTAAAGATGCGCTTGATGAAATTGCGAAAGCAGAGCACATCAATCTTGCAGATTTAGGAGAGAAAAAATGACCATTTTATTTTTATTCGTTTTATTATTTGTATTAATGTTAATCGGTGTTCCTGTCGCGATCTCTTTAGGTTTATCGAGCGCATTAACGATTGCATTTTTTAGTCCTGACTCTCCTAGAAGTTTAGCGATTAAGATGTTTGAAACATCAGAGCATACAACGTTTTTAGCGATTCCATTTTTCTTAATTGCCGGCGCTTTTATGACGACAGGTGGCGTGGCTCAGCGTTTAATTGATTTTGCGAATGCTTGTGTCGGGCATATTCGAGGAGGGCTAGCAATTGGCTCAGTACTTGCATGTATGCTCTTTGCCGCGCTTTCAGGCTCAAGTCCTGCAACCGTTGCTGCGGTTGGCTCTATTGCTATTGCGGGAATGGTAAAGTCTGGCTATACCAAAGAGTTTGGTGCCGGCATTATTTGTAATGCAGGGACATTAGGGATTTTGATTCCGCCATCGATTGTAATGGTCGTTTATGCAGCGGCTACGGAGCAGTCTGTTGGTAAGATGTTTATGGCAGGGGTAATTCCAGGTGTTTTATTAGGCATTGCTTTGATGGTTGCGATCTATATTGTTGCACGAGTGAAAAAATTACCAGCGCAACCAAGAGTAAGTGTTAAGGAGTGGATGGGTGCTTTTCGCCGGGCTCTTTGGGGATTATTACTCATGGTGATTATCTTGGGGGGAATTTATACCGGGATGTATACACCGACAGAAGCGGCTGCTGTTGCTGCAGTCTACTCTATGTTTGTCGCGCTTTTTATCTATAAAGATATGCGTATTAGAGAGTTCTCTAAAGTGATGTTGGAATCAGGTAAGATGACCGTAATGTTAATGTTCATTATTGCCAATGCGATGCTTTTTGCGCATGTGCTTACGACAGAGCAAATCCCCCAATCGATCGCTAGTTGGGTCTCTTCTATGGGATTCTCTCCTTGGATGTTCTTAGTTATTGTAAATATTGTCCTTCTCATTGCGGGAAGTTTTATGGAGCCCTCTGCCGTTATTTTAATTTTAGCACCCATATTTTTCCCCATAGCGATGGAGCTTGGTATTGACCCTATTCATCTAGGAATTATTATGGTTGTAAATATGGAGATAGGATTAATTACACCGCCAGTGGGATTAAATCTATTTGTCACATCAGCTGTAACAGGTATGCCTATTACTAATACGATAAAAGCAGCATTACCATGGTTAATGATCTTACTCGTATTTTTGATATTGATTACTTATATCCCTGTTATTTCACTAGGACTTCCGCAGTTTTTGGGAATGATGTAATGAGTAATATTGGAAGCATTTAGTAATGATCTGATGATCAATATGAAAAAGCCCCTCTAAAGATAGGATTTATCTATTTTAGAGGGGCTTTTTTATCTCTATTTTTCAAAGATGAGTGGATCATAAAAATAGTAGGCAGTATAAAAATATTTAAATACAAAAATAAATATTTAGTAAATATTTTTATTTAAATATTAACTTGAGTATTTTCTAGGTAGTTTAGTTGATGAAGTAAATAATTTAAGGTAGCTTATAACAGTAACTTAATAGTGAAATCAATATAAAGGGGTTATGATGATCAACTTAAAAACAATATCAGCAGTTGCGTTTGCAAGTGTTTTTTTAGCAGCTTGTGCGACAGATCTAAATAAATACGAAGAAGTAATGGTTGGCAAAACATGGGTAACCACAAATGCCATTGACCAAAAAACACGTAGTATCGGACCAGAAGATAAGCGCGTGAGCATGTATTATGGTACTGCTAAATATTATCGCAATGGAACTTTTGTGATGTTTACGCCCGAAGGCGAGCAAAAAATGCAAGGTGATTGGAGCATTAGTGAAGATGGCGCAACCCGTACTTTAGTCTCTAAAGATAAAGATGGTAAGGTGCTCTTTACTCGTACAGTACAAAATACTTCAGTAACACCAACAGATTATGTCTATCGTATTTTCCCATCAGAGCGTCATCAGGATCAATATATAGATATTCTTCATAAACCTATTAAAAAGTAATAGCGGTTTATGAGGATGTAAAGGCAGGAATGATCTCTGTCTACAAGAGCCTTAGGAGTGATTCTAAGGCTTTTTTGATGCAATAATTTTAGCGTAATCAATATTAAAAAACTTTAGTAATGCTGATTTTCCTAAATGAGTCCAGATGACTTCGCGAGTTTGTGGGAAACGCTCGATCCATTTTTTCTGCTCAAAGAAAATAAGTAATTGTGTACCTAAAGCCCCTGCTAGATGAAATTTTCGCTCACTCCAATCTAAACAATTATGAGATACAATTGAGGGTGTTAAAAGCGCTTTTTTTTGAAATTCTTTTAATGAAAATCCCATACTTTGAAGGTGCTGATAGCCTTTAGCGGTTAGTTGGTATTGTTCATCTCCCTCTATCCACCTATTTTTTAAAAACTGGTGCATGATTTCAACAGCAATTGTTCCCGCAAGATGATTATAACAACTTCGAGAGAGTTGTAGGTTTAGAGGAGTTGAGCTTTTGATGGAACCAATAACGGTATCTGTTAGCGTTAAATTCATTAATACTTCTAAGGTATGCGCGATCTCTTCATTAGCAAGGCGATAGTAGCGAAAACGTCCTTGCTTGATTAACGTGATAAAACCTTGTGATTCAAGCTTTGCAAGATGCGAACTTGTTGTTGAGGCTGAAACTTCTGCCACACTTGAAAGCTCTGTTGCCGTATAGGCTCTACCATCCATCAAACTGCATAATATTTTGGCACGAGAGGGTTCTGCAATCATTGATGCCATTGCTGAGAGGTGATGGTGAAGATCAGTCATATTTCGTTTTCAATCGAAGTATTCAAAAAGGATATTGTCACAATAGCATAATTACTTTATTCAACGAGGTTATTTATGAGTGATGAGATGCAAATTGAGAGTATTTATCAAGTGAAGAAAATCTTGCTAGATTCCCATTATCAAGTAAGACCTATTGATCAAAAGGTACCAAAATTATTGCAAGGATTATTGATAGGTGAGCTATTTGCTAAACTTGTGAGAATGAATGAGGGGGAATATCATCGTCTCTTAAAACGTCATATGACATTAACTTTAATGGCATTTTCTCAAGAATATATGGCAAAGATTACTAAAGAGGTGATTACTACTACCGATGTAAGGCTCGATTCACCAGAAGCATTAACAAAGGCAATTGCTACTTGGCCAATTTTAGTAGTAGCCAAGCTGATAGGGATAAAAGTTGTTGATCCGGAGCTTTTTTTAACGCAGATTACATTATTTTCAGCGGCAATTGTTCAGCCTCATGATCAAAAGGTTGTGCTACTAGGTAATGATGCTTTAATAGCATTGTATGAGATGCTTTTACCGGCAAAAGGTCCTTTAAAACAGACATTTATGGATGTTTGTGCTGAAAGCTCTTTAATCGATGAAAGTACCGTTAATGATAATTTATTGGGGCTCTTTTTTCAGACTTTAGATGGGACAAGTGGTTTAATTGCAGCGATGTTAAAGCATTTATTAAGTGAATCTTCGCTTTCTAGTAAAGCCCTTTTAAATTGGAGTTTACAGCACCATGCTCCTATTAAAAATACTAAAAGGTTTAGAGGCAAAGAGATGCTGATTCTTCCTTTACAATTTAAAGAAAACGCTCTTCCTTTTGGTAGTGGACGACATGAATGTCCGGGGCAGTTTTGGGCAAAAACAATTGCTATCACCATTGTAGAGTATTTAAGAGCGTTACCTATAGAAAAGTGTTGGCTTTTAAAGAGCCGTTATAAAACATCGCCTAATGCGCAGGTTTTAGAGTTTTATTCTTAAGAGAAGGAGGAGCGTTAAAATGATTGCAGTAATATTTGAATTAAAGACAGATAAGATCCATAAGGCTCAGTATTTAGCATTAGCGGCTGATTTAAAATCTTACTTAAAAGATATTAGGGGGTTTATCTCTATCGAACGGTTTCAGAGCTTGGTGGCGCCGGATAAGATTTTATCGCTCTCTTTTTGGGAGAATGAAGTGGCGATTGAGGCATGGCGAAATTTAGAGGTCCATCGCACTGCTCAGGTAAAAGGGCGAGCCTCTATCTTAAATTTTTACCGTTTAAGGGTTGCGACTGTTATTCGAGATTATGGTTTAAATGATCGAGAAGAAGCCCCCAAAGATAGTGTGGGATATCATCAATAATCTCTTTTTAAGATGAAGATGTGATATTGAAGTTTAGTATCCTTATTTCATAAGTCCGTTAAAACTGACAGAATATTCTAAAGATTGAGGTATTCATCCCGATTTTAAAGTATAAAGGGGAAGAGACCTATTTTCAGTACATTATTTAGAGGTTCCAATTTTATTAATTTAATGGTTTAATAAGTCTTTAAATAGTTATCGTATATTTTTAGTATGCTATGTGTGATTTGTCATAATTATCAATAATAAACACATCAAAAGAGGATTGAAGAGATGAAAAAAATATTATATCCCGTTGCAACCTTACTGCTGGGTGGTCTGTTAGCGGCATGTGGGCAACAAGATCAGCAAGATGCTGATAAAAAAGATCTTAAAGTGGGTATGCCACCTAGCGCGCATAATGTTTTAGTTGAGAAGGTTGTCAAACCACAGTTAGAGGCTGAAGGTTATACCGTCACTTTTTTAACTTTTAGTTCGTTAAGAGATGCAAATACAGCATTAGTTGAAGGTGGCGTTGATTTTCATACGGCGCAGCATCAAGCTTATTTAGATGTTTATAACCGAGAAACAGGACAAGATCTTGTTTCAGTGGTTCATACGCCTTCTATTCCGGCATTTATCTATTCAGTGAAGCAAGATTCGGTTGATAATATTCAAGAGGGTGAATCGGTATTAATTCCTAATGATCCATCAAATGCCGCAAGATCTTACGCCTTATTGCAAAAGATTGGTTGGATTAAGTTAAAGCCTGAAGTCGATTTAGCCGTTGCAACGAAACAAGATATTATTGAAAATCCTAAGAATCTTCAATTTACTGAGGTGGATTCAGCCTTAATTCCTCGTCTTTTAGATGAGATTGATTATGGGGTGATGCCTGGGGGCGTTGCACTATTAGCGGGTATCGGCTCTGAGTATGCTTTAGCGCATGAAACCTTTTTACCAGATCTTGAGTTGATGGTGACGGTTAAGAAAAAGGATGAGAACAGTCAATGGGCAAAAGATGTGCGTAAAGCTTTCCAATCAGATGAGATGAGAGATTTTATTGAAAATGATCCTGAAACAAAAGGCTGGTTTATCTGGCCTGAGGGTTAGCAGATATTGATTGTTTTACTTATGTCACATTAATCTGTAATGGATTACCGTTTATGATAAGACGCTACTGAAATAAGTCAGTAGCGTTTTTTTATAATGGATTTAAGAGGTATGTTACGCTGAGGTATCCATAGATATTCATTGAAAGAAAAGGGAGTCAAGATGACAGGAGTAAAGGACGTAGGGCAGGCATTATTATCATGGAATCGCCAGCATCTTGTTGCCAAGGGAGAGCTAACGACAGCAATGATTGCTGAGCATTTTCATCCCCATTTAACAGTGGTGGCGAATGGGCGTCATTATGAGACGGATCTTGCTGGTTATTTGCAATTTTTAAATGGTTTTCGTCAAACAATTGCTTCTATTGATTATGATGTTATGCACAAAGTGAGTGAAGAGAATAAAACAGTGCTCTGTATGCGTGCAAAAGTATTAAGAGTAGATGGCTCTTTAGATCAATTTGAGGCAATGTTATTGCTTGAATTTAATGATCAAAAGAAAATCACGCTTTGGCATGAGGTATATGTTGCTATTAAATTAGTGGTTTTGAATAAAAAGTGGTGCTATTTGCTTCACTTTGTATAGAAGAAGTGTGCCGTAACTTTGTCTTTGAGGACAAAATGATCGAAATAATTCATTTTTTTGACAAATTTCGGCTCATTTTTTTATGAAATTGCGCAATATTTATCTTTCGTTGCCAATAGTTTGGCTAAATTTTTGCCCAAAGGTTGTTGTAAATGACATTATCTTGTACATTATGCGCTCTAAATTTTTGATTCTTATTTGCCGCTTTTTTCAATGAAATATTTGAATTTGTATACAATGCAGATGAGGTTAACTATATGATATTGCAATAATAAAATTATTGTAAAGAGCTTTTATAGCCTTAGTTGTAAATGATAATTATTATCGTTAATACTGACTTTTATCAATTTGTCTATTAGTATTTCTTAATAACAACCTCTAGATTGCTAAAAATTGATTATGATCAACTCCAAAATTCCATGTTATGATACCGCCTTATAAAATTATTTGGTCTTATTGTAAGCATTTGAAAATGGAGTATTAGTATGGCTATTTCACGTAGAAAATTTCTTTTAGGTGCGGGCGGCGTTGCGGTTGTTGGTGCGGGCGCTGTTGTTACACCAATGATCCGTAGAGAAGGAACGCTTGTTGCTGCAAAATCAAGAGCACCTTTCGTTGCTGGAACAGAAGGTCCACTTCCTAAGGAATCTGATGTTGTCATCGTTGGTGGCGGTATTCAAGGGATCATGAGTGCAATTAACATGCGTGAGCGTGGCATGAGTGTGACAATCTGTGAAAAAGGCGAAGTGGCAGGTGAGCAATCAGGACGTGCTTATAGCCAAATCATCAGCTATAAAACAGAACCTGAGATTTTCCCACTTCACCATTATGGTAAAAAACTTTGGCGTGAAATGAACGCAAAAGTAGGAATGGATACAAGCTACCGTACACAAGGTCGTGTAGAAGCAATTCCAAGTACTAAAGAACTTGAAGTTGTGAAAGAGTGGATTGCATTAAACTCTAAAAATCCAGGTTTTGATAGCCCATTAAACGTGCGTATTATTGAAGGTGAAGAGCTCAAAAGACGTCTTCCAAATGCACAAACTCCATGGGAAATTGCAGGATTTGAAGAAGATGCAGGCTCGGTAGATCCAGAGCGTGGAACAACCGTTTTAGCAGAATATGCTAAAAAAATTGGTGTAAAGATCTATACAAACTGCGCAGTAAGAGGCATTGAAACTGCAGGTGGTAAGATCTCAGAAGTTGTGACAGAAAAAGGCACTATCAAGACATCTTTAGTCGTGTTAGCAAACGGTTTCTGGGCACGTTTATTTATGGGTAATATGGGTGTTGATCTTCCAACGCTTAACGTATATCTTTCACAACAAGTAGTTTCAGGTGTTCCTGGCGCACCAAAAGGTAACGTACATTTACCTAATGGTATCCACTTCCGTGAACAATCAGATGGTACATACGCAGTAGCACCACGTATCTTCACAAGCTCAATCACTAAAGATAGCTTCCTTTTAGGTCCTAAATTTATGCACTTATTAGGTGGTGAAGATTTACCACTTGAGTTCAAATTAGGTGCAGACCTTTGGAATTCATTCCAAATGCCAACTTCATGGACAAATGATGAAGTAACGCCATTTGAGAAATTCCGTGTTGCAACAGCGACAGCTAATAACGAGCACTTAGATGGTGTATTCAACAGAATGAAAGCTGAATTCCCACAATTTGAGTCTTCAAAAGTTCTCGAAAGATGGGGCGCATGTATCGCACCAACAGCTGATGGTTGCCCAATCATCTCTGAAATCGAAGAGTACCCAGGTTTAGTTGTGAATACTGCAACAGGTTGGGGGATGACAGAGAGCCCAGCAGCAGGTGAAATCACAGCTGACCTTATCATGGGTAGAACGCCTGTGATCGACCCAACACCTTACAGCACAAAACGTTTCAAATAATTGATATTTAGAAACTTAATTTTGTGATTCTGTAATAGGGATTGATAGATAGATAAAAGCCTCGATTGATTCGGGGCTTTTTTGTTGTTTTTGATCCGTCCTAAATAACGTTGACAACTTTACTGGTTTAATTTGGAGAAACTAGATGACAACGTACATTAAACGAACTCAAAAAGATTACACTTTGGCTTTTAAACTTGCCGTAGTTGCAGAGGTTGAAGCTGGTGCAATGACTTATAAACAAGCCCAACACCATTATGGTATTCAAGGTCGTTCAACGGTTTTAGTTTGGTTGAGGAAATATGGCGTGCTAAATTGGAAGTCAGAAACTCCCAATATATTAAGGCTCGATATCATGAACAAACCTATTGAAAAGACACCTGAACAGAGAATCAAAGAGCTTGAGAAGAAGTTAACTGACAGCCAAGATAAAAACCAATTTTTTGAAGAACTTTTTAGTTATATGGAAAATGATATGGGAATTGAGTTACCAAAAAAGCTATCACAGAGGCTAAAAGAGAAGGGAAAGTAACAGCCTCAATCAGTAAGATCTGTAACTATTTAGGTTTTTCAAGACAAGCCTATTATCAATGGAAAGCTCGACAAAAACAGAAATCAGAATATGAAGCTTTGGTGCTTGATAAAGTCATTGGTATACGTTTGCAACAACCTCGATTAGGGACTCGTAAGCTTCACTATTTATTACCAGAATTAGGGTTTAGTATTGGAAGAGATGCATTATTTTCGCTTTTAAAGAGACATCGGATGCTCATCCCAAGAGCCAAAGCGTACCATAAAACTACCAATAGCTTACACCGTTTTTATAAACACCCTAATTTACTAGAAAACCTTGAAATAACAGCACCTGAACAAGCTTGGGTAGCAGATATTACCTATTTTCCAACACACAATGGAACGAGTTACATCAGTTTAATTACAGATGCTTTTTCTCGAAAAATAGTGGGTTATGATGTATCAGATACTTTAAAAGCAGATTCATCAGCCAGAGCTTATGAAATGGCCTTAAATAACCGTGTAAGAACAGGTGTTTTACGCCATCATTCAGATAGAGGAATACAATATTGTTCTGATCAATATCAGAAGATCCATGAGAAACATGCAGTATTATGTTCAATGACAGAAGGTGGTAATTGTTATCAAAATGCTTTAGCGGAGAGAGTTAATGGAATTTTAAAGAATGAGTATTTGTTTATAAAGCCCCATAATCTTGAAATGGCAAAGAAAATGGTTCATCAAGCTATAGAAATTTATAATAAGCAAAGACCCCATTTATCACTTAATTACAAAACACCCGATGAAGTTCATCGGGTATTATAACCTGTCAACGTATTTTAGGACGAGACATTTCTTAAGGGGCTTTTAGAAAATTTAAAATCTGATTGCCTGTAGATTGATAGTAAAGACGGTTTAAACTTCACTAATTAAGATTGCCGGCATATCGGTTACGAGTAGCTATCTGGCACTAAGTAAGCTTATTTGGGTTACGCATTGTACATTTTTCTTATTAAGTCTAGATTATTAGCTTCCTACTTATACTTAGATGATTTATTCGGGCACTTGCTTAAATGCATCATGGAAAATATGAACCTGATTTAATATGATTATTAAAAAATCATAGATCTACTTGAGTAATATCTTATTCATTGATTACAAAAGCCTTTATACTCACTATATTGATTTAACCGCATTTTAAAATGAAAGGTCAGTATTAGGCTTATTGATAGCATGAAACAGATCATCAGATTGATTAAAAAATTATTAAAGTTATGAGCTAAAGCCTAAATGAGAAAGAGATTTCATAAGTGGTACATTGCGTTATTAGTGATAGGGGTGCTCTTTTTTTTGCCACCTATTTATCATCAATTTTATAAATTCTCGCTCTTTTTACGGGGAAGTCCTGAAACAGTTTCGTTGAGCTTTAAGATCCATGATGTTGCAAATAGTGGTGTTAAAGAAGCGGATCAATTAACGGCAATAAAGCTTTTATTAAAATCTCTTGATGAAGCCATCGTTACATATGAGCCCGTTGAATGGATAGAAGGGGTGACTCATAATACAAGCAGCTGGTGGACAATGGGAGAGGGATTGATTGGTATTGGCGGTATTGCACTTCCTGAGCGAAGATCTTCCGTTGATCTGAAAACGTATGATCGAAAGGCAAAGATAACCCATATTGATCTTCAGAATTTAGAGGTTGAAGTCACATTTGAATTAGAACCAATTTTACATTACAGACCTCGTTATTTAGAACTAAACTTTAGTGTCTCGCCGGCATTAGAAGAGCTGATTGATTATCAAATGAATGGGACTACTTCAAAAATGAGGGGATTTTCTTTTGGTATGCCGATTAATTTTATTATTGATGGCAAAAAAGATTTTTTTATTAGTCAAAGTCCTCATGATTATTGGCAACAAGGGTATTATTTTTTAACGAATAATCTGCTAGATTCTTTAAATTATAGTTCCCCTACAGTCGCTCGCCCAGAGATGATTTTTTCGCTGAATATGACGCAAGATACCTTGGACAATATGCTGTTAAAGTACTCTAGTGCAACGATTGAAGTGACGAATACGCAAGGGAGAGATCAGCCACAATTTACAGAGGCTGAGCGCTATCAATTAGCTTTTCAAGATAGTGAGGATCTAAATAGCTATAATTTGAGAAGAGATTGGTACATCTTGGCAAAGCCTCTTATTAAAAATCGTAGTATCAATGCGCTTCCTAATTATTTTGAGAAAGGATTGCTCCTGGAAAGTGGCAATATGATCGATATCAATATTTATCGCACGCAATCACTTACCGGGAACAGTAACTTTTTAAGCTTTGATGAGTATTGGCAGGTTTATCGCAATCAACTAATGCGATTTGAATTAATTTCTAGTAGCAAAGAAGGTTGGTCACGCCAGAAATGTTGGCTAGGGGCTGAAATAAAGCGAGATAATCAGGGGGAGTTAAAGCGCTATCTTCATTTTTGGGGAATGGGTTATCAAAGGTCAACAACAGAAGTTAAGTTAAATGATCCTGACTTTTATGAAGAGCGTGATTTATGGCAAGGGGCTGCAAAGATCGTCGAAGAGGGAGATAAAGATCAATCATTTATACCACTAGAATCAGGGGATGATGAGGATTGCAGTGCGAAAATGTTCAAAGTTTACAATATGCTATTATTGCCGGAAGCAGAACTAATGACGCATCTTGAATCATTGAAGAAATTAATCTTATCAGAGTAATTTAACGATTTTCCGAAGATTCATCGAGGGGTTTGATCGCCGATATTTAAAAATTAGGGCATCTTATATCTTATTAATACGATTAGACTAAACGCCTTGTAAGATGATTGACTTTATAACGGCAATATTTAGAAATACTATCTAAGAATAGTTGTAGCTCTGTTAAGTCAAAGTGGCTTTTGATGATGTAGCATCCTTCGCCAGATATTTTATAAAACTCGCTAATATGCTCTAAATCTTGCTCGATAAAGTTCTCAAACTCCGTAAAGTTATTGCTATCCATAAAAATGGTGATGAACTGATTGTAAGAGTAATGGATATTGATGGTGTAATTTTTAATGGTTTGTTGGTCTTCTAATTTTTTTTATGCGAATACCTACCGCTTGTCCTGATTTATGGACAATACTCCCGATCTCTTTGAGAGAGCATTTTGCATTCTCTTTGAGAATTTTTAAGATGCGTTGATCTGTTTTATCCATATTTTCAATTTGAAAGTAAAAGGTCATAAAGACGTGATAGAACCACTGTTAGTATGTGAATATTAGCGCTAAAATCATAGCATTGAAACGAGGAGATTCGAAATGAAAAAATCAGCTTTATTAATTATTGATGTGCAAAAGGACTATTTCCCAAAGGGTGCACATGAGTTAGTGGATGCCAATCTTGTATTAGATCGCATTTTAGAGGTTGAAGAAATTGCCATCGCGAAAAATATGTCCATCTATTATATTCAGCATATTAATCATCATGAGTCGGCAACATTCTTTCAAGTAGGGACCAAGGGTGCTGAGATTCACTCATCATTAGCTTATAAAGATGCAATAACCGTGATTAAAAATAGGCCTAATAGTTTCTTTGAAACCTCATTATTAGAGCATTTAAGAGCAGAAAATATTACAGATTTAATGATTACCGGCATGATGACAAACATGTGTGTCGATGCAACCGTACGGGCAGCTCATGAATTAGGGTTTAATGTGACATTGTTAGCAGGGGCTTGTACCACTAAAGATCAATCTTGGAATGGGTTAACGATAGAAGCAGAGATTGCTTCAGCTGTGATTTATTCTTCACTCTCAATGTTGGTAAGCGTTCAAGATTATACAAAATGGCTAGAGATGAATTCGCTTTAATGAATATGCCTTAAAGCTTAAAGAGGGGGAAAATAGCAAAGCTACGATCATAAAGAGCGCTTAATCTTATTCTCCATTAGTAAAATATTTTTATAACTTTGCTTTAGGTAGTGATCGATATTGATGATTGTCAGCTAATTTATTAATAGTTAGGTCTTTTTTTATAAAACTATTATGATTGATCTTCTTTTTAATAAGTTATTTGAGTGCATGCGATTAGTAAGTTTTAGCTGATTGAACTTATTATGAGACAATATTTTGAGTATTATTGATTGAGATGGGGATTGAGATGTTATTGAAAAAGCTATCATTGGTTAGCGTATTATTAATGGGAACAACTTTTTTTGCATTGGCAGAAACAGCCGCTATAGAGCAAGAAGTCCCTACTGGATTTGAATTATATGAAGAGCACTTTAATGCTGGCAATTTAAGCGAGCGTGGCTATCTTTATGAGGGAAAACCAGTCGGAGAATGGCAGCGCTTTCATGAAAATGGGCAGGTCAGTATGGATGCCTTGTTTAAGGCTGATGGCTCGCCCGCTGGCTCATGGATTTATTATGATGAAACAGGGAAGAAGATTAAAGAAGAACTCTATGAGGATGGTCAATTAGTCAATACAGTTGAATTTGATTAATGCTCTGAGCTTTTGTAGCGACATCCAAGATCTTGTTATTACGGAAATTAGAGTAAAATCGGTTTAAAAATGGCTAAATCAGGTTGCCGGCATCCGTTATGAGAAGCGCAAGAATCGTTCTATTTGGCATCATGTAAGCTGATTTGATTCACGCTCTGCTATTGTACTTTTATGAAATAGATTTTACGAATGAATGAATGATGCAAAAGAAGATTATAATTAAAAGACATTTGAACTTAAAACGCTCAAGATTTAAAAAGTTGCGTTTAAGAGATAGCCTTTGCCATTACCCATTCTGGGGGCATTTTTTCGGATGCGCTCCATCTCTGCCGGGATTTGAATAAATAGATTGGTCATCTCAATAATGCAATTATCTAATGCTAAATTGCCAGTGCTACGATAAATTCCGGTTCCTTTAGGATCTTCAAGAATCATCACTGTTGCAGAGTATTTGCGGTTACTGCCTTTAATGTATGTGTCATAACATTTTGTCGATGTTAGGGCGACATTATATTCTTGCCGGCGAATTTGACTGCCGGCAGCGTTAATCATATTAGTAGTACGAATCCAATCTTTCTGAGCTTCTTTACGTTTGGCGATCTCTTCAAGCTCGGAGGCATCAATAGTATTGATTTGGTTGACAATTAAGGTGACTGGTTTAGGATTGCCAAATTGATCAATATCGCTCTCTTCTGCTTCCTGCGGTATTGGCGGCTCTTCAATTTCTTCTTCTTTTTTATTGATGGGCTCTTTTGGGTTATATTTTTTCAAAAGATCCATAAATTCAGGAGAGTAGTAAGTCGGAGTTTCTTCTCCCTCAGGTTCATCTTTCCACTCTTTATCTAAAAAAGGTGTATCGCTGAGTAGTTCGATCGCATCTTCGACAAGCTTGTGATAGGGATTATCTTCAGTAGTGACTGTACGGCGATATCCTCCCTCTTCTCGTGGTGGTAGGATGCTCTCTTTAAGAATATCTCCCCCTTTAGAGATATTTTGTTGGTAACTTGCTTCTTTATGCGCCGTTTCTTGTTGCTCTTCCTTTTTCTCATCGATCTTTTCAGATGATTCTCCTTGGGCAGCCTCTTCTTCAAGACCCTCTTCCGGAGAGGCATTGTCACTATTTTCTTCCTCAGTCTCTGTGGAAGGTTCTTTAGGGAGTCTTTCAATCTCTTTGGCCTCTTGAGCTTCTGAATCTTCCAAGTCTTGTAGGTTTGTTGGAGGCAATAATGCTTCTTCAGGAATTAGTTGAATATGAATAGGCTCAGGAGTTTCTAAATAGCCTTGAATCCGATTTTTTTCATCATGCACCATTATAATGCCGGCACCTATATGAAGGAGCAGGGCAAGGAATAATGCCGTGATAAAAATAATTCTATGATTCATATTTGGTAAGCCAAGATAGCTAAAGATCTAAGGAAATTAAGGGGAAAAGTAGTGGTGTTCGTTAACATTGTATAATGCTGACTAAACATTTCAATTAAGAGGGTTATTCTACCCGAATTTTTGCTTTCTCGATGAGATATATAAAAGGGGGAGAATTTTTCTGGTTAATAAATTGTTGTTTAAAAACATGAAATGCTTTTTGATCTAAATTTTGCAGATATTCTTCAAGTGCAATTTTTTCAGCTTGACCAGCTATATGCCCATGATAAACCGCAATTAACATTTTGCCATTGTCCGTTAATAGCTCAAGTCCTGCTTGGACACTCTCTAGCGTCGATTTTGCTAAGGTTGTAATCTCTTTATCCCCTTTAGGAAGGTAACCTAAATTATAGATAATAAAGTCAACAGGCTCCTTAATATGTGTTTTAAAATTGCTATGGCTATCTTCTATTAACGTAATTTTAGGGGCATTTTCTGGCAGCGTGTTGAGTAGTTGTTGGCTATTTTCAATCGCCATTTTTTGAATATCAAACCCATAAAGTTTGCCTGTATGATCCATTTTTTGTGCGATTTTGTAACTATCATGCCCATTTCCTAAGGTTGCATCTATCACGATAGAGTGCGGCTGGATAAATTGGTCAATATATTGATCAATCAAAGGGTGAATTGAGGTGAGATATTGATAGCGCATGATAATTTCTACAAAAATGGGTTAATAGTGAAGAGGTTAAGAGTTTTAATCATTCTCTTAAATATAATTCCTTAAAAGGAATTGTAACAAAAAGCGAAATAGGTTGATAATCTTCTCTTAACAGTCACTTATCTGTATGCCATATTCACCTCATCTGCCTCTTATAACTTTAGTGAGATAACGTATAATGATCATTAGCGAGAGATGAAAAAAGAAGTAGTGAGTGATAACAATCAATTAAAAGTAAGTATGATATTCGTCAGCTCGTATAAATTGGGGATAAATTGTGAAATATGATCAGTAGAGCATCTGATCATTAACACATATCAATACTAAATAGATAGATGGAGTGAATATGCAAAAGGTTAGGATAACGGATCTTCAAAAAATGAAAGAATCAGGAGAGAAGATTGCGATGATCACCTGTTATGATGCAAGTTTTGCTAAAGAGATGGCGATTGCAGGGGTCGATACCATTTTAGTCGGAGATTCTTTAGGAATGGTCGTGCAAGGGCATCAATCGACTTTGCCGGTAACGCTAGAGGAGATGATCTATCACACAGAAAATGTTGCTCGTGGTAATCGCCGCTCATTTATCATTGCAGATTTACCATTTGGCGCATACGAGGCTTCAAAAGAGGATGCTTTTTATGCCGCTAGTAGTTTAATGAAAGCAGGCGCTGAGATGATTAAGATTGAAGGTGATCAAGATATTGCCGGCATTACGGAGTTCTTAACAAAACGAGGGATTCCCGTTTGTGCGCATATTGGGCTTTTACCACAATCTGTGAATATCTTAGGCGGCTATTCGGTGCAAGGTAAAGAGTTACAACTTGCAGCGAAGCTTATTGAAGATGGACGAGCTCATCAAACAGCCGGCGCGCAGTTATTAGTGGTTGAATGTGTTCTAGCGGAGCTTGGTGAAGCATTAGCGACGGCATTATCCATTCCTGTCATAGGTATTGGCGCAGGTGTAGAGACTGATGGGCAAGTATTAGTCATGCACGATATGCTCGGTATTAAAGGCGATGTTACCCCTAGATTTGTTAAAGATTTTTTAGCAGAGAGCGCTTCTCTTGGTGATCCTTCTATTCAAGGGGCATTTAAAACTTATGTCAAAGCTGTAAAAGAAGCATCATTCCCAGCGAAAGAGCATAGTTTTTAATAAATTCAAAGATAGAGAGCGATTAATGAAAGGGGAGATCTTTATTCTCCCTTTTTAGCAATAATTGAGCCGCCGCAATGAGGATCAAAATAGTGTTTTCCTATTTGCACGTTTACTAGCAGTGGAATATGGGCTTAGGTTTTTTTAAGATTCTATTGAAAGGTGGTATGGCTCAATTTTAAGTCTTAGCTTTGCTCTTTGAGTACAAGTTTTAAGGCTGATTTTAATAGGCATTGTTTGAAGATAGGAAAGTTTCTTAGAAAACTATAAAAGGATGTTGTTTTGGAAATTTTAAAAAGTATTGAAGATGTTCGTAGCTGGCGAGCATTGCACCAAGAAGTTGCATTTGTGCCGACTATGGGGAATCTCCATGCCGGGCATTTATCGTTAGTTAAACGCGCACAAGAAGCCTCTAAAAACGTTATTGTGTCGATCTTTGTCAATCCCCTTCAGTTTGGTGAAGGAGAAGATCTTGATAGTTATCCAAGAACTTTAGATGCTGATATGGAAAAGCTCATTGATGCCGGCGTTTCAGCACTATTTTTACCCACAGCAGAGATTTTATATGAAGATGATCCCTTTATAATTCAGCCGCCTCAATCACTCATTGCAGATCTTTGCGGAAAAGATCGTCCTGGGCATTTTGAAGGAGTTGCGACAGTTGTTGCCAAGTTTTTTAATATTGTAGAGCCGACTTATGCCTGCTTTGGTAAAAAGGATTATCAGCAACTACGCGTCATTGAATCTATGGTCAGTGCTTTAAATTTTGATATTAAAATTATTCCTGTGGCGATTGAAAGAGCCGATGAAGGTTTAGCACTTTCAAGTCGTAATGGTTATCTCTCTAATAAAGAGAGAGCACAAGCATTACTGCTATCGCAAACGTTATTAGCGATGAAATCAGAGATTGAAGGGCTCTCAAAAGATCAAAAGATTGTCACAAATAGCTATCAAGCGCTAGAAGTAAAGATGACAGCTTTGTTACAAGCAGGTGGTTTTATTGTCGATTATTTAACGATTAGAGCACAAAAAACACTCAAAAAAGCATTAGCGCAAGATAAAGATTTAGTAATCTTAGTTGCCGCTAAAGTGGGTAAAACACGGCTTTTAGATAATGTTGAACTGAATATCTAAGCATGTGAAGATAGATTTTGCTCGATGATTTCATAGAATATTTCTCCTTTGTTACATCTTTGTCATAATCGATTTATATACTAGTTTCAGTCGCGGGAATGAAGCAAAACAAATTCAGCCCCGTCTCCTTAAATCATAAACTTTAAATAGATTTTAACTTTGTACACTTAGGAGAGTTTCTATAATGAAAACATTAACTAGCAGAATCGCAAAATTAACCACAGCAGTTGCATTTGGTTTAGCAGTCAGCACAACAGGCGCAGTGGCAAAGGATCCTGTGACAGTTACGGGCGCAGGCGCATCATTCCCAGCTCCAGTTTACGCAAAATGGGCAGCAGAATACGCTAAAGAGACGGGTAATCGTATCAACTATCAATCGATCGGGTCATCTGCAGGAATTAAGCAAATTGATGCTAAAACAGTAGATTTCGGGGCATCAGATGCGCCTTTATCAGAAGAGCAGTTAAAAGAGAAAGGTTTAATCCAGTTCCCAACACTTATTGGTGGTGTGGTACTTGCGGTGAATGTTGAGGGAATTAAAACTAATGAGTTAGTGCTTGATGGTAAAACTTTAGGCGATATCTACTTAGGTAAAATCAAAAAGTGGAACGATCCAGCAATTGCAGCATTAAACCCAGGTTTAAAACTTCCTGATCAAGCCATTTCAGTAGTTCGCCGTGCAGATGGTTCGGGAACATCATTTATCTTCACAGGTTATCTTGCAAAAGTGAATGATGAGTGGAAAAACAATGTAGGTAGCGGTTCAACGGTGAACTGGCCAATTGGAATTGGTGGTAAAGGTAATGATGGGGTGACAGCATTTGTTCAACGAATTGAAGGTTCAATTGGTTATGTTGAATATGCTTATGCAAAGCAAAATAACTTAAGCTACACCAAATTAGTTTCTAAAGATGGTGAGGTTGTAAGCCCAAGTATCGATTCATTTAGCGCAGCTGCTAAAGAGGTCAACTGGAAAGAATCATTTGTACAAGATATGACAGATAAGCCAGGTGCAAACGCATGGCCATTAGCGGCAACAACCTTTATCTTGCTTCACAAAGAGCAATCAAAACCAGTAATTGCAAAAGAGATCGTAAACTTCTTTAACTGGGGTTACGGGGCAAAAGGTCAAGAGATTGTAACAGGACTTGATTATGCGCCATTACCAGCAAATGTTGTAGAGATCATTCAAGAGACTTTAGATAAAGAGCTTGAGATCAAATAAGATGCGACTCTTTTAAGAGTTTAATCAAATGTAAAACCCAATCGTTGAGCCAGATTCTCTCGGTTGGGTTTTCGGCATAAAAATGATAGAGAAAATTGTTTATTCAATAGACAAAAATATGTTACTCAGAACATCTCCTTCAATCACTTTACTTTAAGAAGAGATTTAATGAAAAGTATTAAAAATCCACAATCACCGATTCCTGATAAGATCTTTGCTTTTAGCGTTAAATCAGCGGCAATCTTTGTCTTGATCCTTCTCTCCGGCATTATGATTTCGCTGATTATCGCTTCGATGCCAAGTATTAAAGAGTTTGGGCTACGTTTTCTTTGGGAGAAAGAGTGGGATGCGCCGATGGATCAGTTCGGGGCTTTAGTTCCAATCTATGGCACGATTGTTACCTCTTTTATCGCACTTTTAATTGCTGTACCTGTGAGCTTTGGGATTGCAATCTTTTTAACAGAGCTAGCGCCGCCTTGGCTTCGCCGTCCTATTGGCGTTGCCATTGAATTACTCGCTGCAATTCCTAGTATTGTTTATGGGATGTGGGGACTCTTTGTCTTTGCGCCACTTTTTGCAAAATATTTTCAGGCGCCGCTTATTAAATGGAGTGAAAACATTCCGATTTTAAATGAGCTGTTTTCAGGCTATGCCTTTGGAATTGGGATCTTAAGTGCCGGAATTATTTTAGCAATTATGATTATCCCTTATATTGCCTCTGTCATGCGAGATGTGTTTGAAAGAACGCCAAGAATCATGAAGGAATCTGCCTATGGGCTTGGGGCAACCACTTGGGAAGTGATCTGGAAGGTGATTCTCCCTTACACTAAGAAAGGGGTATTTGGCGGTATTATGCTTGGGCTTGGCCGCGCGCTTGGGGAGACAATGGCTGTGACGTTTGTGATCGGTAATACTTATCAATTTGATAGCTTCTCCCTTTTTGCACCTGGCAATAGTATTACTTCATCACTTGCGAATGAATTTGCCGAAGCATCTAGTGAACTTCATACAGCTGCCTTAATGGAGCTTGGTTTACTGCTCTTTATTATCACCTTTATCGTCCTTGCGATCTCAAAAGTATTTATGAAACAGGAGCGTGCATAAGATGAGTGCTTCAAATACAAGTATCACCAATCAAAATAGTGCAGAAAGAAAGGCAATTATTGCCAGCAGAACCAAGAAGCAACAACGCCGGAAAATGGTGAATCAATTTGCTATCACGCTCTCTTTAACGGCAATGGCTTTTGGGCTTTTCTGGTTAATTTGGATTTTATGGACAACGGCCACTAAAGGTATGGGTGGAATCTCCTTGCAGTTTTTTACCGAGATGACACCTCCCCCCAATAGTGAGGGCGGTGGCTTACTTAATGCGATAGTGGGAAGTGGAATTTTAATTCTTTGGGCAACGGTTATTGGAACGCCGCTGGGGATTTTAGCAGGCGTTTATTTAGCGGAATATAATGCTGCGGGGAAATTATCGGCTGTTATTCGTTTTATTAACGATATCTTGCTCTCAGCGCCTTCGATTGTAATAGGCCTTTTTGTCTATACCGTTGTGGTTGTACGAATGGGGCATTATTCTGCATTAGCAGGGATTATCGCGCTTGCGCTTATTCAGATTCCTATCGTGATTCGTACCACAGAAAACATGCTCCTTTTAGTTCCTAATACATTAAGGGAAGCAGCTTATGCACTTGGAACGCCTAAATGGAAGATTATTCTTCGCATTACATTAAAATCTTCTCTTTCCGGCATTATGACAGGGATTTTATTAGCAGTTGCACGTATCTCAGGGGAGACAGCGCCGCTACTCTTTACAACGCTTTCTAATCAGTTCTGGAGCACGAATGTGATGGAGCCGATGGCAAGCTTACCGGTGACAATCTATAACTTTGCTATGACGCCAGATAGTAACTTACAAGCCCTTGCTTGGGCGGGGGTATTCTTTATCACCATGGCGATTTTAGCGCTTAATATTATTGTTCGAGTGTTCTTTAAATCTAACAGTAAAAATGATTAAACATCGCGATAAAAAATAGGAGAGGATGATGACAAATAGGTAAAATCAAGATCAGTATCTTGATGAATAAAAAAGATTTTATACCCTAGTTTGTCATCATCTTGTTACAAAGATTTATTACATTATCAGTAGAATTTATTCCCTCGGTTTGCGAGAGAATTTCTAAACTCAAGTAGGAATATAGAATGAATTTAGATAACAGACAGAATATCGAATCACAAGATGCCTTTGCACAAGTGGCTAACCGCCAGCCTGAGGTAAAAAAAGAGCATGCGGCTAAGATTAGTGTGCGTGATTTAAACTTTTATTATCAGAAGTTTCACGCGCTGCATAATATTTCACTCGATATTCCAGAAAACCAAGTCACAGCATTTATCGGGCCATCAGGTTGCGGTAAATCAACACTGCTTCGTACCTTTAATAAGATGTTTGAACTCTATCCTGAGCAGCGCGCTGAAGGGGAGATTATTATTAATGATGAAAATATCTTAACCTCTAAGCAAGACGTGGCTTTGTTACGGGCTAATGTTGGCATGGTTTTCCAAAAGCCAACACCTTTTCCGATGTCGATTTATGACAATATTGCCTTTGGAGTGAAATTATTTGAAAACCTCTCACGAGCAGATATGGATGCGCGTATTGAGTGGGCACTTACGAAAGCTGCGCTTTGGAGTGAAACAAAAGATAAACTACACGATCATGGGACAAACCTCTCAGGCGGGCAGCAGCAGCGTTTAAGTATCGCTCGAGCAATTGCAATTCGCCCTGAAATCTTACTGATGGATGAACCGTGTTCAGCGCTTGACCCCATTTCAACCGGGAAAATTGAAGAGCTAATTTTTGAATTAAAAGAAGATTATACCATCGTGATGGTAACCCATAATATGCAACAAGCAGCTCGCTGTTCTGATAAAACAGCCTTCATGTATCTTGGAGATTTGATTGAATTTGATGATACCGATACGATCTTCACAAAACCGAATAATAAACAGACAGAAGATTATATTACAGGACGTTACGGTTAATTTAACGGATTAATAATCTACTGTCGTTAGACAATTTCTATAAAAGTTTGAGGGATTTTAAGGTATGAAAAAACTCGATTTCAATAGCCATATCTCAGCACAATTTAACGCAGAGTTAGAGCGCTCTATGAGCAAAGTGCTTGAAATGGGTGGCTTAACAGAGCGTCAAATTCGTGATTCTATCAAAGCGATGATGACTCAAGATGAAGTCTTAGCACGCGAAATTATTGAGCGTGATGAGATTATTAATGAACTTGAAGTAGAGATCAATGAGCTTTGTATTATGATTATTGCTAAGCGTCAGCCAACGGCAAGCGACTTACGATTACTCATTGTTATTATTAAAACAATTGCCGAGCTTGAAAGAATTGCCGATACAGCTAGAAACATTGCTAAAATGGCCTTCACGCCGCTACCTGAAAATCACTCTTCTATCTTAGTCTCTTTAGAATCACTTGCAAATCGCAGTCTTATTTTCTTTGAAAAGGTTTTAGATTCCTTTGCCAGAATGGATTTAGAAGCGGTGCTTTCGATCTATCCTGAAGATGATAAAATTGATAGTGAATATGACAATATTATTCGTCAATTGATGACCTATATGATGGAAGATGGGCGCACGATTCCTTCAATCTTAACGGCGATGCATTGCGCACGTTCTTTAGAGAGAATTGGCGATCGTTGTCAAAATATTTGTGAGTTTATTATCTACTTCGTTAAAGGAGTTGATATTCGTGTTCAAAAGAATGAGAAACTGCAAGAATTACTAGAAAACCGAGATCATAAAGCGTTGTAAGTTGCACTATCAGTTTTTAGCGTAGTTTCTAGGAATCATAAAATCATAGAAAGCTCGGTAACTTCGATTCATTAGTTTTATAAAAAGACCAAAGTAATCTTATTTTGGTCTTTTTTGATCTTAAAATTATGCATCTCTTAACCGATACGCCGGCAATCTGATTTCGGGATTTTTAAACTTTAGTCGATTAGAGGTAGGATCTTCGGCTTAAAAAGGTCTATCTTGTAGCGAGTGGGAATAGCGGTATTCTTTTTTTCTATTTTGGGCTCACCATTTAAATAAACGGCTTTTCTTAAACTTATTTCACGATAAGCTTAAATATCTGTTCATTTTAGGGATGAAAGTTTGTCTTTAAAATAAGTTATAAAAAAGCTATTTGAAGCAAAAATGAGATAAATTACGCATTTTTTAAGAACTATTTTAATCATTGACTGCCGAAGTTATGAGCTTGAATTAGGCAGAGATTTAGAGCGGCAATAAATGTTTAAAATCTAAAAAGATAAATAATATCAAATATTAATCCATGCTTTTTGTAACTGTTGTTTGGCGATTATTTTTTGGCAGGATTGGTTGACTTCATTTAAAAGTTGGTGGTAATGTCAATTGACATACGAAGTGTATGTGTATTGAGAAATGGGTATAGAAAATTCTAAATAGAAAGCTCTAAATAGAAAGCTCATTACGAATATATAAAAATATAAAATATAAAGATAATAAGAAACAATAATAAATCACCGGAGGTTTGACCGTTATGAAGGTTAGGGTATCTGCTGTCCAGATGAAAATGAGTTGGGATATCGAGGATAATTTACAAAAGGCGGAAGCATTAGTGCGAGAAGCGGCTAGTCAAGGCGCGAATATTATATTGCTTCCTGAATTCTTCCAATCACCATATTTTATGCAGATTCAAAATTATGATTATTTTGAATTAGCGCAAGATGTGAATGATAGTAGCTATATTCGCCGTTTCCAAAAGCTAGCTAAAGAGTTAGATGTTGTGTTGCCATTTAGCTTTTTTGAGCGAGCAGGAAATGTATTCTTTAACTCTCTTGTGATGATTGATGCCGATGGCTCGATTGTCGATCTTTACCGGAAAACGCATATTCCTGATGGACATTGCTATCAAGAGAAATTCTACTTTTCTCCAGGGGATACGGGCTTTAAGGTTTTTCCGACAAAGTTTGGCAAAATTGGTGTTGGTATTTGCTGGGATCAATGGTTCCCTGAAACTGCAAGATCGCTTGCACTGATGGGCGCTGAGATTCTCTTTTACCCAACCGCAATTGGCAATGAACCTATCTTAAACCATGATTCTATGGCTCACTGGCAAAATACGATGCGAGGACATGCTGCGGCAAATATTATGCCGGTAATTGCTGCTAATCGTATTGGGCAAGAGGATGAACCTTCGGAAAACTCTTCAATGACTTTTTATGGCTCTTCATTTATCTCAAGTGAAGAGGGGATAAAAGTAAAAGAGATGGATCGTGTATCAGAAGGGGTGATTACCCATGAGTTTGATCTAACCGCTATTGGTAAAAAGCGAATAAGTTGGGGTGTTTTTAGAGATCGCCGTCCGGAATTTTATGAAGCTATTAATCATATGGATTTTAGCGAATAATCATGAACACGATTCTCGCTTGAATGAACATTTTAAAAGATAATGTCGCATCGATATTATTACTCAAATGATATCGAAAGATGATTTGAAAAAATGAGATGAACTTCATAGCGTAATCATAAAAAATATCATTTAAATAAAAAAATGATGGCTTAAAGTCATCATTCATTACTATCAATAGATGGAGAAATGGATATGGGAAGCGATGCAACACCTTCTAATACCAACAATGATTTAGCAAGATCACTCTCTTTGTGGTCTGTCGTTCTTTTTGGCCTTGCGTTTATGGCCTTAACAACCGTTTTTAGTACCTTTGGTATCGCTTCTAGCTTATCAAAAGGGATGGTCGCGGGGTCTTATATCCTAGCGCTTATTGTGATGCTCTTTACCGCCTATAGTTACGGCGTGATGGCAAAGCGTTTTCCGATGACAGGATCGGCTTATAGTTATGTGCAAAAGGTGATTAATCCAAGTTCAGGTTTTTTAGTTGGCTGGGCGATTATGATGGATTATCTCTTTATCCCGATGGTCAATTTTATGCTTTTTGGTATCTTTTTCCATGATGCCTTTCCCATGATTCCACAATGGGGCTTTATCGTTGCGCTCTTAACTTTAGTGACCTTAATTAATCTTCGTGGGGTGAAAGTTGCGGTGACAGCCAATCTAATTATCGTTGTTGCTTCTATCTTATTTGCTGTGATTTTTTGCGTAATGTCGATCAACTCTCTTAGAACAGGCTTAGGCACTGGATTATTAGCGAATATGGATCCGATTATTAATTTTTCAGTAGAGAATCCTTTTAAATATATTATTGCCGGCGCTTCACTCTTATGTTTCTCTTTTTTAGGATTTGATTCTGTGACTGCTTTTTCTGAAGAGGTTAAAGACCCAGAAAAAACGATTCCAAAGGCGATCTTTTTAGTAACTTTAATTGGCGGGGCACTCTTTATTACCGTTTCGTACTTTGCTTATCAAGTGTGGCCTAATTATCTACTCTTTCCAGATTTAGATTCAGCTTCCGCCGATGTGATCAGAATTGTCGGGGGGAATGCGCTTTATGCAGTATTTTTAACTATTTTTGCAATGAGTATTATTGGCTCAGCGCTCTCATCACAAGCAAGTGGTTCACGGATCTTATTTGCCATGGGACGAGATGGGCAATTACCACGTAAATTTTTTGGATCGCTTCATCCTAAATATAAAACCCCGACATTTAATATTTTACTCATTGGTTTGATCTCCTTTTCTGCAATCTTTTTAAGCCTTGGATTGGTCGCATCTTTTATCAATTTTGGGGCTTTTATCTCTTTTATTATGGTGAATGTCTCGGTGATTGTGCTCTTTTTTAAAGAGAATAATAAGAGCTTTAAGCGGATTGTCTTACTCTTTATCATCCCTTTAATAGGCGCTTTATTAGATTTTTGGTTATTCATCAATCTTGATAATCACTCGCTACTACTGGGATCAATCTGGTTTTCATTAGGAATTGTTTATCTTTTGTTTTTAACAAAAGGCTTTAAAAAACCTGTGCCTACAATGGCCGCATTAAAATAATCATTCATCACAAAGAAGGGAAAAAATGGTAGTTGCAGATATCGTAATTAAAAATGGCGCTGTATTTACAGGCAAGCAAGATCAACCTGAGAATGTTGCTATCGCTATTAAGGACGACAAAGTCATTGCTGTGGGGTTAGCCACTGATATTGACAAGCACCTTGGTGAGGAGACGCTTATCCTTGATGCTAAAGGTCACACCGTAATGGCAGGATTTCATGATGCCCATATGCATCTAATTCATGGCGTTTTATTTGATGATTACTCCGTGGCATTAAGTGATGCAAAATCATTAGGAGAAGTGCAAGAGATTCTTACAAAAAATAAAGATCTCTACTTAACGGGGGATTGGCTCATTGGTATGGGCTGGGATCATTTAGCGTGGGGGCATACAGATTATCCAACGGCAAAAGATCTTGATGCTGTGATTTCAGATCGTCCGGCGATCTTAATTCATGCAGAAGGGCATTATGCGTGGGTCAATAGCTTGGCATTAGAGATTGCCGGTATTGATCGAGATACAATCGCACCAGATTACGGCATTATCGTGAAAGATGATGCCGGCAACCCAACAGGTATTTTGATTGAATCAGCAATTTCTCTTGTTGGAAAATATGCTTATCAATTCTCTGATGCAACTAAAAAAGAGATGGTCTTAAAGTTCCAAGATCATGCTTTAAGTTTAGGCGTAACATCTGTGAATGAATTCTTTATGAGCCGAGCGCATGAAACGCTCTATGCCTATGAGACTTATAAAGCCTTAGATGATGCGGATGAGTTAAAGATGCGAATCCATGTTTGGCCTCCACTAAATGGGGATTTAACGCCGGCAATTGAGATGAGGGAGCGTTTTCAATCACCTTATCTTAAAGTTGGTGGCGTGAAGCAGTTTATTGATGGCGTCATTACTGGGCATACAGCGCTCATGGTCGATGAGTATAAAGATGCGCCTGGTAATTTTGGTGAAACAGGCTATAGCTACGAGCAGCTAGAAGAGTGGGTGATTGATGCTGATGCTGAAGAGTTCCAGATTCGTTTTCACTCTATTGGTGATGGCGCTGTGCGAATGGGCTTAGATCTTTTTGAAGCAGCGCAAAAGAAAAATGGAGTGCGAGATTCTCGTCACTCATTAGAGCATTTAGAGGTGATTGATCCCTTAGATTTACCACGTCTTAAAAAGCTTGGAGTACAAGCATCTGTGCAACCTGCGCATATTGCTTTGATGCCAAAAGAATCCCATATTGATCGTGTGATTGATAGCAAGCATGATTATATCTATAACAGTAAAACCTTCATTGATGAGGGGATTCTTGTACCTTACGCTAGTGATTATCCGATTATTGAGCTCAATCCTTTCCTTGGCGTTTATCATGCCGTCACAAGAGATGATTATGAGGGAAATCCATGGAATCCTAAAGAGAGAGTCCCACTTGCAACAGCTTTAAAAGCTTACACTTTGGTTGCTGCCAAAAGTACCTTTAGAGAGCAAGAGCTCGGCTCTATTGAGATTGGCAAATACGCCGATATCATTATTTTAGATCGAGATATTTTCAGTACACCTATTCAAGATCTTAAAGTTACTAAAGTTGAGACAGTTATAACTGCCGGTAAGATTCGCGATATTTAAATTTTTTTGTATTGTTGTTGAAGTTGTTATTTAGAGTTTATCGATAATGATAAACTCTTTTTTTATCCCTATTAATATCCTTTTATTGATTGATTATTTGATTGGAAACATTAGATATTTTATTAAATCAGTTATGATCTTTGAATCTTATGATTGATTTTATTAAAAAGGTATTGATATTAAAATGAAGAAAATAGTACAAGCAGTGGCAATTACAGGTGCAATGATGATGGGCACATTTGCGCAAGCAAACGCAATTGAGGATTTTTCAGGTTGTTTAGTAGAAAAAACAACAGGTGCTGATCATTTAGCATTAATTAAATGGATGTATGTCGGAATGTCTGGGCATCCGTCTTTAAGCGCTATGAATAATGTGACAGATAGTGAGAAAAAAGAGGCTAATCAAACAATGGGGATTCTTTTTGATCGACTTCTTGGCAAAGATTGTGCTGCAGAATTTAAAGTGGTGTTTCAACAACATGGGCAAGTAGGGATTCAAAGTGCATTCTCTGTTTTAGGAGAAGTTGCAATGGCTGAGATGATGCAAAATGCCGATGTTATGAATGATTTAATGCTATTTACCAACTATATTGATGTAGATGCATTTGAGAAAATGCTACAAGAGTAATTATGGTGATTTCATCATCATAGGGCTTTTAAAGGGCTACAAGAGATCCTCAGATAAATTTCTGAGGATTTTTTTATATTAATGCTAATGCAATCGCCTCTTTGGGTATTTTGATCAATTTATTCAAATTGACTTGGGGGTAGCCACAGTGCAAAATCAGGCATTACGATAACAAAATAGCACAAAGCAGGAGCGGAAAATGCTAGAGCGAAAAGAATTGGATCAATTGATTGATATGGCAGCAGGGCGACTCGCTGTGGACCTCTTAATCACTAATTGTAAAGTGGTCGATGTCTATAATCAGCGCTTATTAGATGGACCTGTTGCAGTCGGTAATGGTCGAGTGGTTGGCGTTGGTCACGCTTATGACGCAAAAGAGATATTAGATGCTAAAGGCGGCATCGTGATGCCAGGATTAATTGATGGACATGTCCATATTGAATCTTCATCTTTAACGCCAGCACAATTTGCGCGAACGATTCTACCTTTTGGAACCACAACTATTATTGCCGATCCTCATGAGATTGGGAATGTTTGCGGCGTGAAAGGCATTCAATATATGCTCGATGCGAGCCGAGATCTCCCGCTTCATGTTAAAATTCAATTACCCTCTTGTGTGCCGGCAACGCCGTTTGAATCTGCTGGCGCTGTCTTAGAAGCATCGGACCTTGAGCCTCTTTTTCAAGATGAAGGCGTTTTAGGACTTGGCGAAGTGATGGATTACCCAAGTGTGATTCATCATTCAGATAGCATGATGGATAAGCTTATGATGGCAAAGCGTCATCATCGAGTGATTGATGGGCATAGTCCCGGCGTTAAAGGTTTAGATCTCACGGCGTATGTAGCATCAGGGGTGATGACTGATCATGAATGTAGTAATACAGAAGGGATGTTAGATCGCTTAACGATGGGGCAATATATATTACTCCGTGAAGGTTCTACTTGTAAGGATCTTTTAAACTTATTGCCGGCAATCACGCCGCAAAATGCGCGTCGTTGCGTCTTCTGTACGGATGACCGTGAACCTGATGATATCTTAACAACAGGGCATATTAATAAGAGTTTACGATTAGCTGTGGAATATGGTTTAGATCCACTTCTTGCTGTCACAATGGGAACCTTAAATAGCGCAGAATGCTTCCGTCTTTATGACAAAGGTGCTATTGCACCTGGGAAAGATGCGGATCTTTTAATCGTGAAAGATCTCCAAGACTTCGAACCTATGCATGTTTTCTCAATGGGCGTTGAAGTGGCTCGTGATGGCAAAATGCTCATGGAGTTGCCGGAGTACCATTGTGAAGATGTTCTAAATACCATTAATATTGCGCCGATTACGGTTGAGAACTTTGCATTAAAACTCAGTAGTGAAAAAGCGCGCGCAATTGGGGTGATTCCTAAAAGTGTTGTAACAAAAAATCTAGAAGTTGCCGTTAAACTTGATGAGAATAATCTCTTTCATGCCGGCAATAATGGTTCACTCAATAAACTCGCAGTGATTGAACGTCACCATGCTTCTGGCAAGATCGGTTTGGGTATTTTAGAAGGCTACGGCATTCAAAATGGGGCAATTGCCGTTTCGGTGGCACATGATTCCCATAATATCGTGGTTGTCGGTGATAATGATGCCGATATGTTAGCGGCGGTAAAAAATATTGAAAGCATCGGTGGTGGTTTTTCACTCGTTCAAAATGGGGAAGTCCTCGCACATTTATCTCTACCGATTGGCGGCTTAATGACGAATCAAACGGCAGAGGAAGTTGCCGAGATTATCGAGCATCTCATTATTACGGCACGAGAAAAATTCAATCTTTCTCATGAATTCCATCCGCTAATGACATTAGTCTTTATGACATTGCCGGTAATTCCAGAGTTAAAACTTACCTCAAACGGGCTATTTGATGTGAAGCAGTTTAAGCTTGTGGATGTATCGATTTAAATACCTTGTCAATAAGGTATTGCTGTGTAATTACTTGATAAATTGAGTAGATTAGAATCTTGCTGGCAGATTAATTTGGACAAATAAGGATGTGATAACATGATTCATCATCAAACGATTCCTGTATTGGAAACAGATCGATTAATTTTATCAGGGCATCAATGTAACGATTTTTCTGCTTTAGCAGATTTATGGGCGAAAGAGTCTGTGGTGCAATATATCGGTGGAACGATTTCGACAGAGCGTGAATCATGGATGAGAATGCTCTCTTATGCAGGGTTATGGCGAATTTTAGGTTTTGGCTATTGGGCAATTCGAGAAAAAGAATCAGGAAAATACATTGGAGATCTTGGCTTTGCTGATTTTCATCGTACAATTGATATCCCAATAAAAGGCGTTCCAGAAGCAGGTTGGGTGATTGCCCCTGAATATCAAGGAAAAGGGTATGTCACTGAAGCAATGCAATCCGCTTTAACATGGTTAACTTTACAAAATAGGTTTGAGAAAAGCATTTGTTTTATAGACTCTGATAATATTGCATCACTACGCGTTGCAGATAAATTAGGCTATCTTTTTGAACAAAAAGTATTATTGAATGGTGAAGAAAACTTACTATATTGTAAGAAATTAATCCCGAATGATTAAATCTTTTGAAAGAGAACTGTAAAAGCTCTCTTTAGTGTTTTGTGATAACTATTTTATTTGAAATTAATAATATGATAGGAGTTTTGAATTATAATTAGCTATTTTTCATTTCTTCATTACTAGAAATTATTTTAAATAATAAATTGTAGGATTTTATCGCGTTGTTTACAGTATTAGGAGAAAATACTGTTATGAATATCCATCGAAAAACAAAATTAACGCCGTTTCATCGAGAAGAGATTTGGCGATTACATCATCAAGAAAAATTTACCGTAACCTATCTAGCTGAGCGTTTTATGGTAAGCAGACCTACGATCTATAAAGTACTAAAACAAGGTAGATTGAACTTGTTTGTGCCATTAGCTAGTAAAAATGAACGTTATAGAACAATTAAGTATGGCATTAAACGTCTTGCAAAGATTGAAAAATCTATTGAAGAGAAACTTAAAAAAAGGGCTAAACGTTATAACAAAAACTATCCTGCGAGATGGTCCATGTGGATACTAAACGGCTCCCTCTTTTAAAAGGGGATCTTAAAAATCGCACTAGAGAGTATTTATTTGTAGGAATTGATGATTTTTCAAGAGAACTTTATGCCGGTATTTATCCTGATAAATCACAGTTTAGTGCTGCTGAATTTCTTCGATGGGATCTGTTAGAACAGTGTCCCTATACTGTAGAATGCACCTATTCGGATAATGGTCGTGAGTATAAGGGTACATCAGAACATGCCTTTGTCGAAATGTGTCTAACACATAAGATTAATCAAAAGTTTACAAAGCCAGCTTGCCCTCAAACGAATGGAAAAGCAGAAAGAGTCATTCGAACACTCATGGAAATGTGGCATAATCAGGAGGAGTTTATCAGTTCAGATGATCGGAAAAAGAAGCTAAAACGATTTTTGAACTATTACAACACAGTAAAACCTCATAAGGGTATTAATGGTTTAACGCCTTATGAAGTTTTAGAAAATTATTTTAACACTGAAGTGTAAACAACCCGCCGATTTCTAACAAATAAATTAACCAAGATTTCAGATGCCTCGTATGCGATTAAAAGAGCTTACTTTTTAGCTTCATCAATCATCGTAGTGACATCAAATGTGGTGATTTCCTCGATTAACTCATAGAACATCTCTTCGCCAACATCTTCGTAAGCTTCGTCGATGAAAGGGTAGCCGATGGTTTGCTCTTCTTTGAGGTATTCGCCCATGTTGCCTTGGACTTCGTATTCAACGGAGATCCATTGGCGAAGTAGTTTTCCTTCGTGATGATACTCAAACCATAACGCTTCAGCCGTATCATTGATCGCAAACATATAGATAGGTTTTTCTTTAGAGAGGCTTTTAAGTTTCTTTTGGAAATTGGCTTTAAAGCAGTGCTCAATATTGAGAAAGACAAAATCCCAGTTGTTGTAATCCGTGACAACAGCTTTGTTATCGTAAATCAGCGGTGAGATATCATAATCCGTCTCAATGATCTCAGGGACATTGCGCTCACCTGCAAAAAACTCATCGACTAATTCTGGGAAATTGTGAGAGAAGAGAATAACAACATTCATAACGATCCTACTATTGAACAATAACGCTGATAATAGGTCTATTGTAATGGAATTAAAAAATTAATATCATTTCAAATTGCTTTCTTAATGCTCACCCGCTGTTTTTGTCTTTTTTGCTAAAGTTAGTTGCCCTTCATAATCCACTAATACGCCAAGAATTGGCAAGCGAACATAAGCTTTAAATTGATAGATACCATTAGTAGAGACAGATTCTCGGCCGATAAATACAGGTGATAAAAAGCGAGGAATTTTACAGCCCAAAAACGTTACGTATTGAAAATCCCAATGAATTGCCATGGTTGAATCACTTTCTGGATAAGCACGAACGGTTGGTTGAAAGTAGAAACGAATAGGGCCAACTTTTTCATAAAGCAGGTTTTGAGCCTTCGAGAAACCCATAATAGAGGTGAATTTAGAAGCACCAAATTGCCGCTGCCAAATCTCTTGCCCATTGTGATGATCAACCGAAATAGTGGTTGGGACATGATTAGAGATTTTAGGCAGTCCTGAGAGCTTTCTTAAAAGCTTAAGAAGGATGTTTTGACCTCCTTTAACCACTGCATATCCTTGCCATTTTTGGTCAGAATTTTCATGAAAGAATTGAATTGCTTTTGGTAACAAGGCATAGGATTCTTCCCCTAAAAAGTGGCGAAATAGTTGTGGTTTTGCCATATTCTCTCCTTGAGTGAGGATGAGGATGCCTTTAAGTATCTAGCCTCGTGCCTAGCATCGTCTAAGTTAATTTGATTTAGACGATGCTCTGTTTAATTTTAAAATAGTATTTCTTTCAATTGAATCGACTATAAGAAATCAGGAGATAATATCGGTGAAGGTCTTGATATTAAGCCTTTTTAATTCTGCTAAATACTCTTCAAGCGTAATAAGGTTAGTACTAGAAAAAGCGCCCCGATCTTGTAGCTGATTGTTTGCTAATTTTCTTGCAAGGATAATGGATGCAAAGCAGGGGATATTGGGGCCTTCATTGTCATAACCGATGATTTCCCAGTTGATTTTTAGTGGTTTTTCAAGATGATCCTTGCCAATGAGCCGAACTTGCATTACGCTTAAACCATCTCCGAATCTTTCAAATTTTTGCGCTAATTTGTAAAAGGCGCCGGCATATTTTACAGGATGAGGAAAGAGCTTGAAGCGCCGGAGGAATGCCACAAAACTTGCGCTAAATTGCACGAGGCTAATTCCCACACCCGCTTTAAAGGAGAGGTTTTTAAGAGAAGGGTAGTTGTGAGGAAAAATCTCTAAATCTGGCACATTACAATTGCTCACCCATCTTTTTTTAGGAAGATGATAAAACTTGCGATGTTCTAGATCCTGTAAGCCATAAACAGGTGTTTGCTGCTTATTTTTGAGCATTGTAAAAGTTTCACCAGCGTAACTTAGTACCGCAGAAAGGGTTGAAATGCCGGGGACTTTTTCCGAGGCAGATAGGCAAATTTCAATCGATTCAAGAGCTGAAAATCGGGAAAGGTGGTGATTGATTACCGCGCTACTTAATCCCGGAACAGTACTAGCACCAGCGCAGATAAAGCATTGCTGGGCTTTTGCTTCATTATCTAAGCTTGAAATGCCGGCAACAAATTCTCTAGAATCAGCAAGGTCAATATAGTGAGTATTTGCTTGAAGTGCTGATTGCGCAATATGGTAGGATTGCCCTTGAAAAGGGCCAACGGTTGAGATCACAAGATTAACACCGTGTTGAAGGAAAATTGCCGCAAGATCATCTTTTGCAACATCCACTTCACAATAATTACAGTCTAATGTCTCTGCGAGAATCTTTGCTTTTTGGCCATTTCTGCCGGCAATAATCAGTTTAATATTTTGATTGAGGGGATCTGTTTTCGGGCTTAGCGCACTTGAGATGAGTTCGCCAAAATTCCCATAACCACCGAGCACCATGATTGTAAATGGGGAGGAAGCCTTGAGATTTGCCATTTTGCATCCCTTAGAAATATGAAAGATAGCATGAGTTTTCTTATTTAGCGTAACAAACTTTATGTGAGAAAGCATCTCTTCTAAAGGCTATCTATCTTATTTTGCGTGTAAATTTATTAGATTAGAAAATTCCCCCTTACAAAAAGTAAGAAGCGTAGTCATATTGATAAGAATGCTTGAAGGCTTTAATATTTTTTTAAAGTAATTTTTTCAAAGTAAAGGAGAAAGTTGTCCCTTCACCGACTTTACTATTAATCATCAATTTACTGTCATGATTATTGAGTGCATGTTTGACAATGGCAAGCCCCAGCCCACTTCCTCCTGATTGATCTCGGTTACGGGAGGAATCGACACGATAAAAGCGTTCGGTGAGTTTATTTAAATGAATTGCCGGAATTCCTTTGCCTTTATCGCTGACGGAGAAAAGAATCTCATTGCCCCTATTTTTTAATGAAAGATGCACCGGCGTATCATCAGGATTATGCTCAATGGCATTATAAAAGAGATTGTTAAAAACCTGTTTTAGTTGCTCGCTATTCCCATTAATATGGATATTTGGATCAATTTCTGCGGTGATTATGGTCTCTTTACCCGGATGATGATTGTGGTAATCATCAATAAGCGTTATAGCAATCTCTGAGAGATTAATGAGCGTAAATTTATCAGCTTTAGGCGCCGTTTCTAAGCGGGTTAATGCCATCAGTTGAATGACTAGAGAATGGAGCCTTTCGATCTGTTCATCCATGCGCGATAGTGCTTTGCCGGTAAAGCTTGATTTTTCTTCATCTGAGAGATTGCCATCAAGCATCTCAACGTAGCCTTTTAAAACAGTAAGCGGCACTCGTAACTCATGATTGACGTTAGCAAAGAACATTTGTCGTGTGCGCTCTGCGATCTCTCTATCTGTGACATCTCGTGCAATAATAAGAAGATTGTTTTCGATATAAGGATAATAGAAGCGGCATTCTAGTTCTCGATGATCATGTTTTAATAAAAAAGGTTGCGAAAAATCCCCTTTTTTAAAATACTCAACAATCTCAGGAGTACGAATAAGGTTAAAGATTGATTGTTTCTCATCTTGTGGCCAGCGTAATTTAAGCATCTGTTCTGCTTGTGGATTACACCAATTGAGACGGCCTTCCTTATCGCAGAGAATTGTGGCATCAGGCATTGCCTCCGCACCTTTACGAAAATAACGGATAAAATCAAGAAGACGATTTCGCTCTTTACGATTTTCAAGACGCATGCGATGTAGTCCATGAAAGATTGGTAGCCATGTAGCTTTTCCTTCTGGAGGAAAGAGATTATGATCTACCCAAATCCAGTGAGAGAGACGATAAATTTGCCAATAGTGCCAGAGTAGTAAGAGTAATACTGCAATAAAGAGCCAGAGAAAAATATGCCCAAAGAAAAAGGAGAGAAAAATTGCCGGGACAAATGCTAAGAGTAACTCTATCAAAAAGTGCTTAATAGACAAATGACCCAACATAATTGAATACTCCTCATTTTATACTAAGCCAGTAGTAGGCAAGCTTTCTGCTTATGATAAACGTTTTGTGTTCTTTCGTCATTGCTTAAAGAGGGCAATGAAATGGTTATATATAGTTAAAGATGTAATAGTGAAGCGCATCGCACTCTATTACGCAGTGGTTAAAAATGTGTGACTATCTTGTGTTTTATGAATATCTTATTGTGGTGAAAAACGGTAACCTTCACCTCGCACAGTTTGTAAAAGACGTTGATGACCGGTGGGTTCTAAGATTTTACGTAATCTTCCGATAGTGACATCTACCGTTCTCTCATCCACGTAGCTATCCATCCCCCAAACATGATCAAGGAGCTTTCCTCGGCTATAAACTCGATCTACATGCGTCATAAAAAAGGCGAGCAAGCGAAACTCAATAGCGCTGACATTGATGAGCTCCCCATTAATGGTGATGCGCTGAGCGTCTAAATCTAATTCAATGCCAGCAATTTCGATAATCTCTTTATCTTCTTCCACATACTCTTCAATTCGGCGAAGTAGGGAATTAATACGAGAGAGAAGCTCTTTCATAGCAAAAGGCTTGGGTAAATAATCATCAGCACCAGAGTCTAATCCTTCAAGACGATCATCTAATTCGGCTCGAGCACTTAACATGATAATCGGAATATGGCGGTTTTTCCGGCTAGATTTAAGTTCTTTTAATAGATCAAGCCCCGACTTTTTAGGGAGCATCCAATCGAGTAAAATCAGATCGATTTTTGCTTGTGATGCTAAAACTTCTTTTGCCTCTAAACCATCGAAAGCTTGAACAACGTCAAATCCTTCGCTTGATAAAAAATGTTCGATCATTTCAGAGATAGGTGTTTCGTCTTCAACGATGAGGATTTTTTTCATAGTAATAACTCTACTTATAATAGTGAGAAATGTGGTTAATATAGACGTTAGTTTAGGAGGTAATTATGACAAGGGTGTAACAAAGCATAAAGCTGTCTATTTTTTTGTCATCTTATTGTCATAAGGCAGATTATCGTGAGAACGAAATATTGTCACGATTTTGTCATATTATAATTTTTTAAATATTTCTTATGATATTGATTTCTTGTGGGATTTTATTTAATTTTTAGATACAGTTTATAACTCATGTACCGGTAATTTGATTCTGTGACTTTTAAACCGATTTTATTATAAAATCATCTAAGAGGAATTATTAGGCTGATGGGGCGACTAAAATCCTCAATAAAAAAGGGATTCACTTTCGAATCCCTTTTAGCATGTCATTTGATTGTTTTTTTAAGTGCCTTAAATTAGCTTAAAGGCTTTAATGTTTTAAGCTTGATCTGCAGATGCACGAATAATATCCGCAAGGGCAATAGTATGTTTTTCAGATAGTGCATGATCATGGCTCTCAACCATGACTCTGACAACAGGCTCCGTTCCTGAAGGGCGAATAAGAATACGGCCTTCACCATCAAGTGCTGTTTCAATCTCTTCCATTGCTGCTTTTAATTCTGGTGTATCCCATGTTGTCTCTTTAGTGATTCTAACGTTGTGCATGACTTGCACTGTTTTAGGAATTTCATCTAAGATCTGCCCAAATGAGCGTTTGAGCGCTGTCACTGTAAGTAAGCATTGAAGCGCTGCAATAATGCCATCTCCTGTAGAGTGCGCATCTAAACAGAGGATATGTCCTGAGTTCTCCCCCCCAATAGTGAGCGATTTTTCATTGAGAAGCTCTAATACGTAGCGGTCACCCACTTTAGAACGTAAAAGTTCAATCCCACGTTTTTTTAGCGCTAGCTCAAAACCAAGGTTACTCATAATAGTGCCGACAACGGCCTTTTCATTACGAGCGGTAGCAAGCAGATAGAGAATATCATCCCCATCAAAAGGCCGGCCATGTTCATCAATAATTAATAAACGATCCCCATCCCCATCAAATGCAATTCCACAATGGGCTTTTTCTTGCTTAACACGCTCAATAATTGCCTCTGGAGAAGTCGAGCCAACTTTGTCATTGATATTAAGACCTGTCGGCGCTGTGCCCACTTCAATGACTGTAGCACCGAGTTTCTTAAAGAGCTTAGGGGCAACTTCATAAGTCGCACCATGTGCGCAGTCGATAACAATTTTTTGACCGGTAAGTGAGAGACCTTCAGCACTTTGATAGCAAAAATCAACATACTCATCGCTCGCAGTGAGAAGGTGGCTAATAGTACCAAGCTCGCCGTTTTTAGGTAGCACTAATGGTTCATCAATCGCTTTTTCAATAGAGAGTTCCACCGCGTCATCCAATTTTTCCCCAAGATGATTAAAGAACTTAATACCATTATCGTAAAACGGATTGTGAGAGGCAGAGACAACAATGCCAGCAACCATCTGGTGCTTCATGGTTAAATGTGCAATGGCTGGTGTTGGTAAAACGCCTGCAAGGACGACATTTACCCCAGCATAAGTTAAACCAGCAGATAGTGCTGATTCAAGCATATCGCCAGATTGACGGGTATCTTTTCCAATAAGAACGGTTGCATTAGGGGTTGTCGCTAATACTTTACCGGCAGCAAACCCCAATTTTAATGCGAACTCAGGGGTTAAGGGAAAATCTCCTACTTTGCCGCGAATTCCATCTGTTCCAAAATACTTTCTCATCATTATGTCCTTTTAATTTTACCCGTATATCCTTAATAAGCATTCATCATTAATCGCAATGGATTACATCTATTGCGTGGTTTTATAACCCTAGTAAAGAGAGGGATATGATCTGTATAGGTTATCGATGCTATATGTTATACAGATTTTTAATAATAATAATTATTTATTTCTTGATTTTAGGGTCTGTTGAACATTTGGAATAAAAAATAGAGAGTTGTAAAATGTAATCGTCAAAAAAACATTACAAACTCTCTATTCTATGCCCCAAACGTTACTGAATGACCAGCTTTGGTTGAAGCTAAAGCCTATTCTCCTAGATTTAAATATTTATGACAAACCAAATTTAAGAAATATTTTTACAGGCATTTTATTTCGCCTTAAAACAGGCTGCCAATGGCGCTATCTTCCCGAATGCTTTGGAAAGCCTAATACGGTTTTTAAAGCTTTTAGGCGATGGTCCAAGCTTGATAAGTTTTCTAAAATATTCAAAATGTTAATTCAAGATCCTGATATGGAATGGCTATCCATCGATGCGACTCACATCAGAGCACACCAAAGTAGTGCTAGGTCTTCTAGCCTAGAATCTCAAGCTATTGCCAAAAGCGCTGGCGGTAATAGTACTAAAATCCATCTTATAGTGGATGCTCATGGTAACCCTCTCGACTTTATAATCAGCGATGGGGTAACTCATGATGTCAAAGTTGCCCCAGAGCTGATTGAAAAAGTTTATTTAAATGAAACAAAATTACTAAATGCCGATCGAGGATATATATCTGAAAAAGTAAGTGAATCCTTATCTCATCAAGGAGTTCACCCTAATATTCCTAATAAAAGAAACAGCTTATCTGGCAATACCCACATGGACTGGCATATTTATAAAGCTCGGCATGTTGTCGAGAATATGTTTGCAACTTTAAAGCATTTCAGAGGCATAGCAACACGATATGATAAGTTGAAAAATAGCTATATCAGTAATGTTGCTTTAGCCTGTGCTTATATTTGGTTGAAATTATGAATGTTCAACAGACTCTATTGTCAATGTGAAAAAAACAGACAATTCCCCTTCAATATAGAGGTGCGATGCATTATAACGAATGGTGCGTTAGGATATGTCATAAGCTTTTAATATTTATTAAATATTTCTATTTTTTAAAAGTGGGATTAATTTAGTCCTTAATGATAGGTAATGGGAAATCTGATTTTAAAATAAATAAAAGGATCTTAAATAGAATTTAGTCATGTTTATGGTTAGTAATTGTTTTAACTTTGATCCTACATCAACAGATTTGCGAAATTAGTCCTAACCCTGATTTTTATTTGTTATACTGACAAGATTAAAGTTAATTCAAATATTCAGGAGCAGAAATGAATAGGAAAAAAGTGAGTATCTTTGGCGGAACCGGCTTTATCGGCTCCCTTTTAACTGCTGCATTATCGCATCATGGCTATCGTATAACTGTATTTTCTCGTGATCGTAATGTGCAAAATAGTGCATCATGCTTACCAGGCGTTGAGTATGTGAATGAGTGTAAGCTAGAAGATGAAGCATTGATACGTGAACACTTACAAGGCTCTGAATTTGTCATTAACATGATTGGGACTTTAGATAACAAGCGTCGCCGTGCAACTAAAGCGCACGTTGCTTTCCCAAAACGTATTTTTGAAATTGCTGATGAACTTGGCGTTAAAAAGATGATTCACTTTAGTGCGCTTGGTGCAAAAGCAGGCTCTTCAAGTACTTTCCTTTCAACAAAAGGGGAGGGTGATAAAGAGCTTTTAGATTTAGCACAAAATCGTCAAATGAAATTAGCGATTGTAGCGCCATCATTAGTCGTAGGCTATGAAGATGCCTTTACTTATCACGTTGCTCGCTGGGTGAGAACAATGCCAATTTTATTGTTACCCATGGCAAAAGCAGAGATCCAACCTGTATTTGTAAATGATGTGGTGGATGCAACGGTTAAATTGCTTGAAACAGATCATGAGCAAACCGTATTTGAATTAGCGGGCACTGAGCGTTATACCCTAAAAGAGATTGCAAAGAAAATCGCCAGTGAAATTACCCCAAGAAAACGTACGATTATCGGCTTCCCAAATGGGCTTGCAAGTTTTATCGCTCTTTTCTGGGGATTCATGCCACGTTTCCCCTACAGCCGCAATCTGATTAAAGCTTCAAAAACCCCTTCAGTAACAGATCGTCAAGATTTTGAAGTGCTCGGTATTACCCCTGCAAGCTATGAATCAGTGCGTCAATATGAGATGCCGACAACCGTATTAGATAAATATTACTACGATCGTTTAAACGCACGTCGCCCAGTAAAATCATAAGTAAGATAGATTAGATGAAAGGGCAAGAGAATCAGTTCTTGCACTCATCATCAAATAAGACAAAAGCTCATTGATTAATTGCTTTAAGAGTAAGCAAATTATCATCAATGAGCTTATTTATTGGTATAAAATACAGATATTCCAAGCCATCACAATTGAATAAAGGTTTATGATTGATATGTTAAATGTTGATTTTAAAGTACTAGATGCTCGTTTAGGAAATGAGTTTCCTCTTCCAAGTTACGCAACTGAAGGCTCAGCGGGTCTTGATCTTCGTGCAATGCTCTCTGAAGATATCGTGATTAAAGCAGGCGAAACTGCTTTTGTAAAAACAGGTATTGCCATCTATTTGAAAGATCCTCGTTATGCTGCAATGATTCTTCCACGTTCAGGCTTAGGCGTAAAGCACGGTATTGTTCTCGGTAATCTTGTGGGATTAATCGATGCCGACTATCAAGGTGAATTAATGGTCTCTCTTTGGAATCGTAGTCAAGAAGATTTCACCTTAAAAGTAGGTGAAAGAATGGCGCAGATGGTGATTGTTCCTGTAATGCAAGCAACTTTTAATCAAGTGGATGAGTTTGAAGCAAGTGAGCGCGGTGAAGGTGGCTTTGGTCACACCGGACGTGGTTAGTAAAAACAACTGTTCTTAGATTATTTTCTTGAGTTTGAATTTTAGAGCGCCTTTTGAAGAGTTTCAAAAGGCGTTTTATTTATCCGGCATTATTATAGTGAAATAGGTTCAAAATAGGCTGATTTAAATGCCGGCACATCGATTGTAAGAAGTACAAAAGCCATATTATTAGGCTTTTACAAGTTGGTTTGATGTTTGTGGCGTACTTTTGACTTTTAAATGAGGATCCTTTAAACCAAATTGTCTGTAACGATAATATTCTTAATGATGATCAGGAAAGTAAATAGAGTCAGTTTTGGCAAGATATGCCTTGATGGATTTAAAAGTCCCTTGAGTTGTTATAGAATTGAGCGATACGAGTAAGATTTGCCAAATAAAATAAAGATAATAAAAGTAAGGGAGGGGTGATGAGTCAAGAGGAAGAGCAGAACTCATATGCAGTGCCAATAGCCTGTTTTTGGTTGGTTTTTTTAGCCGCTTCATCACTGCGCGTAACCCTAACCTCGCTTGGACCTGTTATGAACGATATTGCCATTGGGCTTGAGTTATCAAGTGCTGTGGTGAGTTTTTTAGTGACGATTCCTATTATATGCATGGGGATTTTTGCATTAGCCGCAGCGCCTTTAAGTAATCGCTTTGGAATGGAGCGTATTATTACGATGAGCCTTTTGTTAATTGCTATCTCAACCATGACTCGAAGTTATTTTGAGAGCAGTTTTTTGCTCTTTTTCTCCTCTTTTTTAATGGGAATTGGCATTGCCATTGCAGGGCCATTGTTGTCAGGATACGTTAAACATTACTTTAAAAAACGAAGTAATGTTGGCATGATATTTTATACCTTTGGAATTAGTATCAGTGGAGTTTTAGGCTCTTTAAGTAGTTCAATCTTAAATCAATATTTAGGCTGGGATTGGACGGTGACATTAGAGTTTTGGGCGCTCCCGATTTTGGTGATTTCAGGGATCTGGGCGGCATTTTATCTCTTTAAAAAAGGAGAAAGCGCTGCGCTTAGTGCGCCAAAAGCCAAAATGCCATGGAATCAGCCAAGAGCGTGGATGTTAGTAGCGTGTTTTGGCTTGCAATCGGGGCTTTTTTATACCAATGTTGCCTGGCTTTTACCATTTTTAATTGAGAAGGGCGTTAGTTCATTTCATGCTAATGCGCTCTTAAATCTCTCTATTTTTAATGGGTTAATAGGCGGCTTTTTAGTGCCGGTTATTGTGATTAGAATGGGGCTTAAATTTACTAGTATCAGTGCGATCTCTATTGTTATTGTTGCAGCAACAGGACTTCTTTTTAGCGGTAATAATGTGGTCTTCCTTTATATTGTTGTGGCAATTTTAGGGTGCTTAGTAAGTTCTGGGCTTTTTGCGATCGCGATGTTATTGCCCTTTAGTGAGGTTGATGATGGGAATGCCGTTGCGAGTTGGACGGCGATGATGCTCTTTGGGGGCTATTGTTTTGCCGCATTTATTCCAACACTTTTAGGGCTTCTTTACGATTTAACGGGAACTTACGACACTATATTTGTCGGTTACCTTTTAAATGCTTGTGTGCTTTTAGCGGTTTTTCTCTTCTTTTTCCGTAAAAAGAAGTCTGAAAATTGCTAAATATTGCGCCCATAGTTGATTTTGTCCTAAAAAAAATGATGATTGGTAATAAATTAACCAATTGCAACTAGGATTTTACTATGCGATCTCGTATATTGATAGATGGGCTTATACTAATTGAAGTATGAGAAGAATAATCGAGTAGTGTTAAAAGCAGTTAAACCTTTAAACATTACTCATGAACTTGAGATCTGGAGAGTTCTTGTAAAATGAAAGTATTAATCTTAGCGGGTGATGGTATTGGTCCTGAAATTGTTGGACAAGCGGAGAAGGTTTTAGATTTTGTTGCTAAAAAACATGCGCTGAATATCTCAGTGGATCGTGCCTTAATTGGGGGTATTGCGGTTGATGAAACAGGTCATCCTTTTCCTGCTGAAACGCTAGAAAAAGCAAAAGCGGCAGATGCGATTCTTTTAGGTTCTGTGGGAGGGCCTAAATATGACCTATTGCCAAGAAATATTCGTCCAGAGCAAGGGTTACTCGCAATCCGTAAAGAGTTAAATCTTTTTGCAAACCTTCGCCCAGCACAGGTATTTAAAGAGCTTTCACATGCATCAAGCCTGAAAGATGAGCTCGTTGCCGGCCTTGATATTATGATTGTCCGGGAGTTAACAGGGGATATCTATTTTGGTCAGCCTCGTGGGATTGAAGAGCGTAATGGTGAGCGTGTTGGCTTTAATACCATGATCTATTCAGAATCAGAAATTCGCCGTATTGCTCATGTGGCTTTCCAAGCAGCGCAAAAGCGTAACAAGCGTCTTTGCTCTATTGATAAAATGAATGTTTTAGAAGCCACGCAATTATGGCGTGATGTGGTGACGGAAGTTGCAGCAGAATACCCAGACGTAGAATTAACACATCTTTTAGTCGATAACGCGGCAATGCAGTTAGTGCGTGCGCCAAAACAGTTTGACGTAATGTTAACGGGGAATATCTTTGGAGATATTCTCTCAGATGAAGCATCAATGTTAACAGGCTCAATCGGAATGTTACCATCAGCTTCACTGGATGAGAACAATAAAGGGCTTTATGAGCCAATTCATGGTTCAGCACCTGATATTGCCGGCAAAGATATTGCCAATCCTCTTGCCACTATTTTATCTGTGGGCATGATGTTCCGCTATAGCTTTAATCGTAATGATATTGCTGATGAAATTGAAAATGCGGTAAAGACTGTTTTAAGCCAAGGATTCCGCACCAAAGATATTGCAACAAAAGATGAGAAAGTTATTGGTTGTAAAGCGATGGGCGAAGCGGTATTAGCAGCGCTTAATGCATAAGTTAAAAAGATAGATTTGAATATTTGTATGTTAATAGATATTAATGTTTTGATTTAAAAGAATTATACCTAAGGATACTGCCTGTTTTACAGATCTCAAACAGGCAGTAAATGTTGTGTTAAGCCGTGATTGGGCTTAACCGTAACTTCGAGTAGTTACCCATTATTTTAAGTTACAAACATTCAAAACCGATATGATCACCCATGATATTGGTGTTGTTTTATAGCATAAGCTTTGATCAATAACATATTCAAAACTATTTAAATAGATAACTTAAAAATTCATGTATGTTTATGCATGAAAGCAGTGAAAGACCTATGAATATATAGGCAAGTGGTAGTAACGATAAATCATATATTACGAAATATTGTAAGAATATTTTAAAGGGTAGAGCATGAAAAAGTTGGGTTTAATCGGTTGGCGTGGAATGGTTGGTTCTGTTTTGATGGATCGAATGATTACGGAAAATGATTTTGCGGGAATTCACACCACCTTTTTCTCAACCTCAAATGCTGGCGGTGAAGCGCCAGTGGTTGCCGGCACTTATGAGCCAAAATTAAAAGATGCTTTTGATATTGATGCACTTCACGCACAAGATATTATTATCAGCTGCCAAGGAGGGGATTATACTTCTGCGGTTTTTGAAAAGCTTCGAGCAACAGGCTGGGACGGTTACTGGATTGATGCAGCATCTTCGCTTCGTATGAATGATGATGCGATGATTATTTTAGATCCTGTAAATCGCGATATTATTGATAAGAGCATTGATAAAGGCGTTAAAAACTTTATTGGTGGAAACTGTACAGTAAGCTTAATGCTTATGGCGCTAGGGTCTCTTTTTAAAGAGGGCTTGGTGGATTGGGCAACATCAATGACTTATCAGTCAGCATCAGGTGCAGGCGCACAAAATATGAAAGAGCTCTTAGAGCAGATGGGCGCGATTCATGGTTTAGTAAGTAAAGATCTCTATAATCCTGCGAAAAGTATTTTAGAGATTGATCAGATGATCACAGATTCATTTGCAACAGATCAATATCCAAAGGCTCGTTTTGGGGCACCACTTGCCGGAAGCTTAATTCCTTGGATTGACTCTGAGCTTGAAAATGGGCAAAGCCGTGAAGAGTGGAAAGCAATGGCGGAAAGTAATAAGCTGCTTCAGTTAGAAAAACAGGTGCCAATTGATGGTACCTGTGTTCGTGTTGGTGCTATGCGTTGTCACTCGCAAGGTTTAACCTTAAAACTTAATCGGGATGTGCCACTTGCAGATATTGAAGCGATGATTAAAGAGAGTAATCGCTGGGTTAAAGTGGTCCCAAATCATCGAGATATTACGATGCAAGAGCTCACGCCAGCAGCGACTTCAGGCACAATGACGGTTCCTGTCGGGCGTCTTCGTAAAATGAATATGGGTCCTGAATTCTTAAATGCCTTTACGGTTGGAGATCAGCTTTTATGGGGCGCAGCAGAGCCACTTCGCAGAATGCTTAATATTCTTTTAGAGCGTGAAGACTCATTGTAGGAAATCGCATTTAACAAGCATTAGATTTTATTATCAAAGAGTTGATGATTACATGATAAGAAAAACGCTTTATTCTCATGCAGAATAAGGCGTTTTTTTATGATTAATGAATGGGTATAGACCCTAAAAGGATGAATATATAAAGGTATCGACTGATGACTCTTTATACAAAAAGGCCCTTTTATTAAAGCGGTAAAAGAATATTTTATATAGAGCTTTTCATTTATATAAATATTATGACTTAATTTGAATTATTAGAGGCTTCATTTTATAATCAAAATTAAGCGAATGAGTGAAATATGGGCAAAGCATATTTACTGATTTTGAGCTAAAACCATGGATGCAATTGGAAACCCTGGAGGTTTTTTATGAGTGGTAAATTTGAAATATTTTTAGCAAAAAATAATGAGTTCTATTTTCGTCTTAAAGCAGGAAATGGGGAGATTATCCTCGGTAGTGAAGGTTATACCACCAAAGCTAATTGTCACAAAGGGATTGCTTCGGTGCAAAAAAATGCCCCAGAGATAAATCGTTATGAGAAAAAAACCTCAGATAGCGGTAAATATTCATTTAACCTTAAAGCAACGAATGGGCAAGTGATAGGAACAAGTCAAAGTTATAAAACAGAATCAGGACGAGATAATGGGATCGCCTCTGTTGCCAAAAATGCTCCTGATGCCAAAGTGGTCGATTTAACAGAAGCATCCTAAATACTTTTATACCTTGATAGTTTGAATAGTAAAAGCCCTTAAAGAGAGCGTTTAAGGGCTTTTGTTTTAGTTATGAAAGTTTGAGATTAAAAACCTAAGAAGGTTTATGACGCTCATTAGATTGACGATTTCTGGCAATTCCTTGGTGATTGGTTGTAAAGCGCTTACCTCGGGAGCTTTGCTGATCGTTACGGCTATTTCGCGGGTTAGTCCATTGTGAGGAACGCCCACTATGACCACGCTCTCGCTCCCGTCGGCTCTCTTGAGGGATAAGGCACTCTTTGCCCGCGCCAATGAGTTCAGCTCTTCCCATATAGCGTAACGTTTGCCTTAATAGTGGCCAGTTATTAGGATCATGATAGCGTAAGAACGCTTTATGAATTTGCCGGCGTTTTAGGCTTTTAGCAGTTCCTACTTGCTCTGAGTCTTTACGAATAGGTTTTAGCGGATTTCGCTCAGAATAATACATGGCAGTTGCAACAGACATTGGGGTTGGCATAAAGGCTTGAACCTGATCTGCTCGAAGATCATTCGCTTTTAGCCAAAGTGCAAGATTAAGCATATCTTCATCTGTAGTTCCAGGATGTGCTGCGATGAAGTAGGGGATGAGATATTGCTCTTTTCCTGCTTCTTTTGAGTATTTCTCAAAAAGGACCTTAAATTCATCATAAGCCTTCATTGATGGCTTCATCATTTTAGAAAGCGGTCCCTCTTCTGTATGTTCTGGCGCAATTTTGAGATAGCCGCCTACATGATGGGTTACCAGCTCTTTGATATATTCAGGCGCTTGCGCAGCTAAATCATAACGAACACCTGAAGCGATATGAACCCGCTTAATCCCCTGAAGTTCACGAGCTTTTCGATAAAGATCAATCAGAGGTTTATGATTAGTATTGAGGTTTTGGCAAATGCCAGGATAAACACAAGAGAGTTTACGGCAATGCTTTTCAATATTGGGGTCTTTACAAGCTAAGCGATACATATTGGCTGTTGGACCACCAAGGTCTGAGATATAGCCTTTAAAGTCTGGATCGCGGTCGCGGATTTCTTCAATTTCGTTAAGTACTGATTTCTCAGATCGGCTCTGAATGATACGCCCTTCATGTTCGGTAATTGAGCAGAAAGAGCAGCCACCAAAACAGCCGCGCATAATACTAACGGAGTGTTTAATCATCTCCCATGCCGCAATATGTGCATCTCCATAACTAGGATGCGGCGCACGCTCAAAGGGGAGAGCGTAAACAGCATCCATCTCTTCTGTTGAAAGTGGTATGGGGGGCGGGTTAATCCAAACATCAATATCCCCATGTTGCTGCACCATTGGGCGTGCATTAAAAGGATTGGTTTCTAGATGTAAAATACGACTAGCATGAGCATAGAGTGCCGGCGTTGATGAAACATCATCAAAGCTTGGCAGACGAATGGTCAGATCCGTCCGGCTAATATTTTCGTTTTTAAGCGTTGATTGAGCTTGTGCTTTTGTCGGTGCTTCTAGTGCCACATTGGTTTCACACTCTTTAGCATCAGAAATCCCATAAGGATTAATATAAGGATCGATTTTACCCACATGATCAAAGTGCGTAGAATCTAATTCATGACGATCAAAATGATGTTTTTGATGCGCTTTAATAATGGATGATCCTCGAATATCGGTGATTTGATCAATTGTTTCACCTGATGCTAAACGATGGCTCAATTCAGTGATAGATCGCTCGCCATTACCAAAGAGAAGCATATCGGCAGCACTATCTATTAAGACCGAGCGGCGAATCGTTTCAGACCAGTAGTCATAATGTGCAACTCGGCGTAAGGAGGCTTCTATCCCCCCAATAATAATCGGCGTTTTTTTAAAAGCTTCAATTTCACGTAGTTTCTGGGTATAAACAATCACAGCTCTGTCTGGGCGTTTACCGTTGATATCTCCGGCAGTATAAGCATCATTACGGCGAACTTTACGATCAGCGGTATAGTGATTGACCATAGAGTCCATATTGCCAGAATTGACGGCAAAATAGAGATTCGGTGTACCTAGTTTTTCAAAATCTTTTGAAGATCGCCAGTTTGGTTGAGAGATCACTCCCACACGAAAACCTTGTGCTTCTAGTAATCGGCCTAATATCGCCGTGCCAAAACTTGGGTGATCAATGTAGCTATCACCTGTGATGAAGATAATATCGCAACTATCCCAACCTAAAAGATCCATCTCTTCTCGGGTTGTGGGGAGAAAAGGTGCAGTTCCAAAACGGTGAGCCCAATATTTGCGATAAGAAAATAGTGGCTTAACACCTTCAAATTGACGCATATTTAAAATCCATTATTAACAGTCGGTTATATTTTAAAATAAAATGATACCTCTTTTTAGGAAAAACATCATTTAAAAGAGGATTTAAGAGAGGCGATTGATCGTTCTTGGAGAGGGTAAAGATAATATATATTAAATAAAGTGCGTAAATATTGCGCATTTTTATGAGAAATTAGTACTTCTGATTTGTTAGTTATTATTATCTATCAACAGGTGTGATTTATAAGACCTTGTTTATTCAGGCTTATTAGATATTTTATGCTTGATCATCACTCATCGGTGTTTGTGAATCATTTTTGTTTGTAACCTGTTGATTAGAGAGATTAATCTCGATTCGTAATGCCTAGGATAATTGTTATAATGTATTGGTCAATTTTATTAAAACTTCATTAATCAAAATAAAGGAATTTCATTATGATAGGGAATAAAGAAGTTATCGATTACTTAAACGTACTTTTAGCAGGTGAGTTAGCGGCAAGAGATCAGTATTTTATTCACTCATCGATGTATGAAGAATGGGGTTATATGAAACTCTATGAGCGTATTTTTCATGAAATGGATGATGAGACGGATCACGCAAAGCAAATTATTGCCCGTATCTTATTGCTTGAAGGTACGCCAAAAATGGTGCCAGATCAGATTCATATCGGTGCAAACGTTGAAGAGATGTTACAAAGTGATTTAAACCTTGAGCTTTCAGTGCGTGAAGCGCTTAAAAAAGGCATTGCGCTTTGTGAAGAGAAACAAGATTATGTTACTCGTGATATGTTAGTTGTTCAGTTGAAAGATACTGAAGAAGACCACGCACACTGGTTAGAGAAACAGCTTCGTTTAATCAAAACAATCTCACTTCCACTCTATCTTCAAAATCAATTAGCTTAAATTTTCTCTGTTATTGATAAGTATCATTAGAAAAATCAGATAGGGAAGGAGAAAGTTATGAAAATAGAGCGTACGGTATTAGTGCATTTAAACAAGGTATTAGGTCAATATTTGATCTCCATTAACCAATATTTTCTTCATGCACGTATTTTGAAGAATTGGGGCATTGAGAAATTAGGTCATCCGATTTATAAAAAATCGATTCAAGATATGAAAGAATCGGATGATGTGATTGAACGTATTTTACTATTAGAAGGTTTACCAAACTTACAAGAGTTAGGGAAACTTCTCATCGGAGAAGATGTTCCGGAAATATTAAAATGTGATTTAGATCGAGAATATCAAAAGCGTACAACGCTAGTAGACGCTATTACTCATTTTGAAGAAGTTCAAGATTATGTATCTCGTGATCTTTTAGAGAAAATGCTCGATGAAAGTGAAGAATATATCGATTGGATCGAAACACAACAAGAGAATATTGAACTTATGGGGCTTGAAGTTTATCTTCAAAAGCATCTAGAAAAATAGCATTGTCTTGATGTAGGGGTATTATTAAAAATGGATATCGATAGTTAGAGTTTAGATTATTCATTGCCATAAAAAAGCTCAGAAATTAAATTTTCTGAGCTTTTTCATATTAAAACATCGATGTTAGCTATATATTCTTTGAGTAAGCAAACTTGTTTGCTTGTCATCGCTTATGTGATTAAGGTGGAGTTTAGGAGATTTAATCTGATGATGACAGATATTATCTTAATTCATAAGCTTGAGGAATAGGCATGTTTTGACTAAGCGGTGAAGCCTCACCAGGAAGTAGACTTTTAGCAATATCAGCACAAGAACCACAACCGGTTGCGACACCAAGTTCTGCTTGTAGTGCTTCAAATGTTGTAACGCCGTTTTCAACAGCTTCAACGATTGCCTTATCGGTAATCCCATTGCAAAGACAAATGTACATGATAAATTCCTCTTATTAACGATGCTTTTACATATACTAATAACAATTATTCTTATTTGCAAGTAGTAAGTGCTTCCATTCTTATATGGGATCTTATTGCCTTTAGAAAATGACGATTATAAAGGGGGATATCAGAGCGCTATAATAGGGTTAAAACCAGCCTTGATTGAGGATCTGCGTTATACTAAACTCTCACAACTATTTGCATATATTGCCGGGAGTAATTTACAAAAAAATAAGAATAATTGTTCTATACGGCAATATGACGATGGATGAATTTGAGAAAAAATCGTTTTTTTACACTTTAAATGAGAATAAAAATGGCAGTGAAGGCAGAGCAAGTAACACAGAATCAAACTTTACAAGAGAAGTTATGGTTTCGTGGGCAGATATTAAGAACGATCCGGGACTATTTTTTTGAGGAAAAAGTTGTTGAAGTGGATACGCCGATTATGAGTCAATTTGGTAATCCTGATCCTGCGCTTTTAAACTTTATCACGCCTTATAATGGCCCAGGCAAACTCTACCAGCATTCAATGTTCTTGATCACATCACCTGAATATCACATGAAGCGTTTACTCGCCTATGGTGCTGGCTCTTGTTACTATTTAGGCAAAGTTTTTCGTGATGGTGAGATCAGTAAGCGCCATAATCCTGAATTTACGATGCTAGAATGGTATCGCTTAGATTATGATTTAGAGCGCTTAATGCAAGAAGTTATTTCATTGATTAAATTGGTGAGTGGCAAGGCCCTTGAAGTAGAGTTTTATAGCTACTTAGAGGCTTTTAAAAAGATTTTAGGCGTGAATCCATTTGAGATGGATCTTGAGGCGCTTGTAGCGTTAATTCAAGCGCAGAACATTGCCTTAACTTTTGAACTTCGAGATCGAGATGAAGCATTAGATCTTATTGTTTCACATCTTATTGAGCCGGCATTTGATCCTGAAAAAATTACCATGCTTTATCATTATCCTGCAAGTCAGGCATCATTATCTAAAATCGTCACGATTGATGGTTATCCTGTGGGGAAGCGTTTTGAGGCTTATTGGCAAGGTCTTGAACTCGCTAATGGTTATGAAGAGCTGACAAATAGTCAAGAGCAGCGGGCACGTTTTATGGCAGAGAACATTCAGCGTACAAACATTGGTTATGATGCTGTGCCGATTGATGAGCTATTATTAGAAGTATTAGATCAAGTCCCATTTTGTAGCGGTGTTGCGCTTGGCGTTGATCGATTATTGATGGCAATGAAAGGAAGCAGTGAGATTAAAGATGTGATCCCTTTTGGCTTTGAAGAATCCTAAAAAAATTCAAAATAGGCTAATTAAAATGCCGGCGCATCGCTATTAACAATAAGAAACATGTTCTATTTGGCATCTTGCAAGCATTGTTTAATACATATATTTATAGATTTATGCAAGGCGGGAATATTTCGTTCTTTCTAAAATCCTGTATCAGTGGTTTAAGACTTACTTTTCTTAAACCGATTTTATAGCTATTACGCATTAAATTCAGATGCGAACCGAAAAGGTTTAAAACTGCAGGCACGTAATGCCAAAAAACAAGCAAGCATTCGACCCAACTGTTCGTCAATCTATTTTAGGAGGATGGCTAACTAATAAATTTTGATCCCCTATTTTATTTAGAAATCACTATGCCACATAAAATAGAATTGGCTTTATAGTAGAATCGGTTTAAAAGCGACTGAGTCAGATTGCCGGCGCATCAGTTATGAGAAGCGCAAGAATAGTTCTATCCGGCATCGTGCAGGCTAATTTAACACACTCCGTACCCTTAATATCTTAAATAGTATTTCTTAAACCGAATCTACTATACTATCAATATTCTAAGCTTTATCCTCTTTACGAGCACCTAAGATGAATTTCATCAAGCCTGAGCTTGTTTTAAAGAGGCGTTTTAAACCTGTTGTTGAAAACCCTAGTAAGTGATCACCAATGCCAATAAGAGAATGAAGGAGATCTACACTATCTTTCGCACGTTTTTGAAAGACTTCTCTCTCATTTTTAAAATCAGGATCTTGCAACAGGTTTGTGAGCATTACTTCTGTGGGCTTGAGTTCTTGTTCGATTCTTTCTCGAGCAATGATTTTAAGTAATTCCCAAACATCTCCCGTTGTTTCAAAGTAATCCTTACGATCATTTAAGATATGAGAGCGCTTGGCTAATCCTAAACGTTCAAGCTCTTTAATACTATTGCTACTATTAGAACGGGCAATCCCTAAAAATTCACAAATTGCATCTGCAGAGATTGGTTGTTCTTGAATAAAAAGTAGCGCATGAATTTGGGCCACCGTTCGGTTGATGCCCCAACGGCTTCCCATTTCGCCCCAATGAAGAACAAACTCTAATTCTTTTGGGGATAATTTATTATCAGCGCTCATGACTTCTCCAATATTCTTATAATGTTAATTTCTTTGCTATGATACCAAATTTCTATCATTTCAAAAATTAATGAAACATAAGGGCGTTTTAAGTAACTTAAATTGGGCGATAAATGTTCAAAACAGCGCCAAGTTAGCGATTATCGATTGTGGTAAAACCATAAAAAAGAGCCCTTATTTTAAGAGCTCTTTGAGATTATTGAAAGAGGTTGATGTTAATAATGAAGATTAATTATTATTGAAACCAGCTATCAATCTCTTCTTTATATTTTTGATAAAACTCTTTTACGCCGACCTCAGGATTTCGCTCATCTTTTCTTGCCATACCAATTAACTCATGGAGTTTATCTGAATCGAGCTTAAAGTTTTGCAGAAAATGGGTGACCTCTGGTTGATCATCGCTAAATCCTTTACGGGATAAAATCGTAATTTCATCAATAGGATAGATCTCTTTAGGATCTTCTAGCATTTTTATATCATAAAGGTCCCACATATAATGAGGCTTCCAACTAGTAATAATTACAGGTTCTTTTGCGGTAATAGCGCGTCTAAGTTCTGCTAGCATTGAGGCTTCAGAGGAACCGATTTGCTCAAAATTAAGTTCATAATCATCAATGGCTTGAAGTGTTAAACCGTGAATTCCAGCGCCAGCACCATCGCCATAAATTTTACCATCAAACATCGCTACATGATCATTAAGTTCTTCTATAGAGTTAATATCAACATATTGCGGCACGGCTAAGCCAGATACTCCTCCATCAAAAATAATACCAATAACATCTAGCTGCTTGCCAAAGCGCTCCCAATAATCTTTATGAGTATGTGGTAGCCATGATGTGAGGTAAAGGTCGGCACTACCTTGCGCGACTGCTGCAAAAAGAGGGCCTGGTTCAACAAGTGCTTTTTCAACTTCAAAGCCATTTTGAGTAAGGGCTTCATCTGCTAAATGCATTAATGCCACACTTTCAGACCAGCTAGGGTAGAGTATTTTAATCGGTTTTTGATGATCATCTTTGCCACAAGCTGCTACAAAAAAGAGTGCTGCAATGGTGATTGTGAGTGTTTTTAATAAATGTTTCATACGTTATTATTATAAAAATAATCCTTTTGATTTCGTATGTTAAAGGTCTTTTAAGAGTTTTTTAAGAAAGAGATATCTCTATAAAAAGACAAGGGGATTCCTTACTAGCTGCTTATTAGCTAATCAAAAAATGGTATAGAACCAAAATGTCACGTTAAGGAGTCCAGATATTTGCAGTATTGAGCCTCATCAATAATTTTGAGACTTAATATGTGATGAGTGTAGTTTACTATTGCCGAGAATTACTTAGTGAATAATAGTTCAGGGCGTTTTATCCACTTTAGCCAATCATGTTATCTAATATGACTATCGGATATCTATTGTTATTGTGTTGAAAGACCATCGATAATTAATAGAAGCTATGATTTTCTTAGAGTTCCCTTGGTTATTTACTAGGGGATAACCAAGGGCTCAAATGCATTGATTTAATACTTATTGAAACCAGCTATCAATCTCAGCTTGATATTTTTCATAGAATTTTTGAGCACCTGCTTTGGGGTTGCGCTCATCTTCTCCGACCATTCCCATAAGCTCATGGAGCTTGTCTGAATCGAATTGGAAATGGCTAAAGAAGTTGGCAACTTCAGGATGATCCTCTTTAAAGCCTTGACGTGAAAGGATCTCAATTTGGTCTACTAAATAGACTTCTTTAGGGTCTTTTAACATTTTAAGGTCATAAAGATCCCACATATAATGAGGCTTCCAGCCTGTGATAAGAACAGGTTCTTTAGCGGCAATTGAACGGCGAAGCTCTGCCATCATTGAGCTCTCTGACGAGGTTAGTTGCTCATAATTTAAAGGATATTCTTCAATTGCTTTAATGGTATTGCCATGAATACCAGCGCCAGCGCCAATCCCGTAAATTTTGCCATCAAATATCTCGATATTATCGTTTAATTCATCAATAGAATCGATCTCTACATAATCAGGCACTACAAGTCCCGTACTAGCATCATCAAAGACAACGCCAATCACTTCTAATTTATTGCCAAAGCGTTCCCAATAATCTTGATGAGTGTGGGGGAGCCATGCATCTAAGTAAAGATCAGCATCCCCTTTTGATAGTGCTGCGTAAAGAGGTCCTGGCTCAATTAAGGTTGTTTCAACAGCATAGCCTTTATTATCTAAGACATATTCTGCTAAATGAGTCATAGCCACACCCTCAGCCCAGCTAGGGTAGAGAATTTTAACCGGTTTTGTTTGATCATCATCGCCACACGCTGCAAGCGTAAAAAGGGACATTGCGGCAATTGCAATGGTTTTAAATAATTTATTCATGACTTTTTCCTCTATATTTTATTGTTATTCACTATTTATAATAAGCGCATGTAATGGAGCGCTGATAAAGAGCGTATCTTCATTACAATTGCTCTTAAATTATTGCTAATTGGTTATTGGCGACCAATCGCTTGAGTGATCCGGTCTAAAATAATCGCTAAAATAACGATAGAAAGACCTGCTTCAAATCCTAAAGCCATATCAGCTTGTTGGATACTTGCATAAACGCTCTCTCCTAAACCGCCAGCGCCTACCATAGAACAGATCACAACCATAGAAAGTGCGAGCATAATCGTTTGGTTAATACCTGCTAGGATTGTCGGCATTGCTAAGGGAATTTGGACCTTATAGAGCATTTGCGAGCTTGTACAACCAAATGCTAAAGATGCTTCGATAATATCTTCAGGCACCTCTTTAATACCAAGAGTTGTCATTCTTACAGCCGGTGGCAGTGAGAAGATGACCGTTGCAAGGACGCCAGGAACATCCCCAACAGAGAAGAATAAAATCGCAGGAATGAGGTAAACAAATGCCGGCATTGTCTGCATAAAGTCGAGAATAGGGCGAACAACAGCATCAGTCTTACGGCTTTTAGCACATAAGATTCCAAGCGGAATACCAATGATTAAGATAATAATGGTTGAAACAAGTACTAAGACTAAGGTATCAATCAATTGTGACCAAAAACCCATGCTATAAACAAGGAGTAAGCCAATAATGACAAAGATCGGTAAGCCAAAGCTTTTCTTGTAGTTTTTAAGCGAGGTTTTAAATTGACGAATGCCCGTCATTGCTAAAAAAGCGAGTAATGTAATGATAATAATCATGACAAAGGGCGGCACCGCATTTAAACCTGATTGTAAGCCTTTGACAGAACTTCCAATGATATTGGCAACTTGATCAAAGAAAGGACGCCCAACAGTCGATAACCAATCGACAAATTGTTCAACATATTTTCCTATTTCAATATTCATATTAAGCTCCTACTTCTTGATTTTCAGTATCCACATTGAAGTTGTGATTTGTTTTTCCACCTTCAAGGGGATTCTCATCATCTGACATCATCTCCACCACTTTGGTGTAGCGTAGATAGCCAATCGGGCGAAAGCGATCATCAAGAACAGCAAGCGGATAAGTATGGCCTGCAAAATCACTTAAAGATTCTAATACGGGGCTATTTTGATCAATCGTTGGGATCTTAATAAGATCATCTTGAGTGATTCTCTCGGCATTATCACGAAGGAGTTTTCTTGCAGTATTAATTCTTAAATATCCTAAGAAGAGATTACCGCGTGAAACAACCGGTAAGAAATGATGGCTTTCCCGCTCCATTCTGCGAACGGCTGTTGCAGGACCATCTTTTTCGATATGAATTCTTTCGGTAAAAGGTTTCATTAATCTAGAAGCCGTAATGACTTTTGTTGAATCGACATCATTCACAAACGAGCGGACATAATCATCAGCAGGGTTAAGGAGAATGTTCTCAGCACTATCTTGCTGGACAATGACGCCATCTTTCATAATAGCAATCGTATCTCCAAGCTTAAGCGCTTCATCTAGGTCATGGGTGATAAAGACGATGGTTTTCTTGAGTTTTTCTTGAATCTCAATCAGCTCATCTTGCATTTGTGAGCGTATTAATGGGTCTAGCGCACTAAAAGATTCATCCATCAAGAGGATTTCAGAATCATTTGCTAAAGCTCTTGCAATCCCAACACGTTGCTGCATTCCACCACTTAGTTGATGCGGGTAAGAATCTTCATAGCCTTGAAGCCCTACCATATTAAGGACTTCACGCGCCTTTTCTTGACGAGCTTCAACGGAGAGCTTTTTAATCTCCAGTCCAAAAGCGACATTATCTAAGATCGTTTTATGGGGTAATAGTGCAAAATGTTGAAATACCATCCCAATCTTTTCTCGGCGAATATCGATGAGCTCTTTTTTGGAGACTTTAGTGATATCGATATCATCAATAAAGACAGAGCCTTTTGTAGGGACATTGAGCATATTTAAACATCTCAAAAGTGAAGATTTTCCACTTCCAGAGAGCCCAATAACCACAAATATTTCACCTTGTTTAATACTGAAATTTGCTTGGTTCACAGCAATCACTGCTTTAGTTTTCTCAAGGATCTCCTCTTTAGAGGCGCCTTGTTCTAAAAGTGTTGCCGCTTGTTTTTTGTTTGCTCCATAAATAAGAGACAAATCTTTGACACTGATAACAGCCATATATTATTAAGTTTCCTTTTCTTGAAGACGAAATAGTCCGTGACCTTCAAGGGGGTCATTATTTAATAAATTTTTAATCTGGCAGATAACCTCAATGGTTATAAGAGGGGAGAAGCGAGGAAAAAATGATCAAAATCATTACACAAAAAAACTCGAACTTTCTCAAATTGAATAACTACCATATTGGCGGCCTAAATGTGTGTTATTTATTTAGACATTAATGATTATACGGAAGTAACTACTTAATTCAATAGCCTATTCTTATGGGCTTCCTTAGACTTGACAAAAATTTAATAACAATGGCTATCGGTGAAATTAAGGTAGGCTACTTCCATTTCATAGATTATAAAAAAGTATTTTTTTATGTTAAAAGGCATATTTTTAGAATTATTTCTGCATAATTTTTATGCAGTTTAGGGCTTTTTTAAAGCTGGATTGTCCATCATTTAGGACAAAAATGTCTAGCATATCTTGCAAAAAATCTTTTTTATTCGCCAAAATAGCGCCGAAATATCACAATATTTCGGCGTAGATATGACAAAACGGCCTCTTTTTAGAGGAAGTTTTATGGCTTACTCCAAGATTTTGGGAATTGGTAGTCAGGGTAATTTTGATAGCTATAAGCTTTAAATGCCTCTGAATGAAAGGCATTGATCACATCTTGTACCCAGTCTTCATTAAGATCTGCCTCTCGAATAACGCCCCAATTGATATAGAGATCATTGGGTTCAAGCGATAAGCTCTCGGCAATTTTTAAACCAGAATTAAGTGCAGCGCCTCCATTAATCGCACCAAATGCTGCATCTTTAAGTGCTCTTGGTAAAATATCTGATTGAAGTTCTTTAATCTCTAGCTGTAGAGGGTTACTCACAATATCATTTTTAGAGACTTTTAAAGGATCGATATTTTCAGTTAATTTAATCCAGCCAAGACTCTCTAAAATAACTAAAGCTCGGCCATAACTGCTAGGGTCATTGGAGACAATAATCGTATCTTTAGGCTCAATACTGTCTAAGCTTGTTCTTTGTCCTGCATAAATAGCAAAAGGGGCATTAGGAACTTGAAAAGCTTCAATTAACTCATGACCTTTACGTTCACGATAACCCCGAAGATAGGGAACATGCTGGAAGATATTAACATCAATACTTCCTTCATTTAACGCATTATTGAGCTGAATGCCGTCCGTAAATTCCATTAAAGTTGCTTTGTAGCCTTCAGCTTCTAGCGCAGGGATAATAGAATCTCGCACCATATCTGAAAAATGCCCAAAAGAAGTTCCAAAACGAATGGTTTTAACCTCTTCTTTATTATTAAAGCAACCCGTTAAGAAGATGATGGAGAGGAGTATTAAGAGAATTGATCTAAGTAGTAATGGCATAAATTATCCTTTGGTATAGCTTTTATCATGATTAGATAGTTGAATTTAATCATTTTTTTATGATGTCAGTAGATAGTAATACCGTGAATAATAGAGAAAGACAATTCTTTTTAAACAATTGTTATATGTTTAGTATGTTTTTGTTGTGTTTTGGATGCTATTTGGATTTAGGAATTGAAATGGTGGTTATTGAAATAAAAAAACCTCAAAGGTTTTGCCTTTGAGGTACAAATTTTAAATTGTTAGATCAATAGAGGTTTATTGAAGCTTATTGATTAAAGCCATCATTCTCATCTTCTTCATCTTTAATTTGCGCTTGGTCAAATGCTAAGCGTGAATTGAGGCGAAGAACCGCGTTATCAAAACGGCGCTGATCGGTTCTATTGCGGATTTCAAGCTTTGGAACCGCAGTTGGTTTACCATTATCGTTAATGGCAACCATGGTGAAATAGCAGCTATTGGTATGGCGAACTTCACGAGTTTTGATGTTTTTCGCTTCAACACGAACGCCAATTTCCATTGAAGTGCGTCCAACGTAGTTCACATTGGCATGGAAAGTTACTAACTCTTGTACATAAATCGGCTGTTTAAATACCACTTTATCTACCGAAAGAGTTACAACATAGCTACCCGCATATTGGCTAGCGCATGCGTATGCTACCTGATCGAGCAATTTAAGAATATTCCCCCCGTGAATGTTTCCCGAGAAGTTGACCATATCGGGTGTCATTAGAACTGTCATGCTCAATTCACGTGTTGGTGTTTTCGTATCAATCATTTTTCCTGTCTCATTCCAAGTCAATAAAAGGTATAATCGCTATCTATTATAGTGGGTTATTTTTAAATCATATAGCGAATGCCCATTCTTTTTATATATTGGAGCGATTGCATTGATGAATCGACTCCCTCCATCATCTTTATATCACGATAGAATATTCCGGCAAGATAAATGAGTTATTTAGAAAAATTAAACAAGAGTCAATATGAAGCTGTCACCGCACCTATCGGTCCTGTCCGTGTTTTAGCAGGGGCTGGTTCTGGTAAAACGCGGGTATTGATCTCTCGCATCGCTTGGCTTTTAGAGACAGAGCAATCTGACTCTTTTGGCATTTTGGCGGTTACCTTTACTAATAAAGCAGCTTTTGAGATGCGCACCCGTTTAGAAGATACGCTTCGGTTTTCTGTGCGTGGCATGTGGATTGGTACTTTCCATTCTCTTTGTCACCGTATGCTTCGTATGCATCATAAAGAAGCTGGGTTAGTTGAGAATTTTCAGATTTTAGATAGTGATGATCAAACCCGTCTTTGCCGAAGAATTATTCGAGCACGTAATTTAGATGAAAAACTTTATCAGCCAAAAATTTTAGCCTCTTTTATTAATGGTCATAAAGAGGAAGGGCGACGTGCGCAGCATATCGAGTCTTATAATGATGCTTTCACGCATAATTTAATTGAGCTCTATAAAGATTATCAAGCGCTCTGTGATCAATCTGGGTTAGTAGATTTTTCAGAGATTCTCCTTAGAACGCTGGAGATGCTTCGAACAAATCCTGCGATCTTAAAACATTATCAAGAGCGCTTTAAATTTGTCTTGGTAGATGAGTTTCAAGATACTAATAGCGTGCAATATGCCTGGTTACAGTTAATGTCTGGTAAAAATCATAATCTTTTTGTTGTCGGTGATGATGATCAATCAATTTATGGCTGGCGTGGGGCTAAAATTGAGAATATTCTCAATTTTGATAAAGATTTTGAAGAGGTGACAACGGTTCGTTTAGAGCAAAATTACCGCTCTACCAAGGCGATTTTAGAAGCAGCGAACCATGTGATTGCAAAAAATGCCGATCGATTAGATAAAAGGCTCTGGACAGAGAATGAATCAGAGCAGCCGATTATCGCTTATCGTGGAACCGATGGTTATGATGAAGCGAGGTTTGTGGTAGAGACAATCAAAGAGAGAGTAAAAGAGGGGTATCGCAAATCTGATATTGCGATTTTATATCGCTCGAACGCACAATCTCGTCTTTTTGAAGAGTTACTCCTTCGTGGGCAGATTCCCTATCGCGTCTATGGCGGATTGCGCTTCTTTGATCGCGCTGAGATTAAAGATATTATGTCTTACCTTCGAATGGTGGTAAATCCTCAAGATGATGTCTCGCTTGAGCGTAGTATGACAACGCCACCTAAAGGGATTGGGCAAGCAACGATTGAGACTATCCGTGAATATGCAGCGCAAAATCGCGTTTCCCTTTGGGATTCGATGCATCTTTTATTAGAGAGCCAACAGCTTTCCACAAGGGCACATAATGTTTTACTTGCCTACTATGAGCAGATTATTGATTTAAGCCAAAAGGTGAAAACGATGAAGCTCGATGAGTTCTTTGGCTATGCCATTGAAGTAAGTGGTTTAAAACCGCATTACAAAAAAGAGCCCTTAAATCGGGGTGAAGATCGTATTGATAACCTCAATGAGCTCATTACAGCCGCTGAATATTTTATGATGAGTGATCAGATCGAGCTTGCCTTTAGTGAAGAGCTTGTGGATGTGAAATCGCTCTCAACTTATGAGCAGTTAGATGCCTTTATGGGGCAAACCTCTTTAGATTCAAGTGATGCGCAAGCTGAAGCAGATGAAGATTCGATCCAGTTGATGACGCTGCACGCATCAAAAGGATTAGAGTTCCCAATTGTATTTTTGGTAGGAATGGAAGATGGAATGTTCCCAAGTGATGCAGCAATCACAGAAATTGGGCGGATCGAAGAGGAGCGCCGATTAGCTTATGTGGGAATTACTCGTGCGGAAAAGATTCTCTATATGTTAGGGGCTGAGCAGCGCATGATTTATGGAAAAACCTTAAGAATGCCACCTTCACGATTTTTACGAGATGTGCCGCCTCATTTAATCCAAGCGATAGGGCCTGCTGTTGAGATTCGTCAAACGTTAGGTGATTACGGCACAAATAGCCGTAATTATGGGGGTTATGGGTCGCAATCAGTGGCAGCTAGAACCCGTAATACGGCAAAATTAGATGATAATATTGATGGTTATAAGATTGGGCAATTTGTAGAGCACCCTAAGTTTGGTGATGGGGTCATTCAAGGATTTGAAGGAACGGGCGCTAGTACTCGCGTGATTGTTGAGTTCTCAAAATCGGGGCGTAAAGTATTAGTATTGAGTTACGCTAATTTAACGATTTTATAAGTTAAAATACTCTTTCATTTCAGTGGGGGATGTTTCTTTGAAATGACTCCTGAGAATTTAAAATAGAAAAGCCTTGGCATCGTTTGCAGCTCAAACCGGTGCCAAGGCTTTTTTGTTTTTTGTGATCTACCGCTATTTATAGTCGATTTACTTTAAGAAGTCCCGTTTAGTACAGCGTGAATCAAGCCCACTTGCACAATGCCGGATGGAAAGGCTCTTGTGCTTCTTATAATCAATGTGCCGGCAATCTGATCCAGCCATTTTTAAACTGATATTACTATATAAGTAAAACATGCAGAATGCATCAAATCAGCTTGCATAATACCGGATAGGGCGGCTTTAGACCTGATTTATTATATTAATTTTATTTAATTCCATTAGCGTTATTAAGCTTTTTTTGTTGAAGGCGCATGCCATTTAACATACTCAGCCAAGCTAAGATACTAAAGCCAATTAAGAGTAAGAAAATACTTTGTGGAGGATATTCTGTTAAGACAAATCCTGTGATCATCGGGGTTAATGCACCGCCTAATAAGCCAAGAGATTGTGCTGAGAAGTAACTTGATTTCATACCATCTGGGGCAATACCATCAATGAGCATATATTCTCCTGGTGCATAGATAAGCTCACCTAGTGTGAAGATGAAAGCCGCTAGAGCCCATAAATAGAGATTCTCTTTTGCCCACATAAAACCAAGGAGTCCGCCGACAAAGAATATGGTGCCGATAGTCATGAGAAATTTTAAATTTTTGTGATCAATACGTCTGCCTACAGCATATTGTAAGGTAACGACAACCGCAGCATTTACCGGCAATATGACCCCAATGACCGCTTGGGCAAATTCACTATCAACAACGGTGATAACGTATTGAGAGATCCAAGTAATAAATGAGCCAAATACTAAAGAGCCTAAAAAGGTAGAGATGATAAACCATGCTAATACTCGGTCATGAAACATCGCGGAAGGATTCCAGGCGATAGGTTTTCCATCTTCATGGGTATTACGTTTAGTGCTTTCTACAAACCGATGAATAAAGAAGATCGGAAGAGAAGCAGTACAAGCAGCCAACCAAAATGGGAGGTTAATACTATATATTAAGAGCCAAGTGCCAATAGGCGGACCAATCGTCCAACCAATATTGATAAAGGTATAATTTAAAGAGAAAACCTTTGCTTTAATCAGCACAGGCAAAGTATCTGCGAAATAGCCCTTTAATACAGTTGCAAAAACAGAATAAGAGCAATTAATTAATGCAAAGAAAAGGATAACAAAGGGGGCGCTATTCATTAAGGGAATTGCAATAAAGCCGGCAATAAAGGTTATTATCGCAATGAGCATACAGCGCTTTTTATCAACCCTATCGGCTAATATGCCAAAGCCAATACTAAACAGTATCCCCACGGTTAAGGCGATGGAAATTGCCACCCCAACAACATCAATATCCATCTGATATTCTCGTGTGAGATAAATTGTCATAAAGGGAAGTGTTGCGCCGCGCCCAATAGTTAAAAGCAGTGAGGAGAGAAGCAGGGCTGCATTAGAGATTTTAGATTTTGACAACATCACTCATATCCTCGAGCGTTTTATAGTTATGATGATTATTTATTAGAATGATTTATCTATTAGGTGGACTTTGTAATGTAGCATTTTATGTAACTGAGCTAAACTTAAATTTATTGTTAGATTATTGTGTTATCAATACTAAACTGATTGATTTAAAAGCACTTACCTATACAATATTTTTCGCTTTTAATGAAATTTATTTATAAATTTATAAAAAAAGCGAGCAAAAACATGTTTTATGTCAAGGCAGAGAAAAAAGAGATTGATACACTATGTCTATTCCCTAGCAGCAAGCACTTTTTTTGAGAAATACAGCGGTACTCCATTCCCTCAAATTAAAAAAGAAGCTTGTCATTATAGCTATTTTCGACATTATGTTGAAAATGGCTTTTTTTTATCTAAATGATTGATATTTAATGTTTAAGGGGACTTTTAAAGGCTTAAATGTTCACATAGTGAACTTTTGTTCATTTACAAGAAGATTTACATTCGAAGATGATCACGTTACCCTAAAATTATAAGATGTTATATTTTAGGAGAGAAAATGTTTAAAGCCCTTTATTTGCAAGATGAACAAGGATTTAGCTGCACCGAACAATCGATACCTCAAGCTGTTTTACGGCAAGAAGAGGGAGATACACTAGTTAAAGTACATTATTCGACACTGAACTATAAAGATGCCTTAGCAATTACTAATACAGGAAAGATTGCTAGACGTTTTCCGATGATTCCCGGCATTGATTTTGCAGGGGAAGTAGTAGAGACAACAGATTCTACTTTAAAAGTGGGGGATCAGGTCTTTATGAATGGTTTAGGATTAAGTGAGAACCATTTTGGGGGATTAGCAGAGTTTACTTATGTGCCGGCAAAAAACTTACTAAAAGTTCCTAAAGCGTATCAAATGTTTGATGTTATGGCATTTGGAACGGCAGGATATACCGCTGCTCTTTGTGTAAACCGACTTTTACAGCATGGTATAAAGCCTGAAGCTGGAGAAGTATTAGTCTCTGGGGCATCGGGCGGTGTTGGTATGGTTGCTATGATGTTACTTTCTAAATTGGGATTTGAGGCAGTTGCATTAAGCTCTAAAGTAGAAGAAGAGGTATTTTTTAAATCCTTAGGGGCAACTCGTATTGAAAGTGCCGCAAGTTTTTATGAAACGGGAGGGATGCTTCAAAAATCCCGATTCCAAGCTGCCGTAGATGTTTTAGGCTCGATCCCTTTGGCAAATATTTGCGCACAATTAAAGTATAGCGGGATTGTTGCGGCTTGTGGATTAGCAAGAGGAATGGATTTTCCCGGTAATATGGCGCCATTTATTTTACGAGATGTCACTCTTGCCGGGGTTGATAGCGTGATGGCACCAAAGGAGAAGCGAATAGCGGCATGGCAATTATTGAGTGAAAATATCAGATCTGAAGAGATTTCTCAGAGTGTTAAAACAATCCATTTCGATCAAGTGATCGAGGTATCAGAAAAGATGATTGCCGGTAAAATTCAGGGACGTTTTGTTGTAAAAATTGCTTAATCCTTGGGATTAACAAACCTTAAAGCGTATTATAATTTTGTTAAAAGCGTAGTAAGACGATCTGCTACGCTTTTTTCTGGCGTGGGAGCTCATGAAAACCGCGATTAAAGTAGATTAAAGCATTGCCAAGATCTGCCATCTGCATACTATCGAGTTCTAAGATAAAAAGAGTATGTGTTCCGACTTCGTGAGTAGCCACGATTGAACCCTCTAAATTGGCAATTGCGCCTTGAAGAATAGGAAGTTTTCCTTTGCCTTCGATAAAGTCAAATTTTGCAAAGCGCTCTTCCATCGTGACTGGATGCATTCCTCCAAAATATTCAGCTGCAAGCTGTTGATCGGCATTTAAAATATTCACTGCCATTCGTGAGTTTGCCTTAAATGTCTCATTTGTTGCGCTATTGCGATTGATTGATACAAGCATTGTTGGAGGGGAATCTGTAATTGAAACAACCGCAGTTGCCGTTAATCCGCATTTTCCGGCAGGACCATTTGTTGTAATAATATTGACGCCGGCACCTAATGTTGCCATGGCATCTCTAAATATTTTTTTGATATCTTGATGTACGTCATCCATTTGTGCTCTCCTTACTTGACTATCTGATTCTATCGGTTTAGCTAAGTTTTGCAAAAAATAAAATGCCTGATTTTTAAGATTGATTAAATATCATGATTAACCTTATGGATATTTTTAAAACTTATTGAAGAGAAAATAGATAGCAAGGATAAATTAGATCTCCTTAATAGTTCATTTAAACGATCAAAGTATCTATAAGCACTAAAGTATTGGAAGAGATATGTAACTCATTTAGATTAGAGGATTATTTATAGGATTATTAAATTTAATTTTAACAATCAACAATTATAAAATCACTATTGGTATTTTATATCTAATCAATATGGTAAAATAGAAGCTGTAGTAGTTAGTCATAGACCTTGTAAGCAGTAAGGTTATTTCTCAAAGTTCTAGCGCATGATAAGCCTGATTTAATCGTAATAGATGACGATAAAGGGCGGTCATGAATTTTGAAATCTTAAGGATAAGAGAGGTTTTATTTTATGAGAGCAGCAGTTTGGCATGGTAGTAAAGATATTCGTGTGGTTGAGCGCGAGTTAAAGCCCTTAAAAGATCATGAAGTAACAATACGAGTTGCATGGGCAGGGATTTGCGGTAGTGATCTGCATGAATATGTGGAAGGTCCGGTCTTTATTCCTACTGAAAAAGAAGATCTCTTAGCTGGCGGAAAAGCACCTTTAACAATGGGGCATGAGTTCTCTGGGATTGTTGAGGCTGTTGGGAGTAAAGTCACAAATTTTAAAGTAGGGGATCGCGTATCTGTTAATCCCACATTAACGCATGGTAAACGCAGTGAATATGATGACATCTATGATGGCTTTAGTTTTATCGGGCTCCATTGCGATGGTGGATTTGCTGATTTTGTCAATGTGCCTGAATCTGCTGTTTATGAATTACCTAAAACGCTAACTTTAGAAACAGCCGCGCTTATTGAGCCAACAGCAGTTGCTGTTCAAGCCGTTAAAGAGAGCGGCATGCGTTTTGGTGATACGGTAGCAATCTTTGGCGCAGGTCCTATTGGATTAGTTACAATTGCGGCGGCAAAAGCTGCTGGCGCGACCAAAGTGATTGCGTTAGATCTTTCTGAGTCACGTTTAGAGATGGCGAAAGCTATTGGGGCAACGCATGTCATTAATTCTGGAAAAGAAGATCCTGTGGCGGCGATTCGCAAAATTGTTCCAAGAGGTACGGATGTGACCTTTGAAGTTGCCGGCGTTCAGCAAACTGTTGAGCAATCGATTAACGCGACAAAAGCGCGTGGAATGGTCGTGATTGTTTCTATCTTTGCCAACCCTATTACATGGCATCCAATGCAGCTTATTAATACCGGTGTTAAAGTCACCTCCTCAATTGCTTATTCCCCTTCAAGCTTTAGAGAAACCATTGCTTTAATGGGATCAGGGCAATTAGATGTCACCTCCATTATCACCAAAAAAATCCCACTAGAAGAGATTGTGACTGATGGTTTTGAGGCATTAGTTAATGATAAGTCACAATCGAAGATCTTAGTAACCTTAAGTGGTGAGATGTAGGTTCATCTTTGAGAGATAGGTTTTATTTATAAAACTTCCATCAAACTGTAAAAACGCTGGTAATTTACCGGCGTTTTTTTATGCGTTTTTTTTAAAACACAAATTTGAATGATTTTGTTGAAAATATGAATGTTATTGTTGATTTATTACATTTTTAAGGGTCGTTATTGATGCGGATATTGACGACGATAACGATCTACCCACATTGCAGTACCACCACAAACAGCTGCTGGCATGATCAATAGATTAGCTAGCGGAACCATCGTGATGATAGAGATTAAAGCGCCAAATGGCATATTACTGAAACGATCTTTTGCAAGGGTGTTTTTCATCTCTGTAAAGGAGATTTTGTGGTTATCAAACGCGTAGTCACAATATTGAATGACCATCATCCAAGAGCCAAAAAGAAACCACAGAAGTGGGGAGATAATGTTAACCACAGGAATAAATGAGATCACCAATAAAAGGAGAACTCTAGGTAGATAGTAGCCAAGGCGAATTAGTTCTCGATTAATCATGCGAGGAACATCTTTAACAAAATCACTCCAAGGGAGTGCTTTTGCAGGAATACCGCTGAGTTCTTCTTCAACTTTTTCTGCTAGAATTCCGTTAAAAGGGGCGGCAATAATATTGGCAAGAGTACTAAAGAAGTAACCAAATATTAAGATGATTGACGCTAAGATCAAAGGCCACAGCACAAAGCTTAACCAATGTAGCCAAGAAGGTAAAAAGCTTAAAAGATCATTGACCCAGCCATCAACTTGATAAAAGAGCCAGATAAATGCCGATCCTAAGATTAAAATATTAACGACTATCGGCATAAATACAAAGCGCTTCAAACCTGGGCGCATCATAATACTAAAGCCTTCGAAAAAATATTGTGATCCATTTTTAGGGGAACGGGCAGTGGGAGTCGTCATAAAAAAGCTAATCTCTTAATGGGTGAGGGTAAAGTGCCGGAGGGGTTTCATAGAATAAAGATTTTTGAGATCTAAAGTTTACTGAAAATCCCAGATTTCGAAGGTGTAATCATAATGATTTTTCTCATCTTTTTGGTGAGATTCTTCAAAGATTAATTGCGCATTTGTAAAGTCAAAAGCGGGCATTTTAGTATCTCCTGCTACATTTGCATGAACGTGGGTTAAGTAGAGGCGATTCATGAGTGGTAAGGATTCTTGATAGATCTGCGCACCGCCCATAATCATGATTTCTGGCGTATCTTGACGTTCATTAATGGCATCAATAGCTGCTTGTAGGCTATTGAAAATGCTACAACCAGGAATCGCATCATGGCTTAGTTGGCGAGAAATCACGATGTTTTCGCGACCGGGTAGTGGTTTACCAATTGATTCATAGGTTTTGCGACCCATGATAATTGGTTTACCAAGCGTGCTATTTTTAAAAAAACGCAGATCATTTGGAAGATGCCAAGGGAGCGCGTTATTATCGCCAATAGTGCCATTATCTGCCATTGCTAGAATCAAAGAGATAGTCGCTTTTTGTGTCATTATGTTATTTATCCTGTTTTTAAGGCCATAATTACGGATGATTATCGGAGCATCATACTAAATTTTATTATTGAATAATATGATATTTAGCGCATCTTAAGCAATATAGGCAGATTATTGTGAGGAAAATATGGGCTTAAGAGAAGTTCATCCTTAATAAAAAAAGGGAGGATGCTATAATGTACTCTTACTTATTTTAGGTTTCTTAAGAATATGATCAATCAGAAAGATAATAGTAAAACTTCACAGAAAAAAAGTAATGCAATCTATGTATTGCCGAACTTAATTACAACGGCGGCAATGCTCTGTGGATTTTTAGCAATTCTCACCGCGTTAGATGCTTATTATGGATCTCACTCAGGTGATACGACACAAACCTTCACGCAAGCTGCTATTTTAGTCTTTGTGGCGATGATCTTTGATGGCTTAGATGGTCGTGTTGCAAGAATGACAAATAGTTCAAGTGCTTTTGGTGAGCAGTATGACTCTTTGTCAGATCTTATCTCGTTTGGTATAGCGCCAGCGCTGATTATCTATCTTTGGGCACTTAAAGAAGGCCATTTTGTGAATCTTATTGGGGGAATCTCTTTAGGTGGGATCTCTTGGTTTGTTGCATATCTCTATTTAGCCTGCGCAGCGCTTAGATTAGCACGATTTAATGTGCAAATTGGGAGTGTTGATAAGCGTTTCTTCGTGGGAATGCCAAGTCCAACAGCTGCCGCTATTGTTGTAGGCTTTGTCTGGTTTGGTGAAAGTTTACAACTTTCGGGGCCTTTAAAAGATTATGGGGCACTGTTTTTAACACTTTATAGTGGCTTAATGATGGTGACCAATATTAAGTTCTTTAGTTTTAAAGACATTCACTTTCAAAATCCAGTGCCATTTTTTGTATGGGTTTTAGTAGTGATCACACTCAGTATATTACTGGTATGTATCGTTAGATTCCCAGGGGAGGCTATTTTCTTAGTACTCTTTGGCTATGGTTTATCTGGCCCAATTTATGCAATATTACGTCATCGTAAGCGTGATCAGCTTAAGAGTGAAAAGAGTCAACGCCAAGCACATAAAGAGGGGATTAATGGTACAGATGCCGAGGAATCAACGGATAATGTTGAGACTGATACTGTAGAAACGGATAACAAAAATTAATCGAGATAAAGTTATTTACCGTAAAGATAGTGATGATATGCGGTGTTTAGAGCAAGTTTTAAAACTATAAATCTTGAACGATAACCGTAACTGGTGCTTAAATAGAGTAATTGTTGTGAGGGAATAAATTTAGATGGATATTAGGCAAGCAGAGTACTTGAAACTACTAGGAATCCAAGCTTGGTGTCAGCAAGAGGATCTTCCACAAGTTCAAGAAAATCTCAAAGCCTTAAAACTTGCGGCAAAAGGTATTTCTCCATCAGTTGTTTCACAAAATGGGCAACAATCACCTGTAAATATGATCGCTAATAGCGAAGCACTCTCTAAAGATATTTCTCGCCGAGAAGAGCCTGCGCATCTTGCGGAAGATTTACAAAGTGCTAATTACGCTGCAAATCTCTCTATTAATAAGGAGCGTTTTAGTCAGCAGTTACAAGAGGTTACTGATGGATTGCGTGTCAATGTAGCACCAAAAGTTGCAGAATCTATCGCTGTTAAATCAGCTTTTGAAGCCAAAGCATTTTCTTATAATGCGCAAGCTTCAATTTTCGCGGAGCCTTTTGCGCAGGCTATTAAAAATTGCTTAGGCTGCGATTTTTCACAAAGTAGACATCAAGTCACATTACCAAGGCAATCTCAAAATGCGCGTGTAATGATTATTACAGATATCCCCTTAAAGGAAGAGATGTTCCAAGGGCATGTTTTAGATCGTAGTGATGAATCCTTTTTCTTTAAAGCGATGAAAGCTGTGGGATTATCGCCCGATATGCTCTATATCACGCCATTTATTAAATGCCGGCCACCTGAGCTTCGGGATGTGAGTGATAAAGAATGGCATGCTTGTTTTCAAGTTTTAAAACGTGAGATTTTAGAAGTTTCCCCAGAGATGATCTTCTTATTAGGGCGAACTTCTGTGAAGTTTTTATTACAAAAAGAGCTCCCATTTGAATCGCTTCGTCGAGAAAGGCATCTTATTCGTATCGATGATTTTGAGGTTCCTGTGGTGATTTCTCATTCTCCGCGAGTTTATGCAAAAAACTCCCGCTTAAAAGCGAACTTCTGGCAAGACCTTAAGTTTCTCCGAAGACAGCTCGGTTAATTCTAACAAAGGGATAAAATCCATTGCTTAGAGTTATCGAGCGGTAAAATTTCAGAGAGATCAGGGATGATTAGAGGTTAATCGTTAAAAATATCAGCAATTATCTTATCTCCAAACTATCAATCTGCCTTAAAAGGTTCAGATTTTTTGTGAGCGGGATAAAGAGCGTCGATTGCAAGCGTGATGCAACACGAAGATCGTTGTTGGCATAAAAGGAGAATTGAGAGTGGATATTCAGCAATTATTAAAAATTGAGGAAGCAACTTTAGCAGATTTAGATGAGATCTTAGAGATTGAGGTGAGAGCATATCCTGTTCCATGGAGCCGGGATCAGATGATGGATGTGTTTAATCAGAAAGTGATCCGTTTAAAGCTTTTGATGGATGGACAGCTGATAGGTTATGCTTTTGTGTCAATTATTTTAGATGAAGGACATCTATTACATATTACGGTAGATCCTATTCATCATGGGAAGCGTCTTGGCCGATATCTGTTAGAAGAAGTCTTAAAATTGGGGGATACGCACCAATTAGCGACCATTTTTCTGGAAGTGCGAGAAGGTAATACGCCAGCAAGAGCCCTATATGATCGTATTGGTTTTAATCAAGTGGGGGTAAGAAAAGGTTATTATCCTTGTAAGATTAATGGGCGAGAAGATGCGATAGTCATGGCATATACCGTTCCCTCTGATACATTTAATTTTCAGCTATCGTAATAATATTGTTTAATCGGTTAAGTCACTGAGCCGGATTGCCAGTGCATCGGTTATGAGGTGCATAAGTGTCATTCTATCCGGTATCATGCAAGCGGGGTTGATTCCCTAGACTCTATTATAGATATGGTAAAATCAGTTTAAAAGTGACCAAATCTATTGCCGGCACATCGGTGATGAGATGTGTAAGAATCGTTCTATCTGGCATCGTGCAAGCTTATTTGATTCATACGCTGTCCTGTTTTATTTTTAAGCTGTTTTTTTTAAACCGAATCGACTATATCTATTGAGGCTATCTCATCTTTTTATAGAGCGATTTCTATAAAAAGATGTAGGTTGATCTTATTCGTGAATCCCTAGGCTATTTGCCACCATAGTTAAGGAGTATCTCGGCAATGGCTAAGTAACCTTTTTCTTTCGCAAGAGTGAGCGGCGTTTTACCATAAGCATCCACCATATTGGGATCAGCGCCATTTTTGAGTAAAAGCTCAATGATTTTTTGTTGTCGCTCTCCACCATCATTGAGAATGATGGCTTCAATGAGCGCTGTCCATCCTAAGTTATTGGTGTGATTAGGATTAATATCTGTATGTGTTAAAAGGTACTCAACGATCTCTAAATGTCCCTTTTCAGCAGCAGGAACGATCCCATTTCCGCCAAATCTTGTGAGTAGTTTAAGATCTACGTTATTTGTTTTAATGAGACGTTTTACAAGTTTTAAATCATTATTAATAATAGCCCACAAAAAAGGGTTCAAACAGCTGTTATCTTGTAGATTAAGATCAACACCTGCTTCAATAAAATAATCACAGAGCGCATATTGTTGGTGCATTGCAGCAGTTAATAGCGTTGTTCTTTTTTGAGAATCTTGCGCATGTAGTAGCTTGGGATCATCTATTAATGCGGTTTTTATGGCATCTATATTACCTTTTTTGATATTCTCAAAAAAATTTGTTATCTGAGGATTCATTGTGGCTCCTTTTTCAATAAGTTAGCATTATTTTAATTTTACGCAGGAAGGGCTTATTTGTCATGGTGAAATGCTCCATTGGTGAATAATGCGTGTATTTCTGATGCTATAAAGTAGTAGGATTTCTATGGATAATGGTGCAAAAGAGTCATGATAAGACGAGATTCAAAGAGAATGTCAGCGTCGCGTGGACTTTAGAAGTCCGTTTTACGGAGTCTATTATGAAAGATAAATGGGAAGAAGCTTTCCTGAGATTGGCGTATACTGGGCGCTTAAAATTGATTTTAAATAGATACTATTGAACGTTAATTAAAAGAGATGTTTGGTAGGGAATTAGGTAGAAAAGGGATATAAAATGACTTTAATAGACGACAATCAATCAATCGTAGAAATTGATCTGAAAGGGCTAAATTGTCCGATGCCGATTTTAAAGACAAAGCAAGCTTTAATGAAAGCAAAAGGTGGGGATATTCTGCGAGTATTGGCAACGGATCCCCATTCTGAGATTGATTTTAAGGCTTATCTCGTTCGTACAAATCATCAATTATTAGACTTTACGATTGAAGATGGTGTGTTTACCTTTTTAATTCAAAAGGCTTAAATTATGAAAATTGTTCGCCGAAAGCCGCAACATCAATTTTGTGCAGAGCAACATTCATCGCTGCTGCAAGAGGTTCTTAAAAATAGAGTCATTGAGGATGAATCTGCGTTAGATCTAACTTTAAGAGGGTTATATCCTTATCATTCTCTTAGTAATATTGATGTTGCAACCGATATGATTGTTAAAGCGCTCACAAGTCAAAAAGAGATTTTGATCGTGGGCGATTATGATGTAGATGGCGCGACAAGTATTGCGCTAGCTATTAGAGTGTTACGGGAGTTTGGGGCATTAAATGTCCGTTATACTGTTCCTCATCGTATTTTAGATGGGTATGGTTTATCTCGATCTTTAGTACAGAAGATTTTGCGCAATCCTCCAGATCTATTGATTACCGTTGATAATGGTATTTCTAATGTTGATGGTGTTGAGTTAGCGCGTGAAAATGGCATTGATGTGATTGTGACAGATCACCATTTGCCGCCAGAGATATTGCCAAATGCAAATGCCATTATTAATCCCAATTTAGTGGGGGATCAATTTCCAAGTAAAGCACTTGCTGGTGTTGGCGTGATTTTCTATCTTCTTTTAAGCGTTCGTGCAAAGTTAATGGAGATTGGATATTTTGGAGAATATCCTGCGCCTAATTTAGCGAAGTATCTCGATATTGTGGCATTAGGGACGATTTCTGATTTAGTACCACTAGATGCCAATAATCGTAAAATTGCCCAGCAAGGTTTACTGCGAATGCGTCAAGGAGTAATGATTGCCGGTATTCATGCCCTTATTGAAGTCTCTAATCGTAAGCGCGAAAATCTCTCGACAAGTGATATTGGCTTTGGTGTTGCCCCGCTTTTAAATGCGGCAGGGCGCTTAGATAATATGCAAGTGGGGATTGAGCTCTTATTAACCGATCAAGCAGAAGAAGCATTAGCCATTGCTAATGAGCTTTTTACGATGAACGAAGAGCGAAAAACTATCGAGCATGAGATGCGAGAAACCGCTGATAGCATCTTGACGGATATCACGCTTAGTAAAGAGGATCTACCGCTTTCAATCTGCCTTTATGATGAGTCTTGGCATCAGGGAATCACAGGGATTGTCGCGTCTCGTATTAAAGAGCAATATTATCGCCCAACGTTTATCTTTGCCTATGATAATGAAGGGCTTTTAAAAGGTTCTGGCCGTTCTATTCGAGGAATTCATCTGCGGGATTTAATGAGTAATGTCGCAAGAGATCATCAAGGATTAATCGAGACATTTGGCGGGCATGCAATGGCGGCGGGATTATCTATTTATGAGGATAATCTACATAAGTTTGAAAAGGCGATGAGTGAAGAGATCGCGCGTTTTATTGAGATGACGCCTAATAGTGATGAGTTGCTTAGCCAAAAGATCTACAGTGATGGTGAGCTACCTGCCACAGGCTTTAATTTAGGATTTGCCGATGAGATTAAGCTTGCTTATCCATGGGGACAACAATTTCCAGAACCTATTTTTGATGACGCCTTTGAAGTGCTAGATTATCGTATTTTAAAAGGAGCACACCTTAAATTTACGCTACGTAAACCGCAAAGTCCGATGACTTTTGAAGCAATGGCATTTTTCCAAGCCCATCAATTAGTCGATAACGTTAAAGAGATTCATTGTGCTTTTAAGCTTGATGTTAATGAGTGGCGTGGTAATCGAAACTTGCAGCTCATTATTGATTATTTTGAGCCTATTCAATAGTAGAAAACCCTATATTTAGGGAAAATAACCTATAAAAAAGATAGAGTGATTCTAAAAAACAGAATCACTTTTTTTTGATTACTAAAAAAATGCATAGACGTGAACAATTGTACAAATGAGCGATTCAACGATTTTCGTATAAAAGATAAAATTAATGGATTGGGTAATAAATCAACAATGTGGGTAACTAAATTTGAACTATTAAAAAGAGTGCGTAAATATAGGGAATGAATTTTTTATAATAAACAATCATTTGATCAATATTCTCATATGGAATGAGGTCATTGCGAGTTTAAGATAATGGTTTTACAAAGATCGATTATCTGTCGCAATCTAAAGAAAGGTATCATAATTATGGCTAGAGTAAAAACCCAAGATAATGCATTCTTTGGGCATCCAAAACCTTTGAGTTCGCTCTTTTTTACAGAAATGTGGGAGCGATTTTCTTTTTATGGAATTCGCCCGATCTTAATACTGTTTATGGTTGCCACTGTCAATAATAATGGGTTAGGAATTGATACTGCAACCGCTTCAGCAATTGTGGGGATTTTTGGAGGGGCTATCTATCTTGCGGCATTACCAGGAGGATGGATTGCCGATAATTGGCTAGGGCAAGAGCGAAGTGTTTGGTATGGATCGATTATTATAGCGCTAGGACATCTCTCCATTGCCTTATCCGCTTGGCTTGCTGTGCATTTCTTTTATCTTGGATTAATCCTGATTGTTATTGGCTCAGGGCTTTTTAAAACCTGTATTTCGGTGATTGTGGGGATGCTCTATAAAGAGGATGATCAGCGCCGAGATAGTGGCTTTTCAATTTTCTATATGGGCATTAACTTAGGCGCATTCTTAGCGCCAATTATTGGAGGGGTACTCAATAAGCAGTTCGGATGGCATGCCGGGTTTGCGGTGGGCGGCGTTGGAATGTTAATTGCACTGCTGATTTTTAGAACAAAAGCAATGCCGGCTATGGAACGTTTTGCAGATGCGGAGCATATTGAAAAATCTTGGGGAACCCCAAAAAATATTACAAAAAGTACTAAAACAGTTGTTTTTGCCGCATTAGCGCTTTTTGTTGTCATGTTTATCGGCGTTAGTGTGGGGCTGATTCCTTTCTCTCCGACTGTGATAGTAACTTATACAACCGTTATTTTAACGGTCTCTGTGGGGGCTTATTTCTTAGGATTATTCTTTTTTGCTAAACTTACGAGAAAAGAGCGTTTTCAGCTAATTATCTGTTTAATACTCTTTACCGCATCGGCATTTTTCTGGTCGGCATTTGAGCAACAACCCACCTCTATGAACCTTTTTGTCGATAGTTATACCGATCGTCATATTTTTGGGTTTGAAGTGCCAACAGAGTGGTTCCAATCAGTAAACTCTATCTTTATTATTATCTTTGCTCCACTTTTTGCAGCACTTTGGCCATTGATGAATCGTTATCATCTTGAGCCAAGCAGTATTACAAAATTTGCCTTTGGGCTCTTTTTTGCGGCAATTGGGTTTGTCTGTCTTTATACGGCAAGTAAATTAGTGGTTAGTGGCGATGCTTTAGCATCTCCTTCATGGATGATTGCTTGTATGTTATTTTTAACCTTTGGGGAACTTTGCTTAAGCCCAGTAGGGTTATCTATTATGACGAAGATCGCGCCGAAAATGATTCGTGGACAAATTATGGGATTATGGTTTGCTTCGCTTTCACTTGGAAACTTAGTGGCTTCAAAAGTAGGGGGGAATGTGCATGCTGATACAATTGCAGATCTTCCGGATATCTTCTTCACCGTGATTATGGCGCTTGTAATTGTAGGGGGGATTTTACTGCTATTAAATATTCCGATTCGCCGTATTGATAAACAATTATAAAATTATTGCCACTAGCGTATTATTCGCTTTTCAAAAATCAAGCTCCCGAAAGCCTTGTTCATCAGCCTATAGTTAAGATATCTAGGTAATAGATTAAAGATAAAGGAGAGGCATGATGAGAGATAAGCAGAGAATATCGCAAGATTTTAATTTGATTAATAGCGCCTTATTAAGGGCGCTATTTCTATTTTTACTCTTGATGATCATCAGTAGCGCAGTAGGAATGCCACTACAGCATGGTATTAGCTTAACGCCGCAAAAAGAATCTACTTTAAACATTGAGGAATATTATGTCAGTGAAAAGCTCGATGGTATTCGAGGATATTGGGATGGGACAACACTTTTCTCAAGGCAAGGATATGCGATTGTCGCTCCTGATTGGTTTACTGAAAATTTAGGGAAAGAGCCATTAGATGGGGAGATCTGGTTAGGAAGAGAAACCTTTGAAACCTTATCAGGATTAATCGCTCGTAGTGATGTGGCAGATCCTTTATGGCATCAAGTGACTTATCAAATCTTTGATCTACCTGCTAATAAAGCCCCTTTCACAGAGCGTATTGAGGTAATGAAACAGCATATTAATGAGCTTTCTATACTAAATCCTCATCTTAAAATGGTTCATCAACAAAAAATCCCAACACTAGAGGCTTTAGAGCAATTATTAAGGGATATTATTGATAATGGAGGTGAGGGATTAATGCTTCATCATGAAGCTGCGCTTTACCGGCCCTATATTCGCCATGATGCGTTGTTAAAAGTAAAAGAGGTCGATGATGGTTGCGCGATTGTCAGGGGTTATACGCAAGGAAAAGGGAAGTATCTTGATATGGTGGGGGCTTTAGAGGTAGAAACAGTAATTGATGGTGAAATTAGGAGATTTAGAGTCGGATCTGGGCTAACAGATGAGATGAGACAATCGCCCCCTGAGCTTGGCACTGTGATTATCTATTTTCATAATGGCTTTACGAAAAATGGTATTCCCCGATTTCCTCGATTAGATCAAATTGATGTCGTAGATTGTGCCCGAGAGAAGATCTATTTAGAAGAAAAAGAGATTGAGAGTATTTAGGGTCTGTTGAACATTTGGAATAAAAAATAGAGAGTTGTAAAATGTAATCGTCAAAAAAACATTACAAACTCTCTATTCTATGCCCCAAACGTTACTGAATGACCAGCTTTGGTTGAAGCTAAAGCCTATTCTCCTAGATTTAAATATTTATGACAAACCAAATTTAAGAAATATTTTTACAGGCATTTTATTTCGCCTTAAAACAGGCTGCCAATGGCGCTATCTTCCCGAATGCTTTGGAAAGCCTAATACGGTTTTTAAAGCTTTTAGGCGATGGTCCAAGCTTGATAAGTTTTCTAAAATATTCAAAATGTTAATTCAAGATCCTGATATGGAATGGCTATCCATCGATGCGACTCACATCAGAGCACACCAAAGTAGTGCTAGGTCTTCTAGCCTAGAATCTCAAGCTATTGCCAAAAGCGCTGGCGGTAATAGTACTAAAATCCATCTTATAGTGGATGCTCATGGTAACCCTCTCGACTTTATAATCAGCGATGGGGTAACTCATGATGTCAAAGTTGCCCCAGAGCTGATTGAAAAAGTTTATTTAAATGAAACAAAATTACTAAATGCCGATCGAGGATATATATCTGAAAAAGTAAGTGAATCCTTATCTCATCAAGGAGTTCACCCTAATATTCCTAATAAAAGAAACAGCTTATCTGGCAATACCCACATGGACTGGCATATTTATAAAGCTCGGCATGTTGTCGAGAATATGTTTGCAACTTTAAAGCATTTCAGAGGCATAGCAACACGATATGATAAGTTGAAAAATAGCTATATCAGTAATGTTGCTTTAGCCTGTGCTTATATTTGGTTGAAATTATGAATGTTCAACAGACTCTAAAAAAGTTGTCTTTTTATAGGCCATATAGAAGTAAATAATGTTATTGTTTCATCGGTTATTGTATAAGATACTATGAAATCGTATGAATGAGAGATTCTTTGATATAATTTAAAATATAGGAAGATTTTATATCAATCTAAAAAGCTGTTCCGTATCAATTTGATAAGAGGGTAAAAGAATGAAAAAAATGACATTAGTGGGTCTTGCAGTATTAACATTAGCAGGCTGTACAAACTCAAGCGTCTATTCTGGCGATGTCTATACCGGCAATCAAGCAAAAACAGTAAGAGAAGTAACGTATGGCACAGTCTTAAATGTTCGTCCTGTGGTTATTCAAGATGATGAATCTGAATTAGGCGTTATTGCAGGTGCTGTATTAGGTGGCGTATTAGGAAATTCTGTGGGTGGTGGCCGTGGACGTAATATTACAACGGCAGTGGGGGCAATCGCTGGTGGTATGGCGGGAAGTAAAGCCGGTCAACAGATGGGAAAAACACAAGCTGTTGAGTTAGAGATTAAAACAGATGATGGTAGAACAATTGCCGTTGTTCAAAAGCAAGATATCTCAGTATTCCATCCCGCTCAGCGTGTGCGTTTAGTTGGTAGTGGTCGTAGTATGAATGTTTCACCACTCTAATAAGAGATTCAATGATCTTAAATTAAAGATCCTAGCAGATGATGAAGAGCCCTTAAATAAGGGCTTTTTTTTATGGTGCCATTGAAAATATAAAGTCTTTTATAGTTTTTATTCTCTTGAGATATTGCCTCTTTATAGTGAGCCTATGGGGAGATTTAAACAAATATTCATAGAAAGATGACATTTTTAAAATATGATCTACTATATTAAGACTTTCTATTATTAGAGATTTGTTCTCATTTGTGCTGATGTGGGAATAAATTTGATAAAGCTAGTATGAGTGGGGCTAACACACATTTATAAGATGATATATGAAATGTGGTTGATTTAAATAATGTCATTAAATGGTAGGTAATAATTTTATGGGACTTAAACCGGTGAAGCTGATTCCAGGGATGATTTCGCTCATCATTATATTGTTAATTTGGTTTGTGATTCCGGCACCTGATGGTGTATCTCAAAATGCATGGCAACTATTGGCACTTTTTATAGGAACGATTGCCGCGATTATTGGTAAAGCGCTTCCCATAGGAGCTATTTCTGTTATTGCAATTGCAACAGTTGCTCTGACACAAGTAACTCATCCTGGCGATGCGAAGGCCTCTTTAGATGCAGCATTAAGTGGGTTTTCTAACAGTTTAATTTGGCTCATTGGAATCTCTATGATGATTTCTATTAGTTTAAATAAAACAGGGTTAGGGGCTCGTATTGGTTATTGGCTGATTTCTCTTTTTGGGAAGCGAACATTAGGTATTGCTTACTCTTTAACTTTTTCGGAATTAATTTTAGCGCCCGTTACGCCTAGTAATACTGCTAGAGGTGGCGGCATTATTCATCCCATAATGAAATCAATAGCCACAGGTTTTGATTCTATGCCTGATGATCCGGCATCTTCTCGTAAAATGGGCCGATTTTTAGCGCTTGTCAACTATAATACAAACCCGATTACTTCAGCGATGTTTATTACGGCAACTGCACCAAACCCGATGATTGTGAACTTAATTGCAGAAGGATTAGGGGCTGATTTTAGATTAAGTTGGAGTGCTTGGGCGATCGCTGCGATAGTGCCGGGGATGATCTCTTTATTAGTAATGCCCCTTGTGATCTATTTAATGTGCCCACCTGAGATTAAGAAAACGCCTAATGCTCCTCAGTTAGCCAAAAGGGAGTTAGCGAAGCTTGGCAGATTTTCTTTAAGTGAAAAAATTACCGCAGCAGTCTTTCTACTATTGCTTTTAATGTGGGCAGAAGTGCCGGAAATGCTCTTTGGTTTTGCGATTAATCCCACAACAGCGGCTTTTATTGGTTTATCAATTTTATTGATTACGGGTGTTTTAACCTGGGATGAAGCGCTACGTCATAAAAGTGCTTGGGATACGATTATGTGGTTTTCTGCATTAATTATGATGGCGACTTATTTAGGGAAATTAGGGTTAGTCTCTTGGCTTGCGGGCGCAGTAAGTCACGGCATTGATACTCTAGGTTTTGGCTGGATATTATCGATGCTAATTTTAGTTTTAGTCTACGTCTATACGCATTATTTCTTTGCTAGTACCACAGCCCATATTACGGCAATGTTTGGGGCTTTTTTAGCCGCAGGGATTGCACTGGGTGCACCCCCCATGTTATTAGCTTTAACGCTTGCATTTTCATCTTCTTTAATGATGTCATTAACCCATTATGGCACCGGAACTGCCCCTGTGATTTTTGGTTCTAACTATACCACTTTAGCAGAGTGGTGGCGCGTAGGATTTGTCATGAGTGTCGTTAACCTTGCAATTTGGTTCTATATTGGAGGGCTTTGGTGGAAGGTGTTGGGTTATTGGTAATTTTAAAGATATTCTATAAAGATTAATCAACAGTATTAGTCTTTATGCACTAGAAAAATAGGAAAAAGAAAAGGCACTTTAAAGTTATATATAGTACCTTGAACTATGTATATTGTGTATTAAGGCAGAGAAATCTGCCTTTTTATTTGACAACAAAAACTTTAGCATTGTAGTGTATTGTATGTTTAATGTGTATAAAGGAATGAACCTTGTCATCGGTTAAAGTCAAAGCAACTATCGTAGAAGATAATACTGGCATTAAAAGTCAGCTCCCCATCTTGATCACCGAACAAGGTGAAGTTGGTTCAGTTACCGATTACTTGCTAAAGATGGAAGCTGATGGTGCTAGTAATGCTTTAATGAATGGTTTTATACAAGCCACTTCTTTGCTCTTGGATTACATGGAAGCCAACAAAGGATTATTTGAAGATCCTAAAATGCTATTCCAAACCTTTGCTAAGCGTCTTTACACAGGCACCATCGGTGAAGATGGTTTAGATCCCTCTGGCTTGTACTGGGTGCCAAGCTCAACTGATAACGTCAATAAACATATTCATCGATTAACGGCATTTACTGATTGGCTGGCTAACAAGCATGGCGCAGAGCCAATGAACCCTTTGCGAGATGCCACACCTCATGAGCAACGCCTTAATTACGCTGCTTGGTATCGAAAAAACCAAAATGACTTCCTTGGACATATTGAAGATAAAACTGTTAACAAAACCATCCGTAAAGCTCGCACAATGAAAGGACGCACTCCATTGACGAAAGCCGAAGACGATGCTTTAGCATTCCCAGATAAGCATTGGGAATCATTCTATAAAGATGGTATTGGCGGAGCAAAAGATCCACGAGTTGCGCTGAGAGATAAGCTTATGCTGCTCTTGATGCACGGTGGCGGTTTGCGTGAAAGTGAAGCTATTATGCTGTGGGTGACTGATGTACTTGAAGATCCGTATGACCCTGAAAAAGCGATAGTTCGAATTTACAACGAAGTCGATGGTAAAGCACCCGAAGGTTGGCGTAGTCGCTCAGGCACAAAAACCAGAGAAGCCTATTTACAAGAAAAATACGCTCGTATACCACGCAAACGAATGAAAGGCACGGCATACGTTGGCTGGAAAACAAGAGTTGTAGACCATCGAGATAACTACATACAAGTTCAGTGGTTTCCAGCGGATTATGGCAAGGTTTTTATGTCACTGTGGAAGAGCTACCTAAAATATCGAGCCAGTATTGACTGCCATCACCCCTATGCGTTCATTTCATTCCATCACAGCGCCCTTGGAAACCCATACACTTTGAATGCGTTTCACCAAAGCTATGCGGCGGGATTAAGGCGCATTGGCTTAGAGCCAAACAAATCGGAAGGGTTAGGCCCGCACGGTCATCGTCATAGCTATGGCAGACGTTTAGAGCGTTCAGGACTTAACCCGTTGGTGATACGACGATGTATGCACCATAAATCACTGGAGTCTCAAGTTCCCTACACAGGTAAAGGGCAGCAGGAAATCTCCGATGAACTCAACAAGGCCACGCTACAACTGGCAAATCCTGAGTCCAAAGTCAAAGCGCTCGACTGGAAAGAGTTGGTCGAGCATGGTTTTGACGACATTGACCCGCAAGGGTATTTCACAGGTAAGCACCCCAAATTGCGAGGTAAATAATGGCTAGAACTAAAGGCAGAAAAAATGACGGACGTGCATCGGACTTAACGTTTAAATGGATGCTCACCACCCTTGGCCCTGAGTGGCAGCAATGGCAGGAATTAGCCGCTGAGTGGATGGCGATTCAACATGCGGCAATTGACCACAAGCGTAAAGCGTTGGGCCGTTTTTTTGAGTCCTACCTGGTAGAGTACGCTCCCTATGTAACTGATATTGGTCTGTTTTTCAAGGGTTACAATGGCCATATCTGCTCCACTGAAGAGCTAGAAGCTACTGTGAGAAAAACTGTTAACGACCCCGCGGAAGTATCAAAATCTATCAACTACTCCTGTGACTTCATTAATTACGTCATTGAACATCATCTATCTGAAGAAGATGATAGCGGCAACTTAATACCACTGGTTCGCAATCCGCTGAGCAAAATTAAGAGGCAAGACTCACACACTGAAACCGTACGTAACCCACTTCCGTATCGTTACATCCAAGACCTGCGCCAAATTCTGTGTCCATTGCCAGATAAAGCGGAACTGACGGTGATTGAGCAAAACCTACCACAAGGCGAGTCGTTACTGCCTAGCTATCACTACCGCCATTTCAAGCATTGGGCATGGGCACAAGAGCAGTCAGGGCAAGGCAAAGCAGGTCAAAGTGGCGACTGGTTCGAGGTCGAGCCTGACTTGATTGATAAAACCGACCCCGATTGCGTGTGGCGCACCAAAGAAGTGACTAGAAATGGTAAAAGAATCACCCTCCACCAAATCTGGTCACCTGTCAGAGCGATGGTCATTTTCATGAAATTGCATCTGCCGCTGCGCACCTATCAGGTGTCCATGTTAGACAGCGGTGAAGCGGATACGTGGCGCTATGAGCAAGGTCAGTGGAAGCTCAATGACAAGCATGACTTTGCGCTCGGTAGCGAAAAGCGTCCTTTTGGCAAAGGCATCTTTCGCCGTATCCATGACACCATGACAGGGCAATATTCCACAGGCTTGTATATCAACACCAACAAAACCGCCGACCAGAATAAAGATGAACTAGAACGCGGCTACATCATCCCTTGGCAGAATGAGGAAGTATTATATTGGCTGGAAAAACTGCGTAACTGGCAAGAGAAATACAACCCAATAGCTAACCCTACCGACTGTGCTGCATTGCTTTACAAGCACATTGGGACGAGAAAATCAGACAAGCAGTTAGAGAGCATGGGTGAAATCGCCTTTCTCTTTCGGGATGCGTCAGCGAAAGGAGATGACAAATACAAACCATCTTATGGGGGAGTGGCTTCTGGCACCTCTTTGGTATCAACTCTTGCTAACACTGGAAAACGAGCTTGCTGAGCAAGGTAATACGCTTGATAATGGAGAGCGACTTAAACTGGTTGTGGATTACCCAGAAGACACTCCAGAAAATGCTAAGGTTGCCACAAATTTCCCCCTGCACAGCTTGCGTGTATCGCTGATAACTGCCTACACGATGGATACCCAATTGCCACTACCTGCCATATCCAAACTACTGGCAGGGCACTCACGTATCCTAATGACCATCTACTACAACAAAATCACCCCGTCCGTGATGGCGGAAAAAATGAGTGAAGCCGAATGGGAGCTTGAGGGTAAAGCCAAGCAGTCAGTGCGCAACTTCCTCAAAGATGCCTCACTAGCGCAAATTCAATGCAAAATGGTCTACCACAAAGAAGACAGTATTCAGGCAGCACTGGTTAACCGTAATCCCATCGGCTGGGAGGAGCGTTCAGCTGGCTTATGTTTGGTCGGAGGCAACACCGTCAAATCGGATGAAGTCAGTACGCTGGGCGGGTGCTGGAACGGTGGTGAGTTGATTAGAGATTCAAGTATTCCCGTTAATCGCATCTATGACAGCGTACCGCATGGCCCTGAAAACTGCATTCGTTGCCGTTGGTTTATTACTGAGGCGCGATACCTGCCAGCGCTTAATGCTCAGTTTAATCAACTCAGTTACAAGGCGCACCAAGCGGCTAACCTATCGGTTGAAATCGAAGGTGAGCTAGAAGTACTCAAAGACGAGCAGTTCTTCTGTGAAGAGCAAGGTGCGCCTTTTACCAAACATAATGACATGCAGGTTCTACAGCGCCGCTATGAAAGGCAACAAGTAGAGGCCGATGAATACACCAAAGACTGGATAGCGTGCTTCGAGCTAATCAGCAAAATCATTCGTGTCGAAGAAGCCAGAAATGAGGACGACACCAAAGATAAACTGATTGCGGTTGGCTCTGAGCAAGATGTCAGCCATGCCTTGAAGTTTATCGAAACCGACTCAGAGTTGCTGCACTTATCGCTGCTTTGTGATGACGCGGAGTTTTACCCTGATTTACAGGACGAACTGCGTAAAAACCCTGTTATTCAAAAGCGCTCGATGCAACTCAGTCGAGTACTGATGAAAAAAGGCTTTGAGCCAATTTTCATGGAAATGGACGACAAACAACAACTCATTGCCGCCAATGCCATGCTGCGCCAAATGGCAAAAATCGCCGACCCTGACGACAAACTTGAAGGCTACCGCAAAGTGGCGAGCTACATCGAAGCGGGTGAATACCTGTCTAATCACAAGCTATTTAACGCTGGCATGAATGCACTGTCGGATAAGTCCTTGCGCTTAGAAAATCTCACCCAACCTGCGCTCTTGGAGGGTTAATGGACATTAATATTGATATCATCTTGGCTGACTTGAAAGACGACAAAGTGCCAAGAACCCAAAAAAACCTAGATAAGCTTAACGACATCCTGAAAGCCTATGTAGAATCGGGGCAGCGTGATTTCTCCATTACACAAATGGGGCGAGTATCAGCAGCAGAGGGTGGCCCAGGTTACGAAGCGTTACGAGCAACCAAAAACAAGCACTACCGCACCTTGATTGAAGCATGGGCAGCAAAGTGCAAAACAACCACCAAAAAGCCGTTATCGCCAACCTCACGCTCTAAGTCTGTTCCACAGGATAATAAACTGCTTGAGCGTATTCCAGACACTGCGGTACGGGCTTTGTTTGGTCAGATTATTGCCGAGCGCAACCGTTATCGCAAAGAGGTTAATCTGCTAAAACAGCACGCGAATATTACCATTGATAAGCGTCCTGTACGTCAGTTTGATGCAAGCGCAGAGCCGAGTGTTGAAGTCTTGCCTTCACTATCTGGCATCTTGACCGAATCCGAGAAGAAAGCCTTAGCCTACGCTATCTCTGACGAATGTATGGAAAAACATAACTGGCAAACCACACAAGCTGGCCAAGTAAAAGACATGGAATACAACATAGAAATATTCCCTAGAGGCTTTGCGACAGGTCTACGCAAGTTGTTAGGTGAGGTAGATGATTAATGGCGAACGGTCCGCAAAGAGCGCAGCAGAACCTCGAAGCATTTGAAGTATGGCAAGCCACTCAACTGATGATGACTTTAAGCAGATCGCCTTTAAAGGCAAGCTCAACCGCATCGAAGTAGCAAAAGGGGTCGGTTGCGGCAAGTCTGCCCTTAACCAAAATCCAGCGCTTAGAAAAGCGCTCAAGGCATTAGAAGACAAACTGCGTGATAAAGGTATACTCCCGCCACTGACCGAATCTGCAAAGAGCAATGCTGACAAACCAAAGCAATACGACAACACGGCTAATCGCAAGCTGCTCGACTCAAAACGAGTATCGACCTTAGAGGCTGAAAACATTGAGCTAAAAGCCAAAGTTAAAGAGCTGGAAGGTAAACTAGAGCGGTTTGGCGAACTGAATGAAACCTTGTCAGAAATGGGGTTCATGCCACGATGAATGTTGCACTCCATCAAGACCAAATGCGTGTCACGAGTATTCCTTACAGCTCTACCAAAATGGTGATATTCAGTGGCGTGCCACTGAAAAAAAACTCATACAAAACTAACAGTGGCAAGTATTACGTCACCATCAAAGCTGATCCAGATGCCATCCCCGTTCAACCAGCCCTCGGCCAACACTGGTCGGTTAAAGGCCATCGTTTAATAGAAGAAATGGAAACGGGTGATTACGTGATGCAGCAGCATACCTATGAATCACCAGAACACATCGAATGCAGCCTGCCAGAAACGGGTGAACAGCTTATTCGCTTTATTGCCAGAGAAAGTGATTTCAAAGGTATCGGTGAAAGTAAAGCTAGAGCACTCTGGGAACTGTTAGGAAAGGATTTTCACCCAACGGTTGGAAAAGACACTCGTGAATCAAGAGAGCGCCTTAGAAGTGTCCTGAGTGAAGATTCTATCAATGCGTTATTTGAAGGTTACGCCAAATATAAAAATCTGGCCTACTGCAACTGGATGACCGAACACAAGATACCAGCAAGTATTCAGCAGCGCTTATTGAAGCATCATGGAGAAGAGTCCATTGAGGCTATTAAACAAAATCCGTATGTCCTTATTGGGTTTGGGATGTCGTTTACGGATGTCGATAAACTGGTTAATTTTGACCAGTTTAAGATCACAGCTTGTGATCACCGCAGACTAAGTGCCGCACTTGAAACCGCGATTCGCAAAGAGATTGAGAAAGGCCACACCTATACAACTCAAGCGTGCTTACGCCCATACCTAACCAAATTGCTCAAAGATAAGGAACTGGTGACGGAAGCGTTTAAAGCAGGTCACAACAAAGCGCAATACATCCTAAACCCCGACACTGGCTCTTATCATCCAACTGCCCAGTTGTTGATGGAAAATGTCGTTGCCAAACGACTTAAAGCACTAGCTAATCAAAACAACCTTTATGACGAAGTTGCAAATTCTGCATATTGCTCTTCGGTTGGTGAATTACCATACGAGCTAACCAAGAAGCAGATTGAAGCAGTGACAACGTGTTTGGATAACGCCGTGAGCTGTATTACGGGCGGAGCTGGCACAGGTAAAACAACGGTACTTAGAACCGCACTTCGAGCCTACCATCAAATGGGATTTGAAATACATGCGGTCGCGCTGAGTGGCAGAGCCGCTATGCGCTTGCATGAGTCAATTGGCTTTATCACCTCAACTATCGCTAAGTTATTACGTAGAGAGCCTATTGAGCCAAGTTCAGACCAGCCAAAGCATTTACTGGTAATAGATGAAGCCAGTATGATTGACTTACCGATCATGTATCGCCTTGTTAATCACACTCATCCCTCTGTACGATTGATATTTACTGGCGACCCTGACCAACTTCCACCCATCGGCTGCGGCAAGGTGTTGGCAGACATCGTTGAAGCGAAAACGGTGGCTAATACCATGCTAGATATCGTCAAGAGACAGGAAGGTTCAACGGGTATCCCCGAATACTCAAAACTCATCAATCAAGGTGTGATGCCTGACCAATTAAGCACAGGTGCAATACACTTTCACGAAACCAGTAAAACAGACATTGCCAAAGTCTGTTGCGAACTTTACCAAGAATCTCCTGAAAGCAGTCGTGTCATGGCTCCAACCAAGGCGCTCGTAACAGAAATCAATAAACTCATCCAGCAAGCGGTCAACCCAAACAGTGACAGCCTTGAGTTTGAAATTAATGGTGACAAGTTCTTTTTGCCACTTCGCATGAATGATGAGGTGTTATTTACGCAGAATCATTACGACAAAGGCATTCAGAACGGCTCACTTGGTATGCTAACCAACGCCAAACCTTCTGGTGATAGTTACGGTGAAGTGACGCTAGATACAGGTGAAAAGGTCGAGATAACACAATCCGTTCTCGACTGCATGGAGTTGGGTTACGCAATCACCCTACATAAAGCTCAAGGGTCACAGTTTCCACGCATCATCATCGCTCTGCAAAATGGAAGAATAGTAGATAGAGCATGGCTCTATACGGCAATCACGAGAGCTGAAAGTGAAATCCATATCGTTGGTAGTAGCGATGATATGAAGCAGATCACCGAGGCACCTAGTCACTCTCACAAGCGGAATAGCTATCTGAAAGAGCTGCTGGGTTAGCAGTTTCAAACTCGTTTTTGCCCCATTATTAGTTTCACCAAAGCCCTACCAGTGAAGTAGTAAGTTTCCCTACTTTGCATAAATACTTATTTGTCGAAATCTGATACAACACTACAGTTTTGCTACGATATTTGATATTGTGGCAAAAACGATTATTGAGTGAGTCAGAATGATTTCAGGGTTAAATGGTGGAAACTGCATTCTTAGCTCTATGGCGAAAGAAAGAGTTAAGAGTGGCATTCTAGATCATGCGCAAGTCGTGGGTTGCAAAGGTGAATACAAGGTCGTATTTAACGGTATGGAGTGGAAAGGTGAGCCGCTTGTGCTGAGTAGCTCAAGGCAGCCTTATGAGGCTCGTATCTTCAAGAGCTTAGACGGTGCTATCGCTGAGTTATTGCGTATTGGGCTTACAGAAGCATCTATTAAAATTACAGCTAAATCAGACAACGATTAATCACAAATCATTGAATTTGGAACAAAGATGAACATTAAAGAAGAGACAGTATATTCCAACGTTGAGACAGCCAATAGCAAACAGCTTGCTATTCTCAAGAAACACTTCCCAAATTGCTTTGATCGTGATGGTAATTTCATTCAAGAGCGAATGCTTGAAGTTATTAACGCGAATGAAGTCGAATTATCAAAAGAGAGCTATTCTTTAAACTGGTTAGGTAAATCATACTCGCGCTTATTGGCGAACCTACCACCTAAAACTCTGATTCATGCAGATGTAGAGCACAACGCTCAAGAGCAACATAAAGATAGTAAAAACTTGCTTATCAAAGGCGATAACCTTGAGGTGTTAAAGCATTTGGTTAATGCCTATAGCGAGAAGGTTAAGATGATCTACATTGACCCACCTTACAACACCGGTTCAGATGGTTTTGTTTACAATGATGACCGTAAATTTACCAAAGAACAACTATCTGAATTAGCAGGTATTGACATTACCGAAGCACAAAGGATTCTTGAATATAATGATAAAGGCTCTAGTAGCCACAGTGCTTGGCTTTCCTTTATGTTTCCACGCTTGTATGTAGCTAAAGGACTTCTTCAAGACGATGGTGTGATATGCATTTCTATAGATGAGAATGAGCATTCACAACTAAAGTTGTTATGTGATGAGATTTTTGGTGAACAAAATTTTATAACTGATTTTGTGTGGAAAAAAAAAAGGGTGGAGGAAATGATTCCGTTCATGTAGCTGTAGAGCACGAATATATTGTTATGTATTCAAAAGAGAAAGATAAGTTAGAGCGCCTCTTTGAAAGTTATAAACCAGAGTACTTGAAGCGATATAGTGAAGAGGATACAGAATCCAAGTTTTACTGGGATACGTTTAAAAGAAAGTCAGGAAAGCAGTACTATCCTATAACGTGTCCTGATGGAACAGTCCTTGAGTATGATGAAAATGGAAATAAAATAAGCTGGTTACGTTCTGAGGCTCGCTTTCAATCTGATTTGGAAAAAGGTGATATACGAATTTTTCAAAAAAATGATGGTAATTGGTCAGTTCAGTTTAAGCAGCGTTTACCAAAAGGTAAGAAACCACGCTCGATACTTATTAACGAATCATTGCTAGATAAATCTGGAACAACTAGTGATGGTAGCGATGATTTACTGGATCTTTTTGGATTTCATCCATTTAGTAACCCTAAGCCGATCAAGCTTGTTTCTGAGCTTATTAATATCATTGTCTCAGAGCAAGATCTTGTACTTGATTTCTTTGCAGGTTCAGGCTCAACAGCTCACGCTGTTTTTGAACTAAACAAAACTGATTCTGCTAATAGACAGTTTATTTTAGTGCAGATTGCTGAAAACCTTAAGCCTGAAGATGCTGCTTATGAAAAAGGTTATAGAACGGTTTTTGATATAACTAAAGAGAGAATCTTAAAGGCTGGAAGTAAAATTTCAGAGTCCCAGCCAAGCTTTAATGGGGATTTGGGCTTTAAAATATTTGAAACAGTCGAAGATTTTCGTATTGAAGAAGATGACAAGGAGCTAGCTTTATCCAATATTACAATGTTTGACGATGTTCTACTGACGGAGGAGCAGTATCAAACCTTGCTTACCACTTGGGCTTTGTATGATGGTAGCGAGTTAACGACTCCTATTGTCGATATTGATCTCGATGGATATACGGCACACCTATGTGATAGACGCTTGTATATGATTGCTCCAGATTTTAGCAGCAATGCGCTTAAAGCTTTACTTCACAAACTTGATGATACAGATGACAAAGATTTTGATCCAAACAAAATCGTTTATTATGCCAACAACTTTGACAGCGTTAAGCAGTTGGAGTTGAACGAAGCACTGAAGAGCTATGCAAATAAGAAATCTATCGAGATTGATGTGGTGGTACGTAACTAATGAGTAAAGGATTCACTTTTGAAAAGAATCTGCCACACCAAAAAGCAGGTGTTGATGCAGTTCTAAATATGTTTATCGGTGCAGAGCCACAATTCGATGACGATCAAAGTGTTCGGCTTTTAGCGAATCCAGAACTCGTTATTACTAAGCCGCAACAGCGTTCAAACATAAAGGCTATTCACGAATTTAATGGTATCGAGCACAGCAAAGAGCATTACAACGAGAATAGTAATGTGATTGATGTCTCGATGGAAACGGGTACAGGTAAGACCTACACCTATACCAAAACGATGTTCGAGCTAAACAAAGCTTTTGGTATCAATAAATTTATCATCATCGTACCAACGCTTTCGATTAAAGCAGGTACGGTGAACTTTCTTAAAAGTGATGCGCTTAAAGAACACTTTAGAGAGACAGAGCGTGAACTTAAAACGTATATTGTTGAAAGTAAAAAATCGTCTAAGAAAAACACCAAATCGTTTATGCCTCAAGCGATTCACGATTTTGTAGAAGCCAATAATTACAACAAAAAATACATTCACGTAATGGTGATTAACTCAGGGATGGTTAACTCCCCATCTTTGACGGAAGTATATGATCGTGGCTTACTAGACAACAGGTACAACACACCAATTGAAGCAATTAGTGCCGTAAAGCCATTCGTTATAATTGATGAGCCTCATAAGTTTCCTAAAGCAAAGACAACGTGGAATAACATTGAAAAATTCAATGCTCAAAGCATTATCCGCTACGGTGCTACATTCAATGAAGAGTATGAAAATCTTGTCTATCGCCTAACTGCTGTTGACGCATTCAATGATGATCTCGTTAAAGGTATCAATACTTTCATTGAAGAAATGGTTGGCGATGATGTTGCTAGCTTGACGCTGAAAAAATCTACGACCACGGAAGCAACTTTCGAGCTTAATGAAAATGGTTCAAAAACCATAATCAAAGTGGGTAAAGGTGAATCTTTAGCGAAAACGCATCCTGAAATTCACGACCTATACATTGAGTCGATGAACACAAAAATGGTCGTTCTCAGTAACGGTGTTGAGCTTAAAGTAAATGAATCAATCAACCCATATTCATACTCTGATACGCTTGAAGACAACATGATGCGTAGGGCGATTAAAGAGCATTTCAAAGTTGAGAGAGAAATGCTCACACAACGTCCAAGAATCAAGCCTCTGACTCTGTTTTTCATAGATGACATCGAGGGCTATCGTGACGGAAATAACATCTCTGGAAGCTTGAAAACTAAGTTTGAAGAGTGGACTTTAGCTGAAGCTAAGGCACTACTAAAAACTGAAACAGATGAGTTCTACAAGCGGTATTTGGAAAGAACTATTGCTGATATAAGTAGTGTTCACGGTGGTTATTTCTCGAAGGATAACAGTGATAAGGACGAAAAAATCGAGCAAGAGATTAATGAAATTTTGCACGATAAAGAGCTGCTTTTGTCTTTAGATAACCCTAGACGATTCATTTTTTCGAAGTGGACGCTTAGAGAGGGCTGGGACAACCCAAACATCTTTACCCTTTGTAAGTTACGTTCAAGTGGTAGTACAACATCAAAGCTTCAAGAAGTGGGACGAGGCTTACGTTTGCCAGTTAATGAATATATGGCTCGTGTAAATGGTGAGTTTAGGCTGAACTACTTCGTAGATTTTACTGAGAAAGATTTTGTTGCCTCTCTAGTTCAAGAAGTGAATGAGACATCTTTCAAAGAGACTGTCCCATCTAAGTTGACTCAAGATCTTGAGGATAAAATATTATCTAAATACCCTGACCTTGAGGCTTTGGATTTGATGATGGACTTACTTGGAAAAGGGATCATCGACAAAAGTAAAAACTTACTCGGGGCAACGGCTTATACGCAGTTAAAAGAGTCGTATCCTAACGCTTTCCCTAGCGGTGTTAAAAGCGGAAAAATCAAAGTTGCCACAGAGGGAAAAACTCGTTCTAAAATGCGAGTTGGTAAGTTTGATGAGCTAAAGCAACTGTGGGAAATGATCAATCAAAAGGCAGTATTAGAGTATAAAATCGCTAGCGAGAATGATTTCCTAAAACTCTTCACTACCTATTTGCTCTCAGAGTCTGAGAAGTTCAAAAAGACTGGCGTTCAAACACGTATTGAAAAAGTGTATGTGAGCAATGATACGGCAATGTCAAAAACAGTATTTGGTGATGATGATGACTTCACTAAATTCTGTACTATGACGTACAAAGAGTTTGTTACTCGCCTATCACAAACCGCGTTTATTAAACCATCAACACTACACAAAGCATTTGTTGCAGTGCAAAGTACGATTAATATCACTGACTATTTGAATATTCAGACCATTAGAAAGATCAAATCAGGATTTAGTAAGTTCTTGTTACACAACTCATTTAGTAAGTTTGGGCTTGGATATAACATTATTTCCAGCAGCGTACACCCAACTAAATTTACAGATGAAACAGGCCAAGCTTTGAAAGATGTTGCGGCAAGTGATCTCGGTGTTCACGCGGATCATTCCGTACCGCCGCTGGACAGCTATCTATTTGAAGATGTGTTTTATGATTCTGAGCTGGAAAAGCTCAACATTACTGATGGTGAAATTGAGTCTGTATCGGTTTTTACTAAGATCCCTAAAAACTCAATAAAAATCCCTGTAGCGGGTGGCTATAGCTACTCTCCTGACTTTGCTTATGTAGTTAAGACCAGTAAAGGGGATTACCTGAACTTCATCATTGAAACTAAAAATGTTGAAGGAAAAGATACACTTAGAAAAGAGGAAGAGCGTAAAATCAAGCACGCTAAAGAACTGTTCAACCAGATCAGTAAAGAAGTGAAGGTTGAGTTTAAAACTCAGTTTGCTGACGATGTAATTTATGATCTAATCAAGCAATCTGTTAGTGCTTAGAGTTTGCTGTTTAAAGGGGAGGTGGAGCCTCCCTATTCATAATGGTTAAATTTATATTCAAATTTATCACTCACCCTCTTCAATATTGGAGTGATTGTTCTAAATTGTTTTTGTCCAGAAACGTGTTTCAGCGGATGGTCAAGAAAAATCATAAATGCCTAGCGAGTAGTGAGCTGTGCGAGCGTCAGGAGTGGCTTTAATATTTTACTTTACCATCATTCCCTTAAATACCCTTTTGGCAGGGTGATGGTCTTCACGCAGTGATACCATCGCCTTGCTAAGCCTTCAGGGATAAAAAAAGCGTACACACCATTATACATAGTATGTACGCTTTATATACCCCAAAGAAGCATTTCCAGTAAAGGGCTGCCACTCACTCACACGCGAATAGACACTGTTTTTACTATATACTCGCTTAGCTGCCTTTTAAATTTTATTTATATTTTATAGCGTGATTGCTAAATAAAGCTTAAGGCATCTACCTTAAAAACGGTGACTAATAGGTGCGATGTAATAGCAATAAGACCATAGGCAATAATGATATATGGCATTACTTTACCGCCAAAGGCACGAAATGAGATCTCTTTAGCACCTTTTTGGCGCTTACGATAATTAATGACCATCAGTGCGGGAACAATGACTGACCAAATTGCGGCAAATAATCCCGCAAAGCCAATCGCTAGGACAAACCCATTAGGGAAAATCATTCCTAAAATAGTGGGCGGTAAAAAAGTAATTGTCGCCGTTAAAAGACGTGATTTTGCTGAATTACCAATTTTAAATAGATCTGCAATATAATCAAATAGTCCAAGACCTGCACCTAAAAAGGAGGTGACAACCGCAAAGAACGCAAAGATACGTAATGCAAGTTGGGTTGCGTCGCTAGCTTTAACCTGATTTAAAAGCCATGCGACTTCATCTTCACCTACAGAAAGGAAAGTGACACGATCTATACTTCCCATAATGGCAATCATCCAGCAGAGATAGAAGACAAAAGTAATAATCATGCCCCAGATAATTGCTTTACGAATTTTACTGCCCTCAATGCCGTAATATTTTACAAAGCTTGGAACACTTGCATGAAAGCAGAAAGAGGTTAAGAAAAAAGGTAAGCTCGCAAAAGCATAGATAGCATATTGACTCTCACCTGTTGGCTCAAATAGATAATCAACGTGAATTTGGCCTAATAACCCTGTTACAGCGGCAAAGAGTGTGATGAACATTCCGACCATTAAAATAGTTGAGATGCGGTCAACAGCTTTTGTACTCCACCAAACAATCGCGGTAAAGACAATGGAAAAAAGCAATGAAGAGAGATAACGAGGGATATCGATAGGATTATCTTCTAAATTACGTAGCGTATCGCTAATTACTGAGCCAGAACCGACAACATAGGCATAAAGTAAGATATAAAGAACAAAGGCAACAGAGAAACCATTGATAAGTCGCCATGTATCTCCTAGAGTGCTTTTGACGAGCGTATCAAAGCTTGAACCTGGATTATAGCCTAAATTGACTTCTAAAATTTGCTCAGCAGTCACGTACATAAAAAGTACCGTAATGAGCATAATCACAACCGTCCAACCAAACCACATTCCGGCAGAGGCAATGGGTAAACTTAACATTCCAGCGCCAATCATTGTTCCTGCGGCAATCATTGCACCGCCCAATACGGTAGGCGATTTATTTACTTTCATTTGAATCCTTATTGATGTTTCTATAGATAACAGGCGCAAACTTCAGCAACTTAAGGCTGGATAACATTTGCGGGGCCAATAGAGGTTTGCTCAACTATGGTATTTAAGTAGGGCATTGATGAAAATGCCTTAGTTTTTATAGAAAAAGCCATCTAATATTATCACGAAGTACTGATGCTGCAATCTTTTATGCCAATTGTTTTAGGGAATTTATCTTAGTTAGAAAATAGTTCGTAAAAAATCGCTAAAAAGGAGATAAATAAGACTTGGTAATATTAAGAGATTAGAACATGTTTCATCTAAACATGGTTCATTAAAAGATGATTGATTAGAATATAATCTATTGGGTTTAAGAGGCACTGTTTTAAAAGTAGAACATACAAGGTGAACCCAACTAACTTGCAAAATGTGGGACAGAAGGGCTATCGTACGTTTCATATAGGGGCTTTGCATAAGTGGTAATTGAGCTCAATTTTTATGAGCTGGGTTTTATACGTTTTATTGGGCATCATGGGAAAGCTCGTTGTAAGTCGCTTTCCCATAAGTATTTTACACTAATTGTGAGTCCTTATTTCTTCCTAGAAAAGCTATTACGGCCCTGATAGATATTTTTCATAGGAATATTTAATAGGTATAAGTTGTGTCATGGATCACTACTTTATGATCTTCAAAGATGGCGCGCCCAATTCTTTTGCATCATGACCATGATGCTTGTGTCCGCTAGTATCAGTCCATAGATATTCACCTATTTCACAATTTTGAATCACAGGGAAATAGATTTCATCACTATTGTTGGCATTATCCGCAAAATAACCGGTAATCGTAAACTCATCATAATGCTGGTCTGGCAATGAGCCTTCCCAAGTGATAGATGAAATGCCTTGAGTCACATCTTTACCGTATTGTTGGTAGGTTTTAGCGAAAGAAGTTGTTTTCGTTGAAATTGACCAATCAGATTTTGGCATAGGTTTAACACCAATAACACCTTCTGGAATATTGATTGTTACTTTTGTTGTGGGGGTGCCTTCACAACCATGAGGAACGGCAAATGTTGCCTTGAATGATTTGCCTTCTGTAAGGGGCTTTGCATCGATGAAGCTGATATGTGCTGAGGCTATTTGTGATAACAATAAAGGGGTAATAATGAAGGATAGGATTTTGAAGTTCATACATCATCTCTCGATAGTTAATAGGAATGATGATTGTAGCCCCTATTTGATCTCTTGTATATACAAGTTGTATTTAGAAGGAGTAAGATGATATTACTGAGTTCATTAATATATGGGGGTTAAGATAAAATTGAGTACAAAATTTTGAGTTGTAATCATAATATCAGGGCTTGTGATTAAAGTTGCTTCGCCTTTCATGATATATGTTTGATTATTTTTAATGATGGATAAGGAAGGCTATTTAGTATTTTAAAAGGGATGGTCAGTTAAAATTTGTTAGATATTGATCCAAAATAAAAGAGATATTAGTCGATCAATATCTCTTTAAAAGTCATCATTTATCAATATTTTTAATATCTGTATAGATTATTTATATTGAATTTTGATATCGACTGAGGTTCCTGCTGGACCAGCTGTAATCGGGCCATCTGCAATTTTAACAACACTTGCTTTGAAGCCCAGCATAGGATGTGGTGTAGGATTACTAAACTCCCATTCTCTATTGCTTGGGCTCAAAGACTTTCCTTGCACGGCAAGATCAAAGCCAATATTTTTTTGTGTACCGACAGTATTTTTCCAATAGAGAGGATCTGTTGATGCCGTTCCACCTTGCGCTGTAATACCAATCATGCCAAGCGGGCAGTCTTCTAGTACTAAATTGCCTGTATTAGAAGTTAGTTTGTCTCCGACTTGAGAGAGATCATCGCTATAAAAATCCGGAATTATAAGCGTTGGGACACTAATTACCTTACAAACTGAAGGAAGAATTGTTGTTTTGATTTCAATAGAAGCGGTTTGTGCTTGAGCTGAATTTAAAGATAAACATAAAGCTAAGAATATAATAGTCTTTTTCATAAAATAAACCTTTTATATAATAGATAAATAGGATATATATTTTATAATTGTTAATACTTATTTAATATAAGTATTTGATTTATTTATTATAATGTTGATATAGATATCTTTTGTATAAGTATAGGTAGCTATTAAGATAACTACCTATACTGATTGACAGTTCTATAAAAAAGAGACTATCGTTCAATAAATTCTGTAATGGTGCAAGGTGATGAGGCGCAGTTGTAGTGGATCGCTTTTGCTTCACCATAATCATCAATAAAGAAGATAAAAGGTGTATTACCGGAATTAACAGAAACTTGTTCGCTGGAGAACGGCTTCATAATAATGTCTTTAGTGATAAGATCTTTTTTACTCTTACCAAAACCATAAATTACAATGTGATAAGGGGATGGGTTGTTTAAAGAGAATTGGTTGCCGTTTTTAGTGACGATAAGATCTTCAAACCAGCCATTTTGCTTCTCATAAGTAGGAAGACCTTTAGGACGATAGAATATTTTTAATTGAGATTGGATAATCACATTAACTTTTGCGGTATTAGCCGGTTCGTTCGGATCTTTCGCTGGCACTCCACGGACATTTAATGTGTAGAGAGATTCTCTATCTGTCGCAAATAGTGAGCTATCACCGATAGGATTGACGCGGATTTGTTGTTTTTGGTTAGGGTCAATTCTTTGGAGTAAGGGAAGCGCTGCTAGGGGAGATGTAATTTTTTCTCCTTGCATGTTCTCAACCCATGTTTGTGCAAGATAGGGTAACGTTGACGAGCTATTTGTTACAGTAATTGATTGAGATGATGATTTAGCGCTATCAAGAACAATGCGGGTTCTATCAAAATTGAGTTGTGCTGAAGCGCTACTAATTAAAAGAATTGTTGAAATAAGAGGGTATAGGATATTTTTTTTCATATCAACTCCAGAAAAAATATTGAAAATTGGTAAGTATTATTGGCAAATAATGTTATTAAGGGATTCAGGATCATTTTGTTTAATTGTAAATTGGCAGGATTCTTCTTTTCCCCATTTTAATTGATAACGAGCCTGTTTGTTGATGCCCGAAAGATAAGCCATTCCTTCTTCTGAAACCATAGAGATTTCACGCTCAAAATTATCATTGTGATAGACCATTGATCCAAATGGTGGATAATTGCCATTGGCAAGCATGATCTTGACGATTGCTTTTCCTCCGGTAACAGGATTCGTGCTTCGATAGGCGATTGCCCCATCTGATACCGCAAGCTTAAAAACAGAGTTTTGGATTTCAACTTCTGAAGGGAGATTATCGTTATCAATTTTGTAGGTTAATGGATAATAAGCAGAGACATTATGAATCCCAGCAAGTCCAAAAATATTGGTTGCAGCGCTAGAGTTTTCAATATGGACCCCTGAAACTCCACCATCGATAATGATTCTTGCTGAATCATTATAAACTCTAGGGTTTGTTGCAATTCCATGTTGAGTAATTGTTATAGAGCTATCAAGTCCCAAAGTCGCTCTTTGATTATCTTTAGCATATTCAGCAGTAGCATAGACTCTTCCGTAACGAGAAGTATTATCGATAGAGGCATTCAGGCTATACTCATTACCGCCGCTATAATCGGGTCTACGATAAGCACGAGTTCCCACAGTAAAGTAATCTGAAAAATTGTTTTTATTATAATAATTGTAATAAGTCACATCATGGCTCTGCTGACGGGTGAGATCACTGTAACTGCTATTATAGTGCACTCTATTGCGAGAATTCTTACCTAAAGGAATCGTGACATATAGGGCAAAGCGATTCTCCTTATCTTGTGTATATCCTGCATCATTACGAGAATAGGAAAAGGTAATTGAAGAGCCATCAAGATAGCCTGTGCGAAAGTGCTTATTAAAAGAAGCATTATAATATTCTGATGAGTTTTTCCCCCAATAACTATTTTTAGAGATTGACAGCGAAATTGAGCTGGAAATAGAGGGGATGTTTTGGGATAGGCTTAAAGTAAAACGGTTTTTCTCTCGATTGATATTCCGCGTTGTCTGATTTTGTTTAAGATAGATATAATTTTGCATAGTTGTATAGCCATCGGTTGAATGAACGGCTGATAGCGATAATGTTGAATATCTAAAAAAACGTTTAGAATAATTGATGCGATAACGCTCACCATGAAATGATTCCTTTTCATAAGCACTATTTTTAGCGTGTGTTATATCAAAAGAGAGGGCGCCAAAGAGGCCAAGATTCATTCCTAGACCTAGATTATAGCTTTGATACTTTCCATTACTTGTTAACATAATACCTTCTAAGAGTGAGAAGGTATTTGTAAGACCAATAGAGCTATCAAAAGAGAGTGCATTACCATAATCGCTATTTTTATTGTTATTGAGTGGCGAGATTTTACCAATATTAGCAGCATAGCGAATATCGCCTTTACGAGTTAAAAAGGGAACATTAGCAATATCAACTTGATAACGCTGAGTTTGTCCATTGTCTTCTTCTACTGTTACATCAACAGGCCCACTAAAACCAGATGGAAGATCTGTAATAGAGAAGGGACCTGGCGGAACTTGGATTGTTCTAATAACACTACCATATTGTCTAAGAGTTACTATGGCATTAGAGTTTGCAAGGCCTGTAATTTCAGGGGCATATCCTCTTAAATAGGATGGCTTCATCTGTTCATCGCTAAAGAGACTTATCCCTTTAAAGCGAAAAGTATCAAATAGATTGCTCTTGGTGTAGAGTTCACCGACATATAATTTTGAGTTTAGAGAACCAATATCAGTAAAGGCATAAATTTTATCCCATTCAAAATGACCTTCAGAATCTTTTCTAGAATATTGATAATCGGCTCTTACTCTAAATCTACCAAAATTTGCGCCCACTGTTCCGTAACTACTGAGGTTTTTGTTGCTGGTATAAGCCCCGTAACGTTTACGCCTATCGTGTGAAGAGATAAGACTATAATCAAAAATAATACCAGCAATACCATGGTCTCTTGCGCTTACGGGTGCCCAGCTTGTATCAATATTTTCAATATATTTATGGGGAAAAGCAAGATGTAGTTCATTATTTTGTCCTGAGAAGTTAATTTTAATATCAGGATCATCTGTAGTAAGAATAGGGCAATTATCCTTACGAGTATTTGAAAATTTAAGATCTCGTTGTTTTAGCGGTAATTCATCAAGAATATTTTGCGTAAAACAAAAACTGATTTCCTGATCAATTGTTGCAAGTTCAATACGTTGATTTTGATGAGTGAGAGTATCATTAACATAGATATCCGCATAATAGAGGCCATTATATTGATTTGTAGGCCCTGAGAATTGGCTAAGATCAATGTTAGTTTCACCTAAATCGGCAAACATTTTTTCATCAAATTCAAAAGCCTTCAAACTATGGCTGTTGGAAAGTATGAGAAAACTTGAGAAAAAGAGTGTATAGAGAGAGTTTTTAATCAAAAGCCGCATAGGAATTTTTATATGAAAAGGAAGCACTCTATAGGTAATAGAGTGCTTCGTAAGTCGTTGTCAATAATGTATAAATGACTACCTTATTTATAAGAAGCAGTGAAATTTACAGTTGTGGAGATAGGACCAGGGATGATCTCGCCTTCCGCAATTCGAGCAACGCGAGCTTTAGTGACAAATTTAGTAACTGTATCATTTGAGGTGATTTCTGGAGAGCTAATAGGTGTTACTGTACCTGATCCTGGAACCTTCTGTCCCGCAATTTCAATTTCTATACCGACATTTTCATTTGTTGTGCTGTCCCAGTAAACATCATTTTTTGATGCGGGATTACCCTCAAGTTCCAGTTCGATAAATGCTGTAGACTGTCCTTCCCCAATCCCAAGGTAGCAGTTTGAAAAGGTGATAGCACTGTTTGTATTACTCCATGTTGTAGGCTGACCAACCTGCTTTAATTCTCCTATATTAATAGGGTTTAAGGTGATTGAATCAGCCTTAACTTCACATTCAGAAGTTTTAATAATTGTACCTGTAATATTGAAAGTCCCACTGATTTGTGCTTGAGCGAAGGTCGTAGATAATAGTAGTGCCGAAAGGGCTAATGTAATTTTTTTCATTAATAATACCTCTTTTTAGTATAAAAAATATCTCTAAAAAACTAGATGACATGAAATGTTTATCACTAGTTATATGGATGAGAATTTAATGTTGATTAAATTCAATAATATGTAGGATTTTATCGCGTTGTTTACAGTATTAGGAGAAAATACTGTTATGAATATCCATCGAAAAACAAAATTAACGCCGTTTCATCGAGAAGAGATTTGGCGATTACATCATCAAGAAAAATTTACCGTAACCTATCTAGCTGAGCGTTTTATGGTAAGCAGACCTACGATCTATAAAGTACTAAAACAAGGTAGATTGAACTTGTTTGTGCCATTAGCTAGTAAAAATGAACGTTATAGAACAATTAAGTATGGCATTAAACGTCTTGCAAAGATTGAAAAATCTATTGAAGAGAAACTTAAAAAGAGGGCTAAACGTTATAACAAAAACTATCCTGGCGAGATGGTCCATGTGGATACTAAACGGCTCCCTCTTTTAAAAGGAGATCTTAAAAATCGCACTAGAGAGTATTTATTTGTAGGAATTGATGATTTTTCAAGAGAACTTTATGCCGGTATTTATCCTGATAAATCACAGTTTAGTGCTGCTGAATTTCTTCGATGGGATCTGTTAGAACAGTGTCCCTATACTGTAGAATGCACCTATTCGGATAATGGTCGTGAGTATAAAGGTACATCAGAACATGCCTTTGTCGAAATGTGTCTAACACATAAGATTAATCAAAAGTTTACAAAGCCAGCTTGCCCTCAAACGAATGGAAAAGCAGAAAGAGTCATTCGAACACTCATGGAAATGTGGCATAATCAGGAAGAGTTTATCAGTTCAGATGATCGGAAAAAGAAGCTAAAACGATTTTTGAACTATTACAACACAGTAAAACCTCATAAGGGTATTAATGGTTTAACGCCTTATGAAGTTTTAGAAAATTATTTTAACACTGAAGTGTAAACAACCCGCCGATTTCTAACAAATAATAGCAATGAGTTAATAAAATGATGCTGTGACATTAATAGGGACAGAGAAACTCCCTGTTTCTATTTCACCTTCAGCAATGTTAATAATTTGGGCCGAAAAAAACGCTTGGTAAACCTGCTGATTAGGAGTAGCTTTAAAATCGAAGTAGGTACCTGTACTAGGTCTAATTAGCCTCCCTTTTAACGGTTCTATTAGTTTGATTGCTAAGAGATTAGCGTTAGGTTTATTTAGGATGCTCCAATATGCCTCATTAGGGGAGGGTTCTCCTGGTTCTATTTCTAAATATAATGATGAAATAGTACCGCCCTCAGGTAAATTAATAGAGCAGTTGTACAGGGAAATAAAGGCGAGTTGAGTAATACTTTTCCCTCCTGGTTTTTCTAAATCTTTCATTTCAATTTCCCCAAAACTTATATCTGGAGCACTAATTTGGCAAAAGGATTCAGGAAGTATTTCACCATTAATTTCAAAAGAACTATGATCTTGTGCCGGCGTCATATTTACCGATGCTAATAAAGTGATCAATAATAAACTGAGTTTTTTCATATTTTTTCCTGATTATTAAGCAATAATCATTTAAAGGACGCTTTATAATTAATGGGGATCATGATTTGGCCTGAATCAATTTTGCCTTCAGCAATATTTATAATTTGTGCGTTCATAGTTATGTTGTATTGTTGAGACGAGTTTTCATACATGGTAATGCTTATTTCTCCGCCTGAAGGAGGGATTTTTTGTCCATCAATGCGTAAAGATATCCCTAAATGATCTGCATTTGGCTTATTAAGAGTACTCCAGTATTGAGGATTTGGAGAGGGTTCTCCGGGTTCTATAGTTAGATTAAATTGTGCAGTACTTCCTCCACCAGGTATTAATGAAAGATCGCAATAGTGAAGCTCAATATTTTTTGTGACACTAAAACTACTATTCCCTAATTTTTCTAACTTTTGAGAGTCATGAGTTCCAAGTTCAATGCTAGGAATATAGATGTCGCATATTCTTTCAGGGATAATTTCACCATTTATTTGAAATGAGCCACCGTTTTGAGCGTGAGTAACGGTGATTGAGGCAAATAACATCATTAATAGTAAGTTAAACTTTTTCATTTTTTATCCTTATTTATTGATCTCTATTTATCGGTAGCTACCAACAACGTGAATATTCTTGTGAATGTTTCTAGGCTTAATATCTTGAGCTGTGCCTGCGACATGTACTAATCTTGCTTTAACTTCTAAATTGGCTGAACCATTAACGATGGGGGTATATGGCTCAGGAAGAATAGGGTCAATACCCGTAGGTGGAACAATACCTCCCCCCATTACAAACTCTAAATAGACATAAAAAGAATCAATATTCCAGTAGCGTTGGTGCATTCCGGGTACAGAATCAGGAATTACAGACCAAGCAACATATGAGATAGGGTGCCCTTCTGTAACAGATAGGTCACAGTTTGTAAGTGAGAGGTTTCCCATACCCCATGGCGCACTGTTGTTAACAATTTGTTCAATTGTGGCAGAGACGTCGATATTCATTTGTCCCCCAATTTGGCAACGTTGATCAGAGGTGATTTCTCCCTCTACTTGAAATGAACTACTATTTTGTGCGTAGCCTAATGACATTGTGAGAGTCACAAGAGAGAAGATATAGAGGAGTTTTTTCATAGGTGATTTCCTTAGATGATGAATCCGTATAAATTATTTAAATTCGATTCTAAAATTAATGCCTAAATTGAATTCTTCAGGTATTACTTCTTCTTGAGAGATTCGTAGTAATCGGGCTTCAGCATTAAAAATTAGCCCATTTTTACCTATCGGTTGAGGGGATAATGTCGCCCCACTAGGGGGTATTTTGATATTATTGATGATAAGTTCTATCCCTAGTGCGCTGTTTTTTTCGCCAATACTCCAATAGTTGAGATTTCCGGTTGGAGTCCCTTCTTCTATGTGTAAATGGGCTGATGGGGATTCAATACTTCCTTCAATAGAGAATTGGCAATTATAGAGCTGGATAATGGTTGTTTGGCTTCTTGCGGCAATCACATGCATTGATTTGAGGCGATCCGTAGTAATTGCTGGAATTACTATAGATTCGGTTCTCATATTACACGTACGATGTACGGGGTTATTTTCATCTATTTCACTGTTAAAAGTCGCAAATCGTTGGGCTGAGGCGAAAGTAGAAAGTAGTGTTAGTAGTATTAATGGAAAAGTAACATAATTTTTCATTATTAAAATATCTATTTATAATCAATCATGTAGTCAATTGGTACACGAATACCATCGCCCGGCGCAATAGCTCCCTCTTTAATTCTTACGAGTCTTGCTTGAGTTTTAAATTCTGCATAACCACTAGTAATCTCTTTTGGGGGGATATTATTGGGGGTACTTGCAGAAATAAGCATTTCATCAATTTGTAATTCGATTCCTAGAGGGCCACTAACAGATCCATTATTTACCCAATAATCATGTCCACTTGAAGTGCTTGATAGAATGCGAAGATTAACAGAAGATTTTTTTTCCTGACCTACTATGCCAATAGTGCATTCGGTTAAGGCAATAGAACTATAACCCCAATCCCCATGATCTTTAATATTGCTTAATTGGTTCAGATTGGTATCAGGGATTAGAATATCGTTAGCATTAACGATACAGATGGTTTCAGGTGATATAATTTTGCCATTAATGTCAAATGAGCTATGAGTCTGCGCATAGCTTAATAATGGCATTAAAAGTAATGAGCTTATTGCAAGTATTAACTTTTTCATGAATATATAGTCCTGATATTTATAATAATGCTATTTTAGCTTTATTTTAATATTTTATAATTATCAGTATGTTACAGGTAATATCAATAAATTCCATAAAATGTGTTAATAAACTATTGATTTTTATCAATTTTACACATCTATTTGAACGATAATCGTTTATTGTTTTATTTTAGATTAATTAATTTCAATTATTAATTAAGTCTTAATTTACTATATGGAGTGAGATTTATTTTGTGTTGTTTTTATAGACTATTAGATATCTTGGTTAAGAGAATTTTCTCTCAACCCTTATATAGGTTGAAATAGCCCCTCAAGTTAAGAGGATATTAGTTCAATAGGCTTACTGTGAGATAGCTTAAAAATATTTGAATTATCATCAACATTATTGTTCTATGATTAGTGAGATTGTCGATAGCGATCTGGCGTCATGCCGGAAATATTTTGAAACATCGCAATAAAGCTAGAAGCAGAGCGATAGCCCACAGAAAAGGCAATCTCTTCTACTGTTAAGCCTTTTTCAAGTAGGGAGGCGGCATGGATAAAGCGTAAACGAGCGCACCACTCACTAAAGCTCATTCCAAGCTCTTTTTGAAAATAGCGAGCTAATGTTCTTTCCGTCGTGAAGACTTTACCCGCCCACTCTTGTAGCGTGAGGCGTAAAGAGGGATCAATTTCTAGTGCCTCTAAAATAGGTTTGAGTAGTTTATGATCTGAGTCGGGAAGATAGGTATTGTCGATCATCGCATCTTGTAATTCATCAATTAAGACTTGAGAGCGGCGAAAATCCCGGTCGCTTGTGGGCAGAAAGACCTCTTTTTTAAAAAAGTCATCAATAATGGTTCTCGCAATGGGGGTTAGTGTTATGAGCGAAGGGGCTTTAGGGAGTTTTTTAGCTTCTTTTTGGCAGATATTGATCGAGCGAAATTTAGCTGCTTTTTGACTATAACAAGCATGCTCACACTGTGGCGGAATCCAAATAGCAAAGCCACGTGGCGAGATAAACCTTTCGCCTTTCACCTCTAAGGTAATTACGCCTTTATCAACATCAATCAATTGCCCCCAATCATGAAGATGAGGATGGTATTCGCTAGCACCATTAATATTTTCATCAACCAGCATAATAAGGCGATTAGGATGATAATTAAAAGATTGTAATGGTTGCTGTTGCATCATGATAATAAAACTCCTATGAAGCTCATCATTGTCTGAATAACGAGAAAAAGTGTCCGAATTTCAGTATATAGATCATATAAGACACATTATACTATTGCTTCTAATGAAAATCATTAACATTTAATAGGAGCTGTAATGAAGTTAACAGCAATGATCTATCCGTTACTCGCGGTTCTGATCTGGGCGATGAATGCTGTCGTCAATAAATTATCTGCCGGTGTTATTGAGCCTGAAACGATCTCATTTTATCGTTGGGTATTAGCCTTAATAATTTTGACCCCATTTTGCCTTAGAGGAACCTTAAAGCATTGGCAAAGTATTAAGCCCTTATTAGGGAAGCTCTGTTTTCTGGGTTTTTTAGGAATGGCGCTTTACCAGTGTTTAGCTTATTACGCAGCTTATACAATCTCTGCGACAATGATTGGGATCTTCTTATCTTTAACGCCGCTTTTAACGATTTTATTAAGTACAATCATTTTAAGAACGGGGTTAACGGCGGGGTTAGTCATTGGCTCTTTACTCTCCTTTTTTGGAATTACTTGGTTAATAAGTGGTGGGCATCCTTTAATATTGCTTGATGTTGGGATTGGTAAAGGGGAAATGATGATGCTCGTTGCAGCCTCTGCCTACGCATTATATGGCGTTGTGACGATTAAATGGAAAATTCCGGCATTAATTTCTACCTGGCAATCACTCTACTGGCAGGTTATTTTTGGTGTGTTAATCTTGATTCCCCTTTTTCTCTTTTTTGCAACAGATCGGGCGATTACAGCAGATAATATCGGCTTAGTATTATTTGCTGGCATTCCTGCGTCTATTTTAGCGCCCTTTTTATGGCTTCAAGGGGTTGCAAAGTTAGGCGCCAGTAAAACCTCGCTATTTATGAATCTAACCCCGATCTTTACTGCCGCAATCTCTATTTTATTCTTACATGAAAGTTTAGAGATGTATCATCTCATCGGTGGTTCTGTCTCTTTAGTAGGAGTATTTATAGCGCAAAGATTTTAATTAGATTATGTGATTTTTGAGGGGAAGCTATCTGCATCTAGATTGCCGGGGAAGCGCAGATAGTTAGGGGAAGTCAAGAGCGAAAATGCCGGCAGACTAGCTTAGTTTATTAAAACATATACATATAGTAAATCGGTTTAAAAGAAACTGAATCAGATTACCAGCGTATGGATTATGAAAAGCGCAAGAATCATTCTATCCGCCATTGCGTAAGCTGATTTGATTTACGTTGTACTGTTTTGTTTTAAAAACAGTGTTTCTTAAACCGAATTGACAATAAATATAGTAAACAAGCATAAAAATCCCGATTGAATTGTAGGTGATACGACTTTTCAATCGGGATTTTTTATATTGTGATAGTTAATTAAAGCGGTGCTTTTCTTTAAGGAGAAGAGGTTATGGAAAAGCTATAAAAACCGCTTCTTTACTATTTTAAATGGAAGCTTTCTCGTTTGCTTCTTTTTTCGCGTTAATTACTAATCGTCCTTTAATGCGGTTATAGATAAAGGCAAGAATAAAGAGCGAAGCTTGTGATAGCACAATACAAGGACCTGTTTCTGCATCGATATGAAAGCTCACAAGTACACCCATAAATGACGAGAAGATTGAGGATGTCACCGCAATAATCATCATAATAGGGAAGCGTTTTGTCAGCAGAAAGCCAATAATGCCGGGAGCCACTAACATTGCTATCACTAATATGACGCCAACGGCTTGTAGTGAAGCCACAATGCTTAGCGCAAGTAAGATTAGTAATGTGTAGTGTAAGAATTTCACCGGTAAGCCAATTACTTGTGCTTGCACGGGATCAAAGCTATAGAGCATAAAATCTTTTCGTTTAATAAGAATAATTAAAAGCGTAATGCCAGAGATGATAATGATCTGCCATAACTCATGGGGCAAAATCCCTAAAATATTCCCAAAAAGGACGTGCGTTAAATGCTGATCCGTCTTCACAAAAGAAAAGAGAAATAACCCAAGGGCAAATAATCCTGAAAAGATAATCCCAAGGACTGCATCTTCTTTAACCCGGCTATGGGATTTAATATACCCCGTAGCAACTGCGCAAAAGAGCCCTGAAGCAAAAGCACCGATCACAAGTGGAATCCCAAAAATAAAGGCCACGACAATCCCTGGTAATACCGCATGGGAAATCGCATCTCCCATCAGCGCCCAACCTTTTAAGATGAGATAACAAGAGAGAACGGCGCAGACAATTCCGGCAATAATTGCCCCAAGCATTGCTTGTTGCATAAAGGGATATTGTAATGGGGTCATGATAAAGGATTCAATCATGATTGTGCCTCCTTACTCGATGCTTGATATGCTAGGCGATTTGCTTTTGCAGCTCTGATTTTTGCAATATGCCCATGTTTTGGTGCAAAGAGAAAAGCGATGATAAAAAGTGCACTTTGAAGTACGACAATTAAGCTGCCTGTTGAGCCTCCTGGTAAGAAGAAACTAACATAAGCCCCAACAAAGCTTGTTAAAGCGCCAATTGCCACAGATAAAGTGAGCATTACGCCAAAGCGATCAGTTAAAAGATAAGCCGTCGCACCTGGTGTAATCACCATAGCGATGACTAAAATGGCGCCCACCGTTTGTAGCGCTGCAACCGTACAAGCACTTAATAGGACAAAAAAGAGAATTTTTAAACGATTAACCGGCATCCCGATTGTTGCTGCTTGCACTTCATCAAAGAAGAGAAGCATGAGATCTTTCCAGTAAAAGAGCAAGATCACAAGAGAAATGATGGTAATAATCGTTGCTTGTAGGGCATCACTATCTGAAATACCAAGTACATTACCAAAGATAATAGAGTTAATGCTAATAGGCGTAGGATTTAGCGAGATAATTAGTAATCCTGCGGCAAAAAAGCTACTAAAGACTAAGCCAATAATCGCATCTTCTCTTAATTTAGTGAAATGTTTAACAAGACCCATCGCAAGCGCTGCTAAAATGCCGGTAAAAAAAGCTCCAATGGCATAAGGAAGACTTAAGGCATAAGCGCCTGCAACTCCAGGGACAACAGAGTGTGAAAGAGCATCTCCCATTAATGACCAGCCTTTTAAGACAAGGTAGGTTGAAAGAAATGCACAAACCGCACCCACTAACAGACACATGATGATGGCTTTGACCATATATTCATATTGAAAGGGTTCTAAAAGAGCTTCCATTAGGATTCTCCTTCTTGTTTTTGACAGCAATCTTCGTGATAGCAAACATGTGCGCGTGTTTTCTTTAAATTTTGCGCACGATCATCGCCATAGAAAACAGCAGGGCGTTCATCATCTGTTAAAACCGTAACTTTACGAGGATCATCATCGTCATGTAAATGATCTCCTTTTAGGGAGATCTCTCGAAGCACGCCACCAAAGGTACGAGTTAAGTTCTCTTGCGTGTAGGTTGTTTCGGTGGGGCCTTGTGCTAGAACCGTTTGATTTAGCAAAATGACCTGATCACAAAACTCTGGGATTGACCCTAAGTTATGGGTTGAAACTAACATAAGATAGCCCTCTTCACGAAGAGAGATAAGAAGCTCAATGATACTATCTTCCGTTTTAAGATCAACGCCAGTAAAAGGCTCATCAAGCAGGAGGATTTTACTCTCTTGCGCAAGGGCTCTTGCTAAAAACACCCGTTTTTTCTGCCCACCTGATAGCTCACCGATTTGCCTTTTACGAAAATCGGTTAAATCAACACGAGCTAGTGCATCCGCGACCATTTCATGATCTTTCTTAGAGGGAATTCTTAAAAAACCCATCTTGCCGTAACGACCCATCATTACAACATCTTCAACAAGAACAGGGAAGTTCCAGTCAACCTCTTCTGTTTGCGGGACGTAAGCAATTTTGTTGGCTTTTAAGGCTGTTTTAATTGCAGTATCTGCAATTGTGATTTGACCTTTTGTAGGAGAGACTAAACCCATAATAGATTTGAAAAGGGTTGACTTTCCGCTACCATTGACCCCAACAAGCCCACAGATTGTGCCGGCATCTAATCGAAAGTTCACATCAAAAATTGCACGGTGACCATTATTATAAGTCACCGACACATTATCTACATAGATACTCATTGTAATTCAAATCCTTCAACGATTGTTTGTACCGTTGTTTCTAAAAGTTTAATGTAAGTTGGCACAGGCCCATCTGGCTCTGAAAGTGAGTCAACATAGAGTACGCCACCATATTTAGCGCCGGTTTCTTTTGCCACTTGTTTTGCGGGTTTATCAGAGATAGTGCTTTCGCTAAAGAGAACCGGTAGGTTGTGTTTGCGAATGGTATCAATCAAGCGTTTTACCTGTTGTGGTGAGCCTTCTTCGTCAGCATTAATCGGCCAGAGATAAGCTTCTTTGAGGTTATAATCTTCTGCTAAGTAACCAAACGCGCCTTCACTTGTGACTAACCAGCGTTTCTCTTCTGGGATTTGATCCAGTTTTGCGCGAAGCGGCGCATCTAATGCTTGGATCTCTTTCGCATAACGAGCAGCGTTCGCGTTATAAACATCGGCATTTTCTGGATCATGTTCCACAAAAGCTTTACGGATATTTTCGATATATACTAGCGCATTATTAGGGCTCATCCACGCATGAGGATTAGGGGTTCCTTCATATTCTCCTTCATAGATCGAAAGCGGCGTAATTCCTTCGGTTACAACAACGGATGGCACATCGCGAAGGCTTTGGAAGAAGCGTTCAAACCAGCGCTCTAAGTTTAGACCATTCCAGAGAATAAGCTCAGCATCTTGCGCTTTAACAATATCTTTTGGCGTTGGTTGATAATCATGAATTTCAGCGCCGGGTTTTGTGATGGATTCAACAATAGCCGCATCGCCCCCAACATTTTGCGCAATGTCTTGAATAATCGTAAAGGTTGTGATAACTTTAAAGGGCTCTTTGGCAAAACTCACGCTACATGCCGCAACAAGAGCCATTCCTAATAGAGCACTTCTCGCTCGAACTTTCATAACCGTTAAAACATTTTTTTCCATGATTGATAAGCCTCCTGCAGCTTTTGTCGAGAACTATTCTCATTTGTGAATCATTAGCGTTAAATTTAACGCACGAAATGATAGAAGTCAAATAATAAATAAAAAGGTAATGTCTTAAATCGCTCTATTTGCAATCTAAATGAAGTGTTTTAGGAGATATTGTTGTATCGGATGGAATCCGATAACCTCGAATGTAATCAGGCGTTAAAGTCATTTTTTCTGGGAAGTTTTTTAGTTAATAAATAAAAAATAAAAAATTTAAAAAAATCATCGAAATCACAAAAAATGAAGGGAAAAAGCATCATCAATTTTCATTAAAAACTAATAAGGACTAACATTTTGTTTAAGAAATAGAGGAGTCATGAGTTTAATTGTAGGAGATCAATAATCAGGATGATTTTGAAAATACAAAAATAGAGAATTCAATTATAATCAGGCAGATAGAACGGATTGTGGCAGTCTTAAAAAGATGTTTTAAGATGTTTTAAGATGTTGAGATCGTTTGATAGCTAAAATCCCTTTTTTGAGGATTATTGGTAATGGGTTATTGGTAATAGGGTCGGGAAATTAAAAAAATATGAAAAGATGGGTTCTAATATTGGGTGTTCCTTTGGTGTTATCCGGATGCTTAGCCACAAAGGGCGCAAGTTATCCCATGGCTAGAGCGGCTAGCGGATATATTGTGACTTATCAATCTTTTCCGGAGTCGGCAACGGTTGTCTGTGATGGCGTGACAAAAGGGCAAACGCCTGTTGCGGTAATTTATCGTTATGATAGAGAAGAGATGGGTGCTAATGATCTTTTATCTATTGATCGTTGTAAAGCGGTATGGATGAGCGGCGCTGAGCAAAATTACCCAGATAACATAAAAATAGATCCATTAATGCGGATGTCGACAATCGGTGCCTCTCACCCACAAAATGTGGCAGGTCTACAGCAAGATATGGCTTTTGATCAACAACGAAAATCTGCAATTAATGCACAGAAATTACAAGAAGAGCGACTAAAGCTTGAAAGAGAGAAGTTGTTACTGGAGAAAGATCGCCGCGATGAATTACTCGATGATCTTCTACATGACAGTGATTTGACAAGTGAAGTTAGGCGTTATCCTTATTCGAAAACGACATTTGATGTCTATTATGGCAGTCGAAAAATAGAGGGCGCGCATGCAAGCTCCTTTGAAGCATTACGCTATGGTTATGCGAAAGATACATGGAATGCCTATTATCAAGGGCAAAAAATTGCGGATGCAAGAGGGAATTCCTTTGAAGTATTAGCGTCAAACTATGCTAAAGATACTTGGAATGTCTATTATCGAGGAACGAAGATTGCGGGAGCGACTGCTTCAAGGTTTGAAGTGCTTGGTTTAGGCTATGCTAAAGATGTTTGGAATGTCTATTATCGTGGTCAGAAAATTGAGGGCGCTTCTCCTAATAGCTTTAAAGTCGATAGTCGAGGATATGCTAGTGATATCCGTAATCGATATCATAATGGGCGATTATTATAATTAAAGTAGTAACTGAAGTGATTTATAGTAGATTCGGTTCAAGAAACACTATTTTAAAAGTATTAAGAGTACAGAGTATGTATTAAATTAGCTTGATGCTGTCGAATAGAACTATTCTTGTGCTTCTCATAATCAATGCGCTGCGGTAATCTGATTCAGTGACTTTAAACCGATTTCACTATAGTTATGGAGATCACTAAGTTTGATCATTTTTTGATCTATAGTGAAATAGGTTCAAAATAGGTTGCTGGCTGATTTAAATGCTGGCACATCGACTATTAACAGTAAGAGATATGTTCTATCCAGCATTTTACAAGCACTGTTTAATAGGTGCTTTTATAGATTGATGTAAGGCTTGCGGAAATGTTTCATGTTTTTGCTAAAATCCCGTGTCAGCGATTTAAGACTTGTTTTTCTATTGATAGATTGGATATCGACCAATACGAATACGATTAAAGTCAGGTGATAATCATTAAAGTGTCACTACCACTGGTAACCAATGCCAAGGGATAAACTTCTATTTTTAGAATCTCCCCGTTTTGCTTTTAAGCGCTCATATTGAAAGCCCGTATTAAGGGAGAGGGAATCGGTTAGTTTATAGGCAAGAGTCGCGTTAAGATTGAGATCTAGAGTGACATCTTGGTTAAAACTTCGGCCCACAGTCCCCGTGCTTGAAAACTTAAATTGCTGATTAAAAAGGTATTGCTGGTAATCCCATTTAAGAGTTATTTGGGGGTTTTGTGTTTTATCCCCTTTTTTATAATGCAGTTCTTGATAGTTTAAAAGCGTGGTTAAGGAAAGACTTGAGCGAGCATTATCCCAAACCTGCCAACCGGGCCCTGCACCCACAAGAAGATTTTCGCGAATATCTTCCACCCAATCATATTGATAATCAACGGAGCCTTGCCAGAAGAAATTACGAGTAAAGAAGCGGTCGACGGAGTAGCCTGTATTATAGTAATAGCTCTTTGTTTTATCGTTATCTCGTTTGCGATAAAAATTACCCGAAAAGCCATGTCGCCATAAACCATGTTCTAACTTGTAGTTACCTTTAAAGCGGTAACGTGTTGTCTTCGAGCTATCGTGGTCAAAGTTTGCACTGAGATCAACATTGCCGGAGTGCTTAAGGGCTTGCGCTTTTAAAGTGGCGCCATTAACTTTCGCAACGACTAATTCCTTATTAAAAGGAATCGATTTTGGGATTCCATGGCTTTTAATAAAAAGCCGATCTTCAGCCCCTTTTCGGGAAATATCATAAACGACCTCAGTGGCGGGAATACTCTCTGTAAATCGACTCTCTTTCACAGACATCGGCGCTTCTAAGGAAAACTGCACGATATTGCGACTTTTAAGTTTTAAAGTACCCGCATAATCCGTTTTAACATGAACGGTATTATCCTCAATTAAGACAATTTTGCCAGAGATACGATCCCCATTTTGAAGAAAAATCACATCCGCTTGTGCCACTGCTAAAAGGGAGAGCAGTAATGACCATCGCAGGCATTTATAGGGTAAATAGCTTGACTGATTGGAAAGGTGCACAGGATTTATCTCACGAGTAAGAGGTATTGATAATCATTCTTTACGAAAATACAGGATAGGGCTTCAATGATGCAAAATCAATTCTTTCTTGTGATCGGTGATGATTTTAGATCTTCTCAAGTACCCAGTGTAGATAGCGTGCATGGGGCAGATATTCCGCTCTTTCAGAGTATTGAAGCTCCATTTTTAAATGATCCTCTTCGTTAATGCGATTGCGAGCTTCAGGATTCATAAAGTCATAATAGGTGCGAATGCCACTCTTTTTGAGGATCTGGTAATCGCTTTGTAAAAGCCTCTCTAAAGCGCTGGGGGCAATGGGGGAGATCGGGGTAAACCCACCTTTCTCACCACTAAAGTTCCCTCGTTCTACGTAGTGAAAGTTCCCCCGGATGAGATTGTGGTAGATTAATCCTTCGCGGTTATAAAATAGCAGGGAGAGTTTTCCCCCCTTTTTGAGAAGAGGTTTGATGATTTCAAAAAAATGGGTGGGTTCAGGGAGCCATTCTAGCATCGCATGGCAAGTAATAAGGTCATATTGCGGAAGAGGGAGCTCGGGGAGTTCTTCTAAAAAATGATGATGAAAGATTCCTTCTAACTCTTTTTCTTTAAAGCGGTTTTTAGCAAGCTCTAACATCTCAATGGCAGGCTCAATCAACGTTAAGTGATGTCCTTTTGCGGCTAACATCGCGGCAAATTGTCCTTGTCCTGCACCAATATCTAGGATCGTTAATGGTTTTTCATGAAGGTTAAGTGCTGCAAAATCTCGCTCTAAAATCGCTAAGCGTAGTTTTCCCTTAAATGAATCATAAATATTGCGCGTAAATTTAGGGGAGAGAGCATTAAAAATGGGCGTATCAGAGGATTGAGTCATGATGGATAGTTAGTATGTTTGTTGAAGAGGAAAAAGGTCAAGGGCTAAAATCGATTAAACCATTCTAAAGGGTTAATCAATTGAAGAAACAGTTCCCAAAATAGATGAACAAAGCTTTTTCGAAAGCTTCTACCGGTTACGAATGTTTTAATGCCAGCAATGATAAAAGCAATTATCGCCGCCATTATGAGGAGTAAGAGCAGAATAAGAGGAATAATGATGATGTATCCCCTAGATAATATTCCTCTTTATTTTGATGCTTCAATAGTTCAAGTATTTTAGTGATTATTTAGTCGCAATTACCGTCAATGTATCTGTAGCATTAGTGGGACTTTGTGTTTCATCATAATTGGCAATGATTTGAATGGTTTTAAAACCCGTTCGTTGAAGGAGCAGGTCAATTTCTTGCAATCCTAACCATTTGAGCCTAAAGCATTCGAGCTCTGTTTCAACGAGTTGATGATCTTTCCATACCTCATAGCGATGATAAGTTGTTGTCACTTGATTGAGATGATCAATGGCAGATTCTGTCATTGTTAGAGTGATTTTTTCTTGTAGATCAACCTTAAATTCTCGAACTTGTGTCCGTCCTACTTGGAAATCTGGCTGCAAAAAAAGATCAAAAATAAGCATGCCTTGCGGTAATAGATGTTGATAAAAGTTATCAAGCGCTATCTGTATCTCGCTATTATCAGTCATTAGCAAAAAAGTCCCTGAGGGGATGATAATTGCGGAAAATTTCTCATCATAGTGAAAATCACTAAAACTTGCTTGATAGACTCTTGCAGGATCCTCTTCGTGCTTTGTAAGATTTTCTTGGCAGATAGTAAGCATTTGTGGTGAGAGATCAAAGCCTTTTACATCAAAGCCACTTTTTAATAGCGGGATTAATAAACGACCTGTTCCCACAGCTGGTTCTAAGATCGGGCCTTTAACTTTAAGCTTTTTAAGGCACGCTTCATAAAATTCAATATCTCCAAATGAAGTGCCAACAGGTTTATCGAGTTGATACACTTTTGCTGATAGCGATTGATAACTATCCATATGTAAGCTCCTATTTATTATCGTAAAATGGGTTTAAAAGTCACTTAATTAGATTGCCGGCGCATTGTCTATGAGAAGTGCAAGAGCCGTATTGTACGCATTTATGGAGATAAAAAGAAGCGTATAAAAAGAATGACAGAGATCATTATAGCGGCATTTCTAGAAGGGAAGTTGCATCAAGGCGAACTTCCTCAAAATACTCATTTAATATTTGAAGGCGCTTATGTGAGTAATTTTGCCGGCATTGAAGCTCTAGGATATTTTTAGCAGTGCCGCGAGAACTCATTTTAAGGACAACTTGGCACTCATTTTTCACATACTGCTGCCATAGCACTTGTGATTTGATAAGTTCTTCTTTAACGACATCATAAGGCATCTCAAAATTATCATAATAGGCATCTTTATATTTATGAGCGTAAAACTCGCTACTTTGCTGTAATAGCTCTAAAAGCCTTTGATAACGCTCTTTTAATTCACTTTCGATTTTGTCTAGTTTATCTTGCTCACAAAAGGTTTGAGTAGAAATAGAAAAATCCGTTTCACAGTTATAAGATGGGAATGCTTGTGCCATTGCCCCTTGACTAATCAATAGCTGCATCCCAAAAAGAATTAATAACAGATATAAATTGTGAAAGAGTCGTTTAGTCAAAACCCATAAGCTCCTTATCATAAGTGCTACACAGTATATTAATAGATTCCAATAGCGCTAAAAAACTACCATTAAATACGATGATACGTTGGATATTGTAAAATATCTGCAAGCATAGACGCTGGGAACTGTGAGATCAGCTCTTTATAATCATGAACGGCATCGTTATAAAAGGACGCTGATTCATCAATATTACGGTTGGTAATCTCCACTTTTATCCAAAGCGCATTAAGTTCAGCATGATCTTTAAGTTCTACATGACTTAAAGAGCGGCGATGAAGCTTATTGAGTTTATGTCTTAAGAGTAAAATACTATGAATGCGCTCCTCAAGTGAGCGAGGTCCTTGAGAATTGGTAATAATCTTAATCTCTTCAAATAGCTCTGTTTCATCTCGTAAGACTTTTTGCGTAATAGCAATCACCGGAGCTGAGCGTGCGATAAGCTGCGCTTGTAAGTTCTCAACATCATTAAATGCGGTATCACAAAGCCGGCGCGACTTTCTCAGTTTTTGATAGTGATAAAAAAAGAGGTAAAGAATCAGCGCACTAAAGAGTGCGGTAAATATGATAGTAAGAGCCGTGTTTGTCATATTGTCGAGTTAGTGGATTATGATCATCAAAGTATAGAGAAAGAATATAGAAAGCGTAATAGATGGTGCTATTAATAAGATAACTCATCTATGAATATTGAATCATATTGTGGTTTAAAATTGTATCTATAATTTTAAAGGGGGCATTTTAAGTAGCGGCTATCTCTCTTTAAGTTGTAGTAAAAGGTGAAATAGATATACCTTTTGGCGTGGTTAGAGTTATTTGAGGGACCGATCCTATATATTTATATGATATAGACTAATTTAAATCTCAGCGCATTGACTATTAATAATAAGACAATATGTCCTATCTGGCATCTTGCAAGTATTGCTTAATAAATACCTTTATAGATTTATATAAGGCTGGAATATTTCGTGTTCTTTCTAAAGTCTCGTATCAGTTATTGAAGATTTTTTTTTCTTGAACCGAATTTATAGTGATTTCCAAATAAAATCAGAGGTCAAAATTTATTAGTTAGTCATCCTCCTAAAATAGGTTGATGAGAAGCTGGGTCGAATGCTTGCATGCTTTTAGAAATTACATGCCAGCAGTTTTAAGCCTTTTTCAGTTCGTATCGGAATTTAATACGTAATAGCTATACTATAAAAAATGCAGAGAGTATAAGTAGGATTACTTAAAGTTTTACGTTCTTTTTTAAGAGGGGATCATCATCATTTATTATGTTGCTATTGATCGGTAAAAAGGATGGCTTTTTAGAAAGTATCTTTGGCTAAAAAATCTTTTATTATCAACTGTCTTGAGAATGGTTTTCATTTAAATAAAAGGGCAATAGTTAGCCAAAAAAGAGCAGAAATGCTATTGACTAAAATCAAGGTTCAATATAGAATCAGTCACTCAAAGCCGGCATCTAGCTCCGGTTGATATCTATCTATTTGTGGATTGAATTTCTCAATGAAAAAACAGAAAGTCGCCATTATTATGGGAAGCAAAAGCGATCTGCCAACAATGCAGAATGCCGCTGACATGCTAAACCAATTTTCCATCTCCTATGACATGAAAGTTGTATCTGCACACAGAACGCCAGAGCATATGATTTCGTTTGCTTTAAATGCAAAAGAAGCAGGCTTTGACGTGATTATCGCAGGTGCAGGCGGTGCTGCGCACTTGCCGGGGATGGTTGCATCCTTAACGCCACTGCCGGTGATTGGTGTACCGATTAAGACCAGTACACTCAGTGGTATTGATTCCCTCTATTCCATTGTGCAGATGCCAGGTGGCATTCCTGTTGCAACGATGGCAATTGGTGATGCAGGCGCTAAAAACGCCGGATTGTTTGCAGCACAAATTTTAGCCCTAACAAACGATGAACTTAATGATAAGCTCAAGGCATTCCGTAAAAATCAAACCGAGAATGTTTTAGCTGATAGCACTATAGAGGAGAGATAGTCATCATGCACATTTTACCCGGAAAAACGATTGGCATAATTGGTGGTGGGCAACTAGGTAAAATGTTAGCAGAAGCAGCAAATAGGATGGGATACTATGTTATCACCTTAGATCCTGCTTCAGATGCGCCGGCAGTCTCGGCATCTCATGGACATATTGTCTCGGGCTTTTCAAATGAGGAAGGGTACGAAACACTCATCTCTCGATGTGATGTTGTCACTTATGAGTTTGAAAATATCAGCGCCGCGCTCGTTAAAAGATTAAATGGGGAATATCACAATATTCCGCAAGGGGAATTACCGCTTTATTTAGCACAAAATAGAAAACGCGAAAAGGCTGCTTTAACGAAAGCAGGGCTTCCTGTTGCGCCTTATGTTGTGCTTGAAGCGGTGGAAGAAGAGATTCAAAACGCTGTTAATACCCTTGGTTTTCCTTTTGTGGTGAAAACCCAAGAAGGGGGCTATGATGGAAAAGGGCAAGTGGTTGTGAGAAGTGATGCTGATTTAGCAAAAGTCGCAACGCTTTATGGCATCCCTTGTGTGGCTGAGAAGTTTATCCCTTATGATTGGGAGTGCTCGATTATTGGCACACGCTCAATTAATGGTGAATATCGCCATTTCCCCATTGCCGAGAATTGGCATGTCAATAATATTCTCTTTAAGACAACCGCTGGCGGTGAAAAAGTAACGCCTCAGCTTGAAGCGACCCTCAATGAGATGCTTAAAACCTTTATGGAGACACATAACATTGTGGGAACGTTGGCAATGGAAGCATTTGTGGTAGGGGAAACCGTTTATGTGAATGAGCTAGCGCCAAGACCTCATAACTCAGGACATTTCACAATTGAAGGTTGCGCCACAAGCCAGTTTGAGCAACATATTCGCGCTATTTGTGGTTTACCGCTTGGTGAAACAACGCTCTTACAGAAAACCGTGATGTTTAATATCTTAGGGCAAGATAAAGAATTTTTATTTGATTATATCCCAAAGATGTCTCCAGATGCGCATCTTCATCTTTATGGGAAAAAAGAATTTAAGAATAACCGTAAAATGGGTCATGTCACCTTTACGGGTTCAAAAGGGCTCGAATCTTTTGAAAAAGCTATGACTGACAGTTTTGTATAAAATGACACTCAAGGATTCCAATGAAACGCAGATTTTATATTGAAAGTACGCCGAACTATTCAACTGAAGCTAGTGCCTTATTAAGAGAGCTTAAAACAGCGCTTAATATTCAGACATTAACAAAAGTGCGACTTATTCAAGTATATGACCTTTTCGATTTGGCTGATAAAGACCTTGATAAGGCGCGTAGTGTTTTAATGCAAAAAACGCGTGATCATGAAATTGAACCAGCTGTCATGATGGCAGAGCTTAAGAATATGCCCCATTTTGCGATTGAATGGCTACCAGGGCAATATGATCAAAAAGCCTATAGCGCAGAGCTTGCTCTTAAAATGGTTGGCGCATCTCACAAAACTCAAGTCTCGACATCTCTTCTTTACGGCTTTAACCAAGATCTCTCTTCTGAAGATCTTCAAAAAATTCAAAACTATCTCTTCAATCCCATCAATTCCCGCTTAAAAGATCTCTCTCTTGAAATTAACGACACCCGTTTTGTTGATACAAGAGCGCCTAAAGCCGTGGAAAAAGTCAAAGACTTCATTCATATGACAGCTTCTAAACTTGCAGAGTTCAAGTTGCAGATGGGGCTTGCCATGGAATTTGAAGATTTAGAGCATATTCAAAAATATTTTAAAACAGAAGGCCGTAATCCGACCGAAACTGAGCTTTTAGTATTAGATACCTATTGGTCTGATCATTGCCGCCATACGACTTTTGAAACATCGCTTGAATCTGTTGATTTCTCGGCAAGTCAATTTCATGAGCAGCTACAAGGGGCTTATGATAATTACTTAGCGCTTCGCCGTGAAACGGGCATTGAAGCTCGCCCTGAAACATTAATGGATATGGCAACAGTATTTGGTCGTTATCAGCGTAAAACTGGTGAACTTGCGGATATGGAAGTGTCTGATGAAGTGAATGCGTGTTCTGTACGAGTCAAGGTTGATGTGAATGGCGTTGAAGAGCCATGGTTATTAATGTTTAAAAATGAAACGCATAACCACCCAACAGAGATCGAGCCTTATGGCGGTGCGAATACTTGTGTGGGCGGGGCGATTCGTGACCCATTATCAGGCCGTGCGTATGTTTATCAAGGCATGCGTATCACAGGTGCTGGTAATATCTTAGAACCTGTATCTGAAACTCTTCCTAATAAATTGCCGCAACGTAAAATAAGCCGTGTTGCAGCATTAGGTAATAGCTCATACGCAAACCAAATTGGTGGAACTACCGCATTTGCAAAAGAGTATTTCCACCCAGGATTTGTGGCAAAACGCATGGAGCTTGGCGCTGTTGTAGGCGCTGTAAGAGAAGACTTTGTCGTTCGTGAAAAGCCAGTTGATGGCGATGCGATTATTCTTTTAGGTGCTAAAACAGGTCGTGATGGCGTGGGCGCCGCAACGGGATCTTCTAAAGTGCAAACTGTAGAGACTGTTGAAACTGCAGGAACGGACGTCCAAAAAGGTTGCGCAAGTGAAGAGCGCAAAATTCTTCGTCTCTTTCGTAAAAAAGAAGTGACAACGCTTATTAAGAAATCTAATGACTTTGGTGCCGGCGGTGTATCTGTCGCAATCGGTGAGTTAGCAGATGGCGTTTATGTCAACCTTGATAAAGTCCCTACAAAATATGCAGGGCTTAATGGCACAGACTTAGCGATCTCTGAATCGCAAGAGCGTATGGCAGTTGTAGTGGCGGCGAAAGATGCGGCAAAATTTATTGAATATGCTAAAGAAGAATCAATTGAAGCAGTGATTGTTGCGAAAGTTACCGAAGATCCACGTTTAGTGATCGAGTGGAAAGGCGAGAAAATCGTAGATATCGCAAGATCATTCTTAGATACTAATGGTATTCGTAAAACAGCGACAGCAAAAGTCGTGGATAGTAATGAACCATCGCCACTTTTACAACGTGTAAATAGTGATGATGTGGCTAGCGCATGGCAATCACTCCTTGCGGATATGAATATTGCGAGCCAAAAAGGGATGAATCAGAACTTCGATTCAACACTTGGTAGATCAACAGTCCTATTACCATTTGGTGGTAAATGCCAAGCAACACCTTCGGAGGCTTCCATTCAGAAGATCCAAGTCGAAAATGGTGAAACACAAACAGCCGCAATCTTAGCACATGGTTATAACCCTTATATCGGAGAGTGGTCACCGTTTCATGGCGCTGCTTATGCGGTGATTGAATCATTGGCTCGTATTGTAGCAACGGGTGGAGATCCTAAAAAAGCCCGTCTCTCTTTCCAAGAGTACTTTGAGCGTCTTGATGGCGTGCCAGAGCGTTTTGGTAAATCGGTTGCTGCACTTTTAGGCTCAATTGATGCACAAAAAGCCTTTAATGTGCCAAGTATCGGTGGGAAAGATAGTATGAGTGGAACGTATGAAGATATTAACGTTCCACCAACATTAGTCTCATTTGCGGTGACAACCGTAAAAACAGAAGATGTACTTTCACCTGAGTTTAAAGAGAGTGGCGATTATATCTACCTTCTTCCTGTTAAAGAAGAAGTGACAGGTCGCATCCCTTATGATGAGATCAAACGTAACTTTGAACTGTTCCAAACGCTTAATGCTCAATATCACATTGATGCTGCAATTTCAGTGCGTCAAGGTGGCGTTGCTGAAGCATTAGCTGCAATGAGTTTTGGTAACCGAATCGGGGCAAATATTGAGAATATCTCTTCTCATGATCTTTTCCGCCCGCAATATGGCGCATTTGTTATCACAACCCGTCAAGCATTGCCGGCATCAGAAGATTACATCGCAATCGGGACGACATTAAGTGAATATCGTTTTGATTATGGGCAAACAACGATTTTAGGCTCAACGCTTCAAGCTGCTTCTGAAGATCGTTTTGAGACGATCTATCCGATCTATCAAAAGAGCGAAGGATTTGTTGATAAGATTCAAAAGGCGGACCTTAAAGGCACCATTAATCGCTTAGAAGTAGCAAAACCAACAGTATTTATCCCTGTGTTTGAGGGTACGCATAGTGAATATGATGTTGCTAAAGCCTTTGAAAAGGCAGGAGCAAATGCCAATGTTCAGCCACTTGTTCTGCTTTCAGAAGCAGATTACACAGCTTCTATTGAGAAATTTATTAAAGGCTTGGAAGCTGCCGAAATCTTCGCACTTGCTTCAGGCTTTGCAAGCACAGAAGAGCCCGCAGGCACAGGATCAACAATGGCACTCTTCTTAGAGCGTCCAGAGATTAAAGTTGCTGTTGAAAACTTCATCAAAAAGGGTGGCTTAATCCTTGGTATTAATGCTGGATTCCACGCATTGATGAAAACAGGATTACTTCCTTATGGGGAGTTCCGTGATAATAGCGAAGCGATCTTAGCGATGAACCATCATGGTGAATTCAAAGCGCAAATGGTGACGACAGAAGTTGTGAATAATGCTTCACCATGGTTTGCAAATGAAAGCGTTGGCGATCAACACGTTTTACCATTTGCGGCATTAGAAGGTCGTTTAGTGATCTCAGAATCGATGTTTGAAACGTTAAAAGCAAATGGTCAAATCGCCACGCAATATGTGGATCATAAAGGGCGCGCTACATTAGATAGCACCTTTAACCCAGCCGTTTCAGGGTTTGCAATTGAAGCAATCACAAGCCCGAATGGTCAAATTCTTGGGAAAATGGCGCACTCAGAGCGTTATGAAGCAGGATTATTCCTCAATATCCCCGGTAATAAAGCGCAATCAATTTTTGAAAATGCAGTGGCATTTGTCACTTCTAAATAACCCTACGAGCAGAAGGTATTAAACATGTCAGAATTACGCAGTGAATTGTTATACGAAGGCAAAGCAAAGCAGATCTATAGCACGGATAATCCTAATGAGGTTTTAATCCACTACAAAGATGATGCAACAGCAGGTAACGGCGCGAAGAAAGCTCAGTTTGAAGATAAAGGGGTTTTAAACGCTGCAATTTCAACCATGATTTTTGATTATCTCATTGAAAATGGCATCAAAACGCATCTCATTAAACAAGTGAATGACCGAGATGTGCTTTGTGAGAAGATTGATATCGTCTTATTAGAAGTGATCATGCGTAATATCGCAACGGGTTCACTTACAAGTCGTTTAGGGATTAAAGAAGGTACAAAGCTTAATCCGCCAATCTTAGAGTTCTGCTATAAAAAAGATGAGTTCAATGATCCATTAATTAATACAGATCACGCACTCGCACTTGGCTTAGCAACAGAAAAAGAGATTGAGACGATTTCAAACGAGGCTCGTAAAACCAATCAACTCTTAATCGCACTTTTTACAGAGATTGGTATTGAGCTTGTGGACTTTAAAGTAGAATTTGGCCGTAATCCTGAAGGCAAAATCGTCCTTGCGGATGAAATCAGCCCAGATACATGCCGCTTATGGGATGTTGAAACGCACAGCAAGCTTGATAAAGACCGTTTCCGCCAAGATTTAGGTAACGTGATTGATGCTTACCGTGAAATCCATAAGCGTTTACTCGCTCGCAAGGAGAAATAAGTGTTTGCGGTTATTGGAAATCCAAATGCCGCTTCTCTGACATATTACGGGCTGCATAGTTTGCAGCACCGTGGTCAAGAAGGTGCAGGAATCTCCGTATTAAACGCTAATGGCGATATTAATACGATTAAAGGGGAAGGTCTTTTAACAGACGTTGTCTCTGATCCTGCCATTCTTGGTAAGCTTTCGGGAAGTTATAGTGTCGGACATATCCGCTATCCATCAAATGGCGCAAAAGGCTATGATAACGTTCAGCCGCTCATGATGAAGATGAGTGATGAGAAGTTTGCCATCGCTTATAACGGCAATATTACGAATACCATTGCGCTTCGTAGCGAACTAGAAGATCAGGGAAGTGTATTTCACGCTTCCGGCGATGCTGAGATCTTAGTCCATCTAATGCGCCGTAAAAAAGGAGCATTTTTAGATCGCTTAAAAGCTTCTCTTTTAGAGTTAGAAGGCGCATTTAACTACTTTATCCTTCATGATAGTGGCGTTTACGCCGTTCGTGATCGTAAGGGGATTCGCCCCCTTTGTATCGGGAAGTTAACTGATGGTGGTTATGTCTTTGCTTCAGAAACTTGTGCTTTAGGGATTGTCGGTGCTACTTATATTCGTGATGTGATGCCGGGCGAGATCGTTTATGTGGAAGATGGCAAGATTATGTCCACCTTCTTCACAGATGATTGTCTTCATGCGATCTGCTTGATGGAGTATGTCTACTTTGCACGCCCAGATAGTGATCTTGAAGAGCGTAATGTCCATAGTTTTAGAAAGCAGAGCGGGATTGAGCTTTATCATGAATCCCATGTAGATGCCGATATGGTGATCGGGGTTCCCGATTCTTCGATCTCTGCGGCAACAGGTTATGCAGAAGCAGCCGGCTTACCAAATGAGATGGGACTCATTAAAAACCGTTATGTTGGGAGAACCTTCATCAAGCCAACCCAAGCCCTTCGTGAGCAAGGGGTTCGCATGAAGCTTGCACCGATTCCATCGGTGGTGAAGGGCAAACGTTTAGTCGTGATTGATGATTCGATTGTACGTGGAACCACGAGCCGTAGAATCGTGCAGATGCTTCGTGATGCCGGCGCGACAGAGATTCACATGCGAGTTTCATCACCGCCCATTATGTATCCATGCGTTTATGGCGTTGATACCTCTCATCGTGAAGATCTCCTTGCTCATCAACTCGATCTAGAAGAGATGCGTCGCCATATTAAAGCCGATTCATTAGAGTTTTTAAGCCGAGAAGGGACCGTAAAAGCCCTCCAACGCTCAAAGAGTTTAGGCCCTAATTGTGGTGTTTGTATGGCTTGCTTTACTGGTGAGTACCCCACGGATTTAAGTGCTGAAAGCTTTAAAAATGGTAAGCAAGCATAAACGGTATTATCCATAATATTGGTAGTGATGGCATTATAGAGATATCAGGTTCATTCATAAAACTCATCAAAGATCGTTATATGAGTGAATCCTACAATTAATATTGAAATAGCTGTTGGAATCCATTGAAGACAGCAAGATTTTAAAGGAAAAGAGCATGAGTGATGCATATAAAAAGGCAGGCGTAAACCTTGAAGCGGGTTATGAGTCTGTTGAGCGTATAAAAAAGCACGTTGCGAGCACAATGCGCATTGGTGCAATGGATATTTTTGGGGATTTTGGCGGATCATTTGATCTTTCAGAACTCAACTATAAAAAGCCCGTATTAGTATCAGGCACCGATGGTGTTGGTACAAAATTGAAACTCGCTTTTGAGATGAATATCCACGATACAATCGGTATTGATGCCGTTGCGATGTGTGTTAACGATATCTTAACGCAAGGCGCTGAGCCGCTCTTCTTCTTAGATTATATTGCTTGTGGTAAGAATGACCCAGCGCAGATTGAAGCGATTGTTAAAGGCGTTTCGGAAGGTTCTAAAATGTCAGGCGCCGCACTTCTTGGCGGAGAAACAGCTGAAATGCCGGGTTTCTATCAAGATGGCGAATATGATATTGCCGGCTTTGCGGTAGGCGTTGTGGAGAAAGATGAGCGTGTTACCAAAGCGAATGTCAAACCAGGCGATAAAATCATTGGTTTACCATCAAGTGGCGTTCATAGTAATGGTTTCTCATTAGTGCGTCATATCATTAAAGAGCAAGGTTTAGATTTCCATACAACCTATGAAGGCTTTGATAAACCGCTTGGCGAAGTGCTTTTAACGCCAACAGAGATCTATGTGCAGGAAGTATTAGCACTTCTTAAAGAAGTTAAGGTAAATGCAATGGCGCATATCACTGGCGGCGGTTTCTTTGAAAACGTGCCAAGAATGCTCTCTGGTAATTTAGGGGCAAAGTTTGATCAATCAACATGGAAAAAGCCCACAGTATTCCCATTCTTGCAAGAAAAAGCAGGAATCTCAGATAAAGAGATGTTCACAGTCTTTAATATGGGCGTCGGTTATATGATCGTTGTGGATCCTTCAGTTGCAGACAGAGCGCTTTCACTTCTACCAAAGGCGTCATTAATTGGTGAAATCACTGAAACCGGTAAAGTTGAAATCGAATAGTATTCATCATCTTTATCATCATATTTGTTAAAGAAGATTGAATGAGTAAGCCTTACTAGATAAGGCTTACATGAAAATAAGTTTGAGTAAATAATATTTATTAAGGCTTATCAATAAGGTATAGCAGCAGTTATGAAAAATATTGCAATTTTTGCATCAGGAACGGGATCAAATTTCGACGCACTCATCAACGCGGTTGAAAATGGAGATTTGCCGGCAAACATTAAGCTTTTAGTCAGCGATAAAAAGAGCGCGAAAGTGATCGAAAAAGCAGAGAAGAAGGGTCTTCCTACTCTCGTCTTTTCTGCAAAAGATTACGCGTCAAAAGCAGATTATGAAGCGATGATTGTCGAAAATCTTCAAAAGCACGGGGTTGAGTGGGTCGTTTTAGCAGGATATATGCGCCTTTTAGGAGAAACACTTTTAGGCGCTTATCCTAATAAGATCATTAATATCCATCCTTCACTATTGCCGGCATATAAAGGCAAAGATGCGGTGAAGCAAGCCTTAGAAGCAGGTGAGAAAACTGTTGGCGTTTCCATTCATTATGTCGATGCCGGCATGGATACAGGGCAATTGATCGCTCAAGAATCCATTCACTTAACAGGCAGAGAAACAGAGTTTGAGGTGATGGAGATGGTGCATCACATAGAGCATCAACTATATCCCCGAACTTTAGCAAAATTGTTTAAAAACTAAATATTTGATATCCCATCTGGTGAAATTCCGAATGGGATTTTAAATGCCAAAAAGTTGTAAAACAGGAGCTTTAAAGCTTTAAATTGAAGTAACTGAAATGTAATAATCAAGATAAAAAATAGAGCCTAGAAAGTCTAGGAAGCTAATAAAAGCTGGCAAGAAATAGCAACAAGCACGCAAGCATTCGCCCCAGCTTTGCTTCAGCCCTAAATTGAAGCAACTAGATGAAAGCAGAAGTTGAAACACGGAGCCCTAAAAGGCTCATAAAAGCTGGCAAGCGATAGCAACAAGCATGCAAACATTCGATCCAGCTTTGCTTCAGCCTTAAGTTGAAGCAACCAAGATACAAACATTTCTCAGAGAATCTCTGAGTAACCCAATTCGGGCATGACGGTCGTCATTCCCACGCGGTATTGCTGATGAGTCACTCCAATCAGATACTCCAGCATTATTGCAATATTATCGTTGTTATTTAGAAAGGACAGGATCTAATCATGACAAAGCGACGCGCTCTTTTAAGTGTAAGTGATAAAACAGGTATTACCGAGTTTGCGGCAAAACTCGTAGATTTAGGCTTTGAGCTTATCTCAACAGGTGGCACAAAGAAATCAATCGCAGATGCCGGCATTGCCGTAAAAGATATCTCGGATATCACAGGTTTCCCAGAAATTATGGATGGTCGTGTAAAAACGCTTCACCCAATGGTTCATGGGGGACTTCTTTCAGTTCGTGGAAATGATGTTCATACAAAAGCAATGACAGATAACGGTATTGAATATATCGATATGGTGGTTGTGAACCTCTATCCTTTTAAAGAGACGATCAGCAAGCCTGGCGTTAAATATAATGATGCGATTGAGAATATTGATATCGGTGGTCCTTCAATGCTCCGTAGTGCGGCGAAAAACCATGAATCAGTGACGGTAATCACAGATCCAGCAGATTATGATGTAGTGATCGAAGAGTTCAAAGCAAATGGCGATACGACATTTGCAACACGTCAACGCTTAGCGCTCAAAGTGTATCAAACAACCGCAGCTTACGATGCGCTTATCGCACAATACTTCGCAAACGAGATTGGCGATAAATTCCCAGAGAAATTAACGTTAACCTATGAGAAGCAACAAGGTCTTCGTTACGGTGAAAACCCACATCAGGAAGCTGCATTCTACCGCACACCGCTTGCGCAAAATAACTCACTTGCACATGCTACACAGATTCACGGTAAAGAGCTTTCATACAACAATATTCAAGATGCAAATGCGGCAGTAAACATCATGCTCGAATTTAAAGAGCCAGTTGTGGTTGCTGTAAAACACATGAATCCATGTGGCGTTGGTTTAGGGAAAGATCTCTTTGAAGCGTGGACAAAAGCGTATGAAGCAGACTCAACATCAATCTTCGGCGGCATTATTGCAACAAATCAGGAAGTGGATGCTAAAACTGCCGAGAAAATGAGCGAGATCTTCCTTGAGATCATCATTGCGCCAAGCTTTAGTGAAGAAGCAAAAGCAATTCTTATGGCGAAGAAAAATATCCGCCTTCTTGAGAACAACCCACAAGAAGAGCGCATTGCTGAGAAGCTCACAACAACCGCTGTTAACGGTGGCTTGTTAGTTCAAGATCTAGATCGTGCAGCAATCAATCCTGAAGAGTTCACAGTCGTCACAGATCGTAAACCTTCAGCGGAAGAGATGGATGCACTTGTATTTGCATGGAAAGTAGTAAAACACGTGAAATCAAATGCAATCGTTGTGGCAAAAGAAGGGCAAACACTTGGCGTTGGCGCAGGCCAAATGAACCGTGTGGGTGCAGCACAAATCGCACTTGATCAAGCAGGTGAAGAAGCAAAAGGCAACGTCCTTGCATCAGATGCATTCTTCCCAATGCCGGATACATTAGAAAATGCGGCAAAAGCAGGCATCAAAGCAATCATTCAACCAGGTGGTTCTATCAAAGATCAAGATTCAATTGATGTTGCGAATAAGTATGGCATCACAATGGTCTTTACAGGGATGCGCCATTTCAAACACTAATCAATTCAGATCAAAATGGATTGAGAGTTAATCTGCAAATCAGTTTGCAGATGGCTGAGTAAAATCAGCAAAAACCTAAAACAGATTCCAAGAATCAAAATCAAGACTTTATAGTGTGGTGCTCTAGGATTGATGAAGATTAAAAAGAAAATGTTTTGAGGAAGTCAAAGATGCCGGAGGATGTAAATTCTCCGGCATTTATGTATTTGTTAAGAGTAGATTAAAATATAAATATCATTACAATTAGATAATAGTAATTTTTATATAAAATATATTTGATAAAGCTAGCATTCAAGGAACTAAAATGGATGAAATGAAATTTAGGTTTAAACCGTTAACACCAGAAAGGTTAACTGATGAATTAAATCCATATTTAGATGTTTTCGATTATTCTTTAGCTCCTGATAATTCAGATGTGAAAAATATTGCTGTTACTGGAGGATATGGGGCTGGAAAGAGCAGTGTTATTCAAAGTTATTTAGAAAAACGGAATCTCAAAGATAAAACACTAAATATTTCTTTAGCGACTTTTGATCTAAAAGATTCGAAGGGAAAGGTGATAGAAAATGAATTGGATCTTGATGCTATCGAATTTAATATACTTCAGCAAATTACTCATCAAGTTCATCCTAATAAAGTGCCTAAAAGCCGTTTTGAAAGAATTATAGAAAAAATTGATTTGCAAAAAGAGGAAAATGCATTTTTTTATGTGATGTTAGCAACTTTTTTTATTCTTGTAACATCGCTATATATTGCTAAATTTGTTTTTGACAAAGAAATACTACTTAATTATGGGTTTATATTATTTTCTATAGCTGTTTATATAAGTTCTTTATATTTTTTAGCTAAGTATCTTGTCCATAGTCGGTTATTTTTTAGCAAACATATTGATTCTATCGATATTATGGGAAAAGCAAGTTTTAAAAGTGAAGCTAAAATTTCTCCGTTAAACTTATTTATTGATGAAATATTATATTTTTTTGAAGTAACACAATATTCGATAGTAGTTTTTGAAGATCTTGATCGGCTATCACATAGAGAAATATTAATTAGGTTGAGAGAGATTAATCAATTTATTAATAACTCAGAACAAGTATCTAGAACAGTAAAATTTATTTATGCAATTAAGGATGACTTGTTCTTTGAGCAGGAGGCTCGGGTAAAGTTTTTTGATTTTATAATACCAATAATTCCAGTGATGGATTATGGGAATAGCTATCAGTTAATAAAAGATAGTATATATTTTATTATGGGGGATACTGTCTTATTAAAAATATTAGATGAAGGGCATTTATTAAGAGATGTAAGTTTGTATATTACAGATAAAAGGCTGTTAAACAATATTTTAAATGAATATATAATTTACTTAAAAAAAGATAATATAAAAATTAATAATGACAGTTTTGAACGTCTTAGAAAAATTTTTGCTCTTGTAGTTTATAAAAATTTTATGCCCGAAGATTTTGGTCGTATTAAAAATAAAAACAGTATTTTATGTAAAGTAATTGAGTGTTATAGGAAAAAAAAGTATTTCTCAAAGCAGATAGAAATATGGGAAAAAACTTTAAAAGATAAAAAAATAGAATTAACCTCTTTAAGTTCAGTAGAAAGCAAGAAGATTGACGATTTGAAAGTATCTATTGTTGATAATTTGTTATTTCCAGAAAGTATTCGTAATATACCTATAAAACGCTCGACGGGTTATAAATTTATTGACTTTACGTATCAAAACAAAGTAGCTATTTTTGACGAAGAAATCGAACGTAATAAGACACTAAATATTCAAATAACTTTTATGGTAAATGATCAAAACTATAAAGCGCCGAGTATTCACAAGGATACAGTGAATCAGTACCTAGATGAGTATGATGAACAGAAGCTTTTTCTTGAAGAGAAAGAGGCGGAAAAGGATATAATCTTAAGAAAAGAAATAATGACGCTGGAGGCCAAAGTTAATAAACACTATCCTTTAGCTGATAGAATAAAAATATATCGTGAAATAGATCGCAATGATGACTGGGAAAAAGATTTCTATAACCCTTTACCTAACGATGAAATAGGAAATACAGAGGATTTAGAGATTGTCGGAAATAAAGTAAATCAAAAATTAAAATTAGATAACTATGCAGAAAAGCCAATTATCTTTATGCTTTTGAGAAGAGGGTATATAGACCACAGTTATATTAACTATTTATCCCTTTCTCATGATAATGCTGAAGAATTAATCTTTTTTAGAAGAGCTATTGCTGATAATAAACCTTATTTGGATACTTTTAATTTAGATTTAAATGATGAACTTATTGCTCGATTCTTGAAAGAGGATAAGGATGTATTATATGATTATCTGACTACAGAAAGTATTTTAAATTTCTCATTAATTTCATATCTCGCTAGTAGTAATGATGTACAGCAACAAGATTATTTAAAGGGTATAATTAAATTTCATTTCACAAAAACAGAAAATTTTAAATTTAACTTTTTATTATCTTTTATTTCAGAAAAACTACGTATAAAAAATACAAACCGTATAGTTAGTGAAAATATTGAAGAGGTTCATCAAATTGCTAGTCCAATAGCCTTTCCTTCAGATTTACGTGGTTTTTTAAAAGTAGTTTTTGAAAATAATAATAACTCATTGAACAATTTAATTGTTTTAATAAGTGAAAAACAATTATCTGAACCTTCAAATGATTTAATTGATTTATTGTTACTATTACTCATTTTGATAGATGAAAGAGTTGAAGAGAATTTATCAGCGTCTAATCGTAATAAGCTCAAGAAAATTTTATTAAAAATAGATGATTTTGTTAATGCGTATGATAGAGTTTTATGGGGTGTAAGATCATCTGGATTGAGCCCCATAGAATGGATCACCAATTTAAATATTAAGATATCTTTGACTCAACCTTTTTTAGATAATGATGTTTTTTCTAAAACATTATTTGATAATTTGGTAAAGACTTCTTCCTATGAGATAGATATTAAAAATATATTTGAGATATATTTGTATTATGGAAAACCCACAGAAGCTTTAGAAGATAAGCCTTATACTAGTTTGATAGAAAATTTTGATGATACAAGCCCTATTAGGAAATATATTGAAGAAAATATAGTGGAGTATTTTAAAAAAGTTTTAATAAAAACAAGCAAAAAAGAATCAAAGGAAGCTTTATTACTATTAATAAATAATATGCACTTAACAAATGGTCATGTTCTTAACTTAATAAGGAAACAGGATATTTCAATTGTAAAAGATATATTTATAAAAATATCCTTAGAAAGATTATCTCATATTGATGAGAATGAGCAGAGTTTTTATGAACTATTATTACAAATGGACTCGGAGCACCGAGAGGAAAATATTACTTCAATTATTGAAGCTAATTGGCTTAATGTATTTCGGATGTTATCAATTACAAATGTTAAGACTAAATTAGTAGAACAGTGGCTAAGCTCTGTTTATAAAGAAATTGATAAATATAATCATAATATTGAAACTTCTAGTGCTTTTAACTCACTTAAGAAATTTGTATTGTTTAATAATAATTTTGATAAAGATATTTATTATGAACTCGTTAGTTCATTAGGAGAGAAAGTCAGTGATGAGAATATAGATGATTTAGAAATATTAGATTGGGAGAAGCTAGAAATATTAATGCATTTAGATTTAATTGAGGTTTCTTCAGAGACAATTAACAAAATTTATGAGATTTATCTGAAGATGGAGGAAGAGAATGAGTGATAATTCTAAATTACTAGTAATCTCCTCATGGATTCTTCAAAAAGGCCAGAAAATTTTTATTGAGCATGTTATTTTGAATCATAATATCAAAAATAATGATAAAAAGCAGATGCTGTTAGCAGTTGATGGGGATAGATATAATGTTATTTGCAATTATATTTTGGGGGAAGATTTTGATGATGATGAATTAACTAATTTTTTTATTGAAAATGTTAGCTTTATTCTTCCGGATTTAAATATTGCCTCTAAAAGATTTTATAAAACATTGTATGAAGAGCAGAAATTACTAGCTACATGGATGAATATAGATTTATTTTTTAAGAAAACAGGAGATGTCCCTAGCACACTCATTTCTAATAATTATAAGGAGTTAGTCTCAAATTGCCAAGATTCAACTTATTTAAAAGATAACTATTTAAATTTTATTTTATTGAATAATGAACTAAGTTACGAGGCATACTGTTTTTTTGTTCAAACATTAGAGTTTAATGCATTTGAGTTAACTAGTTATCTCTCTTGGAACAAAATACATTTTGTATATCAAAATAAACTATTGAAATTAAATGACACTACAGTTAATTCTCTATTTTCACAATTAGATGATGATGAAAATAACTATAAGTTGCTTATTCGAATAATTGGCGATGAGATAGGTGAGGATATTCAAGAAAAGATGAGGAGTTGGTTTTGGATCGGAGAAGAGGGTAGTCAGACATTAAGAAAAGATTTTCTTAAAGCAATATTTTCTAATAATGAATTTATTACTTTAAAAGTTAAAGCTTTTACTTATTGTTTGCAGGGAATTAATTGGGGAACTAAATCAGATTTTGAAAATAGTGTTCCAATATCAAGATTAGATTTATTACATATTTGTAGAAAATTGAAAAATGATATATTACGTGTTGAGTTAATTAATAATTTTTTCAATACTATTATTAAAAATGGAAAAATTCATCTTCGTCAGTTCTTTAATACCTTTGATGCTGATGAATTTAGAAAATTAGGAAAAAATTCCTATAACAAACCTAAAATAGAAAATAATGTAGAAAATAACTTATTAGTTATGAGGCTTGTTGAGAAGGAAATAGTAGAGATTAAATCGGAAGACGAAAAGATGTTCTATCTAACGAATAAAACTTTAAAAAATTAATGTGATATTAAATTTTAAGAGATGGGCAACTTTTCTATCAACGAACAAACCTTCCTAAAAGATCTCTGCAAACTCTTCTGCTCGGACTATCTTTATGAGCCTAAGTTTTTCTCTATGGGTAGCTTGCACCAAATTACTGAGCGCTATCTGAAGAGCTTAGAGATTGAGCATTCTAGAATACCAGCAATGAGTTGGCAGTTTGCTGTGAATCTTTTGGGGCATTTGAATCGGTTTCAGTTTTTAACTTGTGATGCGAAAATTCGATTGCCGAGTGTGGAAGAGCTGAATCAAACAGTGGAGGATGATCTTTCGATTATCTCGCCGAATATTGCTTGGCGATCGCCTTATGTGGGAATGTCGGATGTGGGGATTCGCTTTTTAGAAAGCTGTCATCGGCATCGTTTTGTGCGTGGAACAGGAAGTAATTATGAGGATTATCTTCGGAATTTTTATCCGCATTTTTTAGAGAAGTTTCCAGTATTGATGGGCTTTAGTAATCTTCATCAATGGCTTAAAAGTGGCAAAGTGAAGGTGAACGTTAATCTGCTAGGATATCAACGAAATGCCAAACATCTTCAGCGCTGCTATCAGCAGTTTCTTCAGTTATCTGAGGGGCTTGATATTCTTTCAGCTAGTGAAAGGACGCAAGCGCAAAGCCAAAGCGTAGAAACTCAATTGCCGGTGATTCCATTATCAGGTGTCATTCCTTTTTTAGAAATATGCCGGCAAGAAGGGGCAGTTTTAGATGATGTTTGGGGATATGCCGAAAATGCCGAGGACATGAATATGGATCTGGATGGTAGGATGAAGCGTGTTGCGCTTTTCTCTCAAGAGGAATTTGCTGAATACCGGCAGTTATTGAGAAGGGAAGCGATAGAAACGGTGACGATTGATTATCTAATCCGGCATTTTGGGGCAAATCCTGATCGTTTGTTAAAAAATGGAATAAACCATTTTTATATCTTTGCATGTAGTGGAATTTTTAAAACAAGATAACGAATTGATTATAATTGCCATAATCCTCATAGAGATCATTATCACTTTGTAATAAGTCACTATAATATTGATATTTAAAATATTAATAGCGTACTTATTATGAAAAAGTTTTTACAAAATCATCCGGGTTACACAGCAATCCCGACTAGCTCGCTTCGTGTTGTATGTGAAGCAATCACAACGATTCAACGAAAGCCATCAATCATGTCGCCATTAATGACGGCTTTTTACATCATTTTTATGATTTTAGCCATCATGGGGCTCGGGATTTTTGGCTTGTTGATCTATGTGATTTTAGATAGTAGCGTGATTGAGTTTTCTCTCAAAATGGGCGTTGTTTTAGCGGCGTTGGCATTACCCGTTCTTATTTTTATCGGGATTATTGGGTCGCTATGTAAAAGGGTGAAGTCAGAGCAATATCGCTATTATCAAACAACAGGTAGAAAACCATTAACGATTGAGCAGCGTGCAGCGCTCCGTTTAGATCTGGTCATGATTTACAACATGAAAGGCTGGGCGGAAACACTTGAATTTATGCCGGTTAAGGAATTTGTTGCCGGCGATACTTATCAGTATCGGGCGCTGATGCTAACGACACAGGAATCTCATCGATCAGGTGTATTTAGTGATTGGGGAATTGTAGATCGGCAAGGTTATCGTGAAGCGATGGAGAGCCTTTGGCAAGGAATGCATTCATCATCATTTGCCTTGACTATGGCGAGGGTTCCGGCAGAAGAACGCATCAATCATAGTTTGGTTCGTAAGCTTGCGGCGCTGTTAGAAATTCCCTCAGAAAAGATCATTGCCAATATTGATTCCTATAATGGTAAGGCGCCGGCACTACTTTGGGGATTTGATTTAAGAAGGGCGATCTATTTAAGTCGTATTTGTTATGGCGCCGGCATTATTAGCGAAGAAGAAGCTTGGGAAGATCTCCTTAAAACTTCTCGCTATATTCATGCGATTTTCCCGGATTTTGATAGCTATCACCAAAACTATCTCTTAGGATATGCTTATTGGATGATGGACTTTGAGGCCATTAAAGCGCGCCGAAATGAGTATGAACACTTTAAGAAAACCTGTAAATGGCAAATGAAGGATCTACCTTGGCATCCCGAATCTCAAGATGTGCTACTACAATTTATGCGAGATGGCTTTCAAGAAGGGATTGCTATGATTTTAAAGTCAGAAGCTGGGAATCAAGCAGCAGAAGCTTTAGAAGTAGAAAAATCGGGTAAGGCAGTGCTTTCGGACAAGATTGTAGAAGAGGAAGAGGAAATCGATCTTCAAAGTACAACGGTACATTAAATAGAGGCGTGATCATTGGATTATGATTATCTCAAAGGAAATAGGATGTCAGATCTAACAATGGATAAATCCGTAGCGATTCCGGCAAGATTATATGTACTGTATTCTAAAGCGAGCAACACGGCTGTGATTTTACGAAAAGGCCCGAGTAAATGGACTTTGAGTTTAGGCTGGGATTTAGTCGATGATACGTTCAGTAAAGGGCAATGGTTGTTAGGGAAGATCTATAATGAAGATTGTGCCATTTCTAATGATGGACAATATTGGTTCTATAGCGCCTATAAAAAAGATGGTTATTCTGCCATTGCTAAAGTCCCTTATTTAAAGTCACTTTTCTACCGTAATGATTTAGATCGTTGGCGTGAAGGTGGGAGATTTGATCCAAAAGAGCTAAAAGCAGATATAGGACATAATGGCTATTATTTTGATCCGGATTATTTAGCGATTATGCAGAAAGTTAGTCAATTTTTTGAGAAGGATCAGCATCTTTTTGAGTCGCAGATGAGTAGAAGAGGTTGGAAGATTGTAGATGAGTTTACTAAAAAAAGCGTAAGGTATTTTCTTGATCTCCGCCAAGAGTGGCAACTGCGATTATTAGGAACGGAATTTAATCATAGAAGAGATGATGGTGGCGTAATGACCCATATTTATGAGCTATGTTATTTGCCGAAAGATTATATATTAGAGACTAGCCTTTGGGAATGGGCAGATTACGATGATCTTAATGATCGATTAATTTGGGCTGAAATGGGGAAGATCATGACAGCTAAATTAACCATTTTAGAGAATGGATTGCCGGCACTTTCTGAAACAAGATGTTTACTAGATACCAATGATATGCAGTTTGAGGAGTTGATTGCGCCTTATTAGGAATATCTGAAATTATTTTTAGCGTTAAAGGTATTTAATATTGATAGCCAATTAGAGTTATTTGAAATTTTATTGGTGTAAAATTAATTTATTAGTGCAATCGTCGCACAAATCCAGATTCTTCAAGCTCTTCTAATCTACCACAAGAGGAAAGATCATTAAGCTCGCAGCCTTGTCTAAACATTTCATAAGCAGCATAATAATCTCGCTCTTCGATAAAATAATTACCTAGAGAGACTTTTCCTAAAGCGCCAGATTTTAAATAGAGCTTTGCTGCGGTATCCCAGTTTCTTGGAACACCTTTCCCAAAATGGTAGGCTCTAGCTAAGCGAAAAGTTGCTTCATGCGAACCATTTCCTCGGGCTTTACGATACCATTCGTGTGCTTTTTGATAGTTTTGCTGATATTCATAGTAAAAACCTAAATCTAGCATGGCATCAACATAGCCACTATTGGCAGATTTTTGTAGGAGAGAAATGTATTGTCGTTTGTCTTGCCGTTCTATTTTTTGTGCCGCCTCATACTCAGCACTTCCGGCACTTTTTTGGCGTGATGGTTCTTCAGGATGAATGGCTGGTGAATCATCAATATAATATTGATTTCCTCCCTCTTTGTCACAATCTGAAAAAGCATAAGTAATGCGATAGCTATCTAGCAAGAAAGAGATCTGAAATTCATAAATTTGCGGGAAGAAGACTTGGACGAGATCTTTAGAGGAATAAAGGAGATCACCTTTTGCGAAATTAATTGTCGTTGAACCGCCATATGAAGAGAAAGTACGCTTAGATGCTCTTACTCGAGGATGAGCTGTTTCTCCGGTGATATCTGTGCTAAATCCAGTAAAAGTCATAACATGATCTTTAATGGTGATAATGCTACTTTTATTATCTTCGGGTAAAAAATATTGCGCTTTCTCTGCATCACTAATCTCACTACCGCCGGCGCCATAAATATGATGGTGACAGTGATAGACACCATCATATAGGTATTCAGTGGCAACACTAACAGATAAGGTAGTATTGATAATACAAAACAGTAGAAACTTTTTCATAATAGCTATTATACTGTTTTTAAATAAAGATTAGGGTATTCATGTAAGTTTTTACTCTACGAGTGGGGCTTCAGAGCGTTTATTAATCTCCACATCATCTTTAAAATATTTCATAAAGATGTAACGACCTTTGCCATCTTGGATATCAATGGCTAAGAAACCATTATCGGTAATACCTTTGATAGGTAAGCGGTTATCTGTAAATCCAAGGTGGGTAGCTTTTTCATTAGGGTAGAGATAGATTGGCCAAATTCCTCCCTCTTCATTACCAAAATAAGCATATTCTTGAACAGGGAACACTTTATAAGGGATTTCAGCGAGCTGCTCAATCATGATAGGGGCATTATTAGGCGTTGTTGCTGGAACTTGCGTGATGATTTTTTCGATATTTTTGGGATCAGAATAGGCGGTCATTTCATCTTCCGTTCCGTAAAAAATCGTTGGAAAATAAGATCCTATTTCAGGGGAGAAGAAGTTATTATGGCGCAGATAGATAAAAGCGGTCATAACCATGCTCGCTGTTGCTTCCATTTTTTGTGGGTTTTGAACAGCGGGAAATTGTTGCTTTGTAAAAGCATTCTTTAAAGCTTCTGGGGTACGAGTTTCATAGAGCCCGTTAAGGTTCTCACCATGCCCTTGAATAGGAATCCAGCGAATATTAATCGATTCTAACAAAGGGCGAGTTTGCTGATAGAACGCTTGGCTTTCGGCAGAATCTGGCGCATAAAAGACATAGAGATATTTCCCTTCACCAGATTGCGATCCCTCTTCTATCCACGGCATTGTTTCTAACACTTGGATTAAGGTCGCTGAATGGCCGACTGTGAATGTTCCTACTTTTTCAGAGGTGTCATTAATGGTGACAGACCATTTTATTTCTGCATTGGCAGTTGTAACTGCTAGAAAAGATAGTACAAGAGCTTGAAAAGTTTTTTTCATAATTGACCGCAAGAATATTCGAAAATAATGATTTAAATTAAATGATTATCTTAGCAAAATAAAGAGAAGGGAGATTTAATCATTTTAGAAAAAAGGAGATGTATCAAATTTTTTTAATGGAAAGAGTTCCTTATATTTTAATAGGTCTTGCCAGATCTACATTTCCTGATGATTTTTTTCTTAGATTTTAGGAATAATCTTTAATCATACGATTATTAAGTTAAGCTATCTTCTTATTATTAGCGAAGTGAGGAGATTCGTTATGAAAAAAGGATTAATAATTTTGGGGCTACTTATCGTAATAGTCGCTAGCTTAGCAATTGGCTTCTTTTATACAAAAGATGAAACTCCTACGGGAGAAATGACAAAAGAAGCACTTCAAAAACATCCATTAATGACGGCAAAATTTGCAGAAGAAGCATTTCAATCAATTGGTGCAAGCTATAGTACCGTAATGTGTGATTTTAAAATTAATGATATGTCGACACTTTTCCCAAAAAGCGTGATAGAGAATAATCGCCGTGGGGAAATTAATTTTAGAACGGATAACTATATTCCAGATGCGGAGTTATTTATTGATTATGGAAAAAATAGATTAACTGTTGATGCAATGGCACCCATTTATTACCCTCGTGATGGAACTTACTTTTTTTGTGAGGGGCGGGCTTTGGGCGAAAATTTTCACATCAATGTAAGTGGTAAAAATGATCCTTTTGCATATAGCGGAAAGTCGACGACACAAGTGATTACTTCATCAAATAATGATTCAAGTACACCTGAAGTGGATTATCAGGATGTCGAGTGGGTGATCTATAAATCTAAAGGGGATGAAGAAAATTTAGAGATTAACTATCACGAAACCAAAACTTTTAATGATAGTCTATTGCCGGATGTGACTGTATCGACAGATTTTTATTTTGAAAAACCTAAAAGTCATCTGCCTAGTAAAATTTTTTGGCGAGATGCTGAACCTTTTGAAGAAACGCCAGAGAATATGGCATTGCTGTGGGAGGCTTATGAGGAGATAATCACAGCTTTTGAAAGCCAAAAGCAGAGCGAAGTCTTAAAAGTCCTTGATATTGCATTTATTCAAAGCGAGTTGATTATTGGAAATCCGGATACGCTTATTTTTACGAATGATCGCTTACGAACTTATCAAAATAATTGGAATCAATATGGTTTTGAACGAGCACATGATTCATTAGAGGATTATGAATTGCAGATAGCCAATCATAAAAAACTTTTTAAATTAGTGCTAAAAACTAATAATAGTTTTGAACCTGTACACTTTGCATTGCCAGAGCAAGAAGATCGTTACTTGATTTATAAGTTTTATTTTATGATGTTTGAGGGTAAACCACGGGTTGCTTTTTTAGAGAGAGAAGTTATCGTCATTTGATATAAATATTCCCTCATGCCCCGTGGATTAAAGAGAAGCTGAAAGAGATTTTTCAGCTTTTTTGATCTATAAAAATACCTCTTGCTGATATATTTTGCGGTTTTTTATAACAGAGTGAAGTTGAAGCTATCTATCTTCACAGTGAATAGGGACTTCATAAATGATCAATATTACTTATGGTATTTTCCTTATTTTTAGATGATGCTAGAAACTTTTGTAATACTTGATCTTTATCTTATGACTTTTGATTCGAATATGCTCAAATGGAAAATAGTTATTAACTATTGCGCAAAATAGATTAAAATACCGACTTTTAATTGATGTTTTGTGCTCATTTCGAGGTAGTGCATGGATTGGCAGCAGGTTCTTTTCCAGTTTTTAGGTGGGTTAGGTTTATTTCTTTTCTCTATTAAGTATATGGGGGATGGCTTACAAAAATCGGCTGGCAATCGACTACGGACAATATTAGATCGTTTTACAACGAATCCTTTTATGGGGATTTTAGCCGGTATTTTTGTTACCGTTTTAATTCAATCAAGCTCGGGGACAACGGTTATTACAGTGGGGCTTGTTAGTGCTGGTCTGATGACTTTGCGTCAAGCGATTGGCGTTATTATGGGCGCTAATATCGGGACAACGGTAACGGCTTTTATTATCGGAATTGATATTGGGGAATATGCTTTCCCGATATTGCTCTTTGGGGCGGTCATGCTCTTCTTCTTTAAATCTTCTCGTATTCAAAATATCGGGCAGATATTTTTTGGCTTTGGGGGCTTATTTGTCGGGCTTGATCTGATGAGTAGTGGTTTATCCCCCCTTAGACATCTGCCAATGTTTACAGAGCTCATCTTGGATATGAGCCATAGCCCCATCTTAAGTGTTTTTGTGGGAACTGTCTTTACCTTAATTGTGCAATCATCAAGTGCAACAATCGGAATTTTACAAGGTCTTTATGCTGAGAATCTCATCTCTTTAGATGCCGCTTTGCCGGTACTATTTGGAGATAATATCGGAACAACGATTACGGCGATATTAGCAGCAATTGGGGCAAGTATTGCGGCAAAAAGGGCGGCAGCTGTCCATGTATTATTTAATGTTGCCGGTACGATTATTTTTATGATCTTTCTTGGGCTATTTACTAACTTTATTATCTGGATTACCGGCGTATTACATCTTGAGCCTAAAATGCAGATCGCTTTTGCCCACGGGACTTTTAATATCGTCAATACCCTAATACAATTGCCATTTATCGGCTTATGGGCGCTCCTTGTGACGAAGTTATTGCCGGCAAAAGAGATCAAAAAAGAGAAAGTTGCCCTCTATTTAGATGAATCATTAATAGAAAAATCGCCGGCAATTGCAATAGGACAAGCGAAAAAAGAGGTGATGCATATGGGGAATATGAGCTTAGATGCTCTAAAGGCATCGCTTGTTTACCTGCAAAGCAATAGTACTGTAGAGGCTGAATTTGCAACAGGATTAGAGAAAAATATTAATATTTTAGATGAGGAGATTACCAAATATCTGGTAAAAATATTCCCTCATTCCATTACGCCAAGAGATTCTAACGAATTACAATCAATGCTCAATTTAGTGTGTGATATTGAGCGTATTGGGGATCACTCTGAAAATATTATTGAGCAGATCAATTATATGATTGAGCGTAATATTATTTTAAGCCCTGAAGCGAGAAGTGAGGTTTATGAAATGTTTGATCTTACGATTCGCTCTGTCACGCTCTCTTTAGAAGCATTAGAAAAGCGAGATCTTGCCAAAGCTCGCCAAGTGTATGAACTTGAAGAGGAGATTGATGAGATGGAGCGATTCTTAAGAAAGCAGCATATTCACCGCTTAAATCATGGAGAATGTACGGCAAAAGCAGGGCTAACTTATACTGATCTTCTCTCTAATTTAGAGCGTATAGGGGATCATGCCCATAATATTGCTGAGATGCTATTAGATAATAAAGCGCAGCGTTCTTCTCTTAAAAACTAAAGAGATATTAAAAGCCCTGAAGCAAAATTATCAGGGCTTTTTGATAATCGTGTATTAGCTGCGTATTAGCGATTGATGAGATCGTAAAATCGGTTTAAAAGTGACAGCAGATAGATTGCTGGTACATCGGTTATGAGAAGCATAAGAGCTGTTCTATCTGCATTGTGCAAGCTAGTTTGATTCTCATGCGGTATTGCTGTTTTACCTATTTTAAATACTGTTTCTTAAACCGAATCGACTATAATCGTCTTGCTTGGTAGAAGTGTTTTTGCCAATAAGGATTATCTAAAGAGGAGGTAATCACGCCTTTTGAGGTTGAAGCATGGACAAATTGCTGATGACCACTATAAATACCAACGTGCAAATTGGTGCCGCCCCAATTGGTTTTAAAGAAGACTAAATCCCCAGGTTTAAGCTGAGACCTTTTAATCTTTCTTCCAGTCGACATCTGATCTTCGGTTGTTCTAGGCACATTAATAGCAAAGCGCTCTGTTAAAGTACGCTGCACAAATGCAGAGCAATCAATGCCCGAGCGAGAATTTCCGCCAAGCTGATAAGGTGTGCCACGCCAGAGCCGCTCTTGTGCTTGAAGCTCTGATGTTACTACTTGGCTATTTTGTAGTTGTGAATAGTTAGAGCGGTTTTTAGAAGAGGCGCAGCCAGCTATCAGCAATGCTGCGCACAGTAGTAAGAGATATTTCTTCATAAGATCGATGGTATCCTTAAGTGTTTTATCATAGTGATGCATACTTTTAGATCAATATTTGATGAAGCTAGTGAAAATAGGAATTTACTTCTATCAATGGTAAGTCAATAACACTATATCAAACTCATATCATTATAGAAATCAATCTCCTACCATCATAATGGCAAGCAAACACTTATGGATGCGGCATTAACCTAAAAGTAATGCATCATCTTCCACTTTATCCCCTCGGCTTTGCTCAAAAAGTACTAATAGATCAGAGATACTTAAGTTTTCACGCATCTCTCCAGATACATCTAACACGATCTCACCTTGGTGGAGCATAATAGTGCGATTGCCGTAGGAGAGTGCTTGTTGCATTGAGTGGGTGACCATTAAAGTCGTGAGCTTATTTTTGCTGACAATCTCTTCTGTGAGTTTTAATACAAAGGCGGCTGTTTTAGGATCTAGTGCCGCGGTGTGTTCATCAAGCAGCAATATTTTAGAAGGCTGTAGAGAAGACATCAGTAGACTAATGGCTTGACGCTGTCCGCCTGAGAGTAAGCCCATACTATCTTCTAAGCGGTTTTCTAATCCCAATTTTAGCGTTGATAAATGCTCTTTAAAGATCTCTCGGCGCTCTTTATTAACGGCGGGTTTTAATCCTGACTCTTTATTTCCACGATCATAAGCAAGCGCTAAGTTTTCCTCTATTGTTAAGCTCTCACAAGTTCCAACCATCGGATCTTGAAAAACTCTTGCGACTAAACGCGCACGATCTGACACGGATTTAAAAGTGACATCTTCATTATTAATAAAGACTTTGCCCGCTGTTGTTTCGGCATTCCCACTAATGACATTTAAAAGCGTGGATTTACCGGCACCATTTGTCCCGATCACGGTGACAAATTCACCTTCTCGAATAGTGAGATCAATTTTTTTAAGGGCCATATTCTCTAAAGGCGTATGTTCATTAAAGATTACTTGAATATCTTCTAAACGCATCATAATTAACGTCTCCCTTTAAAGCGTCTTTTTAATTTAGCCTTAATTTGTGGTAAAACAAGGGCAATCACAACGAGTGTTGCGGTGATGAAGTTTAAATCTTGTGCGCCAATACCAATACTTTGTAATGGCCCGCTATGAAGGGCAAGCGCGATAAAGAGGCGATATAAAATTGCGCCAACGATCACTGAGAAGGTAATCCAAAACATTTTTTTAGAGGTGATTAACGTCTCGCCGATAATCACTGCTGCAAGCCCGATAACGATAGTACCAACACCAATCGAAATATCTGCGCCTCCTTGGGTTTGAACATAGAGTGAGCCACCTAAAGCGATCAGAGCGTTAGAGATCATCATGCCTAAATAAGTCATCTTATTGGTATTGATCCCTTGCGCTTGGGACATACGGATATTAGCCCCTGTGGCTCTTGTGGCTAATCCCGCTCGGCTTGCAAAGAAGAGATCGAGAAGCAGTTTTGCCGCAATGACAAAAAGTAGAATCATTAAGGGTTTCACCCAAAACTGATTACTATAATCTTCGTTAATAAAGGGAGTAATAACCGTTGGTTCCCAGATAAGCGGAATATTAGGTGCGCCCATGATACGAAGATTAACAGAGTAGAGCGCAATCATAACTAAGATACTGGCTAAAAGCTGCATGATTTTTAGCGAGACATGGAGCCAAGCGGTAACAAATCCAGCAGCTGCGCCAGCAAGCGTACCAAAGAGTGTTGCAAGCCAAGGATTAACGCCTGCAATAATGGAGACGGCGCACACAGCGCCTCCAAGAGGAAAACTTCCATCAGCGGTTAAATCAGGAAAGTTAAGAATCCTAAAGGAGATTAAGACGCCTAAGGCAACTAATCCATAAATTAGGCCAACTTCCAGAGCGCCGAAAAGTGAGATCAGTGACATTAAAAAACTCCAAAAACGATTGAATATGTGTAAGTGTAAAGCGACTTTATGGGGGAATTAGGTTAGAAGAGTGATTTTATGCCCCATAACGTATTCTTTATAAGATATGATTGATTTTAAGCTATAACCATTGCTGAAGATCATAGATCTTCATAGGTCATAACCGACCATCATATGAATTTTTAGTATCAGTACCGCATTATAGCTAGGCATTACATTCTGCAATGCCTAGCAGATGAAGTTTTATCAACTTTTATTCAATAACTTTAGTTGCACTTTTGATAACTTCTTCAGGTAAGGTGACACCTTGTTGCTGCGCTGCTTTAAGATTGACATAGAGTTCTGTTTTTTGTGGTTTTTCAGAAGCGATATCGCCGGCTTTTTCCCCATTTAAAATACGAACAACAAGTTTCCCTGTCTGTCTGCCCATGCCATAATAATCCCCACCTAAAGCCGCAACTGCGCCGCGCTCTGATGAAGAGGTGTCTGAAGCAATGAGCGGAATTTTCGTTTGAACCGCCGCTTGATACATTGACTCATAAGCTGAAACAACGTTGTTATCAGTACTGGTATAGATTACATCAACACGACCTTGAAGGCTTTTCACCGCCGTTGAGATATCCGTTGTTCGTTGCGCGGGTGCTGCAACTACTTTAATCCCTTGAGGCTCTAAAATTTCTTGGAGCTGCTTTAAGACGATTGTCGAGTTCACTTCGCCAGGGCTATAGACAAAGCCGATGCTTTTCACATCTGGAATAATCATTTTGACTAAATCCATTTGTGGCTCAAGGGGTAAATGGTCTGAAACGCCTGTCACGTTACCGCCCGTGGCTTCCCAGCTTCTAACTAAGTTTGCCGCAACAGGATCTGTAACGGCCGTATAGACAATAGGAACCGTTCTAGTGGAAGCAAGTAACGCTTGCGCACTTGGCGTTCCTATCCCGATAGCAACATCAGGATTATCTCCGGCATATTTTTTAGCAATTTGCGCAGCAGTTGCACTATTGCCTTGCGCGCTTTGAAATTGTAGCGTGAGGTTCTCTCCTTCAATAAATCCGGCGTCTTTTAACTCATCAATAATGCCTTGTCTTGCTTGATCAAGTGCTGGGTGCTCAACAATTGCGGTAATAGCAACATGTTTTTTAGCATTATCTGCAAAAGAGAGTGAGCTTAAAGAGAGTGGCATTAATAGTGACAACATGAGTAACATTTTTCTACGATTCATAAAATCCTCTTTTCTTTAATCTTATTTATTATTGGTGATAATTTGTTAATCACTAGCTTTAGATAAACAGATGAGTATAGACTCAACTCTCTGAACATAGCATAAAAGAAATTTTGTGGATAGTTGAAACAAAAGAGATAGATCAATTATGAAGAATTAATAAAAATAAAAGGGTTATGATGATCTATCTTATATTTTATGAAAAATATTGCGGTAATATTAATAATCGAAATATTTGATTTAATAAAACTATTCATAATTTTGAATAGCTTTTATGAATAGCACTTTTTGTCATAGTACTTGTTTAATACCGCTCTATTTTAACAAAGCGATAGATCGATCGATAGTATCCATAAGATATATGTAACGGTAATGAATCCTTTAGTATAAAAATTCAATAGTGGCTATAACCAATAGCCTTAAAGACAATCAAAATAGGATTAGTAGTGATGAGGTTAAAACATATTGCAGTATCAATAAGTTTTATTGCGTTGATGGGGATTGCTTTTGCAGCTACGCAAAGTGATGAACATTTGGTAAATCAGAAAGAGACGATGGCAGATAATGAATATGTGATAAGTGATGTTTCTGCCTTTTTATTACAAGGGTCGCTGAAGCATGCTGAGTCATTGTATTATAGTATTCCCGTAGAGGCGCTTGAGATGGCTTCGTTAGAAGATGAAAAGCTCAAGTCTTATCTCTCTTATTCTAGAGAAGTGAATTTTGATGAGCATAAGATGGGAAGTAGAGTTGTTTTAGAAGGCTATGATGAGGGAGAGGTTCAAGTTATCGTTTATCGCCAGGCAACTCCTTATCGTCATAATGAAAGGATTATTACATCAGTTATTCTTTTTGGTGATGCGATTTTAGATAGTGGTGCTTATAACCGTGCAGTTTTAAACCAAGAGTTTACAACCGCTTCCCAAAATTGGGAGAAAAATAAGAGCATCACTCGAATTAATCAAAAAGAAGAGTGGCTTAGAATGATGGAAGAAGAGCCGAAGCAAACGATTATTACGGAAACCTATGATGATCAACAAAGATTAATGACCAGCGAGCGTATTGATCGAGATGGTGATGAGTTCTTAGAGTATCTCTATTTGACCTTTGATGAGTATTTAAAGTTAGACTTAGCAAAAGTGCGCGCAACGAATATTGAGGTAAGTGCAACACTTGAAGATATTCAAGATTATACGCCACAAGATTTTATAGCACTTGATAAAAGGGTCTCGCTTTTTGTGCCACAAGAGATTGATCTAGAAGGAAACGCTAGGATTGCATGGCGTTATGATTCTAAGGCTGTGACTAAACGAGTTTCTAAGTTTACGTATTATTAAAATAGGAAGGCTTATTTTTGTGAATCATTTAGAATTGCGCTGTATTTCGCGAGATGTTGATACCCAGTATCTCGACTTTAATTTCTATATTGATGGTAAAGCGCTTGATCAGCTATTGGGGTTTGATAAACAAACAGATTTACGATTTTCAGACTTTGACTTAGACCTATTTGTTGTTGATAAAACGCGTTTCCCTCATTATGATCGTCATCAAGTTGTCTTTAGTAAAATCGCGCAATATTTAGGAAATAAACCTGTTTATACGCAATTAGATAATAACCGACTGATTCTCTATCGTTGCCATTGCGGCTGTGATTATTGCTCTGTTATTTCTTGTGATTTAGAAATAACAAAAGAGGAAGTGAAGTGGAATAATATTACTTACGAAGATGGGTTAGATAAAGAAGATGCGCTAGAGCTTAATGAACACGGAATTGAGCCTATTGAACAGCTGATCTTTAATCGTCAGCAATATCAGCAGGTTTTTAATGAGTATTTAGAGCAATATTTATGATTGTCTAAATACTCATTTGTGTCAATACCTATCTGTTTTATGGAATGACTCTATTTTTTACTAGCTTGAATATAGAGCATTTCTAAAGCAATCGTTGCGCCGGCAAGTGCAGTAATATCTCCATGGTCATAAGCAGGAGAGACTTCCACTAAATCCATACCAACGATATTTAAAGGCGCTAATCCCCGAAGGAGCTTTAAAGCTCTATCTGTTGTTAAGCCGCCACAAACAGGCGTTCCTGTGCCGGGCGCATGTGCAGGATCAAGGCAATCAATATCAAAAGAGAGATAAACAGGGAGATCTCCTACGATCTTTTTGATTTTTGATAATAATGTCTCTACTTTTTCATCATTGACATAAGCGGCATCAAGTACGGTAAAGCCATTATTCGCATCATACTCTGTGCGAATGCCGATCTGAACGCTGCTTTCAGGATCAATGAGTTTCTCTTTAGGCGCATGATAGAACATTGTGCCGTGATCAAATTCACTCCCCTCCTCATAGGTATCGGTATGCGCATCAAATTGAATAAGGGCCATTTTCCCAAAATGTTTAGCATGTGCTCTTAAAAGAGGGAGCGTTGTAAAATGATCTCCGCCAAATGTCAGTAGCTGTTTACCAGATTCTAAAATTTTATCGGCGTGCAGTTCTAGCTTTTCACTCATATCTTTGGCATTACCAAACTCAAAGACAAGATCCCCACAATCAATAACATCTAAACGATCTTGCATTCTAAAGCTCCAAGGATAACGTTTATCCTCCCAAGCTAATTGTGGTGAAATTTGCCGAATAGCAGCAGGACCAAAGCGCGTTCCTGGTCTTCCCGATGTTGCCATATCAAAGGGCACGCCGGTAATGACCCAATCAGCTTTGCAGGAGTAAGGATCAAACTCAAGAGGTAGCCTTAAAAAACCAAAAGCATTTGATACCAGCGAATTATCGTAAGCATGGGCGAGTGTATTATATCTTTTTGAACCCATAAAAATCTCCTTCTCATGTGGTGAATAATGATGATATTTTTTTATTGTAATGAATGATTTATTGGCTGTGTGTGAGTATCAAGATTGAGCAGCCAGCGTTGAAGGCTGTATTAAAGATAGGTAATAAATTATTTTTTTGATTATACCTATTAGTTATAACTAGCAAAGAGACATTAAAATCTCAACTCTTATTTATGATAGGTGGCTAATTGCCGATAATGCTTCAGTTAATAAATATTTACAATAAGGATAATTATTTTATCTACTTGCTATTCAATAGAGTATATGGCAATACTTACGGATATTAGTTTTCCCATACGCTCCGTATATGGAGAAATTGGTGTGCCTAAAAAACTAATATCACCAAAAATTGTGACATTAAAAACATCATTAAAAAAATATTAATAATAAATAAAAATTAATTATCAGGAGGAGTTGTTATGAGTGAGTTAGATAACACTGATCGAATTGTCGCGCTTATAGATAAACCCAAAAAAATGCCAAGCTTGAAGATCGCGATGATTCCGCTCGTTGCGATGGCATTTTTCTTATTTATAGGAATCTTTATTTTAGAGAGCGAGCCCCAAATTCCCGTATTGCTAAGTGCGATTGTGAGTGGAATTGTGGCGGTTTACCTCGGATATTCATGGAAAGAGATTGAAAGGGGGATTACCGCAGGAGTCGCTTTATCCATTCAAGCACTCTTAATTTTGATCGTGCTAGGAACCTTGATTGCCACATGGCTGGCAAGTGGTATTGTCCCGACCATGATCTATTATGGACTAGATATTTTATCGCCTCAGTGGTTTTTACCGCTAGCCGTTGTGATTACAAGTGGTGTAGCGCTGACTGCGGGAAATGCATGGGCGGCTGCCGGAACCATTGGTATAGCTGTCATGGGCGTTGGTATAATCTTAGGTTATAACCCGGCAATGGTTGCCGGCGCTGTAATCTCGGGTGCTTATTTTGGAGATAAAATCTCACCGCTATCAGAAACAACTAATATGGCTTCAGGAATCTTAGGTGTTGAGTTGTTAGAACATATTCGTTATATGCTCTACACAACGATTCCTTCCTGGGTTTTAACGGTGATTTTATTTTTAATTTTAGGGATGTTCTATGGGGGAAATGCCGAGAATGTTGCTGAAATTGCAGATCTGCAAGCAAAAATGGATGAGATCTTTATAATCACCCCTTGGTTGATTTTGGTTCCTATTACCGTTTTAGGGCTTATTGCGATGAAAGTGCCGGCAATTCCGGGCTTAATCATTGGGGCTATTTTAGGCGGAATTGTGGCGATTGCCGTTCAAGGTGAGAGCTTTAAGTCTGTTTTTGACATGATGATCTCAGGATTTGAAAAAGAGACTGGGAATGCCATTATTGATGAGCTCCTTAATAATGGCGGTATTGAGTCGATGATGCCTACGGTTGCGCTTGTGATGTTAGCAATGAGCCTTGGTGGTATTTTAGAATTAAGCGGTGTTTTAGCAACTATTGTTCGTAGTTTACAACGTTTTGCGCGTTCAACGGGTAGTCTAATTGCCACAACTGTGGGGTCTTCTATTGCAGCTAACGTGATTGCTTGTGATCAGTATTTATCGATTCTTTTACCTGGAAGAATGTATGTAAAAGCTTATGAAGAGCAAGGCTTACAGATGAAGTGTCTTTCAAGAACAATTGAAGATGCTGGAACCATGACATCTCCCTTAGTCCCGTGGAATACTTGTGGTGCTTTTATGGCAACGACCTTAGGGGTTGCTACGATTGAGTATGCCCCCTTTGTATTTATTAGCTTCTTAAGTCCGATTATTGCCATTATCTATGGATATACCGGTTTTAAAATTGCTCGTGTGAAAACTGCTACGTAAATCAATACAAAGTGCGCTAGATTTCGTATGATAAGAGGTGAGCTCGAAAAGTAGATCAAGATTGATGGGCTTTTCGAGCTCTTTTGTTTATGGAATTTGGTCATTGGAGATAAAGATGAGTCAGCTAAATTGTCAAGATGGTATTTGTGAAGTTCCTGAAAGTCAGGAGCCTGTTACAAAGGTAGTAAAACTACAGAATAAAAAAATTATTTATGTAGGCGATCCGATGTGCTCTTGGTGTTATGGCATTGCGCCAGTTGTTGCCGGATTACAAGAGTATTGTGATGCCAATGCACTTGGGTTTGAAATTGTCGTAGGTGGCCTGCGTTCTGGCGGTGGAGATCAGTGGAATTCCCAATTTAAAGACTTTTTACGTCATGAATGGCAAAAAATCGAAGAGACAACAGGGCAGCCTTTTGCCTTTAAGCTCTTAGACCTGGAATATTTTAATTATGATACAGAGCCTAGCTGCCGAGCGGTGGTGACTGCTAAAAGTCTTTTACCAGATGATAATCAAAAATTGTTAACCCAGTTTTTTGCTGCGGTACAACAAAAATTTTATTTAGAGAATGAAGATCCTAAAGAGACGATATTTTATCAAGGAATCTGTGAGATGCTTCAGTTAGATTTTAAGCAATTTAAAGAGCATTTTGAAAGTGCTGAAATGAAACAAAAAACGATAGAGGAGTTTCATTACCGAAGCCTGTTGGGGGTAAGAGGATTTCCTAGCTTTGTAATGATTAAAGATCACGAAGCGGCACTTTTAACATCGGGTTATACTTCTTTACAGAGTTTAATCCGTAAAATTGAAACACGTTAATCATTAAAAATAGGAAGCGTCATGAACGAAGTTGCCATTGGTATTAATTATATTGAATTTAATGTTCAAGATATGATGAGAAGTAAGCAGTTCTACCAGCAATTAGGATGGCAATTTATTGATTATAGCCCCTATTATTGTGAGTTTAATTCTGGAAGCTTAAAGGGCGGTTTTTATCAAACAAAGGAGATCTCCTCTAAAGGCGGCGCCTTGGTGATTCTTTATAGTGAAAATTTAGAAGAAACCTATCAAACTCTCAAAGAAGCAGGTGCAACAATCACCAGTGAAATCATTGAATTTCCTGGTGGCCGGCGTTTCCAGTTTAGAGATTTAGATGGTTATGAGCTAGCGGTTTGGTCAAAATAGTCTTAGACAGTTGGTACAGGATTTTAGAAAGGATATGCAATATTCTCTCCAATTTTACATAAACCCATAAAGGCACATATTAAACAGCGCTTGCACGATGCCGGATAGAGCGATTCTTACGCTTTTTATAACCGATACGCTGGCAACCGGATTTAGTCACTTTTAAACTGATTTTACTAGATAGTTATTTCCAAATAAAATCAGAGGTCGAAATTTATTAGTTAGTCATCTTCCTAAAATAGGTTGATGAGCAGCTGGGTCGAATGCTTGCATGTTTTTTGAAATTACGTGCCAGCAGTTTTAAGCCTTTTCGGTTTATATCGGAATTTAATGTGTAATAGCTATAGTATCAATCTGCACCTTTTTATCTATTATTTGATATTGATCACTTTGTAGTGATCAATATCAAATGTTATGCGCTTTACTCTTTAAATGCCGGTAACTTTACAATTTGGTAGATAAAGATCGCTGCGAAGATAGGCGCGAGAGTAAAGATCATAAAGAGCCAATTAGATGCTTGCTTTGCCCCTTCAATACCGCCAATAGTAACCATTCCTGCTTGGTTAGCGACTAAGCCCACTAGCGCTGCGGCTAAAGCTGTGGCATAGAGCTGAACGGTAGTGACAGATGATGAAGTGATAGCTTCTTCTCCCTTTGGCGCTGAGATAAAGACTAAGTTCAGAAGATGTGGCCAAACAAGCCCAATTCCAAATCCGATCCCTAAAAGCGCAAGAATATAAATGCCAATCAGTAATCTTGATACATCACTATCTAAGGACATTGTTAGGGCTAAAGTTGCAAGCGAGAGCGTAATGATAATAGGTGAAAGACGCATTAGTAGTTGGCGAGATTTCCCGATTTGAGCGCTACTAGGAAGGGAAGATAATGTCCAGCCTGCAGCCATGATAGCGGTGATATATCCCGCGCTTAATGGTTTAATATGATGAATAATTTGTAGAAAGTAAGGAACAAATATCTCCGTTGTCATGCCAAACATTAAGAGAATAATCGCTAAATAGGTTTTCCCTAAGGTTGATCGTAGGCTATAAGCCCCTGTTGGTAATAAGCGATTTTTGGCAGACTTATCAATCATAATCATTAAGATTAAAAAGAGTATTCCAAGGCTTAAAAAGCCGCCAGTCCAAAGTAAGGTATCTTTTAAGCTTGAAAGCGAGATAAGGGTGACAGAGAGAACTAGTAATATTAACGCAAGGAAAGGAATTGGGGGATTAGTAACCTCCTCTTGCGCAGATTTACCACTAATTTTTCGTATGACAACAAGTGCTAAAATGATGATAAAAGGAATTAAAGACCAAAAGGCCCAGCGCCAATGACCGCTTTGAGCAAAGATTCCTCCAATAGCAGGTCCCAGTAGGGTGGCAATGCCCCACATGCCAGAAACAAGCGCTGTGGCTCGAGTCCAAAGATAAGGTTCAAAAACAATACGAATAAGGATGTAGCCAAGCGCAAATAACATTCCGCCCCCAAGACCTTGAAGCACTCGACCTATTAATAAAAACCACATCGAAAAGGCCATTGCACACCAAATAGAGCCAATTAGAAAGATGATTAACGCAAATAGATAAGCACTTCTAGCGCCGAGAATTGCCACGGCTTTACTTGTTAAAGCAGAACCAATAATTGAGCTGACAATAAATAGTGTTGTATTCCAAGAGAAATAATTTAAGCCCCCAATATCATTGACGATATTCGGTAAAATAGTTGTCACAATATACATATTGATCGCATAGAGAATAACGCCGCCCACAAGTGTAAAGGAGCGCAGTGCATTACCATTTTGAAAAAGTGCCCCCCAAGAGGCTTTTTGTATCATTGCGGGGGTTTGTAAAGGTGTCTGCTTGCTAGACATTTGAGAGTTTCCTGTTATTATCCAAGTATTGAATTGGATAATACTCTAGATGATGAATAAAACAAGTAAAAACTTGGATAAATCACTTTCAAGTGCGTTAAAAAAAGTGCTTTTTTGTGTAAAACGATATGCGCCAATTGGCACCTCAAAGATAGCGGAGCACCTTACAATTAGCGGTGAAGCTGCGCGCCTACATGTTCAAAAATTAGTACAAATGGGGCTAATTGAAGGGGAAATTGATTCAACTATTCAAGTAGGAAGACCTAAGCAAGAGTGGATTGTGACAGAAGCTGGGAATCGTTATTTTCCAGATAGTCATGCAGAATTGACGCTACAACTGATTCACTCTGTGAAAGATATTTTTGGAGATAGTGGCTTAGATCAGCTAATTGCAGCAAGGGAGATGAAAACCTTAGATCGTTACCAAACTTATTGCAAAGCTCCCACTTTATTAGCGAGATTAAAAAAACTCGTTGAGCTTCGGTATGATGAGGGGTATATGGCGCATTTAGAAAAAGAGGGAGATGATTATCTGTTGATAGAAGAGCATTGTCCTATCTGCGCTGCCGCAAAAGCTTGCCAGCAATTTTGCCGATCAGAATTGGAGATATTTCGCACTGTTTTAGGGAGTGATGTTCGTGTGGAGCGAGAAGAATATCTTTTATCGGAAGGGCAACGCTGTGTTTATCGCATTAGTCAAAATTAATCATCGGAAAATGCCATAACAAGTAGAGATGCTAATTAGTGCTTTCCTCGATGTATTGCGATATTTCTATGAGATTAAGATCAGGATCTCGAAGATAGATAGAGGAGATCGCTCCCATTGCTCCCGTGCGATTGACCGGTCCCTCAAGAATGGTCATCCCTTCAGATTTAATATGTGTGATCACTTTATCCAAAGATTCACTAGTAATAAAGCATAAATCTAAAGCGCCAGGAACAGGAAGGTGCGCTTTGGGTTCTAACTCTTTGCCATATTGATGAATGTTGATTTTTTGTTCACCAAATTGTAGGGCATAACGTTGATCACCAAAGATAATAACTTGCATCTTTAAGACTCGTTGATAAAAATCGAGGCATTTTTCAAGATTGATGGTTGTTAAGACAAGATGATCTAAGTGGGTAATCATCGTCCGCTCCTTTTAATGATTGCATCAGTAGTTTTAAGCGTATCGCAGTTTTATAACGATGAAAAGAAAAAGCGCAAACATCATCTGATTTTGCGCTTTGAGTTTTTTAAATTATTTTAACGAGTTTGCTCTCGTCTAAAAGCATCGATCTTTTTGTCGGTATGATATTGCGATAGAGCGTACACGCTCCAAATAGCTGCAGGAATCCAGCCGATAAGCGTAATTTGAAGAATTAAACAGATAATACCAGCAAGTGGGCGACCGATTGTGAAAAAACCTAACCACGGAAATATTATAGCAATCAATAAACGCATCGATAATCTCTCTTTTATAATTAACAAAATAATATAACAAAAAGCATCTTACCTTAAATTTAACAAAAATTCGAAGCCTTAAACCTTATAAGAGTAAGTAGAAATCAGCTATTTAGAATAATTTTATCTTGTGGGTACTGAGAACTGATTGATTTTAAAAAGAATATAATTATTTAAAATTTGATTTACAAGATAGGATTATTTTTAATAAAAAACTCTCATATTGCTCATAATACTCATTAAGGGATCGTGAAATAGTTGGAAAATTAACCTTAAAGGGGATCTTATTGATATAATTTTAACGAAATTTGAGTAACCAGATGTTTGGTTGAACGATGTATTTTGAATTAAAGAGGCCACAATGGGAAAAGTATTAGGCATAACGATTGTTTTAAGTGCGTTATTAGGCGTGAGCAGTGCACAGACTTACTCTTATAAAGATTTTAAAACACCCACAGAAGGTCAATCGGAAGTTATTGGTAGTTATGCTAATGGCTGTTTACTAGGTGGTGAGAAGATGGCGCTTAGTGGTCCGGGTTATCAGTTAGTGCGTCAAAGCCGTAATCGTCATTTTGGGCATCCTAAGCTCTTAACGTATCTAGAAAAGGTGGGCATTGAGCGAGAAAAGCGTGGTCAATTACTTTTAGTCAGTGATATGAGTCAGCCTCGTGGCGGAAGGATGCATAACTCAGCGCATGCCAGTCATCAAAATGGGTTAGATGTGGATATTTGGCTTTATGAGTTTACGCCCGAAGCTTTTAAATCTAGCTATATTGAAGGATTTGGGGTTCCAAGTGTCGTTGATAAGGCTAAAGGCACGGTTAATGCTAATTGGCGTAGAGAATATTTTAATCTCTTTGAAGATCTCGCTTCTTTCCCTGAGGTTGATCGGATCTTTATAAATCCTGTGATTAAAAAAGAGCTTTGTAGTATCGATGAAAATGCCGCATGGCAATATAAAGTTCGTCCTTGGTTTGGTCATGATGATCATCTGCATGTTCGATTAACATGCCCAGAAGGTGCTAAAGATTGCGTGACACAAGCGCCCATTCCAAAGCAATCAGGGTGTAATGCAGATTTAGATAACTGGATTAAAGATCAATCTGATGTCGCCATTAACGGGCCTAAACCAAGGGGTAATATCGCACCCGTCGCGCCGCCACCGCTTCATCCTCGTTGCCAGATGCTTTTTGAGCCTGCAAAGTAGGAAAGCTAAAAAATTTTTGGTAGGGATTTAGGATATTTAATTCTCTTTTTGAAAAGATGTTTTATGCTAGGTTTTTCCTAGCGATAGAGATTTATCACGACTATTTCTATGCTATACTTCATGGCTCAATTCTACAGAGATTTTGTCATTATTTTCACAGTAGATAGACCTCCCAAACTCATGATCGAATCAGGAAGAGATTATAGATGAAAGTTTTAATTGTTGGTAAAGGTGGGCGTGAGCATGCGCTTGCGTGGAAGAGTCGTAAAAGTTCGTTAGTTTCTGAAGTATTTGTGGCTCCAGGAAATGCCGGAATGAAAAATGATGCGACATTAGTTGGCATTTCAGAAACAGACCCTATTGCGCTTGCAGATTTTGCAGAGCGGGAAGGTATTGAGTTAACTATTATCGGGCCTGAAGCGAGCTTAGTTGCAGGGGTTGCAGATGAGTTTAAAAAGCGAAATCTTTTAGTTTGGGGACCTGATAAGGCTGCTGCGCAAATTGAAGGTAGTAAAGATTTTTCTAAACAGATGATGGTGAAATATAACGCACCTACTGCGCATTCAGAGAGCTTTACAGTCAGCCAAAAAGCAAAAGATTATATTAAAGAGATTGGGCTTCCTATTGTTATTAAAGCAGATGGTTTAGCAGCTGGAAAAGGCGTTGTAATTCCTGAAACTATGGAAGAAGCTTTTGCAACGGTTGATGACATGCTTGAGGGCAACAAGTTTGGGGAAGCGGGCGCTTGTATATTAGTCGAAGAGATGCTTGTTGGTGAAGAGTTCTCTTTAATGTGTTTTGTGCATCAAGGCGTTGTGATTCCAATGGTAATGGCGCAAGATCATAAACGAGCTTATGATAATGATGAAGGACCTAATACTGGTGGAATGGGTGCTTATGCCCCTATTTTTGATGCGCAAAGTGAAGAGGTACAAACGGCTGTTACAACGATCATGCAACCGATTGTGGATGGCTTAACACAAGAGGGGATGCCTTATACCGGATTTCTTTATGGTGGGCTCTTCTTAACGAAAGATGGATTTAAGGTTATTGAGTTTAATGCCCGATTTGGTGATCCGGAAGCGCAAATTATTCTGCCGCTTTTAGAGACAGATTTTATCGAGATTATCTATAACTTTTTAACCAATAAAGCATTACCAGTAATCAAGTGGTCGAAAAAATTTGCAATTGGTGTGGTGTTAGCCTCTGAAGGTTATCCTGATTCTCCGCAAACAGGCTATCCCCTTAATACACCAACATTTAATGATGAAGATGAGTTAATCTTCTATGCCGGCGTTAAAGATCAGGGGAACTCTTTAGTTAGTGATGGTGGACGAATTTTGTTAAATGTCGCTATTGCCGATGATTTTAAAACAGCTTATGACAAAGCCTATGCCAATATGAAACAATTAGCAGTGCCGCACACTTTCTTCCGTAGTGATATTGGGCACAAGCAGTTTAATCGTTAATTATATTGTCCCTAAATAGTTCTATCTTAAACTATTATTATATCGATAATCTTCAAAGCTCCCTATTAAGGGAGCTTTTTTTATGGTGTGGTGAAGATAATGGCGGTTTATAGGATTAAATTTAGATATCAGCATAAGCCTTGGAGATTGATTAATAAAATTAATGGATAAACCATTTGGTATTAATTTTATTAAATGTCTATCAAATGGGGAATAGTTATATATTTAGGAATATCTTTCTTAGACAATTAAAGGAAATGAAGCATCAAGCACTTCAATCCTTAGGACTTCGCAGTGAAATTTAAGGATAAACGCTGTCAAGAGTTTGTATAAAGATTACAAGTTAATAGATTGGTAAGAACTTCTAGGAAGTAGGAGGTTAATAATCAGAAAATAAATTGTAAAACAGGATTAAAACTACAAGTTGCTAATTGCTCTCAGCGTCCTAAAAGTGCATAGCTTCCCCTTATTGAAAAATATTTATCAAAGGGGTGAGCAGTATTTGAAATGTTCGCTCGAAATAAAGGGGAAAGCGAATAATTAGTGAGTAAAAAATGCGCTAAATTAAGGGGTTTTATCGCCAAAAACATGAGAGATGATTGATATTGTGGTACTATTTTTCGATATATTTTTAAATGACAAATAAAAAGAACTAGAAACATGGGGTTTCTAGCAAAATTATCTCTTGCGATTTTAGCAGAGGAAGGATGATGTTTATTTATGGTGGCAACAAACATTAAAGGGAATTTGCCAGAAAAAGAAGCCGAAGAAAAAAGTACAAAAGGCTTATTTTCTGCGCTTCATCTTCCCGTCTTCATCAGTGCAAATATCATTATTTTTGGAATTATTGCGCTTGCAATATTGCATCCCGATGCACCTAAATTTTTTGCTGATGTTTTAAGTTGGATTACGGAAAATCTTGGTTGGTACTATCTTTTAGCAGTTGGTGTAATTTTAATTGCTTTCATATTTATTGCACTAAGTCGATATGGAACTATTAAATTAGGGCCAGATCACTCAGAAGCGGCCTATAGTGATAAAAGCTGGTTTGCAATGCTCTTCTCAACAGGGATGGGAATTGGAATCATGTTCTTTGGTGTCGCTGAGCCTTTACTCCATTATCTAGCGCCGCCTATTGGTGAGCCTGAAACCATTGCTGCGGCAAAAGCTGCGATGAATATCACCTTTTTCCATTGGGGAATTCATGCTTGGGCAATTTATGGGGTTGTGGGATTAATTCTGGCTTATTTTAGTTTTAGAATGAACCTACCTTTAGCTGTGCGCTCGGCACTCTATCCTATGATTGGGGATCGTATTTACGGACGCTGGGGCGATGCAATTGATACATTTGCAGTTATTGGTACCGTATTTGGTGTTGCAACAACGCTTGGCTTTGGGGTAATGCAGATTAATACAGGGTTAAATGTCCTCTTCCCATCTATTCCTGTTGCATCTACCACACAGATAATTTTAATCATTGTCACAACGGCTTGTGCGACATTATCAGTAAGTATGGGCTTAGATAAGGGAATTAAGATTCTCTCAGAGCTCAATCTTGTTTTAGCATTTGCTTTAGTATTATTTGTCTTCTTATTTGGAGGGAAAGTTCTCTTCTTATTACAAGCATTAATGCAAAATATTGGCCAATATTTCTCAGGCATCTTTGATAGTACTTTCAATATGTATAGTTATGAAGCTGCCGCATCAGCGACTGAGAAATCGAAGATTGATAGTTGGTTAGGTGGCTGGACGATTGCTTATTGGGGTTGGTGGATTGCTTGGTCGCCATTTGTAGGAATGTTTATTGCGAAAATTTCCCGTGGTCGAACCATTCGTAACTTTGTAGGCGGTGTACTCTTAATTCCGGCAGGATTTACCTTCTTCTGGATGACAACTTTTGGTAACTCAGCCATTGATCTTATTGCAAATGATGGCATTGTAGAGTTAAAAGAGACCTTATTAGGACCAGATGGTAGTTCAAAAGCGCTATTTGCATTTATTAGCCATTTCCCCGTTGCAGAATCTATTCAATCGGTTATTCCTGCAGAATGGATTCGCGGAGCCATCTCCTTTTTTGCAGTTGTAATGGTCGCGGTCTTCTTTATTACGAGTGCAGACTCAGGTGCGCTTGTAATGGATATGCTCTCTAGTAAAAAAGAGGTTGAAGTAACTCCTTTATGGCAGCGTATCTACTGGGGCTCAATTACTGGCGTTATTGCGATTGTCCTACTTTTAAATGGGGGGCTTGGAACATTACAAGCAGCCTCAACGATGACGGCGCTCCCTTTTAGTGTGGTCATTTTAGTATCTATTTATGGGTTATTAAAAGCACTACGTATGGACTTTGGAAAAACAGATATTCGTAGTAAAGCGAGTATGTATGTTCAACCTAGTACGCGAGATTCAGGAGGTTGGCAGAAACGTTTACGTAATGTCACGATCTATCCGCGCCGTGATAATGTTTTAAAATTCATGGATCATGTGGTAATACCTGCTTTTGAAGAGGTGAAAGCTGAATTAGAAAAGCAAGGGCTTGATGTTGTGATCAATACTGAAGAAGATGGGGATATCCGTTTAGAGGTAGATCATGGTGATAATGCTAACTTTGTGTATCGTGTGAAGGCAAAACATTATCTCAAACCAAGCTTTACCCTTTTAGATGAGGAATCTGCACAAGAAGATCAAAAATACTTCCGTGCTGAAGTTTATCTAGATGATGGAAGTAAGGGGTACGATATTATGGGATATACCAAAGAAAATATCATGAATGATATTGTAGACCAATATACAAGTCATCATTACTTCATTCAAAATTATGAGATGCGTTCAGATTATGAGTTTGGTTCTAATCCCAATGAGTAGAAAAAGACGCATTAAATAAGAGTGATCTTACTGAAGCCAGTATCGTTAAAGGGTACTGGCTTTTTTTAATGGTAAATTATTAAGGAGATAGACTTTTCTTTAAGAGATATAGTCGATTTAGTTTAAGAAAAGCTGTTTTAAAAATAAAATAGGAGAGTGAGTGAACCGAGTTAGCCTGCAGGGCGGTCAATAGAATGTGAATTAAAACAAGCTTGCATGGTGCCGGGTAGAACAATTTTTGCACTTCTCATAATCCTTGTGCCGGCATTTCAATCAGCCTGTTTTGAACCTACTTCACTAGCCGGTAATATGATTCCGTGACTTTTAAAACCAGACTTAAACAGATAGCACAGGATTTTAGATATAGCTATGACGCATAAATTCCGATACGAACCGAAAAGGCTTAAAACTGCTGGCACGTCATTTCAAAAAACATGCAAGCATTCGACCTAGCTGCTCATCAACCTATTTTGGAGGATGACTAACTCATAAATTTCGACTTCTGATTTTATTTGAAAATCACTATAGAATATATTTCTTATTGTTAAGAGTTGATGCTCCGGCATTTAAATAAGACTTTTTTGAATCGATTTCACTATAAATCGCGGGCACAAGATGAAGATGAGTATCTCTTCATCCTGCTGCAAGATAGGCCTTTTTAAGCCGAAGATACAACCATTTATTTCGATAGTGGCTTTGAGGTTGTGAGAGCGATTATTAAATGAGGCACTGAGATCTTGGATAGATATTGAAGTCTAAACAGCTTTAAAGTTGGGATGTTTTAGTTAAGTTTTATGTAAAACTCTTAAAATATAACTTGTTAAAATTGCGATTATTCCGCCGATCATGGTTTCTAATACTCTATCAACTAATAGCGCAAGCGCTGGATGACTCCAATACATTGATAGTTCAACGAGAATAAGGCTATAACAAGTAACTCCAAAAGTTGTAATCCCAAAGTTTTTGCCAAAACATAAGGGCAGCATAAAAGAGAAAAAGAGAAATAGCACAATCATATAGCTACTAAAAGAGATCTCGGGCAATAGATCAGGAACCTGAAAGAGAAGGTAAAGAACACCTACGGCGATAACGCTTCCTATGAACCGAATAAGGGTATTATGAAAGACGATTAAGCTTTTTGGCGGCATTACCATGATAAATGTAATTGTGGCCCAATAGTTTTTTTCAATACCAAAATATCGGGGGAGAAGTAGGCATAAAAACATTCCAGAGCTATAAATTAAGGCTCGTAATATTAAGTTTTTATGCAGCTTAAATATCTCATAAGTAAAGACTCCTTGCTTAAAGGCATCAAGATCGACATTTTTACGCAACATATAGTGGCAAACAACTAAGGCTGAGAAGGTTCCAATAAGGGCGCCAATAGGCAAGCCTTTGGTAATCTCAGGCATTGCAGTACCAATAGTTGAGAGAATGATGATAAAACGAATAGCTCTATCAAAAACAGGATCTTTACCAAAGAAATAGTAATAGAGGTAGCTAATAAGATATAGATAGAGATAAAACTTCCAGCTAAGATGAAAAAGTCGCCCAATATAAGCACTCGCTAAGATCAAAAGCATCCAAAAGAGAATATAGATAAGATTTGAGCGATCTGGTTTTGCATTATAGAGAGAATAAGTACAAAGTACCGAAAAAGAGGTCCAAGTAAGCGCCCCTTGAAAGCCAATAAAAGGCGATGCTATTAAGACACTAAGCAGAATACTCCCAATAAATACAAAACTATCTTTAATATGAAGCGTGCTGAGGTAATTCATGTGGGAAAATCCTCACTTTATAGGAATAAAAAAATAGCCGGCATATTTGTCAATAAAAGCATAAAATATTAAATTTATTTTAAATGATTTTATCCAGTGATGCATGAACAAGATCCGTAATTCGATAATTAAAGTCGCCTTCTTCTGTGATTTTTTCACCATCAATAATACGTTTAAGCTCTGGTTTTGGTGGTTCAAATAAAGGTAGTGCAAGATTTAGATGTTTCGCTAAGGTTTGATAATAACTCTTTCGATTAGGATGAGTTGGAGCTACTAGATTATATATATGATTATCCCAAGGGGCTTTAGGGCGCCGTAAAATAGCCGTAATCGCTTCAATGAGATCTTGGATATGTAGTAAGTTAATGGCATTAAAAGGAGAGCGGATATTATCGCGTCCTTGTAGTGAGAAAACAGGGTGCCTACCATGACCAATTAAACCGGCAAGCCTTAATATCGTGATAGGAATTTCTCGATTTTGAAGGGCTTTTTCTGCCTTAAAAATAGCTTGAGCGCTCTTTGTTTTCGGCATTGCCGGTAGTGCTTCATGGATAATACCGCTACTATCGCCATAGACGGAAGAGGAGCTTGTATAGATGATCTCTTGTGCTTGATACAACTGCGCTAAATCCGCTATTTGACGAATAAATGCCGCATAGGAATCCTCATTTTGGTGACGATTTTCTGAATTAAAAGGGGATAAAAAACCAGAGGGTGGAATTGTAATAATAATCTTACGGTTTGAAAAAAGAGGCTTCAATAGATCTATTGCTGAAGTTTCTCGTTCTAATATGTTTTGTGAAAAAGCTTGCACTTGAAGATGCTGAGAGTTTTTAGCAAAAGGAGTGAGGATTTTAGTTGTTTTCTCTAAAACATCAGCGGATTGTTTTGTCGCTATCACCTGATAGTTTTGCTGTAAAAGTGAAGCGATAAGTGGCATTCCTAGCCATCCGGCACCTATTACGGTAACTTTTTTTAAATCATTCATAGTTATTATAAAATTTTCATTTGTGTGAGTAATAGTTGATTTATATCAATTATTGAAGGGCTATAACCTGTATTGAACTTATTCAGGTTCGATCTTTGTTATAGTTCAAGATAGGTATTGACAAAATATAATTAATAAAAATTAAAATTTAATTTTATGATCCTCTTCTGTGAGAAAGCAAAGTTTTTTAATTGTTAATACTGATCACCATATTTTCTCATGGAAGGAGAGGTCTTTGGAATAGGGAGCTATCTATGAAAAAACATCATTTAGCAAGCCGTCACAACCAAGGAGATAGCGTAACAAAAGGTGGGGATTGGGGGCGCTTTATTTTATTGATGGTCATTGTTCTACCCATTCTCGCTTTTTGCGTGATTGGTGCTTACGGTCTTGGAACTTGGATTATGCAGATCCTGTTTTGGGGCCCGCCATCTTAAATAGTTGTGAATAATCAATATAAGTCGTTCGTACAACGAGCAGATTAAGACGACATAGTCATTCGTACGAAAAGGATGTCAATTATGGGAATAATAAAGCGCATTCAGCGCACTCTTTATAATCTTTTTTTAAGACCAAGTATGAAAATTGGTCTTGGGGTTTTAGTTACCGGCGGTTTTATTGCCGGCATTATATTTTGGAATGGGTTTGATGCCGGGATGAAGTATACAAATTCAGAGGAGTTTTGTACTAGCTGTCACACTATGGCAGATAATGTTTACCCCGAATTAAAACAGACCGTTCATTATCGTAATAGAACAGGGGTAAGAGCTTACTGCTCAGATTGTCATGTGCCACACAATTTTACAGATAAAATTGCTCGAAAAGTACAAGCGAGTCGTGAGGTTTGGTCACATCTAACCGGAGATATTGGGACAAGAGAAAAATTTCTTGATAAACGCTTAGAACTTGCACAAAGAGAGTGGGCAAGGATGAGTGCTAACGGCTCTAAAGAATGCCGAGCTTGTCATGATTATGAGCATATGGCTTTTGAAAAGATGGATATTATGGCAGAGATGGAGATGCGAGGCGCAGCTCAAAGAAATAATAGCTGTATCGAGTGTCATAAAGGAATCGCCCATCAATTGCCGGTAGTTGAGAGTATTCGTAATGAAGATCTTGATAAATTACTGGCAAATGCAAATAGTGAAAAGATCACGGTTGATCAAGAATATTTTAATGTCTTGCCGCAGCCCCTTTATTTAGATGAAACCTTAAGTGAATCTATAGGTTCTTTAGAAGTCGCTACTGAAGTTAGGGTGATTGAAAAGATAGGAGATGCAGAAAAGATCGAATATGCACTCTGGCGTAAAAATAAAGGTTATGGCCGGGTTCTTTATGGTGAATACAGCCTAAATACAGTTAGTGCAATCTTAGAAAAAGAGGTTGCTAAAAATGAAGCATTTAATGTGCTTGAAGTGAAGGAAGATCCATTAACAGGGCTTGAATGGCAAAAGGTTACGGGGACTGCTTGGGTTAAATCTGGTGGGTTAACGGCAGATGTTGCGCCTATTTGGGAAGTGGCTAATGCTAGTTACACTCAAGGATGTAGTACTTGTCACGTTCAGCCTGATATCGCCCATTATGATACCAATACTTGGCCCGGTTTATTTGCAGGAATGGTGGGTTTTACCAATATGGATGAAGATACCTCAAAGGTTGTCTTGAAATACCTTCAGCTTCATTCCATGGATTTTGCGAAGAAAAATGCGGTAGAAAATCATCAATAAGGTTCAAGTAAAAGTTCTTTAGGGATGCAACCGTCATTAACTAACGGTAATACATAGACAGCTTAAAAGAATGATGACTATTTTAAGCATGAGAATTTATTGAAGTGATGAAAGTTTAAAAAGATAGCTTCAAGAGATAGCGTTATAAGCACAATGGGTTTTATAAAAACTCTTTCGCTTTGATCTCTTGTTATCTGCATGATCACTTCTTTGAGAGAAAGGATAGATATTATGAGCAATCAATATAATCAATCTCGTCGAGGATTTTTAAAAACGGCCTCGTTACTAGCAGGAAGCTCTTTGCTAGCGCCTAATCTGATGGCACAAACATTATTAACCAGTAAAAAGCCCACAGATGTCGATCTAGATACCTTGGCAACTTGGCGTATCTCTGGCGCCCATTGGGGGGCTTTTAGAGCAAAAGTTGTGGCTAATCGTTTAGTTGAGGTGGAGCCTTTTGAGTTTGATCAGCATCCAACACGTATTTTAGATGCTGTTCCAGGCATCATTTATAGCCCAGCAAGGGTACGATATCCTTTAGTACGCCTTGATTGGTATAAAAATCGTGAAAAGAGTAATACTGCAGAACGGGGCGATAATCGTTTTATTCGTGTGAGCTGGGATGAAGCTTTAGACTTAATTTATGAGGAGTTAGAGCGAATCCAGACAACCTATGGTCCTTGGGCGCTTCATACAGGAAACGTTGGTTGGCGCTCTGTAGGACAAGTTCATAGTTGTGGTAACCATATGCTAAGAGCCATTGCGATGCATGGGAATAGTGTTGGAACGGCAGGAGATTACTCAACGGGTGCAGGGCAAGTCATTATGCCTTATATCCTCGGCTCTACAGAGGTCTATTCGCAAGGAACCTCGTGGGATATTATTTTACAAGAGAGTAAAGTGATTGTGATCTGGGGCAGTGATCTTGTAAAGAACCTGCAAGTAGGCTGGAATACAGAGACTCATGAAGCTTATGCGTATCTTGAAAAGCTTAAAGAAAAGGTCAAAAAAGGGGATATTCGAGTGATCTGTATTGATCCGGTAAAAAGTATGACCGCCAATTATTTAGAGTCTGAGCATCTTTATGTTAACCCAATGACGGATCTAGCTGTGATGTTTGGTATAGCGCATACTCTTTGGAAGGAAAAATTGTATGATCAAGCCTTCTTAGAGACTTATACCTTAGGATTTGATGAGTTTTTACCTTACCTAAAAGGCGAATCGGAAGATATGATTGAGAAAACGCCAGAGTGGGCAGAATCAATCTCTAGTGTACCGGCAGAAGTCATCCGTCAATTAGCGCGGGATATGGCAAACAATCGAACGCAGATGATGTTAGGTTGGTCCATGCAACGTCAGCAGCATGGTGAGCAGCCTTATTGGATGGCAGCGATTATTGCCGCGATGCTCGGACAAATTGGATTGCCAGGTGGCGGGATTAGTTATTCGCACCATTATAGTTCTGTTGGAGTCTCCTCTTCAGGGGCTTCAATGCCAGGGGCCTTTCCTTTGAATCTTGATTTTGGGAGAGAGCCTAAATACCCCAATACTGATTATAAAGGATATGCGAACTTTATACCGGTTTCTAGAGTTGTTGATGCACTATTAGAGCCTGGTAAAGAGATCAATTATAACGGAAATACGATCAAGCTTGCTCCTTATAAAATGGCGATTTTTTCAGGTTGTAACCAATGGCATCGCCAGCAAGATCGAAATAAGATGAAACGAGCTTATCGAAATTTAGAAACCGTCGTGGCTGTTGATTATAACTGGACAGCAACTTGCCGATTTGCCGATATTGTATTGCCAGCATGTACTCCTTATGAGCGCAATGATTTAGATGTTTATGGCACTTATAGTAATCGTGGGGTGATCGCAATGCAAAAACTGATTGATCCACTTTACTATTCAAAGACGGACTTTGATATTTGGCGAGAGTTTAGTAAACGTTTAGGGCGAGAGCGTGAATATACCCAAGATAAAAATGAGATGCAGTGGATCGAGAAGCTCTATATGGATTGTTATAATGAAAACTATCCCAAAGGTTTTTATATGCCATCATTTAGAGAGTTTTGGCAAAAAGGTTATGTGTTATTCCCAGAGGGTAAACCATGGGTGAGACATGCCGACTTTAGAGATGATCCAGAGGTTAATGCCTTAGGGACGCCTTCAGGCTTTATTGAGATTTATAGCCGTACCATTGCCAGTTATGGCTATGAAGATTGTAAGGGCCATCCCATTTGGATGGAGAAAGCAGAGCGCTCTCATGGAGGACCTAAGTCTGATCAATATCCGCTTTGGATGCAATCAGCGCACCCTGATAACCGCTTACACTCTCAAGGTTGTGAAGCGACAAAGATGAGGGAAAGTTACGCCATTGCCGGTAGAGAGCCGGTCTTTATTAGCCCTGAAGATGCAGATGAGAGAGGCATTCAACATGGGGATTTAGTGCGTGTTTATAATGATCGAGGGCAATTGCTTGCAGGAGCCAATGTTAATGATAATTTCCCTAAAGGAGTTGTGAGAATTTTTGAAGGCGCGTGGTATTCACCGCTAGATGAAACCATCGGTTCAATAGATACTTATGGCGATCCCAATACGTTAACGATGGATGTAGGCACTTCAAGCCTCTCGCAAGCGCCGAGTGCGAATACTTGTCAGGTTGAGATTGAGAAGTTTATCGGTGTTGCACCTTCACCGACAGGTTTTACAGGTCCTATAATGGTTGATGTTGAGGGCAATGAAGTCGTAGAAATTTAATTAATTGAAGTCGTATTATAATATCTAATGGATAGAGCCGGCATCTGCTTTCGTAGATGCCGATAGTTAATGGATGAACGATTTCATCTTTATGATGAAAGATAATAGAGCTAAGTAGGAAAATAAGAATGAGTGCTATGAAAAAACTTGCCAATGAAGCCGCCTTAATTGCTAAATTACGCGCAGAAACCTACCAATGGTTTGCGCAGATGTTTTCTCAAGAGTTAGATAAAGAGATAATAAAGATCTACCAAGATGGTGCGCTAAATACGATGTTTAATCTTTTTGGGGAGATCGGTCTCTCGATTGAAGTCGATCGGTTTAAAGAAGCCATAGCGCAATTAGCAAGTTTAGAAAATCCAGCATTAGAACTTAAAGCGGATTTTGCTGCCTGTTTTCTTTTAGATGAAGCAAGTGGAGCAATGCCATATGCATCCCTTTATCTTAATGAGGAAGGCATGATGTATTCTGAAGCAGAGCGAAAAATGCGAGAGTTACTCTCTAAAAGTGGATTGGCAATTTTAGAGAGCTTTAAAGAGCCTTCAGATCATTTAGCGATCTATTTATCATTAATGCATAAGTGGTGCGAGCAATTACATAAAGAGATCAAAAAGGAAGTTGATACGCAAAGTTATCTGCATAATGAGTATTTGGCACAAAAATCATTTGTCGATAATGGGATATTAATGTGGATACCATCATGGAATAATCGCTTAGCAAGAATTACAAATTGCAAAACGGACTTTTATCAAGCTTTAGGGGCATTATTAATGGCTTTTTTATTGGCAGATAGTGATTTTTTAGCAAATGAATTATTGGCTTAAGGAATAAATTAAATTCAACTACTCTTGTAATCAATCTAAGCGTAAAGTATGATATCTTCAATCGCGATAAAGAGTTCTTAGAAATACTAAAGACGTTTAGGTTTTTAAGAATCAATACCAAAGAAAAATTGAATCAGTATTGAGTTAGGAGTTATCTATGAAAACTGTCACATTTAGTATTCCTGAGATTAGCTGTGGTCACTGCACCTCTAGTATTGAAGATGCTTTAAAAGCGTTAGCAGGCATTGAATCGGTATCAACGAGTATTGATGATAAAACAGCAACGGTTGAATTTGTTGCCAATAGCATCAATGAAGCAGCAATTATTGATGCTATTGATGATATTGGGTTTACAGCAACGGTTAAGTAGTTAAGTAGCTTAGATCTATAAGATAGGTCGGCTCAAAAGTTGAAAATAGAAGGTAGCTAAGAGAGGCTACCTTTTTTATTGAAGTGACTTTAACTACTTATACTTATAGTGTTTCTTACACCAAATCGGCTAAACAGTACTAATTAACCATAAATTTTCGGTATTCTGGTCTGTTTAGTTCAATGACTTCAACGGTAATCTCAATTGTTTGAGGATGGGATTTATCTAATAATTGATTGGTTGTGGTAATTAACCCATCGATAAGTTGCTGCTTTATTACTGGGGATCTTCCCGGCATAATTTTTAAAGTTATCGAGATAAAAGCATGAGAGTTTTTATCTATTCCCACTAAGCTATTATCTGCAATATAGAGTCTACTTTTGATGTCATGGGCTTCAAATTCTTGACTTAGAAGAAGGGTCTTATTAAGCGCAAGTAAGAGGTTATCAGGCTCTGAAAATAGTGTTTGATCAGAGATTTCAATAATAAGATGTGGCATGAAGTCCTTTTATGAATAATAATTTATTAAAGTGATAAATACTGAGGTTGTTATTGATAAAATTAGTATAGATAAATAGGTATAAAAGTGACGAAATAAGATTGCCAGTGTATCGATTATGAGAAGCGCAAGAATCGTTCTATTCGGCACTGTGCAAGCTAATTTAATTTATACTTTGTCCTGTTTTACTTTTAAAATAGTGTTTCTTAAAGTGAATCGACTATAACAGCTTAATCAATCAAGATTAAATCAATAAAGCATCACATTGTGATGTGATATAGGGATTATCATTACCTTGAATTTCACGAATCATCTCATTGCGCTCACATTCCCATTTTTTTGGAGGATATTTTTCATTCCAGTTATTCATGAGATTTTGTTCACGATTCGAGATTGAGAGTTGATAACGACCGACCATATAAAGATACGTACGAGCAATCATGCCTTTTACTTCATTTCGCGGTTGAACTTGGCGATTTTTAAAATCTGTTGCAAATTGGCATTGGCCATATTGATTAAAGCGTTTAGTAAATTCACTAAAACGAAAGTTCGAGCGATCGCCATTGATCTCTCCAATAGCGGGCTGTAAATTATGCATATCCCCCTCCATGACATTAAAAAACTCACTGTAATCAGGTTGAGTTTTACAATTTTCTCGTCCGCCTTTTTGCCAACATTGCAACTGGTTACCAAAGGCATAAGCGGGCATCACATGTTCCCATTCTATACGATTAGCACGCTCGGCATTTTTACGAATAGTATAACCACAGCTTTGAAGATCGACTTCTCCTCGCTTGCCTTTCCATGAAAAATCACAACCACAATAAAACTCTTTCTGTGCAGGGTTTGCTTTATAGATCTCTGTTAAACGAGCTTTCGCTTGGTTAAATGTTTGTCCTTCTACCGCAAGTTCAGGTTGATTTTTGCCTAAAATATCGAGGTCAAATTGGGATAAATAGGCAGAAGCGATGAGCAATATGGTGCCTATTAGCCAATAGAGAGGATTTTTCTTTTTAAAGAGCTCATTTGCTAGCTGTTCAAAAATATTTTTAGGTTTTCTTTTACGAGCCATTGGTTTGTCAATATTCCTATGATGCAACAGCCTTTTGAGGGCGTGATTTTTCTAATAATAAATGAGAGGTATTATACGAATATTTGATGATTTATGCAGGAATGCTCGCTGCTTTGATGGTTTTTTAGCCGATATCTTCTTTGTATTAAAAGATCTCTTTCAGTGCCATTTTTGATAATAGATTGTCTATATTTCTCGTTTTAATTTGTGAAATATTGAGAGTAGCCTCATAAATCTCTCTTAATTTATTAATATAACTTACTGTTTTTAAATCACTTAACCTTATATTTAAATGTATAGTTTTTGCATTGTAAGTTGATATCAATTAGATTGAAGAAAGCCATATGGCGATTGATAACAATGATAATCAGGAGGAATGTATGAGTTATTCCATTAAAGAGAGACTTGCTCAAAAACAGGTAAATGTTAACCCTAATACTGAGAAAGAAGTAGAAATGCGCTGGAAAGCTATTGAACAACTACGAGCTGGCATTGATTCTAAGAATCTGGCAGATGCCTCTATTTGCCTTGTGAATACGGCAGGTAAAAATCACGTTGAGTAGCAGTAAATGTAAAGCATTGAAATCATCTTTTTCTATTTTTAGGAGGCTTTTATGAGCAATCCCATACTTTTTTTACCCGTTAGTGAACTTGCAAAAAAGATTCAATCGCGAGAACTGACTTCTGTTGAACTAACTAAGCTGTTTTTAGATCATTCACATGAATTAAACCCAACACTTAATGCTTATATCTCCTTTCGTGATGAAAAAGCATTAGCAGATGCTGCAAAAATGGATGCGGAGATTCTTGCTGGGAATTATCGTGGCTTACTACACGGAATCCCCATGGCAATTAAAGATAATATCTATGTAGGCAATGAAGTCACGACGATGGCTTCAAAGTATCATGAAAACTTTGTCTCTGAGGATGATGCTTCTGTTGTTGAAAATCTTAAAAATGCCGGTGTTGTGTTGATTGGAAAATTGAACATGCATGAATATGCGTGGGGCATCACCAATAATAGTCCACACTTTGGTCCTGTTAAAAACCCTTGGAATTTAAGTAAAATCCCAGGAGGTTCAAGTGGTGGAACGGGAGCGGCTGTTTCTGCGGGATTAACGCCTGTTAGTTTAGGAACAGACACTGCTGGATCTATTCGTATTCCCTCATCTGCGTGCGGTATTGTCGGGTTAAAACCCACCCATGGATTAGTGCCTAAATATGGCTGCTTCCCACTAGCGTGGACACTAGATCATATTGGACCTATGACCAAAACGGTAGAAGATGCCGCCATTGTGTTGCAAGCGATTGCTGGATTTGATTCTCGTGACCCTGTTTCTAAAAAAATTGACACCATTGACTATCTTGCCGGTATTGATTCACCATTAGCGGGCAGAGTGATCGGTATTGAAGAAGATTATTTCTTTAAAGATGTGGATGCCCCTATTGAAGCGATGATTCGGGAGCTCTTAGCAAAGCTTGAGGCAAATGGCGCAGTAGTGAAGAAGGTGAAAATTCCAGCGCTACGTTACTCTGAATATGTGGAACTTGCGACAAGTTTATCAGAAGCAAGCGCGATTCATTATGAGCAGCTAAAGAAAGATCCTAACCATTATGGTGAAGATATCCGTATGTTGTTTGAATTAGGGTTACTCTTTGATTCAGTAGACTACCTTCAAGCACAGCAACTTCGTAGTGAACTAAAAGCAGAATTTACGAAGGTGTTTGAAGAGATTGATGTGCTTATTGCTCCGACGTTACCTTCCTTGCCTAACGATATTGGTAGTGATCTTGTAATGATTAATGGCAAAGAAGAAGATGTGCTTAATAATACGATTCGAATGACAGGACCAAGTAATTTAACAGGATTGCCGGCGCTCAGCATGCCAATTGGTTTAGTAGATGGATTACCAGTGGGAATGCAGATTATCGGAGATGCTTTTGATGAAAAGACGATCTTTAATATTGCTAAAAACATTGAAAAATTAGTGCAATTTGAGGGAGTTCCACCGATTATCAAATAGTAGATAATCATTTAGGTGTTAGAAATCGGCGGGTTGTTTACACTTCAGTGTTAAAATAATTTTCTAAAACTTCATAAGGCGTTAAACCATTAATACCCTTATGAGGTTTTACTGTGTTGTAATAGTTTAAAAATCGTTTTAGCTTCTTTTTCCGATCATCTGAACTGATAAACTCTTCCTGATTATGCCACATTTCCATGAGTGTTCGAATGACTCTTTCTGCTTTTCCATTCGTTTGAGGGCAAGCTGGCTTTGTAAACTTTTGATTAATCTTATGTGTTAGACACATTTCGACAAAGGCATGTTCTGATGTACCTTTATACTCACGACCATTATCCGAATAGGTGCATTCTACAGTATAGGGACACTGTTCTAACAGATCCCATCGAAGAAATTCAGCAGCACTAAACTGTGATTTATCAGGATAAATACCGGCATAAAGTTCTCTTGAAAAATCATCAATTCCTACAAATAAATACTCTCTAGTGCGATTTTTAAGATCCCCTTTTAAAAGAGGGAGCCGTTTAGTATCCACATGGACCATCTCGCCAGGATAGTTTTTGTTATAACGTTTAGCCCTCTTTTTAAGTTTCTCTTCAATAGATTTTTCAATCTTTGCAAGACGTTTAATGCTATACTTAATTGTTCTATAACGTTCATTTTTACTAGCTAATGGCACAAACAAGTTCAATCTACCTTGTTTTAGTACTTTATAGATCGTAGGTCTGCTTACCATAAAACGCTCAGCTAGATAGGTTACGGTAAATTTTTCTTGATGATGTAATCGCCAAATCTCTTCTCGATGAAACGGCGTTAATTTTGTTTTTCGATGGATATTCATAACAGTATTTTCTCCTAATACTGTAAACAACGCGATAAAATCCTACAATTTAGGAGTAATAATTTAACAGCGTTACATATTTTGTAACGCTTTTTTTATGGTGTCATGAATCATGTAGGGATGCTTTAAACAGCATTTGATGATTATATATCGTTGTCAGTAGTAATGGCGGGTATCTTAACTTTCTTTTAAAAACAAAATATTAGAATATTACGAATTTTATGAAGTAATGGGCTGTTTGATTATATGACATAGGCTATAAAATATAGTATTAATATTTTAAATATATTATTCATGATGATATGATAATTTTCAATGCCTTTATTGTGAGTGAATTATATTAGGAGTAATAATAGATGTTTTTGAATAAAAAAATGCTATATACGGCAATGTTTGCTGTGGTTCTGGCGGGATGTAATTTTGACTTAACCGAGCAAGGTATCAGAAGAGCCGAAATAAACAATCGAGCAAAAAATGAGAATCTCAATGAACAGCAGTGCACCCAAGCTGGGGGAAAACTTGAATTGAGAGATGGTATTACTTATTGCCGAGTTTCACCACAAATCGTTAATACTTGGGATGATTCGAAAGATTATTAAGATAGTATCAATACTTATTAATAAATTTTAGTGGATGAAAAAAGCGCCTTACATGAAGATGAAGGCGCTTTTAATGTTTTATAATAACTAATTGAATAAAGTTTTAAGCCAGCTTAGTTTTTACCGGTAATAACTTGATTTTGATTATCTCGCATCTCAATATTAGTAAATGGCATACTCCAGCCCTCTTTTTGTGCGCAGCGTAAACAAGCTTCTTGTAATAAACGCCCAGATTGGAAGTAGTAAGCTGCAGATGATCCCTTCATTGCAACAATCACCGTATAGACTAAGGACATCCCTTCATTAATTTTACGAAATTCAACGCTTAGAGAGTTGTATTGATCATGAAGTGCAGTATTAGATAAAAATTCTGTGATATAAGCTTTAAGCTTGCTGAAAATCTCATCAACAGGGGTATCAAAATGTTTATAGGAGAGGCCAAAGTCAGCAACAGCGTAATAGCCATAAGAGAGATTAGTAGGCGCTCCTGCGATAAAGTCAGCAGTTGGGTAGATAATTGTACTATTAAATGAGTTTAGATAGACAGACTCGGGGGTTTGACGTTTAACTTCTCCAAAAGTACCGTTAGGAAGAATGAAACTATCGCCTACTTTTGCCGGGAACCAGATCTCATCATTATTAAATGGACGAGAAGTTAAGGTTTCAAGTTCAGGCAGCATTAAACGGATTCGGCCATTATCTAGTGAAGGGTTATAGAGCGTTGCTGTATAAAGCGTGATTCGTTCAATGATCCATGGAACACCACGATAGATCACGCGTTCCCCTTGTCTTGCTGACCCTAAGTTTAAAAAGAGACGAATTTCTGAGAAATATTTGGGAACGTAATTTCTAAAGGCAAAGATAAGCGCTAATAAAATTAAGATCGCAATACCAAAGAGCACCATATCACCCATTGAATGCACAACAATTAAGAAGGCAACAACAGAGGTGATGACAGAGATAATTCGGTAAATGAGCAGTAATAAACGTGCGCGAAGATTAACTTTTTGCTGGCCTTTTTGACGGTTATGTCGGCGCTGTAAGATGAAATCCATCCCTTTAGTCAGGATATAGAGTACAGCAAAAAATGTTGCAAAAGAGACTAATAAGATAAGACCACGACCTTTTAGAAAATCAACAATCCCATTTTTAAGAGATTGAAGGAAGGTTTCATCGGTCGTCATTGCATCTAAAAGATTTTGATAATGATCTCGGTCACGTACTAAATCTTTTAAGAAAGAGCTCCAATTATTATTAATTGTCTCAAGTTTTTTGGTTAATGTAGGGCTTAAAGATTCTTTGGGAATGGTATTAAGGTAGGCAAGCCCTTTTTCAAGAGTTGCGATTTTCTCTTTTGTTAAAGTGAGCTCACGATTAATATCTTCTTTTTCACGGGTTGCTTTTGTTAAACGTTGAATTTCAGAAAAAACAGGTTGAACAATTTGTAAGAGCTCTGCTTGCCAATCATAATTGAGCTCTTCCTCATTACCTGTTTTTGTTAAAAAATTAATATCAACGCCACCTAAAGCATATTTTTCAAACTCGGTGCGAGATTGTGTTAAGCGAGCTTGCAGTTGGTTAATACGATCTTCAATCTCCGATTTTGTCTCTGCTGTGACAGCATCATTGAGTTCTATTTTTAACGCTGCGATTTTTGATTGAATATCTTCTATAGAGTTTTCAGTAGATTCCAAAACATCACAGCACTCTATCGAGGGGGAAGGATTATTAATCGTATTTGCCGCTGCAAAAGTCGTTGCAAGGAGGATTAAAAAGGCGCTAATAAGGGTGCCGAAGGCGATTTTTTTATTAAACATAAGCTCTCTATTTTAAAATCGTTTTTGATACAAAGACATTTAATGGTAGCAAATATAGAGCTCAAAATCATGAGGATAGGCTAGATTATTAGATGTTAAGCCTAACAAGATGCGGGTTATTAAAGGGTTATGAATAGCCTGAAAAAGCAGTTTCCATTGATAATAATCAGCTAACAAGCTGTAATCTCAGGCTTAATTAAAGAATACTTTTTTATAGATTTTTATCAGTCAAGATCGATAATTTACTTAAGATGAATCATTATGGTGGTTAAAATTTACTCAACTTTAACCACCGATAATACTTAAATAGCCATATCATCTAAAGCATAAGTAATGGCGTTAATGGCTTGTCTCATCTCTAAAGCGTTAATAGCGCCGATTGAGCCAACACGGAAAGTCTCTATCTCTGTAAGCTTGCCGGGATAGAGCATAAATCCTTCTGCTTTTGTGACTTCATAAAGGGTTTTAAAACTGTACTTTGTAGCAGTAGGGGCTAAGAAAGTAATGATTATCGCCGATAGATCCTCTTCTTTTAAAAAGGGCTTAATTCCTACTTTTTTCATTCCCTCAAGTAGGAGTTTAGAATTTGCTTCATAACGTGCTAAACGCGCAGGTTGTCCGCCTTCCTCAAAGAACTGTAAAAGGGCTTCATAAAGAGCTACAACAACATGTGTTGGTGGTGTAAAGCGCCATTGTCCTGTTTTTTCCATGTAATAATATTGATCATAAAGATCGAGTGAAATGGAAGGACTATGATGCTCACATCCTTCGATGATTGCTTTACGCAAGAAGACAAAGCCCATTCCCGGAACTCCCTCTAAACATTTCCCGCTTGCTGCAATGAGGGCATCAAATTGTAAGGAGGTGACTTCAATGGGGTAGGCTCCAAAAGAACTCATCGCATCCACAATTAGACCGACGCCTTTATCTTGGCAAAGATCACTAATTTCTTGCAAGGGGTTGAGAATACCCGTACCTGTTTCACAATGAATTAATCCAACATGAGTAATACTTTTGTCATCTTTTAAAGCTTTTTCTACGAGATTAAGTGCTACTTTTTCAGACTCAGGAAAAGAGAGTATCGTTGTTTTTATGCCAAGTTTTTGACTAATAGTCGCCATTCTTCGGCAATAAGCGCCATTGTCTAATACTAATAGGTGCCCCGTTTTAGGAACAACCGTACCAATTGCCGCTTCCACTGAAAAGGTGCCACTTCCTTGCATAGGAACAACAGTATAATCCCCTTGATTTTTAATTATTTTCAAAAGGGATTGGCGAAGATTTTTAGTAATTGTTTTAAAATCCTCATCCCAAGAGCCCCAATCATTGAGCATTGCAAGCTTAGTGCGAAGGGTTGTTGTTAAAGGTCCTGGGGTTAGTAATATTTTATCACGGCTCATAAAAGACTCCTTTTAGGTATCTATTTAGTTTGTATTAGGTTGGAAATTTGGGAAGTTACTAAGAAGTGTTGTCTAGGGTAATCTTAAGAGATTGACTTTAAACATCTCGCTTTAAGCATTTCTCCAGCGCTGCGTTCGGTGTAAAACTACTTTTTCTAAGAGCACAAAGAATATTAAGGCGCTAATAGAGAGTGCAGTAATAATAACGGCCATGGCAGTGGCGCCCCCGACATCTCCGGCATCATCAAGATTAAGGATCGCAACAGCCGCTAGCTCTGTTTCAGGAGAGTAGATAAAGATGACCGCTGAAATAGTCGTCATCGCATTGATAAAAAGATAACGAGCCACATCAATGAGGGTTGGAATTGAAATGGGGAGCGTTACAGTCCAAAGGGTTCTTAAAACAGGTGTTTTAAGGGATGCTGCGACTGCTTCAAACTCACTATCAATGCTCTTTAGGGCACTCCCTGTTGAGATAAAGCTCGTACTAAAAAAGTGAATGATCGTACAGACAACTAAGATTGTCATTGTGTGATAAAGACCATTTAGGGGGTTATCAACCATATTAAAAAAGAGGATATAGCCAATACCTAACACAAGTCCCGGGATCGCCATTGGTAGCATTGCAAAGAGGCGAAGAAATGCTTTGACTCTTGGAAATCCAGCTGTTTTCTCCACTAACCATGCGGCTAAGAAAATAATGATGATCCCAAAGATTGCCGTTAAACTTGCTAGTGTAATGGTATTTAGGACCGTATGAAAAAGATCTGATTCTATTAAGATAGAGTGATAATTAATAAAGCTTAAGCTTAAATTGTAAGGCCAAAAACTTACAAAAGAGGCATAAATAGGCATGATGAGCATTGCTAACATCAGTAAACTGATAACGGTGCAGAAGCTAAATATCGCATAATCAAATTTAAGGGATTTTTTAGGCACTAATATGACCGATTTGGCGGTTAATGTTGCGGCATGTTTTTTGCGGATTAGAAGATCGATAGAGAAGGTAAATAGTGCCGGCAATAAGAGTAATAAAGCAACTAACGCGCCTTGCTGAAAGTCTTGTTGCCCAATCATTAGACGAAAAACATCAGTGGCAAGCACATCAAAGTTCCCCCCGACAATTTTAGGAATTCCAAAATCGGTAATTGTTAGGGTAAAAGCCACCATTGCTGCCGAGATAATGCCATATTTGCAACTTGGTAAGGTGATTGTGAAAAATTTACGAAGCGGCGTTGTTCCCATACTATCCGCAGCTTCATATAATCTTGCATCTGCAATGGTTAATGTGGTTGTTAAAATCATTAACACATGCGGAAAGATGGCAAATAGCTCCGCAAGCACAATGCCTGACATTCCATAGATCGAATCAAATCCTAATAGTTGCCAAAACTTTAGTGCAATCCCTTGATTTCCAAACCAATAAATTAAGGAAATAGCCGATAAGAGTGAAGGAGCAAGCAAGGGGATAAGAGAAATGGCCCGATGAACACCTTTAAATGGCATACAGCTTCGGGTTAAACCATAGGCAAAAATAAAAGCAATAGGAATGATGATCACGGTGACTAAAAAGGCTATTGATAAGCTATTTTTTAAACTATTCAAGAGAGATGGTTGCTGAAAATAGGTGATTAAGCGATCAAAGGTACTACTGCCGGAAAAGGCGGGATCAACTATAAAAAGATTCTCAAAAACAGTTCCAAGGGGCGCAATTAAGAAGAGGAGGAAAAAGATTAAGATTAGAAATGTTAAAAGCGCAATAATGGTGTTGTTAAGGGTGATTCTAGAAAAAAATGTAAAAGACATGTAATTAAGCGCTCCTAAAGATATTCATTTTTGATTCAGGAAAACGGACCTGTAGGGATTTGCCGATAGCTATTTGGTGGGTGAGGTTTTCTTGTAAAGAAAATAGCAGCATTAAAGGCTCTTTATTTTGGGGGCTATTGAAGGTGATTAAGGAGTGGCTTCCTAAAAATTCGATATTTTTCACAATGCCGGTAAAAGCGCTAGTATCTATGTTATCTTCAGGAATAATTTCATAATCTTCAGGGCGAATAAAGGCGGTTACAGATTCCCCTTGAGTAAGGTCCATTTCCGGTATGGTAATTTCTTGAGTACCTAATTGAATTTTTTGTGAATCAATACAGGTTGCATTTAATTGATTCACTCTACCGACAAAGCTTGCGACAAAGGGGGAAACGGGGTTGCTATAGACTTCAAAAGGCGTGCCTATCTGCTCAATTTTTCCATGATTCATGACGACAATACGATCAGCAATGGAGAGTGCTTCTTCTTGATCGTGCGTTACCATGATCGTTGTTATCCCAAGTTTTTTCTGTAATGAACAGATCTCTTGACGAAGGTGAGTACGCACTGTTGCATCAAGTGCTGATAATGGTTCATCTAATAATAAAAGGTTTGGAGAAGTGGCAAGCGCTCTTGCGAGAGCTATACGCTGCTGCTGCCCACCTGAAAGTTGGGCGGGATATTTTTTCTCGCTACCCGATAAGCCAACGGTTTCTAACAACTCAGTAACACGCTGTTTAATCTTCTTTTTAGGGACTTTAAGATTCACAAGTCCGTAAGCAATGTTCTGAAAAATGGTGAGATTAGGGAAGAGTGCATAAGATTGAAAGACAATGCCATAATCCCTTTTTTCAATGGGGGCGTGACTAATATCACGCCCATCTTGATAAATAGAGCCTTCTGTTTGAGTTTCAAGTCCGGCAATGATTCGTAGCAAGGTTGTTTTACCGCAACCAGAAGGACCTAAAAAACAGACAAGTTCTCCTTGGTTTAAGGTTAAATCGATATGATTAAGGGCGGTAAAATTGCCAAATTGCTTTTGAATACCGTTGAGCTCTAAGTAAGGCCTATTCATGATTTTATCCTTTTTTGTGACTATTTTGCTTCTGATTTATTGGCATAACGGCTATTCCATTTTTCAAGAATTTTGCCACGATCTAATGCCGCTTGATCAAAGTCGATCGCAACTAAACGAGCTTCATAATCATCAGGGATATTTTCTAAGCGAGGCGCCACATTAGGTTCCCCTGTAATGGCAAAGTTTTTAGCATAAAGTTTCATGGCTTCAGTGCTAGATGCCCAATCTGCAAGCTTTTGGGCGGCTTCAAGATTATCTGTACCTTCCATAATGGCAAAAGCTTCAACATCCCAACCTAAGCCTTCTTCTGGGAAGATCAGATTAATGGGCGCTCCTCGCTTTTTATTAGAATGACCGCGATATTCAAAGGAGATTCCAATAGGATATTCTCCGGTTGCTGCCATATTGCAGGGTTTTGAGCCAGAGTGGGTATATTGAGAAACATTTTGATGTAAGCCATCCATATATTCCCAAGTCTCATTTTCACCAAACATACTCATCCAACCAATCACATTAAGATAACCCGTACCTGATGAGCTTGGATTAGGCATTACGATTTGATCTTTATAGATAGGATTTAATAGATCTTTCCATGTTTTAGGTTCTGGAAGGTTTTTCTTAGCGGCTTCCTCTGTATTGAAGCAAATAACGGCGCCTGTAACATCTAAGCCCCACCATCTTGGCGGTGTTTGTTGATCTTTGAATTTTGAATCAATTTTAGCAATATTGGAAGGTGCGTAAGGTTTAAGTAAACCTTCGGCATTTAAAACCCCAAGACCAGTAATTGCAACACCCCAAACAACATCGGCTTGTGGGTTATCTTTTTCTGCTAAAAGTTTAGCGGCAATAACGCCTGTAGAATCTCGGACGATACGTAGATCAATATCAGGATGCGCTTTATTAAACGCTCGTTGATACTCTTTAAGCTGGTCGACTTCAAATGCTGTATAAACCGTTAAAGTCTCTTTTGCAGCATTAGCATTAGTCAGTCCAAGTGATGCTAATAAGGCAAGTGATAACAGCTGTTTTTTACCAAGTTTCATATTAATCCTCATCAAAGTTGTGTTGGAAGATGAGAGAAGTATAAAAATTGTATGTGACGGTTTTATGACAATTGAAAATAAATTCAGGCCTCATTCTTTGAGGATAGATTTAATATAAGTTCAGCGAAGATTATTACTATAGTAAAATTGATTTAAGAGCCACTAAATCAGATTGCTAGTGCAAAGTATGAGAAGCGCAAGAGCCGTTAAAGGGCAAAATCACTCTGTTAATGGATTCTATCAATCGGTTTTATTAAGGATGACATAGTGGTTATGACTGCGAGTATGGAAGAGATATCTAGAGGCGTTTTTATCTTTAGGGAGAGATGAGATAGTCGCAGAAATACAATAATATTTGATCTTTGTTAAAGCGCAGATGGAAATTGCGCAATATATAAAAATCTCTCCTAGATCATGGCATAATAGGCAACGTTAAATGAAATACTTAAGATTAGCGCGGATCAAAACAATAAGAAGATGCTTGATCCTAATTTTAAGACCATCCAAGTTGTATATCTTCTAAAATGAGTTCAATTTTAGTAAAGTTGAAATTAAATTCTCAAGAGAGATATGTAACGCATTAATCAATTTGGAGTAAGGAATATTATAACCATGATGACAAAAGAGAAAGTTCAAGAGTTGATTCAAGCAGGTTTAAAGTGTGATTTCATCGAGATTAAAGGTGAAGATGGTGTTCACTTTGAAGGCATTGTTGTTAGCCCTGAATTTGAAGGTATCTCTATGCTTAAACAACATAAAATGGTTTATGCGACATTAGGCGATCGTCTTGAAACAGAAGAGATTCATGCGTTAGCACTGAAAACCTATACCCCAGCAGAATGGAGTAAATGATGGTTAGTAAAGAACGTTTATTAGTTGAGGGCAATGGTGCACTGAAAGGTTCCGTTCGTGCTAGTGGTGCTAAAAATGCAGTATTGCCAATTTTAGCAGCCACGATTTTAGCCAGTGAACCTGTGACTTTAAAAAATGTCCCTAAACTGCAAGATGTGATTGTTTTAAGCAAGATTTTAGAAGATCTAGGGGCTAAAGTTACAACGGAAGGCGATCGGGTAACGGTTGATCCTTCAGGTATTCATAAAACAAGAGCAAATCATGATCTTGTCAGCCAAATGCGAGCATCAATTTTAGTTTTAGGACCGATTTTAGCAAAATTTGGGGAAGCAGAAGTATCACTTCCTGGTGGCTGTAATATTGGGAGTCGTCCTGTTGATCAGCATCTTTTAGGGATGGAAGCATTAGGCGCTGATATTAAAATTGAAAATGGTTATGTTCACGCAACGGTGGGTAAGGGGCAAAAATTACAAGGCAATCATCATGCATTTGATGTGGTGACCGTAACGGGTGCTGAGAATGTCCTTATGGCTGCTGTATTAGCAAGCGGTGTAACAATTTTAGATAACTGCGCAAAAGAGCCAGAGGTGAGTGATTTAGCATTAATGCTTAATCAATTAGGCGCTAAAATTGAAGGGATTGGCACCGATCGCTTGACGATTACGGGGGTTGATAAACTCTCTGGTGGTGAATATAGTGTGATGCCGGATCGTATTGAGATTGGCACCTACATGGTTGCCGGCGCAATGACCTTTGGGGATATTGTGATTGAAGATTGTGTCCCTGAGCACCTTGAAGCGGTTTCTTATTCATTAAGACAAGCAGGTTGTCATGTGGATGTTACCGATCGTGAGATTCGCGTTTATCCAGATCTTGCTAAGCTTAAAGCACTTCGTATTAAAACGGCTCCATATCCACTTTTCGCAACGGATATGCAGGCGCAGTTTATGGCGATGGCGGCGATTTCAGAAGGATCATCGACTATTATGGAGACGATTTTTGAAAATCGCTTCATGCATGCTAACGAGCTTGTACGCATGGGGGCGGATATTAAGATCGATAATCGTATCGCTTTTATTGAAGGCGTTCCAAAGCTTTCAGGCGCAAGCGTGACAGCAACGGATCTTCGTGCATCAGCGGCGCTTATTTTAGCGGGATTGGTGGCAGATGGAACAACAACGATTGGCGCGCTTCATCATTTAGATCGCGGTTATGATTCCATTGAAGAGAAGCTCACAAATTTAGGGGCAAAAATTAAGCGTATTACCTTAGCGTAATTCTAAATTTATCGCTTAAATTTCATCACAAATCGCAAAAGCCCCTTATGATAATTGATAAGGGGCTTTTTTTGTTTTTTAAAATCAACCTTTAATCTAAATAATTAATATTTAATGAAAGAAAAAAGACTTCTACTGTTATAGAAGCCTTTTTATGTGGAGTCATTGTTTAGTAGGTTGATATCACAATGATTTCAATTTTGAGTTTTGATTTTACCTTTATTAGTTTTGGTAATGATCAATGATGTAATTGATGTGACGCAGGAAATCTTCTTTTGGCACACTTCCCATAACTCTAAAGTTAGGCATCTCTTTACCTTCTTGGTCAAAGAAGAGCATTGCCGGCGGACCAAAGATATTAAAGTGCTCTTGTAGGCGCTGATCTTGCGCGTCATTTTTAGTGACATCTGAGACTAATAGGTGCATCTCCGCCATTTTTGCCTTTACTTGTGGGTCGCTAAAGACATACTTTTCCATCTCCTTACAAGCAACACACCAATCGGCATTAAATTCGAGCATCGTAATTTTGCCACTGTTTTGAGCAAGCCCTTCATTTAATCCTGAAATCCCTTTAACTGGCATAAATGTTGCTGTTTCAATCACTCTTGTTGAATCATTAACGGATTGGACGCCAAAGAGTATGGTTCCTAATGCCAATGCTCCAAAGAAGAGACGAATTTTTCCTTGGCTCTCAATAATTGCAACAAGTAGCCAAATAAAGCTAGCAAAAGCAACAGCGGCATAGATCATCTGCTCCCAATATAGTGGGAGGGTTAAACCAATAAAGTATGCAGCTAGCCCTAAGAGCATAAATCCAAATAGAACTTTGATTTTATCCATCCAAGGCCCAACTTTTGGTAAAAGGTGCCCAGATGATGCGCCAAGAACAAGAAGCGGTACGCCCATCCCCATGCTCATACTAAAGAGGGCAGCTCCCCCTAAGAAGTAGTTTTGAGATTGTGCCACAAGCGTAATAATGCCTATTAATGGTGCGGTAACACAAGGGCCGACAATAAGTGCTGAGAGCATCCCCATAATCGCAGTTCCCCAATAGCTACTTTTCCCCGATTGTTTATTGCTAAGAATACTTAAACGAGATTGAATAAATGCCGGCATTTGAATCTGGTATAAGCCAAACATTCCAAGGGATAATAAGATAAAGAGTGAGCCAAAGCCAATAAGTGTATAAGCGTTTTGTAAAAAGCCCGCAAGCCCTTTTCCAAAGTAAGCCGCTAGAAGTCCGACGATTGTATAAACAAGTCCCATAGAGAGAACATAGACTAATGAGATCGTGAACCCTTTTTTAGGAGAAATCTGACCGCTACGCGTTAAAATTCCTGAAAGAATAGGAAGCATGGGTAAAACACATGGTGTGAAAGTTAAGAGTAATCCTAAGAAGAAAAAGAGAGGAATAGCTAAGTATTGATTATCAGCTAAATATTGTGAGAGACGATCATGCTCTGCAATAATCTCCGGCATTGCATCATTTGTACTAGGAGTACTGATTGCTAAAATGTCATTATCAGGATTAATAGCAGGATTAACCTTAACCTCTAGCTCGTAAGCTTGAGGTGCAAAGCAGTAACCACTTTTAGCGCAACCTTGGGCTTCAATTTCAAAATAGGCAGTATTGATATTATTGGCATTTTGAATCTGAAAAGGAATGATAAGTGAGGAATCATAGATCTCTTGGGCGCCAAAGAACTCATCTTCATGATCTTTACCCTTAGGAAGAATAATCTCTTCAAGCTCACCATTACTATTTTTAAGCGCAATAGAGATCTTATCTTTATAGAGATAGTAATCCGGATTGATATCCCACATTAGAATAAACTCGCCTTTTTCCGCATCTTCTACATGAATGGTGGGAATAAAGGCTTGCGTTGGGCGAAGAAGGGTCGAGGGATCTAATCCTATTGGCGTGGGGTTATTAAGCCCTTGGGATTGATTAAAAAGAGACTGTGCCAGAAGTGTTGGAGGTGCTAATGTTATTGTAACTAGTAATATTAGCGTCCAGATTGTTCGAGCGAACCTTTGTAGCATAAGTTATCCCTTTTAATTGTTTTCACAAGATCATCTAATTGATCGCATTATTATATAAAGATGAATAATAACAGATCATACCGATTTTTATAAATCTTAGCATTTGATAAGTCGGAAAAATTTAGAGCATCTTGGCATAATCTACAATAGTGGTCAATGCAGAATGTACGAATTAGCTGTAAGGAATTGTCAAAAAATAAGGATGCCGGCAATGGTTATTAATTGTACTGATTTTGGTTTGACAGATTTTAAAAAAAATCTATAATAGTCACATCTTCTGCGGGAATAGCTCAGTTGGTAGAGCACAACCTTGCCAAGGTTGGGGTCGCGAGTTCGAGTCTCGTTTCCCGCTCCAAGTTTTAAAAGCCTAACTTTTTAGTTAGGCTTTTTTTATTCCTTTATCTCTATATATTTCTAGAATTTCTAGACTCAAAGAGTATAAAGCCTTTCAAAGTAGGTCATTCCATATAAGGTAAAGAAAAAGCCACGAGTTTATCGTGGCTTTGGATACTGATTTTTATAATGCTTCTTTAGATTATTCTTTATCTAAAAAAGTGATCATCATTACTCTAAATCTTGATTATCATTAAAGTAGTTAGCCGCTTTATCTGCATCAAAACAGCCTTCCCATTTCGCGATCACTAATGCCGCAAGCGCATTTCCGACAACATTAAGAGCCGTTCTTGCCATATCTAAGATGCGATCAATCCCGATGATATAAGCCACACTTTCAAGCGGAATACCGACGGTACCAATGGTGGCAAGTAGTACTACAATAGAGACGCCAGGAACGCCAGCGATCCCTTTAGAAGTGAGCATTAAGGTGATTACTAAAATGATCTGATCAGTAATTGAGAGATCAACACCAGTAATTTGGGCAAGAAAGATTGCAGCAATACTTTGATAGAGCGTTGAGCCATCTAAGTTAAATGAGTAACCAATAGGAATCACAAAGCCTGTTACTCTTGAAGGTGCGCCGTAACGCTCCATTTTCTCCATAATTCGTGGGAGAACTGTTTCAGAACTGGCGGTGGTATACGCTAAAATTAACTCATCTTTTAGAATCTTCAGAAGCGTAAAGATATTAATGCCGCAGATAAATGCTACAAATCCTAGTACAACTAGGGCAAAGAAGATAATTGTGCCGTAAACTAAAAGTGCAAGTTTTAAAAGAGGATAGAGCGACTCATACCCAAAGTTTGCAACCGTTGTTGCTATGAGGGCAAAAACACCAATAGGCGCATAACGCATGATCATATTAGTGACCTTAAACATTGCGCCAGAAACACCCTGAAGCACTTGGATTACCGGCGTTTTTTGTGCAAGCGGCATTGAAGCTAATCCTAAACCAAAAAGCACAGAGAAGAAGATCACAGCAAGCATACTATTATTGTTAGACATTGCCGCAAAAACATTACTTGGGAAAATGGAGAGTAGTGTTGTTACAAAAGGGCTTCTGCTAGCATCAGACATCTCTTCAATCGTATGGCTATAACTTGAGATATCAGATTCAACGAGGGAGTTAATATCAAGCCCGCTTCCAGGTTGGAAGATATTCGCCGAAATAATTCCTACAATAATGGCAACGGTTGTGATGATTTCAAAATAGACAATCGTTTTTAAGCCCATTTTCCCAAGTTCTCGGGTATTTTCACCGCCGGCGATACCTACCGTTAAGGTGGAGATAACAATCGGTACCACGATCATTTTTATCATGATGATAAGGATTTGCCCTGCAGGGTAGAAAATATTATTGATAATCCATGTCTTAGACTCATGATCATGTAAAATGATACCGGCAACGATTCCAAGCGCTAAAGCGATCAGTATTTGAAAGCCGAGATTGGGCATTTTAAATCGTTTATGAGTTCGAACTGCGATAGTATCAGTCAAAATAACCTCCTAAATGCATTTTAGTTGATAGATAATTTCTAAGACCAGAGGATTTACGAGAGGTTGTTTTCTATATAGCAAAGGCTCGAGAACTGCAGGGTAAATCACGGTGTTTTAGAATATCTTTTAGTATAAAAGTGCAATATATTATATTAGTTTGCAGATAATTGCTAAATATAATTGGCATTGGTTGAGCAAGATAGGTATCTTTTAACAATGCCTAATTGATTTTAGTTTTTAATGGTTTTACTGTTTATCTATAAAAAGGCCTTATTTTTTAATGAGTTAAGTTATTTTGATGAATCTATGTTGTACTAACATTACTCACTTTATAAACTTAGTTGACAACCTTATAAAAAGCGCTATAATTCATCTCCTATTGCGGGAATAGCTCAGTTGGTAGAGCACAACCTTGCCAAGGTTGGGGTCGCGAGTTCGAGTCTCGTTTCCCGCTCCAAATTTTAAAAGTCTAACTTTTTAGTTAGGCTTTTTTGTGATTACTCATTATTGACAATGAGTATTTCAATGCTCCATTAAGACAGCGCTTAGATATTTGTTTTGAATATTGAGATTTGAGCTTGTTAACTCTGAATAAGTAAGCGACCTATAGGAGCGATGATCTGTTTTTAACCAATTGCTAAATAAACTTTGCTTATATGATTTTATTCGCTATAATTTATTTCCTGTTGCGGGAATAGCTCAGTTGGTAGAGCACAACCTTGCCAAGGTTGGGGTCGCGAGTTCGAGTCTCGTTTCCCGCTCCAAAATTTTAAAAGCTCAGTAATGAATCATTACTGAGCTTTTTTTATTGCTGAAATTACGTGTCAGCAGTTTTAAGCCTTTTTCAGTTCGTGCCAGAATTTAATGCGTAATAGCTATAAAATCGGTTTAAAAGGGGTGCATCAAATTGCCGATTCATCAGTTATGAAAAGCGCAAGTATGTTTCTATCCGGCATCATGTCAGAGTTTGATTCACGCTATACAGTTTTACTTTTAAAATAGTGTTTCTTAAACTAACTACGCGATTTTTTAAGGTATTGATGTTCCATCAATAGCAGGTTCACTTGACCATGTAGGGTATGGGTTTCCTCTTTTGTAAGAGATTCATTATTACTAGCCTTGATAGCTAGCGTCTCTATCTCACTATCAAAGTGGCTAAAAAGAAAATTTAATATACTGATTAAAACTTCCCCATGACAATGTTTCGGTTTGCAATAACAGCCAAGAACTTTATCTTTCAACGTTAAAAATGTCAGCATAAAGGCTGTATTTTGCATCAGCTTATCTTTAATATAGGGTTCATATTTGGCAATGGCTGCCTCACGGTTTTGATCGTTACGATAATAGGGGTTGCCATAAAGCCCCTTTTGTCCATAACGATTTCCTCGCCCTATATAGATATCAAATGCTTCCTCGCGAAGATTTACAAATTGTGTCTGTGTTACAGATTGTCCCATGTTCTAATTAAAAGTCCTTAATATAAATATTTATAGCAAGATCGGTTTAAAAGAGACTGAATCAGCAGATTGCTGGCGCATCGGTTACGAGAAACTCAAGAACGATTCTATTGGTATCATCCCAGTGAGCTTGTGAGTTTGATTTAGATGTTGCATTGTTTTGATTTTAAAATAATGTCTCTTAAACCGAGTCAACTATATGTTGATAAGCCTTATTAAATAACGCTACTAGCCGCAGCGCCGACTGCAGATGCTAAGGCTAATGCATCTTTTACACTCATAAAAGCTTGTGGATCTTTGCAATCTTGTAAAACAACAGCGCCTTCTTCAAACATTAAGAGCTCATTTGTGGCAAATTGATGCCAATTTTCATTAGAGGTTAAAGGCAGCGTTGCAATAACAGCGACACGATCTTTCGGAGTTGTTACGGCGGCAAAGTCGATATTGACATCATCATCGAGTAAGGTTGCCTCACCAAAAGGGGCTTGGCGTATGATGTAGTGTAATAGAGTACTAGAATGGGCAATCATCCATTCTCCATTACTAAGTATAAAGTTAAAGATTCCCGCTTCTCTAATTTTTTCAGTCAATTGCTGAATTTCTCTAAAAATCTCTTCCTTTGTCGGTTTATGATTAAATCGCTGTCTAAGATGCTCTAGGATATAACAAAAAGCCTGTTCAGAATCTGTTGTACCGACAGGGCGATAATATTGCCCTTGGCTCTCTTTAAAAAGTGTTTTAGGATCATTTAAATGCCCATTATGAGCAAAGAGCCAATATTCACCCCACAGCTCACGCATAAAGGGATGAGTATTGGCAAGGGATACATGTCCTTGGGTTGCTTTACGAATGTGGGAAATCACATTTTTAGATTTGATTTGATATGCTTTTACAAGGTCTGCAACAGGAGAAGAGGCGCAAGGGCGATCATCTTGATAAATTCGAATTCCTTTACCTTCAAAGAAAGCGATACCAAAACCATCTACATGAATATCAGTTTCACCACCACGTCGACGAAAGCCTTCAAAGGAGAAGACAATATCGGTGGGGGTATTACAATTCATTCCTAATAATTGACACATGATAGAGGTTTCCTCTTATTTTTTATAATGATAAGTGCTTTTTTAATATTATTAAGATTACCATGTTTAAAGGCTAATAACTTACTATAAGCGCTATTGTTCAGCAGTATAGAGAATAACGCATAAAGTAGAATCAGGTTTTTTTATATTTGCGCTATAAAAGGGAATCTAAGCGGTGGTGTTATCTAAAATATTTTTAAGGGGATTAATTAAGGGTATTAGCAGATGGTTAGTATTTGGTCACTAATGGCGTTGACAGAATAAGAAATCGGTCTATAATAGCCTACATCTTCTGCGGGAATAGCTCAGTTGGTAGAGCACAACCTTGCCAAGGTTGGGGTCGCGAGTTCGAGTCTCGTTTCCCGCTCCAAATTTTAAAAGCCGAACTTTAATCAGTTCGGCTTTTTTGCGTATTGAGTTTGTGGGTCTCATAAGTTATTGGGGCTTTAAAAGATAAAGCGCTATGAGTCGCAGATTTTCACGATATAATGCTCACAACATAAAGATAAGAGAAAAGTCATGAGTGATAAAGAGTTAACGCTTGAAGCACAAGTTAAGGATTTAGCATCAAGAGTCATGGAGCTTGAAAGTCGAGAAGCCTTTCATGAATATACGGTAGAAAATCTCAACCAGACGATTATTCGTCAACAAGAGATGCTTGATCGCTTAGTAAGAGTTTCGCAGCAATTGATTGATAAAGTCAAAGAGATGCCAAGCAGTGAAGAGAAAGCTTGGAGTGCTGATGAAGAAGTACCGCCGCACTATTAATACTTAGAAGTGTCTTAAGGTCTTTAACGCTGAAATCTTGCAAAATTTTAATGAAAAGTGATAAACACCATTTCACTACTTAAGGTTACTTAAAGCGATAATCTATAGTGATTCACTTTCAACGCTTCATATAGATTGATCTGATTGAAGCATCAATTAGGGAATAAAGAGAAATTCTTACAATACCGTTAGGTATTACGATAATAGATAGAAATAACGAATGGATATTAAAAATGAAATTGCGCAGCTAGAAGCGCTACTACCTTTTACCCAAACTCGAAATAGTCATTATTTAACGAGGGAGCTAAGAGGCTTAAAGCGTGAATCAACACCTAGCGTTGAAGCGGTAGAGCGTTTAAAAGAAAAGATTGTTACTTCAGCTGCGATGACAGATGAGATTCGCTCAAATTTTCCGGCATTAAATTATCAAGAGGATCTCCCGATCTATCAAGCGCGAGAAGAGGTAATTGCGGCGCTTAAAAATCATCAGGTATTGATTATCTGTGGAGAGACAGGTTCTGGGAAAACAACGCAGCTTGCCAAGTTTTGTCTTGAGATAGGGTTAGGTTCTCGGGGCTTAATTGGGCATACGCAGCCTCGCCGTTTAGCTGCTCGTTCAGTTGCTGAGCGTATTGCCGAAGAGTTAGAGACACCTCTTGGGGACTTTGTTGGTTATAAAATGCGGTTTAATGATAAGACCGATGAGAAAACTGTCTTAAAGTTGATGACAGATGGCATATTGTTAACGGAACTAACCCATGATCGTTTTTTAAATCAATATGAAGTCATTATTATTGATGAGGCACATGAGCGTAGTTTAAATATCGACTTTTTACTGGGTATCTTAAAGAATATTTTACCAAGACGACCGGATCTTAAGTTGATTATCACCTCGGCAACCATTGATCCTGAGAAGTTTTCTAATTATTTTGGTGGGCGAGAAAAAGCGCCGATCATTGAAGTCTCAGGCAGAACTTATCCGGTTGAGATTCGTTATCGTGATCTGCATTTAGATGAAGAGAATGACCCTATTGAGATAGAAGAGGGGATCATTCAAGCTGTTCAAGAATTGCAGCTAGAAAAAGAGGGCGATATCTTAGTCTTCTTACCAGGTGAGCGAGAAATTTTAGAAACTGCCGATCTTTTGCGTAAAGAGTTTAGAGGATATGAGGTTTTACCGCTCTTTTCTCGTTTAAGCCAAGCAGAGCAGAATAAGATCTTTTCCCCGAAAGGACCAAAGCGGATTGTACTAGCTACTAACGTTGCCGAAACATCTATTACAGTCCCTAGAATAAGATATGTGATTGATACGGGTGTTGCGCGTATTAGTCGCTATAGTGCGCGCTCTCGCTTGCAGAGCTTACTAATTGAGCCTATTTCACAAGCTGCGGCGAATCAGCGTTCAGGGCGTTGTGGGCGCGTGGCAGAAGGAATCGCTATTCGCCTTTATAGTGAGGAAGATTTTAATAATCGCTCAGAGTTTTTAGATCCTGAGATATTAAGAACGCATCTTGCCTCAGTAATTTTGCAGATGGGGCACTTAAAGCTAGGGAATCCTGAGTATTTCCCCTTTATTGAAATGCCGGAAATGCGCCAAATCCGTGAAGGATTTCAGACATTAAAAGAGCTAAAAGCCGTCCGAGATAATGGCGCTTTAACACCATTAGGAAAAACGCTAGCGCAAATTCCAATCGATCCAAAATTTGGTGCTATGATGATTCATGGTGCGCAAAATGGTGTGGGTCATGAATTATTGGTATTAGTAGCAGGGCTTTCAATACAAGACCCAAGAGAAAGGCCGCTTGAATATCAGCAACAAGCAGATGAGAAACATCGTATTTTTAAAGCCACAAATTCTGATTTTATCGCGCTACTTAATCTTTGGGCGTGGTATCAAAGCAAGGCAAAAGAAGAGAGTCAAAACCAAATGCGCAAAGAGAGTCGTGCGCATTTTTTAAATTTCATGCGTATGCGGGAATGGTTTGATCTCTACCAGCAATTAAAATCGGTGTATCAAAAAATTAAATTAACACTTAATCCCTTTCCGCCTAGTGATCCTACTAATCAACCACCGGGATTTAAAGAGGGTGCTTATTGTTTTCCTAGGTTTAGTCAAGATCAGATTCATCAGTCTATTTTAGTGGGGATTTTAGATCAGATTGGCGAGCTAGGTGAAGATAAGCTCTACAGCGGTGGAAATGGGCGAAAATTTAGAATATTTCCAGGATCCACGCTCTTTAGAAAACCACCTAAATGGATGATGGCATTAGAGATTGTGGAAACAAGCCAAGTCTATGCGCGTTTAAATGCCGCGATTAACCCTGAGTGGGTGGAAGTTTTAGGTAGTCACCTTCTTAAAAAAGAGTACACAGAACCACACTGGAGTAAGCAGCAAGGACAGGCAGCTGCTCATGAAACGGTGAAAATTTTTAATTTAGCTATCATTAAAAATCGTATTGTCTCTTTTGGTAGCATTAAGCCTGATATCTCCCGTGAATTGATGATTCGTGAAGGATTAGTCGAGGGCGATATTCAAACAAGAGCGCATTTTTATAGAGAAAATCAGAAGACTATTTTACAAGTTGCCGAAATGGAAGAGAAAACACGGCGACGAGATATTTTAATAGAAGAGTGGAAGTTATTTGAATGGTATAACGCAAGATTGCCGCAAAATATTTATTCTGTAGCGACTTTAGAAAAGTGGTGTAAGAATCGTCAAAACAATGATTCTTTAATCTTTACGCAAGAGGATATCTTGGAAAATGATGATGCACTTAATCTAGAAGAATTTCCGACAACGGTAAGTTTTGGGCAGTTAAAGCTCAATGCGGTATATCTGTTTGACCCTGCTTCCATGCAAGATGGCATGACATTGATGGTACCTTTAGCGGCGCTGAATCTCTTAGAGAAAACTCGCTTAGATTGGCTTGTTTCAGGATTATTAGAAGAGAAGATTACAGAGATTATGCGTTCACTTCCAAGAGCGCTTCGCCGTCATTTTGTGCCGCTACCTGATGTGGCGAAAGAGATGGTAGAAAAGCTCACTTTTGGGGAAGGGAATCTCTATTTTCAAATCGCTGATTTTTTAACAAAGCGTGCCGGCGTTAAGATAGAACCCCATTTCTTTAATGAAGAGGCGCTTGATAAGCACCTTCGAATGAATATTAGGGTAATCGATACAGGTGGTAAAACAATTGCTGAAGGAAGAGATCTTACGGCGCTTACTCAGCAATTGCGTGGTCAGGCTGAAAATGCGTTTCAAAAATTAGCCGATAGCTTTGGTAAAGCGCAAAAACCTGCTTCTAAAAAAGTAAAAGGGCAAGAAAAAGGGCAAGAAAAAGGATCGGCTCATGCCTCAAAATCCTCCTTTAATTCACAAGATGACCTCTCTTTAGGATCAAAAGAAACAATGCTTAATACACCTTTATCACTTGAAGATTGGCAAGTCGATAGTGAGGTTCGTTTTATGCGTAATGGTATTGAGCTTAAAGGCTATCCTGCTTTGATTGTGACAGATGGGCAGCCCGTTACTTTACGAGCGCAGCTTTTTGATAGACCGCACGTTGCTAGTGATAAACATTTAAATAGTTTGGTACTTTTAACCTTAAAGATGCTCCATGAGCAGGTAAAATACCTTAAAAAGCAATGGCCCCAATTTGGGAAGTTGCGATTATTATTTAAGCAAGTTGGTAATGAAACATTGCTGCAAGAAGATCTAATGCGGGCAATTATTAAAGATGCACTTTTAACGCAAGAGTTGCCGCAAAATGCGAAAAGCTTTGCTAAAATTTTAGAAAAAATGCGCAAAGAAATTGTCTCTGATGCAACAAAGTTGAGTAATTTAATCGTCGAGATTTTTGAGCAGTTTAAGGTGGTTAGAGAGTCTTTAAATGATCTGCATCCTATGAATAGAGCTGTTGCTGAGAAGCGAATTAAACATGCTTTAGATCGTTTGATTTATGCAGACTTTATTACAGATACGCCAAGAGAGTGGCGAGAGGAGCTACCTCGATTTTTAGAAGCAATCAAGCTTCGAGTCGAGAGATTTCCGCAAAATATGAATCGAGATAATGCGCAAAATGCAGTCATTGAAATGCATTGGCAGCAATATGAGAAGGCGAAAGCATTTTTCACGAAGCGAGAAGAGAAGCTCTCATTGGTGGAGGAGTATCGTTGGATGATTGAAGAGATGGCAGTCTCTTTCTTCTCTCAACCAATGAAAACAAGAATTACTGTCTCAGAAAAACGTTTAAACAAAACATGGGAAGAGATAGATCTATTGATCAAAAATAGTAGTTATCAGTAATTATCTTCATTAGTCTCTTATTTCCGCTTGATTTAAAAACGCTTAGAATTCTAAGCGTTTTTAGTTTTATTGCGCGCTATCTCTCCCGTTATTACAGGCTTTAAAGAGGGAAAGATTTTCTGCTGTAAGGAGAATCTCATAGTAAGTGGAATAGTATTGATTGTTTTGAAGTTTAAATTCCCCTCTCACTTACTAAAAATAGCGATAGTGGTGATTGTCGAAAGGTAATTATAAAGGGTAGAGGAGTTTGTAAAAAGCATCAGAAAATAAATAAGAGCGACAGAGTTTATTTTGTGTTTTATCAATAGAATGAATGGGTTAATATTTTTTGAGTTTCCTTGTTAGGAAAGAGGGGTATTTTTTAATTAGAAAGAGTGCTCACATATTCTGCAAAACTGTAAATAATCTTGAAAAAATATTAAAAAGGCGTATGATATGCCTTCCCATCGCCCTGTTGGTTCATAATTTGAGATTATGACATAAGTGTACTTGACACTTATTTGAGATTCGGTCGATGTTATTTTTGGCCGAATGTTCAAGCGCATTCCCCTACAATACAATAAAAAGGAATTCCATTTTTTAATGGAGTCAATATACCTATGTCTAAATTTTCAGATTTAAATTTAAATCCTATTCTTTTGACCGCTGTCGAAAAAATGGGTTATGACACAGCAACTGAAGTGCAAACTAAAGTTATTCCAATGGCAATGGGCGGACAAGATGTCATGGTTTCAAGCCAAACAGGAAGTGGTAAAACAGCCGCTTTCTTGCTGCCAATCCTCCATCAAATCATGGCAGAAAAAGACCTACCAGCATCTGATACTAATGAGGAAGAGAAAGGGCAGAAAAAAGGCCGAGGACGAGGTCGTAATCAGCGTTACTCAATGCCAGAACCACAAGCAATTGTGATGTGTCCAACACGTGAGCTTGCTTTGCAAGTTGCTGGTGAAGCAATTCAATTAAAGGGAAGTCATCGTAATTTCAGAGTAGCAACAGTTGTAGGTGGAATGCCTTATGGTCGTCAAATTCGCGAATTACAAAATGTTACACTTTTAGTAGCAACGCCAGGACGTTTAATTGACCTTTATAAACAAAGAGAAATTAGTTTTGATAAGGTAAGTTTCTTTATTGCCGATGAAGCGGATAGAATGCTCGATATGGGATTCTCAGAAGATCTTGAGACGCTCCATAAAAGCTGTATCAATAATCGTCAAACATTAATGTTCTCAGCAACATTCCCGCCAAAAGTAATGCACTTAGCAGAAGGAATGATGCATCATCCTATTCGTGTGGAAATTTCACCGAAAGATACGATTAACAAAAACATTACGCAAATTCTACATTGGGCAGATGGGCGTGAGCATCAGAAAAAAATGCTTCTTCATTGGCTTGAAAATGCAGAGATTGACCAAGCAGTTGTCTTTGTGCCAACGCAGCTTGATACAGAAGAGATTGCAGAAGAGTTACGTGATAAAGGGCTTTCTGTAGATTATCTTCACGGTGGAATGCAGCAACGAGTGAGAAACCGTTGTTTAGATAATTTACGTCGTGGTAAAACAAAGATCTTAGTAGCAACAGATGTTGCTGCTCGTGGGATTGATGTGGAAACAATTACCCATGTCTTTAACTTTGGTGTGCCGCGTCAACCTGAAGATTATGTTCATCGTATTGGTCGCACAGGTCGTGCGGGACGTGAGGGGATTGCTGTAACATTTGTCCACTTTAAAGATAAGCGTTTACTTGATGCGGTTGAAAACTTTATTCAGCTTGAGATCAAAGCGAGTATTATTGATGGTTTAGAGCCAAAAAGAGAACCTGTACGCAGTGCGCCTAAAGGTCGTGGTCGTGGCCGCGGTAATGGCGGTCGTCCGGGTAGTCAAGCTCGTGGAAGAGGTCGTTCAGATGGACGTAGAAGTAGCGGCCGTAATGAGCGTGAAGCAGGTGCTGGTCGTCGTGATGATCGCCGTGAAGGGGATCGTAAAGAAGGTGGACGTTCAGAACGTGCAGGTACAGAGCGTCGTGAAGATCGTGGACAACAAGAGCGCCAAGCACGCCCTGCAAGACGCGAACAGCGTCCGGCTGCAAATCGTAGTGAAGGTCGTCCAAGTCGCCGCGCAAGCCGTTAAGAATTATCTGTAATAAGATTGTTAAGAAAGAGTGGTCTTTACCACTCTTTTTTGTTATTTATTTGTTTAAATATTCGCTAATCAATAGTAATATTTCATGAATCTAGTAATATCTTTTTAAACTCTTGTATATTTTATACTATGCATGTTTAAATCAAATAATGAGGTTAAATACGTCATGCCACAACAGCAATGGCACTCATTAGAAGCGCTATATACCATAACTTCTAATGAGGGGAAAAGGCTATTAACAAAGTTACACGCTCTGTTAACAATAGAATCATTAACGCAAGGATTAGAAGCATTAGATCCGCAATTTAACGTAAATCTACTCTCTTTAAAAGAGAGTGACGATTACTATAGCGAGATACTGATAAAGCCTAGAAAACTATGCCGCAAAGTCTTTTTAGAACTTTCAGGCGAGGCGATGATTTATGCAGAGAGTCTTTGTGATCTTGAGGCAAAAGCGTGCTGTGAGTATTTAAATTGCGGCACAACTTCATTAGGGCGCAGATTGTTTAGTGGAAATACTTTAGAACGATCGGAATTTAGTTATGCAATTTTTAAGGTACAGGCTTTGCCCATGGTTATTCAAAAGCGCCTTCAGCCCTCAAGCGAAATAATTTGTGCAAGGAGATCGCACTTCATTTTAGAAGAAGCGCCGTTGCTCATCACAGAGTGGTACCTTCCTGCGCTTTTGTTAAAAGGGGAATATTGATTCCCCAATAGATTGCTAATGGGGTTAAGGAAGATCCTTAAAATAAATTTATAAGCGTTTAAATTAGATCATCAATGAAGATTTGAGTGGCTTGATAATTTTGAAATAAGTTTGTAAAAAATCACAATGTTACTATTGTTTTTATTATCTATCGTATATAAGTGTAAATACGATATAACGAGTAGCATTTATTAAGTATTTTGATGATAATTATATATAGTACATTATTGGAGGAAGTGGTATGACATTACGACTTATGAGAATTTTTAGGTCAGTAGCAGAGCATAAAAGTTTTAGTCGCGCAGCTGAAGAGCTTGATATTACAAGACCTGCGGTGAGCCAAGCAATTACACAATTAGAAGAATATTTATCTGTTAAATTATTTAATAGAACCACAAGACGGGTAGATTTAACACCAGAAGGTGAACTCTATTATCATCATGCAGTTGATATTTTGGAACGAATGGGGGCAATGGAAGATCAATTGCAAAAACCACTTGAAGGTCCTGCAGGGCGTGTAAGAGTGGTAGCATCACCCTCTGTAGCTAGAAGCTATCTCCTTCCTCATGTTGTTAATTTTCAAAAAGCTTACCCCCATATTGAAATCTTAATTGAAACTCAGAGTAATAATTTAATCAGTTTTAATGAATCTGCGATTGATTTTGCGCTTCATGTCGGTGATAACTACCCACAAGATTTGGAGTCACAAGTATTAGCGGATGTACATTTTGTCTGCTGTGCCTCTCCTGAGTATATTGCAGAATATGGAGAGCCAAAGACATTAGATGACTTAGAAAAACATAAGGCTGTTAATTATTTTTCTGTCAATACAGGTAGAACTAACCCTTGGGGATTTATTCATAAGGAAGGGATTAGACATGTTCGTATGAATCATGATATTGCCGTGACGGATGCTGATTCTGCGGTGGCTTATACTTTAGCCGGGAAAGGAATCTCTGTTTTTGCACTATTTTTAGCAGATGAATATCTTCAATCTGGAAAACTTGTACAGATTTTAAAGGATTACCCAATTGCAAGTCGCCCTTTAAGACTTTTAAATATTCCTAATAAAGCGATGAGCCAACGCTTAAAACTCTTTTATGATTGGTTAACCAAGATTGATAAAAAACCAGATGTAAAAAATTACGCTACCATAAGATAGGGCAGCGTAATTGATATCAATATAATTGATCAGCACTCCAATAATAGGGCCTAGTTTTTATAATTAGGCTCTTTTTTTGTTGCCGCAAAATCAGCAGCTGCTGTAAAGAGTACATCTGTTGAGGAGTTTAAGGCGGTTTCTGTAGAATCTTGAATAACGCCTACGACATAACCAATTAAAACCAGTTGCATCGCAATATCATTATCGATATTAAAGAGCGCACAAGCTAGTGGAATAAGTAGTAAAGAGCCGCCAGCAACACCTGAAGCGCCACAAGCACCAATTGTTGCAAAAACACTTAAAAGTAGGGCTGATAAGAAATCAACCTCAATCCCAAGGGTATTCACCGCAGCCAATGTAAATACGGTAATGGTCACTGCAGCGCCCGCCATATTAATGGTTGCGCCTAGTGGAATGGAGACCGCATAGATCTCTTCTCTAACTCCCAATTTACGACTAAGCTCGATATTGACAGGAATATTAGCCGCTGAACTTCGGGTAAAAAAGGCTGTCATGCCGCTTTCTCTAATGCACTTAAATACTAATGGATAAGGATTTTTGCGTATCATCATGTAAACAAGCGCAGGATTGACAATAAGGGCTACTACCGCCATTGCAATTAATAAAACAACGACAAGTTGTAAGTAAGCTTTTATTCCCTCAAAACCGGTTTCAGCAATTGTGATGGAGACAACACCAAAAACACCGAGAGGCGCTATAAGAATAATTTTTTTAATAACATTGGTCACAAGTTTTGCTAAATCTTGAAATAGATCCCGCGTTGATTGATTGGTCGTTCTTAAAGTAAAGCCAAAAAGTGCTCCCCAAGAGATTAAACCAATATAGTTAGCTGTTACTAATGCATTAACCGGGTTATCTACCATATTCATAAATAGTGTATGGAGTACTTCTTTAATATCCGCAGGACCTCGAGCTTCTGCGCTACCAACATCTAAAGGAACGGTAATAGGATAGATAAAGCTAATGGTAACAGCCACTAATGCTGCAAAGAAGGTGCCGCAAAGATAGAGTAGAATAATTTTCTGCATGGTCCCACCACTATCTTGTTTTTGATAGTTAGAGATCGCAGCAATAATCAAAATAAAGATTAAAACAGGGGCGATTGCCTTTAAAGCACCGACAAAGAAATCACCCATAATGCCAACGGATTGCGCGACACCAATAGGGAAGAGAAAGCCAACAATAACCCCAAGGATAAGACCGATAAGAATTTGTTGTACGAGACTAAAGCAATTGATAAATTTAAATAATGCACTCATGTATGACTGTCCTATGATACTAATACAGTCTGAGAATAGCGTAAGATCTTGAGAGTAACAAGATGTTAACTAAATATATTGTCTTTTAACCAACGCTCGACAATAATTGCCGCTGAAATTGCATCTAATGTTGCTTTTTTTCCTTTTTGTGAAGGCTTTAAATACTGCTCACTTTGCGATGAGCTATAAGACTCATCAACCTCATAAACTGCCAGCCCATATCTTCCGTGAAGCCTATTCATAAATTTGCGAATGATTTTGATATGCTCGGTTTCTGTCCCATCTTGCGTGTACGGGATACCAACAATAAATGCATCGGGCTGCCAGTCATCTAGTAGTTTTTGAATCGCATTCCAATCGGGTTGATTATTGGTAACTTTAAGAATAGAAATAGGCTGCGCAGTCTCTGTAAGAAGATTGCCGACAGCCACGCCTAAATTCTTAGTACCAAAATCAAACCCTAATACGATTTCTAAGGTTTGATCGCTCTTATATTGCCCTAATGTGGGAGTTTTTCTATTCATGCTCTAATTAAGTTCTGTGACAAAATCATGATAGGATTGTTTGGGAAAAGGCAAGGGAGTTTTATCAGGATAGCCATACCAAAACATCCCTTCAATAACCTCCTCTTGAGGGTTAATCCCAAAAATAGCGTAGACTTCCTTCTTAAAGAGAAGAGAGCCTGTTGACCATTTACTACCAATTCCATCTTCTGTTAATGATTGCATCATAATATATAATGCAATGCTAAGTGTTGCGTAATCTTCATGAGCGGTTTTTTCATCTTCTTGAACCTTCCGCGTGGCTAATACCCAACCTGGAATTGCTCGCCAGCGGTTTAATTTCTTTTCTGCTGTTTGTGGATCACGAGAAGAGAACTCTTTTTCTGCATATTGTAAAAATTGTGTTTTACTCTTTTCTCCTAGAAGATAGAAGCGGCAAGGTTGAGTATGATGATGGTTAGGAGCAAAAACAGAGAGTTTCAACGCTTTTTCAATTAATTCATACGGCACAGCATCTGGTTTAAAATGATGGATCGTACGGCGATTTTGAATAAGTTGGGTGACTTGACTCATTGAAGGATCCTTTTTAATTGGTCAAATAGATTATTAGAAATATTGGGTGCTTTCATCATACCATTAATGATTGCCGTGACTTCTGTTTGAAGAGGATTAGGCAGTCTTGCAAGTTTAGTGAAAGGCGTAATTAATCTTGCCGCAGTCACAGAGTTAATCGCATCAATTATCAGTATCTCATTGGCAATCCATTGATAAAGTGGAGTGCCTATTTTGGCAAGGGCATAACGATTACGGCCAATTGCACCAACAATAGCTCTTGCTCTGTTAGGGTTTTGACGATTAAAGCCTGGGTGATTGACAATTTTATCTAGCGTTTCCATTGTTAAATGAGGATTACGTTCTTGTAAGCCAAACCAACGATCTATCAGTGTCGAGTAATCCTGATACTTTTCATAGTAGTCTTGAATCATCGCCTCTTTTTGAGGAATATCTTGCCACACAGCGTATTTTAAAGCCCAGCTAATATCTGTCATATTGGTAGCTGTTTTATATTGTTCTGTGATTAACGCTTGGCATTCTGGCAGGAAAGAGAGGAACTGTAGCGCAATATTTTTAATTGCTCGTGAATCCACATGATCATCTTGAAAATCATGATAGAGTTTTAACCACTCTTCTTTGAAGCGAGTTGCAATATGCGTCTCAATTTTTTCGCGAGTATGGCGAAGAGAGAGGATATTTTCAGTCTCCATTAAACCAAGATAGTAGCCATCATCTGCAAAGGTTAATAATAGCGCACAAAATGCCGGATCTTGATATGCAAATTCAAAAAGTGGCTCAAACGCATCGGCAATTAGATGGGCCATTTGAGTTTTTGATAATTCTTGAGAAAAGACAACTTTAATGACAAGGTTTTGTAACGCTTCCCATTTAGCAAAATAGTCTGTTTCATAAGCAATCAGGGTTTTAAGCTCAGCTAATGAATAATCATAATCTAAAACAACCGGTGCGGAAAAGTCACGAAGTAATGAGATGACTGGTAATTCTTCAATATTATGAAAAACCAAGCATTGCTCATGCGTGGTAAGGGTAAAGGTCTCTTCTAGTAATATCTCCCCTTTTTGTGAAAATAGGGCATATTTCACAGGGATAGGCATAGGGTTTTGTAATGCCTTAGAAATAGGATCATAAAGAGACTGTTTAAGAGAGAGTCTGAGCTCTTTTTTATCGGCATCATAATGCGTTGCTGCTTTTAAGATAGGGGTTCCGCGCTGGCTATACCATAAGGGGAAGCTATCAAATAGACGAGGATTTTCAGACTTCATTGCCTGATAAAAGTCATCTACTGTCGCTGCCATCCCATCAAATTCTTTAATATAGCGCTGAAAGCCTTTGTCAAATCCCTCTTTACCTAAAATGGTTTGATAAAGGCGAATAATCTCAGCCCCTTTTTCATAAGTGGTTGTGGTGTAGATATTTTCAATAGAGCCCACAGCATCAGGTCTCACTGCATGAGATAAAGGGCCTTGATCGTAAGGAAATTGGTAAGTTCTTAAAAAGTTCACATCTTCAATTCGGCGAATACCAGGATGCTGCTCTTGGGAGATAAACTCTTGCTCTCTAAAAACCGTTAATCCCTCTTTTAAAGAGAGATTAAACCAATCTTGGCAAGTAATACGATTACCTGTCCAGTTGTGAAAATATTCATGTCCCACAACTGCTTCTACAAAGTTAAACTCATTATCCGTTGCCGTTTCTGGTGTTGCAAGAATGCAGCTAGTATTGAAAAGATTAAGTCCTTTATTCTCCATAGCGCCGCTATTAAAGTCATCAACTGCTACAAGGTTATAATAATCTAAATCACACACAAGATTAAAGCGCTCTTCATCCCATTTCATTGCTTTTTTTAATGAATCTAACGAAAATTGGCAACGATGGATATCTTTTTTATCTGCATATACTCGCAATCTTACAGGTTTACCATCCGGGCGGATATGAGTATCTTCAATATACTCAAGATCTCCGGCAACAATGGCAAAGAGATAGGTCGGTTTAAAGAAGGGGTCTTCCCAAATTGCGTAATGTGCTGTTTGGCTATATTCCCCCTCTTCAATTAAGTTGCCGTTAGAGAGAAGGACGGGATATTTCTTATCAGCAATTAATTTAACGCGATAATTTGTCATAACATCAGGGCGATCAAAGAAATAGGTAATATTTCTAAAGCCCTGGGGTTCACAATCACTAAAAAACATCTCATTTGAGAGATAGATGCCACTAAGCGCGGTATTACTGCTAGGGTCGATAGTGTTAATAATCTCAATCACATTATTTTTTTGAGATAAAATTAAAACTAGATGATTGTTATCAAAGATATATTCACTAGGATCTAAGGGTTTTTCATCAATGAAGATCTGTGTTAAGACAAGTTCGTTTGAGCCGTGAAGCTTAATTTCAAAAGGTGCTTGGCAGGTATCATTAAATTGAAGTTCAAATTTACCGGCAATTTGTGTTTGTGTTGGATCTAATGTGATCGTTAATTCGTAATTGTGGACTTTAAAGTGCGGCGCTTGATAATCAGAGCGGTAAATTTGATGGTCATTTTTATAAGAAAATGGCATGGCTATCCCTAACTGTTATGATGGCTATTATTGTTGTGTTGAACACTTTACGAAGTGTACCATTTTCCCTGTATCTGTAGGTAAACTTTGGCATAAAATGTATAAAATTACTGAACCTTTATGATGCAAAAAAGAGTGCAGAGCACTCTTTTATAGTTGATTTGGTTAAGAGAAATTATCTTATAGTCGATTTGGTTTAAGAATAGCTGTTTTCAAAGTAAAACAGTACAGCTTGTGAATCAAGCCCACTTGCACAATACCGGATAGAACCATTCTTACGCTTCTTATAACTGATGCGCCAGTAATCTGATTCAGTGACTTTTAAACCGATTTTATAGCTATTACGCATTAAATTCCGATATGAACCGAAAAAGGCTTAAAACTGCTGGCACGTAATTTCAAAAAACATGCAAGCATTCGACCCAGTTGCTCATCAACCTATTTTAGGAGGATGACTTACTAATAAATTTCGACTTCTGATTTTATTTGAAAATCACTATACTATAGAATAATATTGCTATTTGAAATAGAACTATTGTTTGTTAAAGACAATGCTATCAATTGCAGCTTGAGCAGCTTTTTGATCTTTAGTGGTACCAATACAGATCGTTGTAATGGTCTGTTCTACTGCAATTTTACAATGTTCAAAGTAGGGCTGGCCATTATCTTTTGTTTCTGCAATATAGGTGATTTGTGTATCACTCCCTTTAACAGGTGAGACTTTAAAATCAACAATCTCATTAATGGCTTCCATCTGCTCATTCATGACTTCTTCAAATTCTTTGAGCGTAATAACGATTCCTTCAGGTAGATCTAGACTAACAGCATAGAGAAGATCTTTGGAGATATCGCCATTTTCAGCTTGCAGTAAGGTGATACTCTCTACCGGCGTGCCTTCAAGGCGGCTCGCTGTGATGACATCTCTTTTGTCCATAACATCTTGATAGTCAGAGTTTATATCCATGGAAAATAGTTGATTTGTCGGCTCTACTTTTTTAACAGATTCGCCACATGCTGCAATAATCACAGCGGCGCCTAAAATGATAGAAGCTTTAAAAAATTTATGCATATGTTTACACCCTGATTGGAATCAATGAACAAATTCGATCCGTGGTACATTTGATCGATATTTGGTTGTATAAATTTACTATTAAAAAATGATTTTAACATAACTCTAGTAGAGGGTTAAGTTTTGATTTTCTTGATAGATAAGGGTTTATTGATCGAAAAGAGTAATGAGGACTGCTGCGTAAATACCTCTAGATCTCCAGTAGTAAAGAGATAAAGCTCAGTACTAGGCGTTTTTTTACTGTGATTAACGCTTGTATCTGAAAAAGAGTAAGAAAGGCGGTTGTAGCATTCTTGAACAATAGCAGGTGCAGGATCAATAATAGTGACAGATGCCGGCAAAAGATGGTCTAGTGCCGGCGCTAGAAAGGGGAAATGAGTACAACCTAATACAAGTTGATCAATAGGGTATTCTTGAAAAACCTGAAGAGTTGGTGCTAATACGGTTAAATTAGATGAGGGGGTAATCTTTTGTGTCTCTACAAGGTCAACCCAAGAAGTACCAATAATCTTATGGACTTGACAGTTTTGGGCATAATGCGAGATCAGATTTTTAAGGCGAGCGCTATTGAGAGTTGATTGTGTCGCAGCAACTGCGATATGGCCTGTTTGGGTTGCTAGTGCTGCAGGTTTTATCGCAGGCTCTGTCCCAATAATTGGGAGCATGGGGTATTGGGTTCGTAATTTAGAGGCACTTACAGCTGTTGCGGTATTACAGGCAATTACTAAAGCATCGATATGCTTTGTTAGTAAAAAATCCGTAAGCGTTAACATTCTTTGATGAATGTATTCATCTGTTTTTAATCCATAAGGAAGATGACCAGAATCTGCAATATAATAAAATTCAATATCTTGATCGGTAGGTGCCTGTAGGAATGCATTTAGAATTGAAAAACCACCAATACCGGAATCAATTAGACCAATGCGTAGCATTAAATCTCCCTCATATTAGCTTCTAGCAAGCGGAACAACGATTGCAGGATCTAATATTGGTGCTTCCTCTTCCTCAAATCGCATCACTTCTTCTGCTAATTGGGAGAAATCTTCAGGATCAATCGCAAGCATCTCTTCATAAGTTGCTAGATCCCACATTTCAAATAGATTGCCATTACCTAGAAGAATTAATTCAGAAGTAATACTGGCATATCCCATTAAACGTTTAGGTAGAACCATTCTGCCTTGTGCATCTAAAATAATCTCAGTAGCACCGCCTCGCACAAAACGTGCAAATTCCCGCTCTTTTTTAACAAATGGATTAAGCTTGTTAAGCTCTGCTTCTACTTCTCGCCAGGCATCAATAGGATAGAAGTTTAAGCACTTATCAAGCGCTCTACTAATAACAAAGTGATTCATCTCATCATCAAATTGTTTTCTAAGCGCAGCCGGAAGCGCAACACGATTTTTCGTGTCGACTTTGAGCTCATATTCGCCTAGAAATTGGTACATAGCGCTAATACCCTAAAATTTAATAATGCTTCTGACATATTACGATCTTTATACTTTAAATGCCAAATTATTTTGGTTCTACCAACCAAATAAGCGGTTTTAATTCAAGCATCATAAAGCGAGTAAGGTTAGAGCGTTTCTCATGTATGTCGGGGTTCATGCGTAATTTAATGAGTTGAAAAATCTCATTAAACTCTTCAATTTGATCGGTATCTAACGTCTCTAACAATCCTGAAAGATAAGATAATTGAGAGAATATTGATTGCATTTCAATCAGTTCATCATTAATTTCTGAGATATTATGTTGCCGATTTTTAACCGGCTCATCTTTCATTCTCTCTAAAGAGTTTGAGAGCGAGACAATGGATGCTTGAGCCGTTCTTAAAGCAAGCTTTAGATCAGCATCATCTTCAGCAATTTTGGAGATTTTCCATTTCTCAATCTCTAACATCACAGCATATAGATTCTCTCGGGCGGTATGAATCAGCTTTGGTAGGTTTACTTTTTCCCAGCTAGGAAGCACATGGCTAAAGCCTAAGGCGATAACAGCTGCGATAATGGTATCAATGATTCTTTCTAATGAGACTGAAAAACCCTGTAAGGTTGTTAGATCCTTACTAATATTGAGCAATATCAGAACATACACAGTAGTAAAGGTGACGCTTAAAGGATTATGAATACGGATTAATCCATTATTAAGGATGACCGAGATAAAGAGAATCGTCAGTAGTCCTAAAGTCGAGATCTCAAGTGAAATCAGTAATCCTCCAATCAGGCATCCAATAATTGTTCCGATAATACGATTACGACTCCGCTCTTTTGTTAGGCTAAATCCTGGGCGCATGAGACTCAATAGTGTAAAGGCGATCCAAAACCCATGAGAGAGGAAATCGGTCATGCTGACTAAAGTTAAAGCAAAGAACATCGCCATTGAGGAGCGAATAGCAAAACGCATGACTGGCGATTTTAGGGTAAGGTTCTTGGTAATGTAGTCGTTAGACCAATAAGAGTGCGAGAGGAACTTTTTTAATTTATGACGTGGGAAAGTTCCTTCAAGTTCGATATCATCCACTAAAAATGAGCGGATACGCTCTAAGTTGCGTGAAAGAGACCAAACTTTACGAAAGTGGTTGGCGACAATTTGATAAGCATCTAACGCTTCACCTTCTAAATCTTGCCTTCTAAGAAGTTCAAGTTCATATTCAAGTGCGCGAAGTTCTGCTTTAAAGCCGAGTCTTTTGAGCATATCTCCTGCGCGAAGAGAGTACATTCCCATCTCTTCAAGATTACTTCCTGCTTTAGAAAAACTATCACGAAAGAAGATCTGCAAATCACTATTGGGATAATTTTCACGAATGACCATAAAGTCTTGTAACGGAATAGTTGCAATTTCTCTTGTTTCTACGAGTAATAAGAGTTCATTGATCATCTGATTAAGGTGATGGTCATTTTCATAATCTAGGCGAAATAGAAGATCTCGCATTCCTTGGAGCTCTTCTAGTAATTCTGTTTGGGAATTAATAAAATTTTTAAATTCTTTCTCAATATCAACGTTTTGGCGGTAGCATTTTGAGAGTGCTTTTAAATAATGGGAGAGATGAAAATAGATTCCTGAAAGGTTTTGGCGAATAATATAGCGCTCAAATACTTTTGTGACAATCATGGAAAAAGAGAAGTAAAAAATTGCCCCAAAGCAGAAATAAGCAAGGTAAACCAAAGGAGAAGCTGCGGTATTTGAAGCAGCTAATAGCGCAGTGAATCCCACGATAAAGCCAAGAGCTATAAATTTCACTCTAAAAGCATAGATAAATGCCACCACAAAGGAGATTGCCGATAAAGAGATGATCTTTAAAGGATGTAATCCGGGTGTTTGAAAAATAAAGAGCAGGGTAATAAGAACAATGGCGATAAAGGTGCCAAACATCTCATTACGTTTATGTTTGAGTGTTCCTGTTTGATCGGCAATAGACATGGTTAAACTTCCATAGCCTGCGATCATTAAAATCTCGAGTGGAATATTAAAACAATAGAGGATCGCAACCGGGATAAAGATCCCTAATGCCATCTTAACGCCCATGGCAAAATCGCTGCTGAAGAAGAATCGATAAGTTGCAGTAATAAAATGATTCATAAACCCTTAAATCCCCCCTTATTGTCTCAAAAACGCCATATTGACTAAAGTGACAATATGGCGCTTAACCCTTAAATTTTAAAGCTTTTTCGATTAGAAAAGTGCAAATTTAAGTAAAAATAGAAATGCGATGATGTAAGTTGCAGGATGGATATCTCGGAATTTCCCTGTCCCCATCTTTAATGCCGCATAGCTGATAAAACCAAAAGCAAACCCTTCAGCAATCGAGTAAGTAAAAGGAATTCCCAATACTAAAAGCGCAGCAGGAATAGAATCTGTTGGCGAGTCCCAATCTACTTCTGTTAATTCACGTAGCATTAATCCTGCGATATAGACTAATGCGGGTGCTGTGGCATAAGCGGGAATAGATGCCGCTAATGGGGAAAAGAAGATTGCAAGAATAAAACATGCCGCAATTGCAAGCGCTGTTAAACCTGTGCGGCCGCCAGCTTGAACGCCGGAGTTACTCTCTACATAAGCTGTTACTGAACTTGTACCGAGTAAGCTTCCTGATAAAATAGCGGTACTATCAGCAAATAACGCACGGTTAAAGCGCTTTTTAGCTTGAGGCACTTTAGTTTCATCTAAAAGCCCTCCACGTTTAGCCACACTCATTAAAACACCAGTTGCATCAAAGAGTTCTACTAAAACAAGCGCAATTAAAATTTGTACAAAGCTACCACTTAACACTTTTTCAAAGCTTAATTGGAAGAATGTCGGAGCTAATGATGGTGGCGCTGATACAACGCCTACAAACTCATTATGTCCTAAAATAGCACTTAAGATAGAGACGAAAAGAATACTAATTAAAATTGCACCACGAATTTTAAAGTTATCTAAAACAACGATTAAGAAGAACCCTAAAATTGCATAAAGAGCACCAGGGGATGAGAGATCACCCATACTTACTAACGTTGCCGGGTTACCTTGAATAATGCCAACAGCTGGATTAGATAGTCCAATAAAGGCTAAGAAGAGTCCGATACCTGCACCAATTGAAGCGCGAAGTGATTTTGGAATTCCCCCAATAATCCATGAGCGTAAACCTGTTGCGGTTAAGATAAAGAAGATAACGCCAGAAACAAAGACGGCGCCTAATGCTTCTTGCCAAGTATAACCAAATCCACCCGTTGTGACAGGCGCTGCTATGGTAAAAGCAAAAAAGGCATTAAGACCCATTCCAGGAGCCATACCGACAGGGTAGTTTGCGGCAAGCGCCATAACAATGGTCCCGATTGCAGCTGCAATACAGGTTGCCATGAAGATTGCATCAGTATTCATCCCTGTGTTGCCTAAAATGCTAGGGTTGACGAAGATGATATAAGACATGGTTAAAAAGGTGGTAATTCCGGCAAAAATTTCTGTGCGGAAATTGGTGCCATGGGCCTTTAATTTGAATATTTTCTCTAACATGACGCGTCCTTTATGCGAAGAGAATTAAAAAAGTCTCGCTAAGAACGAGACTTATTAAAATTAAGATATTTTCCCTTTTTTAGGAAAAAGAAGGGAAAGAACAATAGATCCAATCAGAGTTCCTAAAATAACACTCAAGGAGAGCGCTGTTGGGAAATGGTAATCAAAATAGAGAATGAGCATTTTGATACCGATAAAAATTAAGATAATTGCAAGACCATATTGTAAAAGATGGAAGCGCTCCGCCATATCTGCTAATAAGAAGTACATTGCACGAAGCCCTAAAATTGCAAAGACATTAGAGGTCATTACGATAAAGGGGTCAGTCGTTACCGCAAAGACAGCAGGAACCGAATCCACAGCAAAAATAATATCAGAAATCGTAATTAAGACTAAAACGATAAAGAGTGGCGTTGCATATTTGATGCCATCTTTGAAAATAAAGAAGTGCTCTTTATGGTAATCATCGGTTGTTTTAAAGAATTTCTTAGTAATTTTAACAATTTTATTTTGGCTAAGATCGGCTTCTTCATCGTGCCCAAAGCACATCTTAATCCCTGTAAAGAGTAGAAATGCGCCAAAGAGATAAAGAATCCATTCAAATTTAGAGATCAAATAGCTACCGATAAGCACCATTACGACGCGTAAAAATACCGCAGCTAAAACACCATAAACTAAAACTCGGCGTTGATATATATTCGGGACTTTAAAGTAGCTAAAGATTAATAAAAAGATGAAAATATTATCAATTGAGAGAGATTTTTCAACAACATAACCTGTTAAAAATTCTAATGCTTTATCTAAAGCGTATGAACTATTATCGCCTAATGCTAAAGGGATGCTCTCTGCCGGAATCATATATTTGATATATGCCCAAAGACCAAGATCAAAAAGAAGTGCAACAGAAATCCAGATAATAGTCCATGTTAGGGCTTCTTTAGCACTAACTTTATGATCACCGCTTGCTTTGAGGGCAAACATATCAATGAGGATCATGATAGAAACAACAATCCCAAACACTAAATAGAGCATGGGAGAACCTATAGAGACATGTGAAGTCACAGGTAAATACCTCGGTAATTTAAAAAAAGTTAAAATATCAGAATTTAAAGTAATTTTCTAGATATTCTGAGAAAGGAATTTGAGGGGCTTCTTCGATGGCTTTTTGCTTTGCTAAAGACTCCTTCGCTAAGTTTTTAAATTGATCAGTTTCGGTGTTTTCTAAAGATTTAAATTGCTTGATATAGAGCGATTTTGCTGTTTCAAAGAAAAATTCTTGATAAGGCTTTTGGCTTTCAGTTAATGCTTGTAGCACTTTTTGAGAAGGTAGCTTCTCTGGCTGCTCAATTTTTTCAAGCATGTTTTTTAGGGCTTTTTGATGCTTTTCACCTAAAATTTGGGCAATCGGTTCAAGCCATTTAATAACAGAAAGCAACGCTTCTTTCAGGGTATATTCTTCATCAGAAACGATAAAAGGCTGATCAAGAGCTAAGCCTGTTTTAGCCACAATTTTAAGATTCTTTTGGTTATGCTCATACTCTTTTTGTGATAGATCTGGCGCATCAGTTAAAATTGATGCCGTTAAAAAGAGTTGTAGGAAGAGCATTGATTCAACATCGATTCCCTCGGCAATGAGGGGGTTGATATCAATTGAGCGAAGTTCAATATATTCAATCCCCCGGTGATTGAGCGCTGTTAAGAAATTCTCTCCTTTACGCACAATCTGTTTCGGGCGGATACTGGCATAGTACTCATTTTCTATCTGCAAAATGTGATTGTTGATCTGGTTATATTCACCATTTTCAATCACAGGAATTTGCGAGAAGATATTACAAGGAGTGGAGATTGCAAATTGAATATTTTTAGTAAACTCTTCAATATTATTAAAAGACACATCAAAATGACATTTATTATTGCCATAACCAATGTCTGAAAGGCGAAGAGATTCTCCTTCAGGAAGATAACTATCGGTGTCATTTAGTGATTGAAAAACATTCTCTTTACCTGCTAAAAAACTTTTATCCATCGCAGGTGATGCGCCAAGAAGGTAGGGAATGATGTAACCATAACGTGATACATTGCGGCAAGCATGAAGGTATCTTGCGGTTTTAAAGGCCGCTAATGAATCATTATTGCTGGTAACTTCTTGAAAGGCTTTAAAAAAGTGATCTTTTAAGGAGAAGTTGAAATGAATGCCGGAGATAACTTGCATCATTTTGCCATATCGCAAGCTTAATCCCTTGCGATAGAGGGATTTCATTTTAGCGTCATTAGAATTGCCATATTGGGCAATCGTAATCTCCTCTTCAGAGGCGATGAAAGGCGGCATTGAGCCCGGCCAAAAGATCTCATCTTCTAATTGGCTTAGCGTAAACCGTTGAATATGATTAAGATCTTGTAGCGCCTCTTCGACGCTAGCGACTGGATTTGTCACAAATTCAAGCATCGGCTCTGCAAAGTCAGTTGTAATATGGCTGTGCGTTAATGCTGATCCTATCGCTTCTGGGTGCGGCTTATTGCTGATTCGTCCTGTGTGTTGATTAACTCTTAACGTTTCACGCTCAAGCCCGACATTCACATCTTTAATCTTGTTTTGATGTGTTCCCAGTAAATCTAGGTTCTGCTTTAGGTTGCTATATAATTTATTCATACCAATTCTCTTATCTCACATTGTTTTGTGTAAGTGTATCTTATTAAAGAGATTATCTCGCATCGATTGGATCATCATGAGCTTGAAATAGCTCAATATTAAAACCAATCTTCTCTTGCCATAAGTTCACAATATTACAAAAGAGCTCCGCTGTTTTTTCTGTATCATAAAGCGCTGAATGGGCTTTACTATGATCCCATTCAATTCCTGCGGCCATAATGGATCGTGCAAGTACTGTTTGCCCATAAGCAAGTCCGGCAAGGCTAACTGTATCAATGACAGAAAATGGGTGGAAAGGGGAGTTTTTAATGCCTGTTCTTTCGATGGCAGCATTTAAGAAACCTAAATCAAAATGCGCATTATGTCCCACTAAAATAGCTCTGGTGCAACCTTTCTCTTTGAGCACTTGACGAACAACAGTAAAGATTTTTTTAAGCGCTTCTTTTTCAGAGATCGCAAAACGAAATGGATTATCAACTTTGATACCATTAATACGCATTGATTCAGGGTTTAATAATAACCCTTTTTCTGGCTCAACATGTGCTGAGACAGACTCTGTTGTAGAGAGCTTTCCTGATTCGTCCATATCAACTAAGACAGCAGCTATTTCTAAAAGTGCATCCGTTTTAGGATTCACGCCCCCTGTCTCAACATCAATGACAACAGGTAGAAAACCTCGAAAACGCATCGAGATTGGGGGAGGGGATTGTAAGTGATCAGCCATAATTATGAAGAGATTCTTCTCGCCTTTTTTGTCTGTTGGATTAAAAGATCTGTTTATGATTATGCTTTAGAAGCTTTGGCTTCTTTAGCATTAGAATAAACAATTTCTGGAGCGACTTTTTCAGTAACGCAATTTTCATGAACAATGACTTTTTGGACATTATCTAAAGAAGGAAGTTCAAACATCGTATCTAATAAGAGATGTTCAATAATACTTCTTAAACCACGAGCTCCTGTTTTACGTTTCAAGGCTTCTTGTGCAATAGCTTTGAGCGCTTCATCTGTAAATTCTAACTCAACGCCCTCCATCTCAAAAAGATAAGAGAATTGTTTGGTAATCGCATTTTTAGGTTCTGTCAAAATATTGACTAATGCCGCTTCATCGAGCTCTTCTAAAGTCGTAATAACGGGTAATCGACCGATAAATTCAGGAATTAGACCATACTTAGCTAAATCTTCCGCTTCCACTTGTGCAAAGAGTTCAGAAAGATTTTTCTCTTCGTCCGTAGTTTTAACATCTGCACCAAAACCGATACCGCCCTTTGATTGACGTTGTTGCACGATTTTTTCAAGGCCAGAGAAAGCGCCACCGCAGATAAAGAGAATATTACGTGTATTGACTTCAATTAGCTCGGCATTAGGATGTTTGCGCCCACCACTTGGAGAGACCGATGCCGTGGTTCCTTCAATAATTTTCAAGAGGGCTTGTTGTACGCCTTCACCTGAAACATCACGAGTAATTGATGGGTTTTCACTGCGGCGTGAGATTTTATCAATCTCATCAACATAGATAATGCCAGATTCTGCGCTTTCAACATCAAATTCACAGTTTTGAAGAAGGCGTAAGACAATGTTTTCAACATCTTCTCCCACATAGCCAGCTTCTGTTAAGGTGGTTGCATCAGCAATTGCAAAAGGAACATTTAGGCTACGTGCTAATGTTTCTGCTAGTAATGTTTTACCTGAACCTGTTGGCCCGATTAAAAGAATATTACTCTTACTAAGTTCAATATCGTTATGATCATTTAACTGCTCACTACTAAGGCGCTTATAGTGATTATAAACGGCGACACTCAATGTGCGCTTTGCATGCGATTGGCCGATAACATATTGGTCTAAATTTTCATAGATCTCTTTGGGGGTTGGTAGGCTCTCAGCTTCAGCTTCAATCTCTGCTTTGACATCATCTAACACAAGGTTGTTGCACAGTTCAATACATTCTTTACAGATATAAACGCCATTTCCCGAGATAAGACGCTCAGCTTCACTCTGATCTTTGCCACAGAAAGAACACTCAACACTTTTCGTTGGTTTGTCTGTTTTATTACTCATATTGTGAATCTACTCCGGTAGTTTGGAAATATCTTGGCCTACAAATTGTAAGCCGTGAGTTAATTTAGAGAGTCAAAGCTTAAAGTGGTTTGACTCTTCATATTTAAGGGCTATTTAAAATTTATCAAGAACAAAGATTAATAATAGCAAGTCATAGGAAATTAACGTTTCGTGACAACCTTATCAATTAAACCATATTTCGCAGCTTCTTCTGCGCTCATAAAGTTGTCTCTATCGGTATCTTTTTCAATTTGTTTAATGGTTTTGTGGGTATGATGTGCTAATAAGCTATTGAGCTGTTTTTTAATCTTTAGCATTTCACGTGTATGGATCTCGATATCAGATGCTTGACCTTGATAGCCACCAAGAGGCTGATGAATCATGACTCTTGCGTTTGGCAGAGCAAAGCGTTTTCCTTCAGCACCTGCAGCAAGCAAAAATGCGCCCATGCTACAAGCCTGTCCTAAACACATTGTTGAGATATCAGGTTTTACAAATTGCATAGTGTCATAAATAGACATCCCCGCAGTGACTGAGCCACCAGGAGAATTGATATAGAGATGAATATCTTTATTAGGATCTTCGGCTTCTAAAAACAACATTTGCGCAACAATTAAGTTCGCCATATGGTCTTCAACTTGTCCTACCATGAAGATAATTCTCTCTTTTAAAAGGCGAGAGTAAATATCGTAAGAGCGCTCACCTCGGCCAGTTTGTTCAACAACCATTGGCACTAAATGTGACATTTGAGTATCTATAATAGAAGACATAACGCTAATCCCTTTATGGTTATAACCAATTAATCTCTTTCAAACGAATTAGTTTAGCAGAAATAGGAGATGTTTTATGAATATAATTCGGCGAAAGAATATTTATTGCGGAAAGTGTGAAATATCTGTCTTGTCGTAGTATGATAAACCACGCTTATTTACAGACATTTTCAATGATTTTTCTAAGGAAAAGGATTAAAGCCGTGAGAGAGACTTATAATTTCTGCGCAGGACCTGCAACAATGCCCTATAACGTCTTAAAGACAGCTCAAAAAGAGTTGTTAGATTGGGAGCAACAAGGGGCTTCGGTTATGGAGGTTTCCCATCGTGGTAAGGAGTTTATTGCACTTGCAAAAGAGTGTGAGGCGGATCTTCGCGAACTGCTTAATATTCCAGTAAATTACAAGGTATTATTTCTTCAAGGTGGTGGGCTTGCTCAGTTTGGCTTAATTCCTTTAAATCTCTTAGGGGATAAGATGGGGGATGGCAAAACGACAGTCGATTATTTAGAGACAGGCGTTTGGTCTAAAAAATCAGCCATTGAAGGAAGCCGTTATGCCGTATCAAATATTGTATATAGCGGTAAATCTGAAGGGTATATTAATGTGCCAGATAAAAATGCCATTAATGTCAATCCTGAAAGCGCATATCTTCATATCTGCTCTAATGAGACAATTAATGGCGTAGAGTTTTTCTATGATATCAAAAATTGTCCTATTCCTGTCGTTGCGGATATGAGTTCTAATATTCTTTCAAGAAGAATTGATGTTAGCCAATATGGTCTCATCTATGCAGGTGCTCAGAAAAATATTGGTCCTGCAGGATTAACGGTTGTGATCATTCGTGAAGACCTTTTAGGTAAGGCTTCAAAATTTGTGCCAGATGCATTAAATTACACATTGCAGGCAGAAAATGACTCTATGCTTAATACCCCGCCAACTTTTGCGATTTACTTAATGAGTCTTGTGCTTAAAGAGTTAAAAGAGAAAGGCGGACTAGTTGAGATGGAAAAGCTTAATCATAAAAAAGCATTTATGCTTTACAGCACAATTGACAATAGCCGTTTGTATCGTAATCCGGTTCATGTCGATGCTCGTTCAAATATGACAATTCCTTTTACATTGGCGGATCCTACACTTGATGCACTTTTCTTAAAAGAAGCAGAAGCCCATAATCTTATCAATTTAAAAGGCCATCGTAGTGTTGGGGGGATGCGTGCGAGCATTTATAACGCAATGCCGATTGAAGGGGTTATTGCTTTAACAAACTTTATGAAAGATTTTGAAGCAAGATATTATTCATAATGATTTTTATCAAAAATAGTAAATGTTGAATATTAGGCAACCTTTCTATTAACAAAGAAATATATTGTCGATATGATAGCTAGAGTGAAAACTCTAGCTTTTTATTTTGGAGACTAAGAATTGAACAATCTGTGACTAACTGCTGATATCAGGAAAGAGGAAAGGTTTGGTCACTTGTATCTATCTGAGCACAGAAAAAGATAAGCAATTGCTGCTCATTCCGCTATACTTAGATGAGTTTTAAGTTATTTAGAAATAGCGTACTAATCAAATAAAAAATGGATATAGAAAACGCAATGTTAAATGAGAAAAAATTTGTAAAAAGTCAGTTTGCGAAAATCGTCAGTAGCGCTTTAATTGCGACCTCGCTTTTATGGGGTGGGCTGTCAATTGCAGCAAAGCCGAATAATGATATTGAAAAGCGAGCAGTAATCGCAGCGCCTAGCTATAATGAGCAATTGATTAACTCTGCGCATTCTGCGATTTTAGCGCAATATCATTACGATCGATTACCGATTGATAATGTATTGTCAGAGCGAATCTATACCCTTTACTTAAAAGCTTTAGATCCACAGAAAGTTTTCTTTACGCAATCTGATATTGATGGCTTTGAACAATATCGTTATCAATTTGATGATTTTGTAAAACGCTCTCAGCTTGATGTTCCCTATGATATGTATCGTTTGTTATTACAACGTATGGATGAGCAATATGCGTTGGTAAAAGAGCTTTTAGCAGAGGATTATGATTTTGATGTTGATAAAAAAATCATTATTCAACGTAAAGATGAAGCTTATGCTAAAGATCAGGCTGCATTGAGATCACTTTGGAAAGATCGTTTACAAAATGAATTAATCAATTTAATGGTAACGGATGAAAAGCTCTCATTAGCAGAAGCTAAAGAGAAGCTTCAAAAGCGTTATAACACTCGTAGTAAGCGTATCCATGATATGGAAGAAGGCGAGTTATTTAGTTTAGTCATGAATGTGATCTCTTTAAGCTTTGACCCCCATTCAGGTTATTACTCTGCAAAACAGATGGAGCAGTTTAATATTAGCATGAGCCTCTCGCTTCAGGGCATTGGTACAGTATTAAGGCAAGATGATGATTCTGTAAAAATTGTAGAGGTTGTGACAGGTGGTCCTGCTGACCTTACAGGGCAAGTGCAAATTGGTGATGAGATTATTGGGGTTGCCCAAGGCGAGGATGGCGAATTTGTTGATATCGTGGGAATGCGTTTAGATAAAGTTGTCGAAATGGTTCGTGGTGAAAAAGGAACGACTGTTCGATTACAGATGATTGGCAACAAAGGCAAAGGCGCTGAGAAAATTGTTAAAATCATTCGTGATACTGTCAAACTCGAAGAGCAAGAGGCTAAATCTGAAGTCTTTAATATGCCTTCAGAAAATGGCAAAGAAGAGTATAAATTAGGGGTAATTACACTTCCGGCCTTCTATAGTGACTTTGAAGGCAGTAAACAGGGCGTTGAAGACTTTAAGAGCACCACAAGAGATGTGAAAAAACTCCTTCTACCGCTTATCAATGAAGAAGATATTGATGGTTTAGTGATAGATCTTCGTGGTAATGGTGGGGGATCTTTAACAGAAGTTATTGACCTATCAGCACTTTTTATTGGTAGCAATAAAACAGTTGTTCAAACACGCGGCTTTGATGGAAATACAGATGCGCAAGGAAGCACTGTAGAAGATCTGATCTATTCAGGACCAATGGTTGTTTTAGTCGATCGTTTAAGTGCATCAGCAAGTGAAATTTTTGCCGGTAGCATGCAAGATCAAGGTCGTGCGGTGATTGCAGGGTCTACCAGTTTTGGCAAAGGAACTGTTCAAACAATGATTGATTTGAGTAGAATCCTCGCAAAATCCACAAAACCTGGGCAATCTAAAGTTACCATTGCAAAATTCTATCGTGCAAATGGAGAAACCACACAAGAGAAAGGGGTTGTTCCGGATGTGACTTTACCAAGCAGTTATGATCCTACAGAGATCGGTGAAGCAAAAGAGATGTATGTAATGTCTTGGGATACAATTGAAGCTGCGCCAGATTATGATCCTTCAGTGGTGATTAAGCCTTCTGTCGTGGATAAACTTCAGGCGAAGAGCTCGGCGAGATTTAAAACAGATGAGAAACATCAAATTTATCAGCGTCAAGCCAATAAAACTTTAGATCTATGGAAGATCAATGAGCTAAGCCTTAATCTTCAAGCTCGTAAGGAGAAACTGAAAGCAGAAGAGGCTGAAAATCTTGAATTACAAAATCGTATGCGAGTGCTGTATGATTATGAGCCTTTAACTTTAGAGGAGTTTCGTAATGAAGATGGTACCTATACAAAATTGTTAAAAGATACAGAAACTGATCTTATTCTTGAAGAGGGATTGCTTATTTTAAGAGATGTGGTGGATCTTCAACATCAAAAGAAATAAGAAATTGCTGAGAAACCCTATCAGTAAATAGAGGTCATAGAATTTGTAAGATCTAGATGCGATAAACTATTTAAATCTTAGATTAAGATCGATCAATACCGTGAATTTAAAAGAGATAAAAACCTCATCATTTTGAGGTTTTTATTTTTTAAACGTATAAAATATGACGAATATAAGTAGCTAAACGTAAGGGATATTATAAAAGATGGAAGATATTAAAGGTAAACGCGTCATTGTTGGCATGAGTGGCGGTGTTGACTCATCTGTTGCGGCGTTTCTTTTAAAAGAGCGTGGTGCTGATGTCCACGGAGTTTTCATGAAAAACTGGGAAGAGGAGTTTGACCAAGGTTATTGTACTGCTGAAGATGATCTTAAAGATGCAGAGGCGGTTTGCGAAACCTTAGGGATTCCTCTTCATAAAGTTAACTTTGCCAAAAACTATAAAGAACGTGTATTTGATTATTTCTTAGATACTTTAAAGGATGGTTTAACTCCTAATCCTGATGTGCTTTGTAACAAAGAGATTAAGTTTAAAGCATTTTTAGAATATGCCGAGGAGCTCGGCGCTGATTATTTAGCAACAGGGCACTATACTCGTGTTAAACGAGAAGATGGGAAAGCATATCTTTTAAAAGGAATTGATGATAATAAAGATCAGAGCTACTTTCTCTATCTTTTAAATCAGCAGCAACTGATCAACACGCTCTTTCCTATTGGGGATTATGAGAAGTCTGAAGTTCGCCAAATTGCGTTAGATAATAAGCTCATTACCTTTGATAAAAAAGACTCTACCGGCATCTGTTTTATTGGTGAGCGTGATTTTACAGATTTTATTATGCAATATTTACCAACAGAGCCAGGAGAGATGATTCTACCCAATGGGGAAGTGGTTGCAGAGCATAAAGGTCTAGCATTTTACACGATTGGTCAGCGTCAAGGTTTAGGTATTGGCGGGCGTAAAGATTCCAATGGTGAGCCTTGGTTTGTAGCGGATAAAGATCTTAAAAATAATAAACTCATTGTGGTACAAGGAGATCAACAAGAACTCTACGGTAGGGGCTTGATTGCTCGTGAACTTCATGAGATTAATCCTATTGATTGGGATGAAGTGAATCCACGATTAACCGCCAAGATTCGCTATCGTCAAAAAGATGTGAAGTGTCAGGTAACTGTGGTAGAAAATAATCGTATCGAAGTTACCTTTGATGCGCCGCAAAGAGCAATTACACCAGGCCAATCGATTGTCTTTTATGATGGCGATATCTGTTTAGGCGGCGCATTTATTGAATCTAAAATCGCTTAAAACTTTGAGCTAACGATTTAGGCTAAAGAGTATTTACAGTAATTAAAAAAACGTATCAAAGTATCAATGATACCCCAAAAGCTAGACGCAGCTTTTGGGGTGTTTTTCTTTTTTTAATGAAAAGGAATTCTTTTCCTAAAAGATGCATTGTTAATACGATAAGAGGAAGATGTATAAGTGGTTTTTAACGAAGTAAGCTTGTATTTAAGGAAGAGGCTTATTTTTTAATATATTACCGCTTAAATAGCCAAAATGGCTGATTTAAACTATTTTTTGTCAAAAATCATGGCGCAATTTATCGATTATTCATATAACCATTGATCTATTAGGACAAAGATCAATCATAACAGCCTCTTATTAAGGTATCTCAATTGATAATAGCTCTCAATTAAAGTACACTAAGACCACTTTGAAAATAATAAAAGAATGAGCATGAAACTACTTGAGCTGTTTGAATCTTTCATAAAACCTTTTAAGCATCACCCTGATGAAGCTCCACCAACAACACTCTTCGCCTTTTATTGGCACTATGTTAAACAAGTAAAATGGGTTTTTGTAGGGCTTTTAGTTATTGGTTTTTTTGTCTCTATTCTAGAGATTGCTCTCTTTAGTTATATTGGTAAAATTGTCGACATGGTGGAATCAGTAAGCTCCCCTAAAGAGCTATGGGCAGAGCATTCTGGTGAATTTATCTGGATGATGGTAGTCATTGTCTTACTTCGGCCAATAGCATCATTAATCCATAATCTCATAATGAATCAAGCGCTAACGACAAACTTTACCTCCATGATACGTTGGCAGCAGCATCGTTATGTCTTAAAACAGAGTATTAATTTCTTTCATAGTAGTTTATCTGGCGGAATCGCTGCTAGAGTCATGAATACAGGCCAAGCGATTCGAAACTCAGTCATTATGTCTACAGATTCTATGTGGCGTGTGGTGATATACGCAGTAACAACAGTGGTACTATTTTTTGAAGTGAATATTTGGCTAACGGTACCGATTTTATTGTGGATACTCGCTTATATACTGCTTTTAAGCTACTTTTTACCTAGAACTCGAAAAAGATCCCATCGCTCGGCAAAAGCACGCTCTAAGCTAATGGGGCATGTGGTTGATAGCTATAGCAATATTACAACCTTAAAACTTTTTTCTCATAGTTCTAAAGATGAAAATGATGCAAAAGCAGTCATGCGTGAACAAACCGATGCAGCGCTCTACTCAACAAAGCTTTCCACATCTATGGATTTCTCTTTGATGATGATCAACAGCCTACTAATTGCAAGCACTGTGGGCGTTTCACTCTATCTATGGGGCACTTCTTTAATCACGGCCGGAGCTATTGCCTTTACGGTGAGTTTAGTGATTCGAATTAATACTATGTCGAGCTGGGTCATGCGTGTTGTGAGTCATATTTTTGAAGATATTGGTAGCGTACAAGATGGGATTAAAGTCATTGCGCAAGAGAGAGAAGTTGTTGATGCTAAAAATGCTAAAGCCCTCAAGAATATTGAAGGTGAAGTGATCTTTAAAGATGTTGATTTCCATTATCATCCGGCAAAACCGATCTATGAGACTTTAAATTTACATATTAAAGCAGGTGAGAAAATTGGGTTAGTAGGGCCTTCTGGCGCTGGAAAAACGACTTTAACCCAGATATTACTAAGACTTTATGATGTAAAGGGTGGTGAAATTACCATTGATGGGCAAAACATTGCCGGTGTAACGCAAGATAGTTTGCGGGAAAATATCGGTGTTGTGACTCAAGAGCCGGCGCTTTTCCATAGGTCTATTCGTGATAATCTTTTATACGGTAACCATGATGCAACAGATGAGATGCTCTATGAAGCTTTAAAAAAGACAAAAGCTGATGAATTTGTCAGAGAGCTCGTTGACCAAAACGGCAAACGTGGGTTAGATGCTTTAGTGGGGGAAAGCGGGGTAAAACTCTCTGGTGGTCAGCGTCAACGAATTGCGATTGCTCGTGTATTACTAAAAGATGCACCCATTTTAATTTTAGATGAAGCAACCTCAGCCTTAGACTCTGAATCAGAAGCAGTTATTCAAGAAAATCTCGGCATTTTAATGGAAGGCAAAACGGTGATCGCCATTGCTCATAGACTCTCGACTATTTCAGAAATGGATCGTTTAATTGTGATGGATCATGGAAAGATTGTCGAGATGGGAAGTCATCAAGAGCTCGTGAAGAATAACGGTATTTACGCATCTTTCTGGCGTAAACAAGTCGGTCAAGATGCTATTTAAATGATGTTTTGATAAACCCTAATCTAATAATATTGAATCAACATTTTTTGTATTTTTAAATCCCTTTAAAGGATATAAAATCCTTAAAGGGATGTTTTAATTGTCTTATTTTTTAAAAATAAAATAGTGATAACTTGCTCAACAATTACTCATAAAATCGCTGTTAAATTGCTTATTTAACGCTATTTTGATCTGTTTTTGAGGCTTTATTACAAAATAAATTTGACAAAGCTGTGAAATCAAGCGTACTATCTCTTCACAAATTGCAGGTACCTCGTTAGGTGAGGCTCCTGTACGGAGACATGCTACTGCCCAGAAACGTCCAAAGACGCCAACGGGTTTGAACAGAGACTATCGAGTTAAGGTGGTCTATAACGTAGCTAGAAAAATAAAATTTTCTTATGCCGTACAGTGCTAAAGCTCAATGAATTGGAGGGATCAATGCAGGGAGCTTTTTAGCGCCTAATTATTGGCGTGCTGAAAAAGCTGCTATGCATTGTCATGTTGTGCTAATACAGACATTGTAAAAGCGCACCTTCTTCATTGAGGGTGCGCTTTTTTGTTATGGCTTTAAAAAAGCTTCTTATTACACACATTTCAATCATAAGGAGTTCAGTCATGATCACAACAAATAATGCTCATGTACAACTCAATACCATCACTCCTACAGTGGAGCAGATGAAGGCTAGAACAATATGGATCAATCTTGTTTCTCCGCCACAAGCAAAAATTAGTTCCGTACTTACGGCTTTATCACTGCCAAGAGATACGTTAAATCAGCCTAGAACTAGTCTTTTAAAAAAAATTGGCGATGTATTACTACTGAAATTGGAGATTCCTAAAAGAAATCTGCCAAACTCAGCAGTACCATACCAAGTCACAATGCTTACAATTTTGGTAAAAGACAATAAAGTTGTCACGATTAGTGAAGGGGATTGCCCGCTTCTCATGCGTTTAGAACATGAGTATCTTGTGAGATGGGCAGAGCAGGACATTACGAGTTTTGTGTATCGCATCTTATCAATCACAACCACAAGTTTCCTAAATGCGACGAAAGAAGTGAGTGAGACGATTGATAAGTTTGAAGAGAAATTAAAATCTTCTTTTAGCAATCGCAGTGTTTATCAGTTGATTAATCACAATAAAAGTTTTCTCTATTTCTCAAGAGCTTTAAATCGTAATCATCAGTTACTAAAAACCTTAGAAGAGAAAAGTTATTTAAAAGCAGATAACGAACAAGATCTTACACTTAGCGATCTGATCGTAGAAACTGCGCAAGCTGAGAGTTTAGCAAGAGTTTATAACAGCAACTTAAGTAGTTTAATGGATGCATACTCGGCATTGATTGAGAATAATTTAAGTTTATCAGTCCAGTACTTAACGATTTTTGTGACAATTTCGGCAATTCCGATGGCCGTAGCGGGCATTTATGGGATGAACACTCCATTACCGATACAAGATGAACCTTATGCATTAGTAGCACTTGCAGGATTAAGTGTATTCCTGATTGTGGTGGTTTTAGGCTTCTTTAAAAAGAAAAAATTAATATAAAAATTTTAATGATCAGGAGAGATTCCCATGTTAAAAATTTACAAAAATGGTCAAGACAAAATGCTCGTAGAAGAAGCTGTAATCAGACCAAACAGCTTAGTAATGATGATTGCGCCAACGGCAGAGCAAATTAATCAAGTCACCCGTGATTATGATATTCCAGAAAAATTCTTCCTAGATGCCTTAGATCAAGATGAACGTCCACGTTTAGAGCGTGATGAAAATAGCTATCTCATTGTATTGAATATTCCTCTTAAAAACCCCAATAGCCAAATGAAAAATGAAGCTCCCTATTTAACGCTTCCTTTAGGAATTATTCATACGGAAAATAATATTTTCTTAGTGAGTAAAGAGCCACATCCAATTCTTCAAGATTTGATTGATGGAGAGTATGGACAGTTCCAAACACATATGAAAACAAAAATTACGCTACTTCTCTTTAAAGCAGTGGCCAAACATTATGATGATCATCTTGGCTTTATCAATGATGAAGCTGCGAAATTGCAGCAAGAACTTAATGAGTCATATCACAACAAAGAGCTCTTTAGCTTAATTAACCTTAATAAGAGTTTGGTGTTTTTCTCAACATCACTCTCGGCATTAGTGATTTTATATCGTCAAATTATGCAAGGTAAAACGCTGAAAATTCAAGATGAAGATCGCCGTCTTTTAAATGATATTTTAGCAGATATTGAGCAATCAGCCGATGTTGCAGAGATGCGACGTGAGAGCTTAAGTAACTTAATGGATGCTTATGCAGTGATTGTTCATAACAACTTAAACACTGTTCTAAAAACTTTAACAGCAATCGCAATAGTGATGATTATTCCGACGATGATTGGCTCGATCTTTTCGATGAACGTCGATTTACCAGAGGAGCATAATCCAATTTCTACGGTGATTATTGGTTCTGGAATGATGGGGATTAGTATCATTTTATTACTTGTTTTCTACTTCAAAAAATATATTAAATTTTAAGATCACATCATGATCCAAAATTTGCATTAATAATTTATAAAAGGAGATCAATGATGATCCAAATCTACAAAAACTTAGTGATGAATACTTACCATCATGAAACAGCAATCACTTCAGACAACTGGGTTCGTGTTATTAACCCTGATGAAGCAGAGATTAAAAGATTAGAGGATAAGCTTAATATCTCGCGCTTTTTTATCGAAGAATCACTAGATGCCAATACTCGACCAATGATTGAAGAGGAAAATGGTATTACGTCTATTATTATTCATATTCCTTATATGGATCCTACGATTACTGAAAACTCCAAAGGCATTCGTTATCGTACTATTCCTTTTGGCATTGTCTTAACAGATACTCATTTTGTGACAATTTGTAGTGTAGAAGCGGAGATTTTACTCAATGCTTTTATTAAAAATTGCCAAGGGTTAGGGAAGCATATGCAGGTACAAAACGTTTTAGATATGCTCCATCATGTTGCGCAAAGATATCTTCGCTTAATGCATACCATGGAATTTGAGATTGCAGAGGCAGAAGAAGAGTTATCACGCTCATATAGAAACTCAGAGCTCTATACATTACTCTACTTAAATGAAGGTCTTCTTTTTATGACAATCTCTTTAAAACAGATGTTATACCTTATGCGTAAAATCAATCATGAACAATATCTAGAGATGCTGCCTAACGGTGTTGAGCTATTTGAAGATACTATCATTGAGATGGAGCAAGCATATTCTGTGGCGCAAATTAATCAATTAAACTCTAATAACGTCATGGATGCTTATGGCAATATTATTCAAAATAACGTGAGTCATATTGTTAAGTTGTTAACTGCTTTAACGATTGTGCTATCAATTCCGACATTAATAGCGAGTATTTATGGAATGAACGTTCCATTACCATTTCAAGAAGAGCCAGCTGCATTTAGTATTTTAATTGTGGTAATGGTTGTGCTTAGTGGTCTTGTGGCAGGATTCTTCTATAAGAAAAAATTCTTTTAATTATTAGCTTTGATTAATGTAAAAACTTCATAAAAATATTCATCAAAGGATAAAAAGTATGCGCTTATATTCTCTTAATTAAGACAAAAGGAAGGTTGAATGAACGGACATTCATGAAGCCCTTGGTACTACGGTATCAAGGGCTTTTTTAATCTTTGTTTGTAATAAATATTGATTATTCTTGAGTGATAGAATATTAAAACCGTATGCTATATAAAATACCGGCAACTTTAATATTTTATTAAAATCTACCGGCATTGAAATATTTTTAAAACGTCAAAATATCAATATCTATGAGTGATTAAACGTCAGCTTTACCTTGCATAACTTCACGGACGATATATTCAGCAATCGCAAGTGATGAGGTTGCTCCTGGTGATGGAGCATTACGAATATGTGTAATATTACCATCGCGGCGAATCACGAAATCATCTACAAGCGTACCATCTGGATTCATTGCTTGTGCACGAATACCTCGAGTTGCAGGTTTTACAGTCATATTAGAGAGCGATGGTACATACTTTGTCGCTTCATTAATGAAGTTCTTTTGGCTAAATACAGTTTTAGATTCACGCATTGCAGCAGGAATATTACGAAACGCAAAGCGCCAAAAGCCAGGATAGAAGATAAATTCTTTAATATCTTTAAAGTTAAAGCCTTTTCCATCATAGTTTTCACGAGCTTTAGAGAGAAATGCATTAGGACCAATTGTCATTTTTCCATCAATACGTTTTGTAAAATGTACCCCTAAGAATGGGTATTTAGGATCTGGAACTGGGTATATCAATCCTTTAACATCATGTGTAAATTGATCATCAAGCACAAAGTATTGACCAAAGAATGGCACAATTTTTGGCGTTTCCACATCACCAGAATTCTTCGCTAAACGATCAGATTGAAGACCCGCACAGCTCACTGCATAATCAAATTGTGTTGGATAGACTTTTCCACTTTGAAGCGTAATAGTAATTTTACCATCACTATTGTTTTTAATAGATTGTACTGGGCTATTAAGCTCAATTTTACCACCACGTTCAATAATCTCTTCAGCAATACGTTTTGCAATTTTTTCATAGCTAACAATGGCTGTTTCTGGAGAGTGAAGGGCAGCAACACCGATACAGTTTGGTTCTACAGTTTTAATCTCTTCACCGTAGAGCATTTTAACGTTAGGTACTTCATTATCAAGGGCGATTTGGTAAAGTTTTTTCAAACGCGCTTCTTCAACTTCATTCAATGCAACAACCACTTTTCCGCACTGATCATAAGGAAGATTGTTATCTGTACAATAATTGCGTACAAGCTCAACACCACGTCGACATAATCTTGCTTTTAAGCTACCCTTTGCATAATATAATCCTGCATGGACAACGCCAGAGTTATGACTTGTTTGATGTTGTGCGACTTCTGACTCTTTTTCAAAAAGCGTTACATTAGCACCTGGATAATCAATGAGAAGTTGTCTTGCAACGGATAATCCGTTAATACCTCCTCCGATAACTGCATAGTTGACGGTTGACACATTTATCTCCTTATTAAAGATACTTGAATATGAAAAAACTAAAAAAAATCGAAAGTCTCTCTGATCAAGCGTTTGAACTCTTACGCGAAGCGATTCTTAACAATGTGTTAGAACCAGGAAAACTCTATTCGGCAACTGAAATTGGTGAATGGGTAGGCGCATCTCGCACTCCAATTCGGGAAGCTGCGCAACAACTTGCAAATATTGGTCTTGTTCGTATTGAAAGAAACCGAGGAATCCGTATTCTTCCAACGTCTTTAAAAGATTTGTTAGAATCTTTTCAAATCCGTTTAATGCTAGAGGTGCCGCTTGTTCGTAAAGTTGCCATGATTCGTACAGAGGAAGATATTAAGACCTTAGAGAAAGCTTATAACAAGCTCCTTAAAGCAGCTGAGTCAGATGATGCAAAAGAAACGCTTAATGCTGATAAGGATTACCATTCTGAGCTTCTTAAAATTGCAGCTGTTGAAAGAGCTTTAGCAATTATCGATAACACTCGTAACACGGTTCTCTTGACAGGACCTAGTACTATTCCACATTCTCGAACCTGTATGGAAGCTTTTGAAGATCACAAAGGACTTCATGAAGCAATCTTAAAGGGGGATCCAGAAACTGCAGGGAAGGAGATGGAACGACATATCATTAATACCGCTCGTCTCTTAGTAACCCAAGAATCGGGAAGCCGAGAAAACTGGAATGATTCAGATCTTCTTGAACAGTTTTCATGGATTCATAAATAGTTAAAATTCGCTCCTTGTTGTTTGTTGATTAAAATTCTTCTGATAATAGCTATTTTTAGCATAAGTTAGAGTTGCATGCAACATACAGAGAGTAATAATCCTAAATTTGTGTAGACAAGGAGCAGACTTTAACTAAATGTAGCTTAAATAGGCTCTTAATAGTCGTTAAATCAGTTACCAAAAAATAATCAGAGGTTAGTTATGCAAGAGTTATTTCGTCAAATTATCCATTTGGAAAAGAAATTACATCACCCTGAGCATCGTCAAAATAGACTGTTTTTAACAGCAACACTCCATGATGATTTCTTGGAGTTTGGTCGTTCGGGGTTTACAACTAATAAAGCGCAAACTTTACAGGATCTATTAGGCGTTGAACCAAATTCTGTTTCCATGATTCATTCTGAAAATTATGTCTCGGTTCTACTGAAACCAGGCGTAATATTGGTGACATATCAGAGTTATCAATTAAAAAATCAAGAGCGAATTAAACTTACGAACCGATCATCTGTTTGGGTAGAAACACGCTCTACAGATTGGCAGTTACGATTTCATCAAGGTACGCCGGTAGCAATAGATTAGGAAACTCATAGATTAAGAGGCAACATAACAAGCATTAAGTATTGTGGCTAGTATATTTCTATTTTTCTGATATATGTAAAACGTCTGATTCTATATATTATGTTAAATTAACGGTACCTACAATTCTACTTCACGAATCTACTAAAATAACTAAATTTATGATGTAACCTGTTAGACTGATAATTCTTATTTTTAGGTTTTGTAGTCAAAATGTATATCAATAAAAAAATTAAAGTTCAAAATGAAACTGGTCATTATTTAATAAGAAAAGATACGCAATTACCTCTTATGTTTCCTCTATTGTATAAAGTATTTAGGCTTCGCAATAAATCGGTTAGTACTCAAAAAGTTACAATATTAGCTATACTTAATTGGTACAATTATTGGGCTTTTAAAAAACATGAATGCTTTGATACCTCTTTTTTCAATAGTAAGTATGATCTTGAAATCATCTATCCAGAATTTGATGGTTTTTTATTATTTCTGTCCAAATCATGTAAGAAATCAGTAAAATCCACGTCCATGTATTTATCATGCTTAAAAGGTTTTTTTGAATATTTAGCATTACGCTATACTAGTGCTAAATATGAGTCATGCAATAAAGAAGTTAATCATAATGTTCAATTTTTACGTATACACAACCGTTTAAATACTTTGTTTCAATATAATGAAACTAATGCCTTATCGTTAAATAAAAGCTGGAATGTTCCATTAATTCAAATAGATAAAGATCTTTTAGATAAGATTTTAAATATTGTCAAACCATCAAGTAAACTTACTGTTAATCCCATGAATCCCTGGAAGACACCCCATATCCAATTAAGAAATTATATTATAATCAGTTTATTAGCGAATTATGGTTTAAGGATAGGAGAACTCTTATCTTTGACTATTCATAGTATAAAACCTAATTTATCAGGTAATGGCTATTCTTTGATAGTAACTGAGTCAAATGAAGAAGACAGTAGATTTAGCAAGCCTTTAATTAAAACAACAGATTCACATAGAAATATATTTTTATCTCCTTTTCATTATGAATTATTAAGTGTTTATCTTAATGTAGTCAGATTGCAGAGCCCTACTCACCATTCATTTCTATTTATTAGTTCAGGATCAAAACGTCATGCTTTAAGTTATGAACAAGTAAAAAAAATAGTATCTAAATTATCAAATGTAACTAAAGAATTTTATCCAGAGTTGTTAGATATGAAAACTTTTAAGTTAACTGCTCATACTTTTCGTCATGTATGGGCTACTCATTACTTAGAATATCTTGTAGAAACTGAAAGGCAAGATTTAGAGGTAGCTAAAGATAACTTAAGATCTATGGGGGGGGTGGAATATGATGAGTGAAATCCCTACATATTACGCTAATGAATATATTTCTAGAAAAGCAAATAAAGCCAATCAAAAGCGAATTCTTAAAGGATTGTAATCTATGCCAAAGTTACAAGGCGACTTTTTTTTAAATAGTGCTATCGCACTAGATCTTACTCAAGATCAAAGAGATTTTTTAATACTCAGTGCCATACCCACTAACCTTAAGTTAATAAGTCGAGATTTTGATAGTGAATACGTTGAAACAAATGTAGATGTATGGCGGATAAAATATTCAGGCCGAAGTTACTTATTTAAGTTTGACCTGAAAGATACTTATAAGAACAAGTTTTTGAAATGGGTTACTTCATCAATTTTAAAAGTACATAGTATTAGCTATGGATATGCTTGCTATTTAGCGCTCACTAAATTCCTGCTATCAGATTCAACCCAAATATCTTTTAGTAGCACTCTTTGCTATCTTCAGTCAGAAACTGTTTTAGAAAACACGAAAATTTATTACCCATTAAAAAGGGTTATTTCTTTTCTAATAGAATCTGAGTTTCCTGAATTCCCTTTAGAGGCTCTCTTTGAATTAGAATCTATTCCTAAGCCTAAATTAAAAGACTGGGAGTATTACTACCAGTTTGATATAAAAATCAAACCTGATTTAAAACGATTTATACGTAATGCAATTTTAAATTTGGTCCAGGATTTAAGTAAGCTATCTTACGAGGAGATTATATATCTATCTACACTAGTAGTATGTTATGAATCTGGTCTCAGACCTTTTCAACTATTTAATTTAAAAATGCAAGATTTTAAAAAGCATAATATGTTTTTTGAATTGGATGTTTCTAGTCAAAAAATCTCAAGTAAACGTAAAAAAAAACAGGTTGTATCTTTAAGTAGTGAGGCTGGGAAAATACTGGAAGAATTAGTAAATAGAAGACTATTAATACCTTTTGAAACAGATCAGCTTTTACAAATCTCTCCATTAACACCAATGATTCAAACAGACTCTCATTATTATCTTAATTCTGCTCTAAAATTAATTCAGAAAAAATGTAACTCACAGAATTCTGATGATCATTTACCTATAATTTCAGCATATGATTTTCGACATAATGTAGGTCATAGCTTGGCTATGAGTGGAGCATCTGCTGATGAAATTGCCTATATGCTTGGACATAATTCAACAGTTGTCGCTAGACATTATATCTCTGCCACCCCTGAGATTGCTATTTTGAAACAAAAAGCCCTAGGAGAAAACAATGCTTATTTAGATATGATGGGGCTAATAATGACAGGAGATATAACGACCGAGGATAAGTGGACTACAGAAAAGGTATCGGGGAGCATTGCATTAAGTCTAGTTACAGGCATAGGAGGATGTGGTGCTGAAAGCTGTCACTTTATCCCAGTGAGAGCATGCTATGGTTGTAGTAATTTTTATCCCTTTAGAGATGCTGATCATAATCATGTTAAAAATCTATTAAAAGAGGAAGTGAAATTACTAATGGATTTATCTGATAATACAGGTCAAGCTAGCCGAAATCCTATTATAAATGAGTATGAACAAACAATTTTTGAAGTAGATAGCGTCATTACTAGATGCCAGAAACAAGGGAGAGGGAAATAATGCTAACCAGGAGAAATAATCTCAAATCGTTTATTCAAAATGAAAAGACCTACTATAATGAACATTTACTAAAAACATCTGGAGAAGATTGGAATAGTCCTATTTGGGCTGGTAAAGGATCAGGCTGGTTAGCTATCAGAAACAAGTCTATTAGTTTTAATTTTGAGTCTTTAAAGAGATTGACAGGATTCAAAACTAACATTTCAACTATAGATTCAAATTATCAAAACTTCATGAAGTCGATGATTATATATAGATTTAGATTAAACAATGTCTCCCCACAAGCATTGAATGCTTTACTACTTAATCTAAAACGTATTTATATTATTTTATATGAAATAACAGGGCAAACAGACCCTTGTTATATCACAACAGAAATAATACAAGAAACAGATACTCGTCTTGTAAAGTCAGGATATAAAAATATATTTGATGCTGTGGCAAACTTATGTGTAATTCAGGGAATCTTAAATAATTTAAATCTTACCTTATCCCCCCTGCTCCATACTAATAAACATAAACTTAACAACACGTATAACAAAATTAACAAGCAAAAAATTCTCTTAAAAACAAATGTTGTAGATGACTTAGCATATGAAGGTGATGACAAACTTATTTCTTTTGATGCTTTTAGAGCCTATGCATGGATTACTAATAACACTAGAAATAAATGTGAACTATTAGGGTGCCGTATAGTAGACATTCTTTTTGCTACAGGCATGAGAATAAATGAAATTCTATATTTACCAAGAGATTGCTGGGTAGAAAGAGAAATAGAATCAGAGTCGCACCTTGATTCTATTAAAGATTTAAATAATAAATCCTTAAAAATGTATGGTCTTAGATATTTCTCAGAAAAAAATTCTGATGCCTATATTCATTGGATAGAACCCAATGCTGTTTCGATAGTTAAACGAGCTATTCAAGATATTTTGGAACTGACTTATGACTATCATTTACAAGCTAAGTTTCTCGTAGAAAATGAAGGAGCTCGAATTCTTAATAAAGATATATTTAGAGATGAAGTTTCTTTGTTTGATGTGCTAGAAAAATTATTCGAAACCAATCGTTTTTTCAAATGGTTCGAACCCAAGAAAGGTAGGAAAAAGAATCTACTTATTCTTTTAAAGGAAAGTGTTGAGCACTGGTGTTCATTAAACAATATTTCCCCTATTAGAATGATTGATGTGAAAGTAAGGTTTTCAATAGAAGAGAATAGATTTATTAATGATCCTACACTAAGGCATTCAACCTCAATTCCTATATATAAAGTTGAAGATTGGGAAAATGCTCTAAAAAAGCATTTCAATAACCCTAAACAGTTTCTACACTTCAACTTTAAAATTAGAAATGCTGAGAGTAAAGTTAGATTAGATGAACTGTTATTGGTAGCTCCCCTTGGATCTACTAATGTTAATAATGCTATTAGATTGCTTCCTGTAGTGGAACCAATAAGTTACCAGTCAATTTCAAAATTTCTCTCATCAAATGGGAAAAACAATAATCAAAACATCTTCGATGTTCATAAACTCTATGAAGCTGATGGAAATAGAATTAATATTAATACTCATTTTATGAGACACAATATCAATACTTTTCTTGCTCTTGAAAATATTAGCGAGCATCAACAAGCTATTATGATGGGAAGAAAAGATATTAGGCAGAATAAAGCTTATCAGCATTTACCTGAAGAGCATCACTATCAGCTTCAAAGTCGTTTTCAGATCAATAAACAAAAAGAATCAGATACTCCAAAAGAAGGGGAAATTGAGGCATTAATTACAAACCCATTAGATCACTTAAGCACTGAGCCGATGTTGTTTTCTGAACAATTAAATTTAGAAAAGAATGTCCAAAGAGCATTTCATTCTTTAGACTCATCTATTCAAACCAAAGAGCTAACTTTATCTCTCTGTGAAAATAATTTACTTTTGAACGAACTGCAGAATACTTATAATGAAATTGAAAACTCAAGCGGTCCTCAGTCTGCAAAGGAATTTATCAATACACATGGAGGTTCTTTGCATATAGTTCCTAATGGGGCTTGTACGAGAAATATAGCGCTTCATGGCTGTCATAAAAGAATGAAATGTATCAGTGGAGATGGCTGCTCAAATCTAACTGTAACTGGTCGTATTGGAGAGTTATCCAATATCAAAACAACTATTAACAACATGCGTAATAACATTATTAAATTAGAAAACTTACAGGAAAAAGATCCACAATATAGTAGAGCATTGATAGAACAACAGTCTGATTTGATCAATATGGAGAAAGTATTGAATAAAGCAGAATTAGCTGCCCAAAATAATCTAAAACTATATGTTTTTGATAATGGTAATAACTACTCAGCCAATCAACGTCCCACTATGCTCGTTGATTTATTTCGAAATGCAATAGATAATCAAGACTCTTAATTAATTGAGTGAAAATTGGATGAGCACTAGTATAAAAAGATTAGCCGGGAAAGATCTCGATATTCTCGTAGAAAAAGAGCTTCAAGAAATGCTACAGGAAGGATATGATCTCTCCCCTATCTCAGCGAAAGTTGTGCATTTAAGATTACTTGAGAAACAAATTATTAATGGGGGATTAAGCACTTTAAGTACTCCATATAGAAAAAATCTTATAGCTGAATATAAAGATAAACAATTATATGAAGCAAATTTAACAGAAGAAGCTAAAAGACAATTAAGTTCTAATAGATCATTAGAGGGCTATAAACGCCGTTACCAAGAGAAGTGTGATGAAGTCACAGCTCTCGAAGCAATTGTACAAAATAATATTGCTGCTTTAGTTGAAATAGTTATAGCGGTTGAGAGCAGAACACCTCTAAAAATTGAAAATATTCTTGCCCCTACCCTGCTAACAGACTTAGATATACAAACAGAGACTAAATTACATAAAAAAAATCTCGAAGTAGTTACTATAAAAAAGTCTTAACCTAATGAATAGTTGTGCATAATAAAATCAAGAGTTGCATCTATAGTTTCCCCCTTCCTGATTAGATCAGCAAAACTATTCAGCACATCTTTTTCAATATTATATTCAACAGCTTGCTGCAATATATACATGGACTTAGAGTGTGTCTCTGAAAAATCTTCTATTTGATCCTTCTTTGAAAAAATCAATTTCACCTGTTCAGCTGGTGTATATTCATCAATTTCAAATAATTCATAAAAGAACTGACTTAAAATACTTACTGATGAACCTTGACTACGATTCCAAGGCATAGTGGATGCCTCATTTTTAAGAATTAAATCTAAGAGCCGTTGAAGCTTTCCTAATAACGTTTTTGATGCCTTGTCCTTGTTATAGTAGGAACGAGTTGATAAAGCAGCAGCATCTCTCACTATTCTCCAAATAATGGACCATACTTCTGACATACTATATTTTTCTAGAGATGTACGAATAAGGTTATTTATTTTTTGATAATCATCTTCATGAATTTCAAGTCCATGATGACTATTTTGCATTTCAAAATAAGCCATACAATCACTCGTAGCGATATCTAACCATACTTGATATATTTTATCACATGGGGTTATTCTTCTCTGCCTTAAAAGTCTAATGGTATCAGATATAGGAGTACCTGCTTTATCTGGTACAAAAACATAGGTAACGTAATAATAGTAGTAAGATAAAGATTTATCATCGTTCAATACATATGCATTGCTATTAGCTTTAGATGGAGAATCGATAATCACACCCTCAGCGATGAGTTTTTTGATAATCGCAAAAATTTCTTTACCAGTAGGTGCTAGTTCTGTACATTCATCGACTTTAAATCCATTAGAAATAGAACTAGAAGTAAGAGCCTTACTCAATCCAATCAGAAGCAGCTTAATATGTACAGGAATTTTGGAATAATCATAGCGGATCTTAGCATTATGCTCAATTCGTGTAGCGATTCTTTGTTGCAATAATAGTTGCTCTTTCTGTTTGCGCTGCAATAAAGCATCTTTTTTTCTTATTTCACATTCTTTACAATCTCTATGATGTTTAAAGGAAGATTGACTGTCTGTTCGGGAAGTACATAGAAAAGGTTCTCCACATGAAGGACAAGAATATTTATCGTTCCATGCCTTTGAAATACTTAGAATATAATCTAAAAGCTTTGGAAGAGTTTTTATATCTTTAAATGGCAGTAAATTACTGGTCTTGACTATGAATTTACCATCTTCATCCTGCCCCCAGTATTCATTTACTAATTTAATATCAGCCAGATCCTCTGAAAATATTTCTACTTTTATCATTATATTATGTCTCTTATTTTAGGTTAATCTGTTTTAATTCTACCGTTTAAAGCAATATTTTAGTTGTACTATAAATTTATCCATTTTCATAGTGGGCAAACTCGATTCATCCTAACCCGTATTTATTTCTATTAGTGGTAAACTATTCGATAATAAAATTAACTAGTCATTACCATGGATCAGAATATGGCAATTAACCAAACAGAATTATTTAGTAAGCTTGAAAAACTCACACAAAACAAAGATCAAGATAATTTCATCTTTGATTTCTTAAGCCTCTATGACTTCCCTAAATCTACGATTACTCGACTTAAAAAAACGGTTGCTGGGGAAATAGATAATATCAATGTTGCCGCAGAGCCGGAAAAAGGTGAGGTTGCCAACCAAAAAGGGATTTACTTTAAGCCCATTATTGATGGTGAAAAGCTATTGGAAACAATGGATTTCTTAAGAGACAGTGCTACTATCCAATCGAAAGGCATTACCTTTATTATCGTGACTGATTATGAAGATATCTTGGCTTACGATGTTGAAAATGAAGAAATGATAGATTGTCCTTTCACAGATTTGCATAAAGAATATGGCTTCTTTTTACCCCTAGCTGGATATGAAAAAGGTGCTGATTACAGTGATAATCCTGCGGATGTAAAGGCTGCGGAGAAGCTAAGTCGTTTATTCGATTTAATCCGTTATAAGAATGAATTCAATACTGATGCTGAAATCCATGCGCTCAATGTCTTTTTAACTCGTTTACTCTTCTGTTTTTTCGCTGAAGATACCGCTATTTTTAATAAAAATCAGTTTAGCGATACTTTGGCTAAACATACTAAAACAGATGGTTCTGACTTAAAAGGATTTTTAAAATCATTATTTCTGGTTTTAAACAGTGAGCCTTCCTCAGAATTACGCCAAAACTCAGCATCTCATTTTACGCAGTTCCCATATGTTAATGGCCGTCTTTTTGCACAAGAAGATACTGTTCCTGAGTTCGATGCACGAACACGCCGTATGCTTCTTGAGTGTAGTTCTTTAAACTGGTCCGAAATTAATCCTGATATTTTTGGTTCAATGTTTCAGGCGGTGATTCACGAAAATCAAAGACGTAGTCTGGGCCAACATTATACTTCTGTCCCTAATATTATGAAGCTACTACGTCCACTTTTCTTAGATCCACTTGAAGAAGAGTTGATTCGAAGCCGTCATAGTGAAAAGAAATTAAAAGAGCTCCTATTGCGTTTAAGCAATATTCGCATTTTTGACCCTGCTTGCGGATCAGGTAACTTTTTGATCATTGCTTTTAAAGAGCTACGCCTACTTGAAATTCGGATATTCCAAGCCTTAGAAGCTTTAAATGATAAGCCTGAGATGATGATGTCAAATATCCGTTTAAGCCAATTCTATGGTATTGAGATAGATGACTTTGCCCATGAAATTGCTCTACTCTCTTTATGGCTAGCAGAACACCAAATGAATCGAGAATTCAATCGATTACTACACAGTCATGTCCCTACTCTGCCTCTTCATGAAAGCGGTAATATTATCCAAGGAAACAGCCTTAGAACCGATTGGGTAGAGTTTTGTCCTGCAAACAAAGGGGAAGAAGTTTATGTTGTCGGTAATCCTCCATTTGTTGGAGTCAATAGTCGTTCAAAAGAACAATCTAAAGATATGGAAATTGTTTTTAAAAGCTTTAATACCTTTAAAGCATTGGACTATGTAACATCATGGTTTTGGAAAGGCGCACAATATGTAAACAATACCGATTCTAAGATGGCATTAGTAGCAACCAATTCTATTTGTCAGGGTGTTCAAGTAGCCCCTCTATGGGAATCAATTTTTAATTTAGGTTTAGAAATAGATTTCGCTTATCAAGCCTTTTTATGGAAAAACAATGCTAGAGATAAAGCTTCTGTTTATGTAGTAATTGTAGGATTATCAAAAAAAGCACTTAATAAAAACAAATCCATTTACAAAGAAATTAATAATAACTGGCATCAACTAAATGTTAGTAATATTAGCCCTTATTTAATTGAAGGAGTAAATATAGCCATTCGAGAAAGAAGGACTTTGCCAATATCTGATATTCCTAAAATGATAAAAGGCAATATGCCCATCGATGGCGGAAACTATTTATTAACAGATGATGAAAAGCAAGAATTGCTAAGATTAGAACCTGAAGCTATAAACTTTATTAAAAAGGTCGTGGGTTCTCAAGAGTTTCTTCAGGGAATTAGTCGTTGGTGTTTATGGTTAGCAGATTTATCATTAGAGGATATTAAACAGTACCCTCAGATTCAAAAGAGAGTAGATGCTGTAAAAAAAATACGACAGAGTAATCCAGATACTGTAAAGCTTGCTGCCAGACCTCATCAATTTAGAGAAACTAATAATCCAGATACTTTTATTATTATTCCAAGTGTTTCAACAGAAAGAAGAGTGTATGTCCCTATTGACATACTTGGGAAAGAGACAATTATCACAAATTTGAGTTTTTGGATTCCGAACGCTGATTTATACCATTTTGGTATTTTGACATCCCTTTTGCATAATGACTGGATGAGGGTAGTAGCAGGAAGATTAAAGAGTGATTACAGATACTCGTCTACATTGGTTTACAATACCTTTCCATGGCCTCAAAACATCGGTTTACAACGACGCAATAATATAGAGAAACTAGGGAAAGATATTCTACGCACACGTGCTCAGTATCCTAATAAAACACTAGCAGATCTATATGATCCCGATACAATGCCTATAGATCTATTAGAAGCGCATGAAACATTAGATCGAGCTGTTGAGAAGCTCTATCGGGATGCCCCTTTTAGAGATAGTACAGAACGTGTTGACTATCTATTTAAGCTCTATGAAAAGTTGATTAATGAAGAGAAAGCCCAAGGTAAAAAGAAATAGAGGATAGTGAAGATGAGTCAAACGGTCAATTTAGTAGAAGTGAATTATGAGCAGACAGGTGCTAGTACTCAGCAAAATACTATGGGTATGCGAGAGATGCAAGCTAGAGCTTATGCTTATAGAAATAGTCAATATCTATTGATTAAAGCGCCACCGGCATCTGGTAAATCAAGAGCTTTGATGTTTTTGGCCTTAGACAAACTCCAAAAGCAAAATATTCAAAAAGCAATTGTTACGGTTCCTGAAATGTCTATTGGAGGGTCATTTAAGGATACTGATTTAATACGATATGGTTTTTATGCGAATTGGCATATCGAAGATAAAAACAACCTCTGCCTAACTGATGGTGAGACAACAGGTAAAGTTGACCGTTTCGTTGCATTCCTAAAAAGCAGTTCCCCAGAGGATAATATTATCCTCTGTACACATGCAACACTGCGTCATGCTTTCAAAAAGCTAGAGCCTGAGGATTTTAATAATACCGTTTTAGCAATCGATGAATTTCATCATGTTTCTGCAGGTGATGAAAACATATTGGGTCATTTAATCGATGAAGTTATGCATGGTTCTAATGCTCATATTATAGCTATGACTGGCTCCTACTTTCGAGGCGATGCTGTTCCTATATTAGAACCAGAGGATGAAGCAAAATTTGAAAAGGTAACTTACACGTACTATGAGCAACTCAATGGCTATGAGTTCTTAAAGTCATTAGGAATTGGTTATCATTTTTATCAGGGCCGTTATATAGATGCTTTGAATGAAGTTTTAGATACAAATCAAAAGACCTTAATCCATATTCCAAGTGTGAATTCTTCAGCATCGACAGGAAACAAGTATACAGAAGTTGGACATATTCATGATGTGATTGGTGAGGTTGTTGCCAAAGATCCAAAAACACATATTTTGACTTTAAAGCGCCATAGCGATGGTAAGCTGATTAAGGTAGCTGACCTTGTTGATGACAGTAAAGAGCGCCCTCTTGTCATGGAATACCTCCGAAATGTTAATCATGCAGATGATATCGATATTATTATTGCTTTAGGTATGGCTAAAGAAGGTTTTGACTGGCCATGGTGTGAACATGCTTTGACTGTAGGCTTTCGAAATTCGCTCACAGAAATTGTACAGATTATTGGTCGAGCAACCCGTGATTGTGAAGGTAAAACCCATGCACAATTCACTAATCTTATTCCACAGCCTGATGCTACTAATGATGATGTCGTGGTTTCTGTGAACACCATGTTAAAAGCAATTAGTGCATCGCTCTTAATGGAGCAAATATTAAAGCCTAATATCACCTTTAGACCCAGATCTAGCATCAATGAAGGTGAAAAGTTAGCACCAGGTACAGTTATTGTTGACGATACAACTAAAGCACCCTCTGCAAAGGTGCTTGAGATTCTTAATGGCTCTACAGATGATATTTTTGCAACCTTATTAAATACCCCTGAAGCCCAACAAGCCTATTGGTCTGAGCAAGGAATTATTGAAACAGAGGTTGTTAATAAACTCATTATTCCGCAAATTATCCGAAAGCTCCATCCTGATCTTGATGATGAAGAAGTTGACCAAATTCATCAAGGATTATTGACAAGCTTGTTTATCCGACAAAATGGTGGTGTTGTAGAAGGTACTTCCCTACCCTTGAATGCTATTATTGAAGGAGAATTAGCTGGAGGAGAGATAAGTTCTGAAGGACAACCTGGTGATTATAGTGGACAGCAATTTGTCAATATTGGCAATCGATTCATTAATTTAGATGATCTAAATGTGGATTTAATCGCTTCTGTAAATCCATTTCAGGGAGCCTACGAAATACTGTCTAAAAATATTGATGCACCATTATTAAAAACCTTACAACAAAGTTTTGCATCCCAGAAAATTAATATGACTGAGGAAGAAGCAGTTATGCTTTGGCCTAGAATCAATCAATTCAAGACAGATTATGACCGATTACCAGATCTTAATAGCAATGATAATATCGAGCGAAGACTTGCTGAGGGCTTGCTCTATATTCAACGGAAATTTATTGAGAAACGCCAAGAGGAGAATGCTAAATGAAACTTACCGGTATCAAGTTAGCAATCTCTGACCTAACTCTTGAAGATATTCTCAATGGTAAAGATGACCCTCATGGATTATTAAAGGATTTAAAACCTAAAAAAACAACATCAAAATCTAATCCTTTGACGATTAGACTTGATGAAATTAATCAGTTTATTGATAAAAACTCGAGAAGGCCTGACCCTAATAGTGAAAATATTTCCGAAATGGTCCTTGGTGAAGCACTTCGGTCTATTATTCAGAAACATTCTGAGGATCAGGATATTCTTAAAAATGATAGGCATAACCTGCTCACTTTAGATTCTATTCGAGTAGAAAGCGCTACCATTGAGGAGTCAGACTGCCCGAGCTCACCAACTATTTCAAAAACTGTCCAAGATATTGAGACCTCAAAATCTGTTACTTCTTTAGAAGATATTTTTAATACCGCTAATAGTTTACTCGAGGATAGTGCAGGTATTTTTAATTTACAGCATGTACCTGCGGCAAAACAGAATAAAGATATGCCAGATGAGATCGCCGAAAGGAAACAATGTATCGATTTTTGGAAGTTTGAAGCTCTTTTCAGTGAGATGCAGCAGAAACTGAAAAACGGCGAATATCAGCTCCAAAAATTCAGTAATAACTCACAAATTCGAGAGGGGGATTTCTTCATTTTAAAAGGCGTAACTTGCTTTGTAGATTCCATAGCTGCGATTAGTGAAAGGGATGATACTCATAATCCTAGAATGCGCTTAATATTCGAAAACGGCGTTGAATCAAATATGCTAATGAGATCCCTTGCAGCCTCTCTTTATAAAGATGAAAATGGACGACGTGTATTGCAGGGTGCTGAAGCAGTTACTGAGTCGCTGATCAATACTTCTCATAAGGATAAACCTTTAGGCTATCTCTATATTTTAAGATCGTTAGGTAATAAACCTGCATTAGCACAATTTGATAATCTCTATAAAATTGGCTTTACGGCCACTACTATCCAAGATCGCATTAAAAATGCCGAAAGAGACACTGCCTTTTTAGAATCACCGGTAGAAATCGTAAAATACTTCGAATGTAGACAGGTCAATCCGCATATGCTCGAAAGACTTACTCATACCTTTCTTGAAGCACAAAGAATCAAAGTCATGTTAGTGGGTCGTGATGGTCAACACTACTTGCCTAATGAATGGTTTAATGTTCCTTTAGAAACGATTGTAGAAGTTGTTAAAAGAATTAGTGATGGAACGATTAATCAATATCGGATGAATAATACTACTGGTGAGATGGTTAGGAAATAAAGAAATTAGCCATTTACATTAAAGTTTCAATAATTACCAAATACTATAATACTTATGAAATATAAATATCTACCAACTTTAATCAGAGATTGATATGAAAAAAGAAAAAACTATCAGAGAGCTAATACACGAATTACAGAAAGATGTCAAAATAGTTGCAAGCGCTCGTTTTAATAAAGTAACTAGATTAAAACGCCAATCACAACTAGCACTTATTGCGATTTCTTTTTTATCATTCACCTTGATCATTGCATCTATTGCTACAGAGCTGTATCACATATCCGCCATTAAAATACCGAGTACTAAATATGAAATGAGTATATGGTTTTTTTCTATTCTTAGCTCTATATTTATATTAGCTATCTCTATTTTTATATCAAAAAACCAATATGATCTTCAAATTTCAAGACTATATGCCTCTGCTGTTCAAATTAATAAAATAGTGAGAGACCTAGAGCTTATCGAGATCTATACAGACGATAAGTTAGAGATGGAATATCAAAAGAAATTGAATGAGTACAATCATATCTTAGATAGCGATCATATTAATCACGATACAATTGATTACTATACTGTAAAGCCATTAAAATATAGGTGTGAAAAGATCAAAGTGTTTTGTAAAAAAACAGTATATTTTTTTCACAATATAGTTGTTTACTATTCGCTAATATTAATTGTTAGTATTCTTGTGTTATTATCACTTACCTCTCAAATAATTACTACAACCAGTCACTATAATTAACATGTTAGATCAAACATTTAGCACAAAAAACTTTATTAGACTTCTTTCTAAACATGAAATTATAAAATTTCAATTAGGGCGAAATAAACAAGATTATGAGTTAGCTATAAACTTAGCCATAGAGAATACAAAGCTCTCCAAATCTTCTTATCCCTCTATGACGTATATTCAGAGTGGTTTTTTTACAAAAAATACCAATAAACTACTCTTCTCGTGTTCTGATCTTCATTTACATTTAATTTTAAAAAAAATATCTCATAATTTAAAAAGATTATATAAAATAACCCCTCAAAGTAGAGGGGATATTTCTCAGCAAATTTTTAAACTATTAGAGTCTTCTTCTAATTATGAGCTTATAAAAATTGATATATCATCATTTTATGAAAGTATTCCACTAAATAAGTTAATAAGAAAAATTCAAGAAGATAGACTTTTAGCTAAAGATTCTATCGAAGTATTATTAGCACTTCAAACTGAATTGGAATCTAAATATAAAATTGAAGGTTTACCAAGAGGCTTAAGTATCAGTCCTTATTTATCTGAAATATATATAAGACAGCTAGATTTTAAAATAAAAATGATGCCAAAAGTGTATTATTTTGCTAGATATGTTGATGACATATTTATCATTGTTTCATCTGGAGCGAAAGATACATATAATGCAATCTTAGATGAACTAGCTAAAATTGGATTAAATACTAATAGAAAAAGCCAAATATTGAGTATACCAGCGATCTCTAAAAAAACACAAAAAAACAAGAGGTATACAACAACTTACTTAGGGTATCAATATGATATCACTACTAATTGTTTTGGTGAAAAAAGAGTTATAAATGTACAGCCATCGATAGCCAAAATAAAAAAAATAAAATCTAAAATTATGCATACCTTTTTGGATTATCCGTTTAATAAAAACAAACATCTATTACTAAAAAGGTTACAGATTTTATCTGGAAATTATCCTATATATAGTCCAACTGTTAACTCATCAATCCATGATGGGAAATTAAAAGCTGGTATTTTTTACAGTAATCCACTGGTCAATCAAATAGGTGTATTTAAAGAGCTAGATATTTTTGTTAAAAAACTACTGTATACTCAAAAAAATAATTATGTCGGTAGATCTATTAAGATGCTAAGAACAGAGCACAATCATATCCACACTGAATTAGAAGATATTAAATACAGTTTTTATGATGGATTTAAATCGAAAAGATTTCATAATATTGATCAATCTGTGATGACAACCATAAAATCTTGCTGGAAAGGTAAAGTTTAAATGTCTATAAAAAAAGCTATTAAGTTATCAAAAAATGACTTTAACCGAGTAGTTCTTATGGATGTCTTACCCTATGAATTACCTTTCATTTTAACCAATGAAGGTTTTTACTCACTTTTAAACAATAATTCAAAAAAAATTGATTGCTTTATTAGCAATGACTTTTTTTTAAACGAGTTGTTTTTTTCTGACAATGTAACGGAAACGCATCCATTAGATTATAAAATAACCAAAGACCAAGAAAGTGAAAGAGTTTTATCATTGATTCATCCTAAAGCACAAATTAAATTTATAAAACTGTATAAAGATTATTATCAATTTATGATCTATTCGTGCTCTAAAAGCAGTTATTCACTAAGATATCCATATGAATTATCACATCTTTATATTGAGAAAGAAAAACATATTGAAAATCAGATAGATCAATATAAAGATGAAGGGATAAATTTGGAAGATAGTGAGCCTATATATACAAGTTCTTTTTTTGAATATAAGCAGTACTCTTTTTTATATAAATTTTATGATTCATATGAATTTCATAAAATCGAAAAAAAATTTAATCATTTGTTTAAATTTGATATAGCCAAGTGTTTTTCATCCATATCCACTTTTCAGATATCTAAGTCTCTTAAAGGAGTTATTGATCATAATTCATCGAAAAATTTCCATAGTTTCGAAAAAATATTTGAAGATATCATGTTGTTTTCTAACGCCGCTAATAGTCATGGAATTGTTATTGGACCTGAATTCTCTAGAATTTTTTCTGAGATAATATTACAAAATATAGATTTTAAAATTAAATCTAAATTAGATGGATTAGGGATTTATGAAGGCCAAGACTATATTATTAAACGCTATGTAGATGACTATTTCTTATTCTATAACAATAGAGCAATAAAAAAACAGGTTCATAAAAATATTGTTGAAATGTTATCAGAAATCTCTCTTTTTTCTAATGATGCAAAAAATATAGAATACAATATCCCTTTTATTACTGGTGTAACCAGAGCTAAATCTGAAATAAACACCTTGCTTTCAATTTTTTTTGAGAGAAATTTTAATAATGAAGAGAATTCAAATAAAGAATCATTAAATTTTTATTATAAAATATCCAATAATCTAATAAGTCAAATAAAGTGCATAGTTTATGACAATAAAGTGCAATATTCTAGCATCACAGGGTATTTCTTTACTATTATAAAAAGAAATATAACAGATATATCTTCCAAGATTAAAAATTATGATCTTAAAGATATGGAAGTATTTACTAGAAAAATATTAATTATTCTAGATTTAGCTTTTTTTGTATATTCAATGGACTTTAGAGTTAGGAGTACCTATTTAATTTCTCAAATAGTTATTCTAATTAATGAGTTAACCGTCAATTTCAAAGTAATAAATGAAAAATCAATAGCTAATGATCAAGACTTTCTACTTTCCGAAATAATGGATAATAGCTACGATAGAATAAAGAAAAAGATTTATGATGAAGTTACTATTTCTTTAAAAAATGCTATAGGAAAAGAACAAGCCCGTTATATGGAATCTTTAAACTTATTAATAGCAATACGAGACATCGATCGTCAGTATAATTTACCAGAGCTTTTACTTTCCCAGATAGTTGGCATTTCACTAGATGATATAGAGGATTATGAAAAAGACGTGAATTATTTCCAGCTAATGATTACGTTGTTCTACATGTACAGAAATAAAAATAAATATCCAAAGCTTGATAAAAAAATTAAAAATATAATTATTAAAAAACTATCAGACAATCAAGTTAGTATTTTTAATAGCTCTGAATTAATACATCTCTTTTTTGATAGTTTATCATGCCCCATCATAAGTGAAACAGATAAAAAAGCTATATTTAATGTTATATATCAAAGGAATAAAGATAAGATTAAAGATCCATCTGAACTATTCAATTATATTACCAAAAATAAATGGTTTATTGATTGGGATATTAAAACTATTGATGCCATCAAAAAATTATTGATGAAAAAAGAATTGAGACAGGCATATGGAAATTAATGTACACTATCAATGTTCTAGTATAAAAATACTGGAAGCACTCGTTGCTTCTTGATGAGGTTCAGTCCTTACACACGAAATAACATTGTATTGGAACAAAAGCACGAATATTATTCGTGCTTTTACTTCTTTGTAGTCAACGTAAACTTACCCCAAAACGGCACAAGCCAAAATTAGAGATTTCTGTCATTATTACTTAGATGGGGAAAATTATGAAATAATCAAAATTCACAGAAATACAAATTGTGAGCATTTTAAAGTTGACAGAAAAGGGAGCTAAAGTTACCGATATTTGCTGAGAATACGGTATTATAGTAGTGCTCTACTTATTTTCAGTTGAAATTAAATGTGGAGGCTTAGAAGCCTCTGATTTAAAATGTTTACGGGAAGTTGAGACTGAAAATGTTAAACTTAAAAAGATGTATGCTGAGTTAGCACTAGAAAATGCAGCAATTAAGGATTTATTGGGAAAGCTTTAACGCTGGAACGACTTCGAGAAGCAACTCAGCATTTGGTCTTTCGAGGATTACTATCGATAGCTAAAGCATGTCGAGTGATAGGTCTGTCTCGTCGCAGTTGGTATCGGCCTGATCCTAGCCAAAATCGTTTAGATCGCGATCAGCCTATAGTCGATGTTCTTAATGCAATTATTCAGAACCCACGCGATCTCACTGGGGATTTTGGAAGTGTTTTTATCGATTGAGACTCGATGGCAATTTATGGAACTTTAAACGTGTATGGCATATTTATTGTGCTATGAATTTAAATAAAAAAAGATGCACTAAAAAACGATTACCTGCGTAAGCTTACCTCTAAAAACATATACTATTCTGATAAATATTCTATTTTTAGATGCGATTTGCATTTAAGTATACTGTGTAAGGTCTTCTGCACATATAAGAATATCTTCTGGAAATCCTATTTGTACATAATTTAGGTTTTCTGAAAATAAAAAATTTGTATGTAATTCTGTAAGAACTAAATCCTTACTTAAATCAAGGATATCTTCTATAAAATATAAAATTCCACTAAAATAATTCTCAGGACGGTTTTCAAGTATAGAATTAATAATATTAATTAAGCGCTCATATTTACTGCGATAATCATCAGGATATTTGTTTTTAATTTTAAAATTCTCAAATAAATGTAAAATGAAATAGTTAAAATATACTCTTCTATTTAACCCGGTCATAAACTCAGACCATCGTAAACTCTGTTTATTCTTTAAAATCCTTTCAGGTAAATAGTATCTTAATCTTGTATATAGTCTACCTATAAATCGCGCAGCGTCTGCACTTAAGATAGGATAGGTTGATGCTAAAACTGTTTTGGCTCCAGCACACAAAAAAGCATTTGCAACATTATAATGTCCTCTATCTGCGGGACTTGTATCACAAGAACTCAGTATCACAATAGGTGGTATTCTAGCTAAATCAATTAGATCATAAGGATTAAGCATTTCAGATGATAATCCAAGTACTCCACAACTATCATTTTCTTTGTGTCCACCGTGCATATCAAAAATAACCAGAGCATGTTCAAAGGCATTTAAACTATTTACTAATTCATCTTTAGTTCTTACATTTTTATATATAATTTCAGGCTTAAAATCTGTTAAAAATGCATCAACATGTATTTTATCAACCTCTATATCAGAAGAAATAATCTTTTTCAGTTCATTTATCAAGTCAAAACTAATTGGATCATTATCTTTAAAAGAGCTTATAACTAATATTTTCGCAAAGGATTCTAAAGTTAGATCTACTGATGAACTTCTTAATAAAAGATTCTCTTTTATTAAGCTAGGAGTATTAAAAATACGAGATACATTATGCCTAATCATCAATGGTAAGCCGTCAATATTAGTCCATTCTAAAGGAAAATTAGAAATAATCTTAATTTGCTTGTTAAGACTGTTAGAAAAATAGTCAAAATTTGTATCTGCAGACTCTGTTACAATATTGCTAAATTTCCTTATCTGACTCTGTAGTTTTTTTGTTACAGACTTTCTAATAGAATAACTTATCTCGGAGAGAGTGGGAAATATGTTATTGTTTGTTAGTTTTAATTTGATTTCAGGAGTTAACCTAGAAGCAGTATAAAAAAAACACATTAAACTATTAAAATAAACTTCTTCTTTATACCTTAATATATATTCATTATTGCCATCAATAATGTTTAAATGATCAATATTTTTAGAGTTTTTCGCAAAAGTCACAGCTGAAGCAATTTGTTCATAATTTTCTTCATTAATTTTTTTTAAAAAATGTTTTTTGTATTGTTTTGAGTTTGCCGAATACTCTAAAGGTATACTAAAATCTGTTATCAAATAGTCTGCGCTAGGAATATGGACCTTCCTAGGTAAATTATTTGCAATTTTACTTTTAATAAGATTAATTATATTAATTGACTGTTCAACTACATTTACATCTACATTTACATTTACATCTTTAAATTTTACGCCTAAATTTTGTGCTAATAAAATATTGCTATAAGTAAATATGTTCACTGGTATATGGAAATCAGTATCAATACCTTTTTCTTGATAATTGTCTTCAAGGTCAGAATAACAATCATAACTATCTTTTATATTTTCTAAAAAAAATCTCTTCAAATTATCTATGGTAATATCTTCAAAATAAGGAATATTATCTTTTCGCCCACGATTAAAGGAAATATACAATACATCATTATGATTTTCATCTACCACATCATCAATATCAACAAAAACTATTTTAAAATAATGCTTAATCACAGATATTTCATTAAAATCCTCAATAATTTTAATATAATATCCAGGGAAAATACTAGTAAGGCGAAGATTTATTTTTTCTTCTTTACTTACAAACAACTCTGGAATACTTATGGGTAGTTGAGCTATTAGTTGTAATATGGGTCTTAATCTTAAACGTTCTTTTGAAAAGTGTAAAAATGAATACTGATCCATCTTTATATTTACTTCACTTTTTATAACATAGCAAATATTGTAATTATAACTCATACTCAATCTCTCATTCTTAGTTACTTAAAAATTCGTTTCATATATCTGATGTCATCAGAATGATTTGTACCATGAACTGTTTTTAATTTATTTAATATTTTGATCGACCAATTTAACTATCCCGATACAACTTTTTGAAACCATTTGAATGTTTTCATCTCATTCCTTAAAATCATCACAACTAATATAGATATTGTTTTACCATTATTATCCGTATTTAACATTAAAACAGCATAAAGCATCTGTACAGAAATTAGGGAAGCTTTCAGATTTATAAAAAATAATTTAATACTGTTCGATTAGAACTTTTTCTATTTGAATTTCACTTAGTCCACTTTTAATTAAATTTTTTCTTAATAGTTCTAACCTAGTCTGAGCTGCTAGCTTGGCTTCATGAGCTCTATCAGAAATAAATTGCGCCTTAAGTTCATTTTCGATACGGTAAAACCGTATGTTTGATACACAGGAGTTAAACCACTCGTATCTATAAGCGACTTCTTGGATTGCAATGGTAGCATGTGTTTCTCCAATTCCTTGATTGCCTACATATACAATGCCTTGAATATTTCTAAAACCATGATTTTCTAAAATTTTTCTAATACAAACACAAGCCTCATCAATATTTGTATGAAATTTTTTTACCAAATGATTGGTATCTATATCTAAAATTATTAAATAACGGCTCATTAAAAGTATCTCCTGTTTTGTTAGTTAGTATAACTGTAATCTAAAAAAATTATAATTTACTAGCTTAATGAGGTCTTTTTCATTTCATCCTCGTGTACAGTAAATCTTTCTGTTCATGAAGTTTTAAATAATTAATAACTGCCAAATACCTTATGAATCAAATGCTTTAAGTAAATATTTCTCATGAACCAACTGTAGGTGCCGTTAAGTTAAATAGCATAGATGCGGAATGATACCACTGTGTATTTATAGCCCCTAGACTATAAATCCCCTAGACTATAAATACACAGCTAATAACTACCAATCTAAATCACCAAAACATATAGTAGAAATAAAAATTAACATTCTGAGGTTGAAGATGAATGTTTATTTGTGATCAAGTAACTGATAGCTAAATGTATGGCATTCATTAAACTTACATTGAACACCTACGGATATGAAGTTAATGGATCCAATAACAATCACATAAATACTAAGAATAGTTGCGAGAATTTTTAAAACAGGAAATTTCGTTACAGTTTTTTCCTGCCATTGAGTTTCACTACCCCATATAAGTAATTGTAGAGCTAGTGCAAGAATTAGGCATGTTGCAATGAAAATAGACCATACGGGCATATGTATTCCAAAGACTGCACTGCCAATATATTCATGCCCTGGGCGAGGATAGATATCAAGTAGTGTTTGACGAACGGAAATAATGAGCAAAAGCAAAGAAAAAATCAGACTAATTCCTGTATTACGGTATGAATAGCCATGTTTAAATTGTTGCATAATTCCAAAGCATACACCGAACATCGCAGCTCGTTGTAGTAAACATAATGGACATGGTAGTTCCCCATTAGCATATTGTAGTGTCATAGCCGCTGTTAAAATTGCGGCTATGACCGCCATCATGCCTAGCATGTAAAAATAAAGTAACCACGTTAAGATACTATCTTTGTCTTTATAATCTTTCGTATTCATAAAAGTCATTTTCATTTATCCTCAAACTAACTTTATTAATTCAGTTGGTGCTAGTTGTACTTGTATCCAAGGCATTTTGTAACCGTAATCGGGGCTATGGATTTCCCAAAGAAATAGATGAACGGCTAGTATAAAAAAGATAAATAAAAGAATGAGAGAATAACTCCGACGACCAAACCACCCAACAATTAGGGAGAAGGCAAGAAACCCAAACACAAAAAACATCATATTTATTACTCCTTCATATTAAGACAATAACCGTAAGATATTAATTATAAAAAATGTGTTTTTATAAAAATTTACATATTGATGTGATTAATACACCTTTCATATAACATGGTCAATAATTTTTATATTAATATTTTCATTAAGAAGGTAGCGATTAGCCCTTTTCTCTTCTCTTCTTTTCTATTTCTAGATAACTTCTTAGATTGAATGCGTTACAGAGTCTCTAGGTCTATAAAGCAAATGTGATAGATGGCCTTTTTTGTCTACCCTACTTTTATAATATTAATGCCATTAACCATTGTTCATCCTTTTTAGGATGTATCTATCTAATTATTCTTCCATCTTAAATTGAGCTAAAGATGATTTTTTAAGGTAATGATATTTATATTTCATAGAAGCTTATATTAAGCTATAGTTTAATAGTGTTAAGATGTTAATATACAAATGAATTAACAATATTCTTGGAGGTTAAAATGAAATATAAAAACATTACAGTAGCAGGAAGCGGGGTTTTAGGAAGCCAGATTGCTTTTCAAACAGCTTATAAAGGTTTCTCTGTAACCGTATACGATATTAATGAAGAAGCTTTAGATAAGGCTAAAGATCGGATTTTAAAGCTAAAACCTTTATATGAAAAAGACCTAGGTGCATCAGCTAAAGAATTAGATGATGCTTATGCTCTAATGGAGTTTAATAGTAATTTAGAGGAGGCTGTTAGGGATGCAGATCTTGTTATTGAAGCTATTCCGGAAGTATTAGAAATTAAGAAAGATTTTTATACTAAGCTTGGAAAATTAGCACCTGCTAAAGCAATCTTTGCCACAAACTCTTCTACACTATTACCTAGTCAATTTGCAGATGCTACAGGTCGCCCTGAGCAGTTTTTAGCATTACATTTTGCCAACCAAATCTGGACAAATAATACAGCTGAAATCATGAAACATTCCGGTACTAATCCAACAGTGTTTAATGATATTGTCGATTTTGCTAAGGCGATTGGTATGGTGCCAATCAAAGTAAATAAAGAGCAACCTGGCTATGTTTTAAACTCTCTGCTCGTTCCTTTTTTAAAGGCAGCACAATTACTCTTAGTCAAAGAAGTAGCAGATCCCGAAACAATTGATAAAACTTGGATGATTGCGACAGGCGCACCACTTGGACCATTTGCAATTATGGATATTATAGGGCTCAATACCCAATATAATATTGCTAAAACGCAAGCAGCTGAAGAAGATTGCCCTGATTTAGCTAAGCTTGTAGCACTATTTAAAACAGAATATATCGATAAAGGAAAAATGGGACGAGCGACTGGTGAAGGCTTTTATAAATACCCTAACCCTCGATTTGAGGATCCTGACTTTTTAAAAGAATAAGAGTTTAATCTCGCAAAAAAAGGGAGAAGATAATTAATCACTTATCTTCTCCCTTTTTATAGTTTTCAATAATTTTAATTATTGATGTGTTTTAATCTTTACTGCATGATAGCTTTTTTGTCTTGAGTATCAAAGTCTTGTAACTCACTATCAACCTCAATATCAATTTCGCCATCTATTTCAATCTCCACTGTTTCCTCTTTATTGTTTATAAATAGTGATTCAGCTATTCCAATAAAAGGCGCGGCCATTACGGGCATGAAAAATGAACCTATGAAACCGGTATTATCATTAGCCCCATAATCAACAGATAAAGTAAGGAACTCATCACTTGCTGTCACTTGTATTCCTAAACGAGAAGACTCTGCAAAATCAAGCTGATCGGCGCGAGGCATTTTGGTGACATCAAATTTTGTGCCTAATATATCTGCGCTATTTTGTAAAAATTGTAGATAGTTATAGTACCAATAACGATCTGCATTTTTCCAATCAAGTGTTGCGGCAAAAAGAACATTTTGACTATCAACGCCTTGCTTTTCTGTAAGCCATTTATCAAAACGTGATTTACCAAATTTATCCTCTTCTTCAACTATTTGCGGCAAGCCACTAATCCGAATGGAATCATGCTCATCACTCCAGTATAAGTGCCAATTGGCATCCAAGATCCGCACCTTATAAACATTTGCAATATACTCATTAATAAATGGGTATGCTATCGCAAGACCGGCTTGATCAGGTTTTGTAAGAGGCTCTTGTTGTAAAAATTTTAAAAATGGATTTCTTAGAGATAGATGGTGCATCCCTTTAGATTTTTGATAACGGAGCGTTCCTTTTTCATCTTGCTGCTTTAACCAAGCATAAAATTGCTGTTTATGATGAAGTGAAACAACTGTATGCATGCCAAGGTCATCATAATAAAATGTCATATTAGGACCTAAAAAGTCTAAAACTTCAGTAAGATCAAAGCCAACATTGCTTTTCCACTCTTTTAACAACTCTTGATAAATCTCGTTAGTTTTTGCTGCTTTTTCCGCATCGGATATTGTTAATTGTTTGGGTGCTGAGACTAAGATATAGCTTTCAATAGCTTTTTTAATCATCGATAAAGAGGGTGTTGGCAAGATCACCGCCCCTAAAGGCTCCCCTGCTGTTTTAAAGCTAAAATTATTCTTTCTCTCAGGATCTAACCCTAAGAGTTTTTCTGAATTTGTTTTAATAATAAACTTTAGTTGTCCTTGCTTATCATTATTAGTCCCTTCTCCTAAAGCAAATCCCTGGATCTCCTTTATAAACGAGTAAGCGGCTGGGCTTTCAAGTTCAACGGCGGACAATACTCCCCCTTTGTTACGAAGATCAATCCAGGCAAAGGTACTTTGCCCTGTTAAATCAATTTGATTTTCATAAGCATACATCTCATGATTTTTTTGATGCTTTAAACTTGCTAAAAAATCTTTAATCTTTGGTAAATCACTAGCCTCTAAACCAATCATGGCAATAATACGCTGATCTTGAGGCTCAAAATAGAAATAAGCAGCTTCTTGTGCGGCAAAGCCTTCTTCATTAAACTGTAATGGCGATGGTGCCAATGGATTATCAGTCAGAATTTTATTTAAGGTGTCTATGGAATCGATATTAACGGGGATTGAAATTAAGCCCTTTGCCATTATTGAAAATGAGCGACTTGGATCAAATACAACGCCTTCTATAGGACCATTAAGATAGTGGTATAAGATTGATGAAATATAACTAATTTTTTGCAAATTCTCTTTACTAAACTGCAAGCCTAATTGCTGAATTTGCGCCGTTAATTTTGTTTCATCGGCTAATACTTCACGAAATTCTTTTAGGGCATTCACTGAGTTCTTATGTAGTAATGCTTTATCATTAGTTCTATTTTTAGCACTAAAATGTTGAACAACAGGATGTGCAATGCGGATGTACGCAATAGCTTCTTCAGGGAGTTTATCTCTAAGGTAAGCATATTGACCGATAGATGAATCTATTTTAGGAAGTTTGACTTGAGATGTTTCCGCAAAACTAATGTTCCAAGTAGAAACCAAAGCCAGCGTTGCCAATACAACCGATTTTACTCTCATATTTTTGAATCCTTATTAGAGGTTATTAAACGCTTAAGTATCAGAATAATAACATTTTTATAAGGTATGCAAAGTATTAACTCACCTATTATCTAGTTATAGGATTGTTTTATATTAGATTTATTTAATTAAGGTCTAAAATATGATGATTTATCTCATATAACATCGCAACTAGACTTCTGTTTACGGCTCTTTTCATCACCAATTTATTAAAGATAGATGAGGTAGCACCTAATGATTAGTCAAATTATGGGATAATATAGCAATATATTGTGTTGGCAATCATAACGATCTTCATACAGATGGGATTGGGATGCATAGCATGAAAAATACTCAAAGAGCGATCATTACGATTGCCAAATACAATATTTTAAGAGTAGAAATCTCATCCTTGAGATAAAAGCTCTTCCCTAGAGTTTCTACAAACTGTTGCATAATGAACTATCTAGATCATTATGAGATATCTATTAGTGATCCATATTCGAATGATCCATATTCGAATGATCCATATTCGAATGATCCATATTCGAATGATCCATATTCGAATGATCCATATTCGAATGATCCATATTCGAATGATCCATGCTCGAATGATCCATGTTCGAATGATCCATATTCGAGTGATCCATTCCGGCATGGCTACCATGATCATGATGGGCATGCCCGCCTTTTCCTAAATCAGCCATTAACATGGATCCCATATAAAATATTGTCATGATAAAAACTAACCCACCGGCAATTCTTCTGGCATTAGGAGATGAGAAAAGCCCACCAAAAAAGTTTCCTGAAATACTCAATGTCAGCATCATAGGGAGCGTTCCTAACCCAAAAAGTAACATCGCAAGCGGCGCTCCTAAAAAGCCTTTTGCCCCTAAACTCATGGCAAATGCAGCGTAAACCATTCCGCATGGTAATAACCCCCAAGCAAGTCCTGCAGTATAAGCGCCAAATAACGTTTTTATAGGGAAAAACTTCCGCGTTAATTGTGAGATCGGACGAGATAGTTTATGTAGAGGTTTTTCAATAAAGGCTAAAAATTGAGGGAATCCTATAAGCTGTAATGCCACAAATAACATTACAATTCCGGCAAAATAACGTACGATGATTTGCAGAGGTTTTAGATCTTTCATTGCGATACTCAGTATCATGGCAATAAGCCCTAATCCCATATATGTTGTGATGCGCCCAAGGTTGTAACAAATAGCCGTTCCTATCTTCTTACCATGACTATTGGTTTCAGTATTCATCCCCAAGATACCGACAATGGGACCACACATACCAACGCAGTGTAACGATCCATTAAACCCCACTATAAATACTGCCGTTAGTAGCGCAATATCAATCATAAAAAGCCCCTTCAAGTTTTATTAGATGTATATACAAGTTTAGTGTATAAGTTGTATATACAGGTTGTTAGTTCATGGGTATAGTCTAACGGGATTAAAAATAATAATAAAGGGCTTTTATAGAAATCTGTAATCTAGTGCTTGCGCTATTGACTTATCTCATGATGCATGCTTACCAATAGATCACGATTTTTTTAAATCGGTTTCAAAGTGACTGCATCAGATTGCTCACGCATCGCTTATGAGGAGAGTAAGAATCGTTCTATCTGGCAGCGAGCCGGCTAATTTGGTACACTCTCTCTACCCTATTAATATTTAAAGGCCAACTCAAAGTGACCTTTTTAAATATAGAGAAATAGGCTCAAAACAGGCTGATTTAAATGCCGGCGTATCGGCTATTAACAATAGAAATACGTTCTATCCGGCATCTTGCAAGCACTGTTTAATACGTACCTTTATAGATTCATGCAAGGGTTGCGAGAATGTTTCGTGTTCTTTCTAAAATCCCGTGCCAGCTATTTAAGACTTGTTCTTCTTAAACCGAATTTACTATAACATTTCGACATTAATAATCTATCAAACGGATTTGATTAAAGTCTAGTGAAACAGTGCCAAAAATAGACTCATAGAGACTACCGAAACAATAATGCTATAAAAGAGGGTTGAAGTCATCTCTTTCTCGGCAACTTTGTATTGAATAGCTAAAATTGTACTAATAGTTGCTGAAGGAATAGCCACAATAATGACCGATATATTTAAATAGTCAGGTTTTATATTTAATAAAAATCCTACTAAAGCGATTGCTATCGGCAATAAGAAATTTTTAGAAACAACTGATATTGCGACATTCTTAGAAAATGTCACCTGATAAGAGTACATCATAATTCCGGCAGAAAAGAGCGCTACACCACTAGATGCGTTCCCTAAGAGCTGAAAGGCTGACCTGATATTATCAGGAATAGAGACATTAGCAATTAGCAATATAAAGGCAGTAATAGGAGCCCAAACAACAGGCTCGATAAATGTTTTCTTAATATTATTACCAATTGCTTTTAATGACCGGTTATCGCTATTTTCATCCATTGATAGGATATAAATCGCAAAGGGTACCTGAAATAAGTTCATGATCAGGGCCGATATTGCTATGGGTATAATACTAATATCTCCATAAATGTATCCCAAGACAGGCGTTCCAACAAAAGGAACAGAGGGACAAGTAATTGCTAGAGCTTGTAAAACAGCGACTTTAATCTCCCGTTTGAAGATCTTATAGGAGATAAAAAAAACAATAATATATCCCACTATAAATGCTAGGGCCAATAAGAGAAATACCCACTCTAACTGTAATACTTGAGAGCGCTTATTCGCTAACATTCCGGAGAAAAGAGATAGTGGTAAAGCGTAAAGCATCACCATTTTGTTTAAAATCGCCCCTTGATCGGCATTAAATTTATGCTGTTTTCCTGCGAAATATCCTAACAAGACCGTTAAAAAAATAGGTAAAAGGGCTGTGATAATGGTTGAAATCATTTTAATCACCTCATAATCTATATGGCTAATTGTGCTAACACCTGAGACCTTTCATAATTTGACTATTAGAAGCTAAAAGCTCTAACAATAATATTGCTATAACTCTCAAAGTGCGCTCAATCCATCATCTTGCATGATGCTAAGCCTTAAAATAAATAGTGATGGCATCAATCTTATTCATTAAAATTTTTAACATTAAAAGATCATGCCATTCTATCTTTGTTTTTAATGGGTAGATGATCTAGCACCTTACTCAAATGCGGTATCATATTGATAATTAGGCGCTCTCAATTTTGTAATATCACTAGGAGAGACTTTATCGGTATAGTGATTATCAAAATGCGTTCGCACATAATTAATAACATTCGCAATTTGCGTATCATCTAATAAACCACCAATAGAAGGCATTGCATGAACGCCGTAAAGGACTACATCTTGAATATAGATGGGGGATTCTAGTTTTGGATTTTTAACAAGACTTGGGTAAAATCCTGCCCCCTTTGCCCCTTTCCCATCAACCATATGGCAACTTGCACATAAAGAATTATAGATCTCCTGCCCATCTGTGCCGTAATCATTAGCTTTCATCGGCAATCCTGTTCCATCTGCGTAACTGACAATAGGTAATACAAATGCAATCATTAAAAGTAAATTTTTCATGAGATATCTCCTTTATTTTGTTGAAGTTGCGGCAATATGAAGTTGACGAATCGCTTCTAATGAGGAAAGAATCGCCCCTTCTTGCCAGGCAGGAATATAAGAGAGATGCTCACCAGCAAGCACAATCCGATTATCCATTGTGGTTACTGTTTTAAAATATTGATTACGCTTATCTGGCGTCCATAAACCATAGCAACCTAATGTAAAGGGAGACTTATGCCAGGCGACAGAAAACCCATTATCAAATTCTGCTGCTGCCTGTGGGTGAATGGCTTTTACATCATTAAAGACCTTTTGTAGCCGCGCTTTTGGGGTTAATGATGAGAATTTAAAAGCCTCGGAGCCAAATAGGTAAGAGGATAGTACAACGCCTTTACCTTTAGATAAAAAGTCATTACTAGGATATGACATTTGTCCTATAGGAAGATCTGTATAGGTAATGCCCCCATAGATATGTTCATCTTCTTCCCAGAATCTTCGTTTAAATTGAATCCCAGCTTTGAAAGAGGCACCATAGTGAATATCAGCAATCCCATCTTTAATCTTGTTATTGAGGTTATTTTCAATTTGGGATAATACGGAAAATGGAATCGTACAAACGCACCAATCAGCTTTAACCTCTTTCTCTTGATTGTTATTGGCAAGATCTTGATAGGTTACCGTTACACCTTTTTCATCTTGGATAATTTTTGTCACTTTTGCTTTAAAGGTGATTCTCTCGGGAAACGTTTTTGCAATCGCTTTAGGCAACTGATCCATCCCACCCACAGGTTGGAAGATGGATGGTGCATATTCATAATCAAAAGGCACACTTAAGCTCTGCCAAAGATTAGAAGTTAAGATATCATCAAGCTTAATGGGTTCGGAAGGGATATTATCATGAATAGCATTGGCATCCTCTGCCCAGCCACGATAAGGCGACCCACTAGCAGCTGTATATCGATAATCTTTATCTAACGCCCCCCAAGTTTTTAATGCTTCTAGAAGCTGTTCTTTATTCTCATTCGTCAAGGCTTCATCTAAAGCATTTTGATTAATGGCTTTTGCTAAAAGCTCATTTGTCGCACCTTTAAAATCCGTCATAATATGCTTATAACGCTGAGGCTTACCGCCAAAAGCCTTAGAATTATGCAGATAGGCATTTTGATTAAACTGATTAAAGGGTTGCATTAAAACACCAAACTCACGAGCGTAATGTAAGTATCCATGGTGATGATAAGGAATTCGCCAAGGACCAGGATTGAGGTATAAACCTTTATCAAATTGGCAATGCTGTGTTTCGCCACCAAGTTCAGTATAAGTATCTCCACCACGGATAGACCATGATCTTCCCCCTACTCGATCATTAAATTCTAGTAGTTCTACATCATAGCCACTTTTTAATAATTCATGTGCCGCAACTAAACCTGCCATTCCTGAGCCTAAAATAAGTACCTTTGCTCCTTTTGGCGCATTTGTTAAATGAGGAGCGCCTTTAAAATGACTCTCATTTGCAAATCCAAGTGATGTCATCGCTTGATACAACACCGCACCACCAGCGGTTGCGCCAATAACTTTCAATAGATCTCTTCTAGTCCAATTTTTACTTTCCATGATAATCCATCCTCTTATTTGTTATAAATTATGGGAATAATGCTCTGTTTTCATACTAACAACACAAAAAGTAGAAACGATATATCATTTACATATAAAAACGAAATATAACATTTAAAATCAGTGGTATAGCTACTATTTTACGAGAATATAGGGGGTTGATTGCTTTTTTAAATCACTAAATAAATCGTAAAATCCTTACAAAAAGTTAAAGAGATAATTTTATTGGAAACAATTAGTAATCAATATCTTTATTATTCGATTTAAAGTCATCAATAATGATATTAAATTGATGACATCTTGAATGACGTTATAACTCTAAAGTAGTAAATAAACTGTTAGTTAACTACTACTAATTAGTTCATATTGTTACTCTATTGACTAATATTGTTCATTAAAAAAATTCCTTAATGTAGAGCTGTAAACAATAGGTTTATGACTTATACAAGGATTTTTCATGAGAACATTAGATCACTGGCAACCAGAAAATAGCGAATTTTGGGCAACAAAGGGACGACAAATTGCCCGCAGAAATCTTTGGATTTCAGTATTTGCACTCATGCTGGCTTTTGCAATATGGCAAGTCTGGAGTGTTACTGTTGTTAAATTACCCTCTATCGGTTTTCGCTATAGCGCTAATCAGCTTTTTTGGTTAGCGGCAATTCCGGCACTATCTGGCGCTACATTAAGAATATTTTACTCGTTTGTCATTCCCTTTTTTGGGGGACAAAGGTGGACAGCATTCTCAACGGCGACTCTTTTAATTCCTGCAATTGGAATTGGTATTGCCGTACAAAATCCACAAACGCCATACAGTACGATGTTAATTTTGGCACTATTATGCGGATTTGGGGGCGCTAATTTTAGCTCCTCGATGTCTAATATCAGTTATTTTTTCCCAAAAAAAGAGAAAGGCGGTGCGTTAGGGATTAACGGTGGGCTTGGAAACCTTGGCGTATCTGTTGTGCAATTAGTTATTCCTTTAATTATCACGGTAGGTGTTTTTGGCGTATTAGGCGGCAAGCCTCAAGTCATTATGCAAAATGGTATTGAAACCAAAATTTGGCTACAAAATGCCGGTTATATTTGGGTGCCGTTTATTCTTCTTAGCACGTTACTAGCATTTTTTGGAATGGATAATATTGCCGGACAAAATCGATCCATTAAATCTCAACTCGTGATTTTTAAAAGACCTCATACTTGGCTACTGTGCTGGGTATATATCGGGGCTTTTGGCTCCTTTATCGGATTCTCTGCGGCATTTCCGCTTCTAACCTCTCAATCTTTTCCGGCAATTGATCCTATTAAATTAGCCTTTATAGGACCTTTTCTAGGAGCAATTGGGCGCGTGATAGGGGGAATGCTCTCAGATAAAATTCGGCCCTCTTTTGTCACCGCTTTTAGCTATATCATGATGATAATAGGGGTTATTGGGGTTATTCTCTTTTTACCCAAAAATGGAAGTGCCGGGAGTTTCATAGGCTTTTTTATCAGTTTCCTTTTTCTATTTGCTTTTAGCGGAATTGCAAGCGGTTCTGTATTTGCGCAAGCGCCCCGCGTTTTTATGCAATCTCATCAATATAAAACTAAAGATCCTGCATTAGCGGAGCAAAAAGCTATTCAAGAGTCTGCCACTGTTGTGGGTTTTATGGGCGCTGTTGGAGCTTTTGGTGGCTTTTTTATCCCTAAAAGTTTTGGCTCATCCATTGCCGCAACAGGAAGTGCTGAACTTGCGTTAATCATTTTTATTATCTTTTATCTCTCTTGTCTACTGCTTAACTACGGCTTTTACACTAGAAGAAAAGCCATTACTAAATGCTAGAAAAGAGAACTTCAAGATAGTCAGCAAGAATCAAAGGGGTATTTTACGCCAGCTTCTTTAAAGAGCCTTAGATTCCCTTCTTAACTATAAACATTTAAATCTATTCATTCTCTTTGATCCTTCATTCATAACACTAATCTAACTCTTTAGAAGTAGTTAGCATCTAAAAGTAGTGCTACTTCATACTAATAGCGCTCATTTATTGAAAATCTTACACTAAAACAGATAGATAAAGCAGATACCATAAAGGGAGCTCACAATGAGTCATTTCTTAGATCGATTAAATTTTTTAAGCAAAGCCAAAGAGACTTTCTCTGATAATCATGGCGCAGTAGTCACAGAAGACCGCACATGGGAAAAAGCTTACAGACAGCGTTGGCAGCACGATAAAGTGGTCCGTTCAACCCATGGGGTAAACTGCACGGGCTCTTGTAGCTGGAAGGTTTTTGTTAAAAGTGGGCTCATTACTTGGGAGATGCAGCAGACAGATTATCCAAGAACTCGCCCAGACCTTCCTAATCATGAGCCAAGAGGCTGCCCTCGAGGGGCTTCTTACAGTTGGTATGTTTATTCCACACAGCGCGTTAAATACCCAATGCTTAGATCTGAGCTTGCAAAAATGTGGCGAGAAAAACGCCAAACATTAGATCCTATTTCAGCTTGGAATGAGATCTCTCAAAATCCTGAATCAGCAACGCGTTATAAAGAGCGCCGAGGTTTAGGCGGTTTTGTGCGAACTTCATGGGATGAAGCGTATGAAATTATTGCCGCGGCTAATGCTTTTACGATTAAAGAGTTTGGACCTGATAGAATTTTTGGATTCTCACCAATTCCGGCGATGTCGATGGTGAGCTATGCTGCTGGATCTCGTTATTTGAGCTTAATTGGGGGTGTTCCGCTCTCTTTTTATGATTGGTATTGTGACCTTCCGCCATCAAGTCCTCAAGTTTGGGGAGAGCAAACAGACGTTGCTGAGTCCGCAGATTGGTATAACGCCAATTATCTTATGGTGTGGGGCTCTAATGTGCCAATGACTAGAACACCCGATGCACACTTTTATACCGAAGTGCGCTATAAAGGGACAAAAACGGTTGCTGTAGCGCCTGATTATGGCGAAATGGTGAAATTTAGTGATATCTGGATGAACCCCAAGCAAGGAACCGATGCGGCAATGGCAATGGCGATGGGTCATGTCATTTTAAAAGAGTTCCATTTAGAAAACCCTTCTGCTTACTTTGTTGATTATTGCCGCCGATTAACCGACATGCCGGTGTTAGTAACGCTTGAAAAATCAGGGGATAGATGGGTTCCAAGCTATTACCTTAGAGCCAGTCACTTAGATAATAACCTTAATGAAACCAATAATCCTGAATGGAAAACACTTGTTATTGATGAAAAAAGTGGTGATATTGTAGCCCCTAAAGGTTCTATCGGGTTTAGATGGGGAGAAAAGGGGCGTTGGAACTTAAAATCTGAAAGCGCTGATAACACTGAGATCCAAGCACAACTAACCCTTAAAGAACAACATGATGAAATCCTAGGCGTTACCTTTGATTACTTTGGTGGCAAAGATGCAACTGAAACAATTGTGCGCAATATTCCTGTTAAAACAATACAAACTGCAGACGGTAATACAACTTATGTAACAACCGTATTTGATCTCTTAGCGGCAAGTTATGGGGTTGATCGTGGCTTTGGTGGTACGGGAGTCGCGAAAAATTATATGGAAGACATTCCTTATACACCCAAATGGCAGGAGAAACATACCGGTGTTAAGCCTGAATTAGTGATTCAAGTTGCTAGAGAATTTGCGCAAAATGCTCATGACACCAATGGCCGAAGTATGGTGATAGTAGGTGCTGGATTAAACCATTGGTATCACATGGATATGACCTATCGCGGCATTATTAATATGTTAATGATGTGCGGTTGTATTGGTCAAAGTGGTGGTGGATGGGCCCACTATGTTGGACAAGAAAAGCTAAGACCACAAACAGGCTGGGCACCCCTTGCATTTGCCGCAGACTGGGTTCGCCCTGCTCGTCAAATGAATGGGACATCCTTTTTTTATGCACACACAAGCCAATGGCGTCATGAGCGTTTAGGCTTAGATGAAGTGATCGCACCGAGCCATCAAGGTGATATGGCAAATATGACGATGCTCGATTATAACGCAAAAGCTGAACGTTTAGGTTGGTTACCATCTGCGCCGCAATTGGGGGAAAACCCCATAGAAATTACCAAGCAAGCGAAAGCTGCAGGGAAAGATCCGATTAGCTTTGCCGTAGAGCGCCTAAAAGATGGCTCTTTAGATATGGCATGTAATGATCCTGATAATCCAAAGAATTTCCCGAGAAACCTCTTTGTCTGGCGCTCGAATATCTTAGGATCTTCCGGTAAAGGACATGAGTATTTCCTTAAATATCTTTTAGGAACCCAAAATGCCCTATTAAGCGAAGAAGAAGATTGCTTAAAACCTGAATCAATTAAAGTCAGACCCGCAGCTGAAGGAAAACTCGATCTTTTAACGGTCTTAGACTTTAGGATGTCAACGACCTGTCTTTATGCTGATATCGTTTTACCAACAGCGACATGGTATGAAAAAGATGACTTAAATACCTCGGATATGCATCCCTTCATTCATCCTTTAAGCGAGGCTGTTCAGCCTCTTTGGGAGAGTAAAACGGATTGGAATATTTACCGAGATCTTGCGAAAAAGTTTGATGAAATTGCCGGTGATTATCTTGGTACACAAGAGGATCTCATCTTAACGCCTTTAATGCATGATACGCCGCAAGAACTGGGACAACCTTTTGATGCAAAAGATTGGAAGCTTGGTGAATGTGAACCTATTCCAGGAAAAACCATGCCGGCAATAACCATTGTTGAACGTGATTATAGTACGATTTATGAAAAATTCACCTCAATAGGTCCGCTCCTTGAAAGCATCGGTAATGGCGGAAAAGGAATTAGCTGGAACACAGAAAATGAAGTTAAATTCCTTAAAGCGCTTAATAAGACCCAGCATAAAGGAATTGCCGAAGGACAACCGAAGATCCATAGCGCTATTGATGCGGCAGAAATGATCTTAACGCTTGCTCCTGAAACCAATGGTCATGTGGCAGTAAAAGCCTGGGAAGCCCTTTCTGAAAATACCGGAATTGATCATACTCATTTAGCATTGCCACGTGAGCATGACACGATTCGCTTTAGAGATATTCAAGTACAACCTCGCAAGATTATCTCCTCCCCCACTTGGTCAGGACTTGAAAGTGAGGAGGTGAGCTATAACGCAGGTTATACCAATGTGCATGAACTTATTCCATGGCGCACCATTACTGGTCGTCAGCAGTTTTATCAAGATCACCAATGGATGCGAGCATTTGGGGAGGGATTGACGGTTTATAAACCCCCTGTTGATCTTAAAACAACCGAAAAGGTATTAGGAAAATACGGCAACGGTAACCCTGAAATTACGCTGAACTTTATTACCCCGCATCAAAAATGGGGAATTCACAGTACTTATTCTGACAATATCCGAATGTTAACCCTTTCTCGTGGAGGACCTCATATTTGGGTTTCTGAAGGGGATGCTAAAAAGGCAGGATTAGTCGATAACGATTGGGTTGAGGTCTTTAACGTCAATGGAACTTTAACGGCACGTGTGATTGTTAGCCAAAGAATCCCAGATGGCTTAACCATGATGTATCACGCGCAAGAGAAGATTATTAATGTTCCCGGCGCTGAGGTTTCTGGAAAGCGCGGGGGGATTCATAACTCAGTGACTAAAATTGTCATGAAACCCACCCATATGATCGGGGGTTATGCGCAGCTTTCATGGGGCTTTAACTACTATGGCACCGTGGGGACAAATCGTGATGAGTTTGTCGTTATTCGTAAAATGAAAAATGTGGATTGGATGGATGAACCAGAAACCGCATCTTCACAAAAAACAGCATCACAGGCTTAAAGAAGGAGTAAGAGAATGAAAATTAGAGCACAAATCGGCATGGTGTTAAACCTCGATAAATGTATTGGCTGTCATACCTGCTCCGTGACTTGTAAAAATGTCTGGACGAGCCGTGATGGTGTGGAATACGCATGGTTTAATAATGTCGAGACAAAACCGGGGATTGGCTATCCTAAAAACTGGGAAGATCAAGAGATTCATAAAGGGGGCTGGGTTCGTAATAAAAAAGGAAAACTTCAGTTAAAACAAGGAACGCGTTTTAAAGTATTAAGTAATATCTTTGCCAACCCCAATATGCCGGCAATTGATGATTACTATATTCCCTTCTCCTATGATTATCAGCATCTTCAAACCGCGCCTGATATGAAAACCCCGCCAACCGCTCGCCCTATCAATTTATTGACTGGTGAAAAGATGGAAAAGATTGAATGGGGACCAAACTGGGAAGATGACCTTGGTGGAGAGTTTAAAAAACGCGCCAAAGATAGGCTCTTTGATGGTATTCAAAAAGATATCTATGGCGCTTTTGAAAATACTTTCATGATGTATCTGCCTCGCCTTTGTGAGCATTGCTTAAACCCCGCTTGCGTTGCAAGTTGTCCGTCTGGCTCCATCTATAAACGTGAAGAGGATGGAATTGTCCTTATTGATCAGGATAAATGCCGGGGCTGGCGCATGTGTGTTTCTGGATGTCCTTATAAAAAGATTTACTATAACTGGACAACGGGAAAATCAGAGAAATGTGTCTTTTGTTATCCTCGTATTGAAGCGGGAATGCCGACAATCTGTTCTGAGAGCTGCGTTGGTCGTATTCGTTATCTTGGTGTCCTTCTATATGACGCTGATAAAATTGAGGAAGCTGCCTCTATTGAAGATCCTCAAGATCTCTATCAATCACAATTAGATATCTTTTTAGATCCTAATGATCCTGTTGTCGCCAAAGAGGCATTAAAGCAAGGCATTCCTGCGGACTGGATTGAATCTGCTAAAAACTCACCAGTTTATAAAATGGCTGTCGATTGGAAGATCGCTTTCCCATTACATCCTGAATATCGAACATTACCAATGGTTTGGTATATTCCGCCGCTCTCACCTATTCAATCAGCGATGGAATCTGGCGTCATTGGTAAAAATGGCTTAATTCCGGATGTAAAAGATCTTCGAATTCCCTTGCAATATTTAGCAAATCTTTTAACTGCCGGCAAAGAAGCACCGATTTTAGATGCGCTTAACACCATGATTACCATGCGCCGTTATATGCGAGAAAAGACTATTCGCACAAAAGAGGAAGCTTTAGCAATTTTAAAAGAGAGTGAGCTCTCCTTAACAGCCCACCAAATTGAAGAGATGTATCAAATTATGGCAATAGCAAATTATGAAGATCGCTTTGTGATTCCCACAAGTCATAAGGAAGTCGCTGATGAGACATTTACTGAAAAAGGGAGTTGTGGTTTCTCTTGGGGTAATGGCTGCTCTGATGGGGTTAGTAAAGAGAGTCTATTTGGCCGAACTAAAGTTTCTCCCATTCACTTTAAAGATCTTTTAAAACGTGAAAAACAAGCGCAGCAAGCCGCAATGAAGGAGTAAATAATGAAAAACCATTTTAAATTGTTATCACTATTACTCGTCTATCCAGAACAACAGTGGTATGACGAACTCCCTGAAATGGCAAAGTTTGCAGAAGAACTCCCCAATGGCAAGTTACTTTTGACGTTCTTTGAGTTTTTACAAAATCAAACGCTCCTAGAGCTTCAGGAGAACTATGTCACCACCTTTGATCGAAACAAACACCATGCCCTTCACCTCTTTGAGCATCTTTATGGAGAGGATCGAGAACGAGGCCAAGCAATGGTGGATCTACTTCATGAATATCAAAACGCAGGCTTTGAACCAGAAGCTAATGAACTTCCTGATTATCTGCCACTATTTATGGAGTTTCTCTCTTTAGTGGATTCTGAAAAAGCCAAGGAGATGCTCGGAGATGCAGTCCACGTCATTGCCCATATTTGGGGGAATTTACAAGAAAGTGAATCGCCTTATGCCGCTGTTTTAGAGGCTCTTGTGATTTTATCCCCTATTCCTCCTGAGCCGTTAAAAGTAGCCCCTGTTCGTGATATGGATGAAGCGATGGAACTCTTTGGCCCATCTAGTGAAGGGGTTGAACCGCTTCTTAAGCCTACATGTGGCTATCTTCAACAAGGACTTTCTCAAAACCAACAATCTTTTGCCATCAACCTACAAGATGTGAAGCATCAATCGACAATAAGAGGTTAAAACGATGAATATATTCTTTTTTAGCATCTATCCCTATATTGCGTTAACGATCTTCCTATTAGGAAGTCTTGTTCGCTTTGATAGAGAGCAATATGGTTGGAAAGCCGATTCTAGCCAATTATTACAACCTAAGTATTTACGAGTGGGGAATATTTTATTTCATTTAGGAATTTTAGGACTCTTTGCCGGTCACTTTGTGGGCTTATTAACGCCTGTCATTGTATGGGATACTTTAGGGGTTAGTCACAGTGCAAAACAGTTATTGGCAATGACTGCTGGTGGCATTATGGGAACTATGGCATTGGTAGGGTTATTAATGTTAATCTACCGCCGATTTAGCTCTCCTAGATTGCTTAGAAATAGTAGTTGGCGCGATAAACTTGTCTTAATCTGGATTTTATTAACACTCTTACTGGGGCTTGCAACCATCTTTGTCTCTAGCACCCATTTAGATGGTGATGAGATGCTCAAACTGATGAAATGGGCACAGCATATTGTGACGTTTAGAGGCGGCGCATCTGAATATATGGTCGGTGCTAGTCTAATCTTTAAACTTCACATGATTATGGGAATGACACTTTTTATTATCTTCCCCTTTACAAGACTTGTGCATATTTGGAGTGGCTTTGGAACATTAGTCTTTTTAAATAGAACGCCCCAACTTGTGCGCCGTAAATCCTCAAGATAACCAATCTTCGACTTTAGAGACTATTTTTAACAAGGAAGAGAGAATATAAAAGATCATTTTATTGAAATAAATAAAATGATCTTATTATCTGTAATAATGGCTTAAGCAATCACTATATCAATAAGAGCTAATTTTAATGAAATGGTTTAAAAATAGATGGCATAACCTTCTTCAAAGACCGCATCGACTCTCAAGCTTACTGATATCTCTTATCATAGTTTGGCTTCTTGGGGCTTTGATCCTTATAGGATTATCTTTAAATGTCTCCTGGCGTTTAGAAGAGCGAGGTATTGCAATTAATGAAGTCGGTAGCCTTCGAAAGCAGACCTTTTATCTATTATCACTCGCACAAACGAATGACATTCAAAAGCAGCAACAGGAGTATCAAAACTTCATTAAGATCGTCGATAAGATCTCCCTATTTTCAGAACATAACTTTAATACTCGAAGACAGTACCAGGACTTTATCAATCAGTTAGAGATTATTAAACAAAAATCTCGGGAGATATTGCCCCATTTAAATCCTGAAATCTCTAGTGATGAACCAATTTCACTAAATATGATTGAAGCTTTTGTGAGTGAGATCTCGGCTTTAGTAAGCATTATCGAACGTGATAATACACAGAGTATTATTTTTCTACGTTGGTTTCAGGCGATACTTCTAATAATGGCTATTAGTTCCGCTTTCCTCTCATCAAAGTTACTACGAAAACTCGTTATTGATCCTTTAACCCATGTTAGTCACAGCATTCAAAAGATTCGGCAAGGTAATTTTAAAACACGGGTTAAAGTCGATGTAAATAATGAGTTAGGAGAGATCGCTTTAGGGTTTAACCAGATGACACAAGATCTTGAGCATATGTATCATGATCTTGAAAAAATGGTCGATATCAAAACCCAAGAGTTACAAAAAAGGCATCAAGACCTCACATTTTTATATAAGATCTCCTCATTGCTACAAAATCATAAAGATATTGATTTTATTGCTAGCCAGTTTTTGGAGCTAACGATAGATTTTACAAATGCAAAAGCAGGTATGATCAGGATTTTACATCCCAATAAAGAGTCCAGCGAAGTTATCGCAAGCTCTGGTTTCCAACCAGATATTTTACTAGCGCCACAATGCAATCATCTTCATGATTGTTTTTGTGGTCAGGCATTATTACAAAAAAATGCTGTTTACCAGCAAAGCTTAGTCACGGATAATGATTTAGATATTTTGTGCCAAAAATATAGCTTAGAGCATCTTGTAAGCTTTAAGCTCTCTATGTCTGATGAAGCTTTAGGATCTTTAAATCTCTTTTTTAATCATGAGCAAGACTTTAATATAGGCGATAGTGATCTTTTAGAAAGCGCTGCAAGACAATTTGGATTAGTCTTAGATAATCTTCGGTTTGAGCAACTCGAAAGGCAGATGGCGGTCCTTGAAGAGCGTAACTTTATGGCACAAGGATTACACGACAGTATTGCGCAATCCCTCTCATTTTTAAATATTCAATCTCAGCTTTTAACCAAAGCCATTGAGAATGATCAAATCGATGTTAGAGATCAAGCGATTACCTTTATTAAAGAGGGTATTCAAGAGAGTTATGATGATGTAAGAGAGCTATTATTAAATTTTAGAGTCAGCATGATCACGGGGAATTTCTCTGACTCTATCTTAAATGTGATTGAGCGCTTTAAAAGACAATCAGAAATTACCGTTAACTATCACTTTAAAGATCAAGGTCGTGAGCTTTCACCTGACATTCAATTACAAGTGATCTTTATCTTACAAGAAGCACTTTCTAATATTCGTAAACACTCTAAGGCTTCTCTGGTAAAAATTCAAATAGAACAGCTTCAAGAGCGTTTCACACTTCTTATTCAAGATAATGGAGTGGGTTTTGATGATGCACTTCTTGCACAAAAAAAGAGAGATGGACATATTGGAACACTCATTATGGAAGAGAGAGCCAATAGAGCTGCTGGAGATTTACGCATTGAATCTGCAATAGATAAAGGAACCACTATTTTGTTAACAATTCACCGAACAGACATCACACAAAAGGAGATCAATGATGCCGCATCCCATTAAAATACTCTTAGTTGATGATCATCCGCTTTTTCGTAAGGGCTTACGGTTTTTAATTGATCAAGATCGTGATTTTACAATTATTGGAGAAGCAACGGATGGGCTAGAAGGCGTTAAGATGACGCAACAACTTAACCCTGATATTGTCTTATTAGATATTGATATGCCGGTTATGCGCGGTATTGAAGCGCTCCCTTTAATGTTAAATCATCGCCCTGACCTTGCCGTTTTGATGTTAACCGTGTCTGAAGATAGCCAAGATCTCACAGAAGCCTTACGTTTAGGAGCTCGGGGCTATCTTTTAAAAAACATTGATACTGAATTTCTGCTTAAAAGCATCCGCTTAGCATTAGAAGGCGATAATGTTCTATCACCGGAGATGACAACTAAACTCATCCATCAGATCAGAGCACCTAAAGAAATAGCGCCAAAACCAATTCCTAAAATACAAGAAGATGAATTATTAACGCCTAGAGAGCGGGAGATTATTTTTTGGATTGTCAAAGGCGTGAGTAATAAAGTTATTGCACGAGAACTCGATATTACTGAGAGTACCGTCAAGGTTCACGTGCAAAATATTTTACGCAAACTTGAACTATCTAGCCGAGTACAAGTGGCAATTTATGCAATAGAACATGGCTTAGATACGCTTTAAGGTGAAAAACTTCTGTCTCTCTTTTAATATTCCTAACTCAAAATCAATTATAGTAGATTCGGTTTAAGAAACACTATTTTAAAAATATTAAGGGTACAGATTGTGTATCAAATAAGCTTGCACGATGCCGGATAGAACTATTCCTGCGCTTCTCATAACCGATGCGCCGGCAATCTGATTCAGTCACTTTTAAACCGATTTCACTATAGTGACCTGCTAAAACAGAACAAGTCAAAAATTGACTAATTAAAAAATTGAAAAGAGCGATATCTACCGCTATTATTATATAAACTAACGTAATTTTCTTGTTATTGAGCTCTAAGAGCTCGTTCACGGCGTATCGCTTCTGGAAAGATAATATTATTCTCCACATGAATATGTTCATGTAATTCTTTCTCAAATTGCTTTAATTGATGCATCATTAATCGGTAGCTCTGGCATGCATCATCTGGAACGTGATATTGATCTGTCAGCGCGGCAATTTCTCTAAAACGCTCTCCTTCAGTGTCATGCTCTTGCATCATCACATTAATTGGCATTTCTATGGTAGGAAAACAGCTATTATTAAGCGTTGGCGTTTCTCCTGCTAATTGATAGACCTCTGGGAAAAGAATATTATCCTCTTTCATTAAATGACTAAAAAGATCTTGTAATGAATTTTCAAATAAGCTTGCAACTTGTATTAGCTCAGGATGCATCTCTCCATGAACGCTTGCAACCTTATGGCAAAGCTTTAGTAATTTAGGGCCTTGCTCACGAATTTTAGCGTGATGATATTTTGTGACATAATCAACAAGTAGTGCTAAAGGCCACTCTTTAAAATTAATACACTGCTCTTGTATCTCTACACTCTGCTTTAACGCCTGTATTAATGCTTTTTCATCAATATTCTTCTCTTGAATCACCACCTGTAAACGGCGATGACCACGGCAACAAAAATCGATATTAAATTGGCTAAAAACGGTCGAATAATTAAAATTATCGGCCACAATCTCACCAATTGTCATCTCTAAATAATTCATCTTATTAGCTCCTTCATCAATAATGATGTTTTTTATCTTTGGGGGAATATCTATTAAGGATCATAAAAAACACTCATTAAAATTGAGATATTTATGATCGACTAGGTCCTATTAGTATGGGTAAATAGTAGAAGAGGAAAATCATAAAGGCGATCGCAAAACTGATCGAACTCATCGTCAAAAGCCAATAATCTCCAGGATAAAAACTAGCAATGGCACGAATAATAGCGCTGATAATAATCAGTAGAAATGCAATTCTCATCTTTTTAGGGAGAACCATCTGCCGACCAGTATGCCCTAAGGCTGTGCGTGACATCATTCCTTGAATAATTAAGGCAATACTAGCGATAGCGATGATATGTGTCCCTAAAGGTAAATATAATAGATTAAAGGCGTAAGCATAACTCATGATAAAAACACCAATTGCCATGAAAAGAAAGCTCACATGCAGCACCCATAAAAGAGGATGCGCTAAAATATTAAGATCAAACCAACGATAAAGTTGCCAAAGGTTATTGATTGCAAAGGTAGCACCTAAGCAAAATACTAGTAAGGGATAGAGATTAAAGCTCATCGCTAGCATCATTAATAGTGGCGTGATAAATGCAATCATGGTGTATCGTTTTGAAAATTGGTTTTGTTTTTGAAGCGTAATACTTGTAAAAAAGGGGATTACTCGACTCCCAATTAAGCCAATAAAAGCCACAACGCCTAAAATACCAATCTGCATAATTGATAGTAAAGAGAGCGTGATTTTTCCTAATAGCGCCATTGTGAGTAATACATTGCTACCAGCAAAGAGTAATAGCGCAATTGGTACTAAAAGATTGGCCCGATTTTTTGCCTGAATTAGGGATCTAAAAATAAAAAAAGCACTCAATAGATAAAAGCTACTATCAAAAACCATTGAAACAATCACCATCTGATTTAATGGCAGATAGACGGTAATTCTCGCAAAAACCCATAAAATTAGTAGCAATAATAGTGGAAAACCACTCGTAGGAGGTCTATTCGTCCAATTACTGACAGCAGTTAGTAAAAAACCTACAATCACGGCGCCAGCAAAGCCATAGATCATCTCATGTCCATGCCAAAATAGGGATGGGTAATTTTGATTGCCCTCATAGCCAAAGGGATACCACAAAAGAATAATGGCAATAACATATAGACTCGCGGCTAAGTAAAAGGGGCGAAAAGCATACGAAAATATTGTTTTAAACATTCATAACACCCTATGAAGATCTGTAGGAGAGATACTGTAAAAGGTCTCTTTGATGGTATGTTTAAATACCCTATTACTCAATAAGTCTTAAGCGGTATCACAAGCGGTTTTATGAAGATTCTAACTACTCATTTAGTAGTAGAGATAATTAATTGTCGATACTTAAAAGATTTAAAGGATTCACTATGACTTATCAGTAACTATCAGATATCATAAGAAAAAATCAATAAGATAGATCATGTATGAAAAAACTTTTAATACTACTTTTATCCTCAAACCTCTTCTCACAAACAATGGCAAATGAGTGGTTTCAGGGGGGATCTTTGCATACAGCAACAATGGCAGAATGGGAGCTTGCCTTAGAATCTAACAAGCTCGCAACGTGTGCTGACTGGGTTTCAAAGCTCTATTTAGATAAGTCCTTTACAAAAGATACATTAGACGCCATTACGGATGCAGGAAGAATGGGGATTAAGGAGATGGCTGATCTTTGCGTTGCAATGGTTGATAAGGAAGTTATTCCTGAGATCTCTCATCAAGAAGCATTAAAGGTATACATTATTAGTATGATCAAAATCGGCTTGATAGATTTTGATCAATTACAATAAAGATCGATTGATTATGAAATACTAAATAACCCCAAATAGCTTGAAGATACTTAAAATAATTAAACAGCTCACTATTTAGTAATCTTATATTTTTGGGGGCATTAATTTTACTTTAAATTTTACTATGAAATTTATAACGCGATGCTGGATAAAACTGCTCTGCATAACTAATGATTTTACCTCTAATTAAAAGGATTTCCACGACCTTAAAACACGCCTCGGTATTAGGAATCTCTAATAGCTGAGATAAGGGCTTATTAGGGATTATTGCTTCAAGTGTGTGCTTTTGCGATAAGATCGGAGATAAAGTTTGCAGATAGACAGTTGAGCACGCTTTATGAAAAGCCTGCGTTAAATAGTGCGGTGCAAACGTTGTTAAAACGTAACGTTTTTCATATTGAAGAGGCGTTTTCTCATTTTTATAGAGAATCTCACTAAAAAAAAGGGATTCATTATCGCGACTTTCAAAATAGCGCTCACAAATCTTGTGAGAATCTTGAGCCTTTTCAAGTCTTAAAACTTGTGATGAAAAGGGATTACCTTCAATCGCAAGCTCCTTAGAGATTGGCATTAACTCAAAGAAAGGGATTAATTGAAAAGGCTCAGCAACAAAAGTACCAGCGCCCTTTTCCCGAAACAGATAACCTTCTTCCGTCAACTCTTTAAAGGCACGATTAACCGTCATTCGGCTAATATTTAATTCAGCGGATATCTCATTTTCTGAAGGAAGTTTTTGATTTGCGCGCCACTCCCCCTTAGCAATCTTCTCTAAGATATGTTCTTTAATCTTTTGATACATTGGCAATGAATGATCATGAGTGCTAAGAATATTACTAAAAGATTTTACAGTCATAAGTAGATACCTAATAGAGAGAAAAGCGCTTTAAATCTTAAATTTAGTCTATAATTATTGAGTAGATTCGAAATCTTCAATTATTTTAAAGGGAAAAGATGGCGTCCAATAAAATTTCACAATCTGAATTCACTATTATGCAGGTCTTATGGTCGCAAAATCAGGCGACGAGTCAAGAGGTCATTGCGATTTTAGGTGAATCTACTGAGTGGCAACCAAATACTATCCAAGTTATGTTATCACGCTTGGTTCGTAAAGGTGTGGTCGGTGTGCGAAAAAGGGGACGTTATAATGTTTATTTCCCAACAATAGCAGAAGGAGATCGCTCTCGTAATCATCCTGAGATCTCTGGTCATATTTGCTCCCGAAAAGTGGGAAGCCACATTGTAGAGATGATTCAAAATCGAGTACTCTCACTTGAAGATATTGCGAATATTCGTCAAGCTCTAGAACTAAAACAAGATTTTGCAGTTGATGAGGTCATTTGTGATTGCCCTCCAGGAACTTGTACATGTAAAAACTGTAACTGCAAAAAAGAAGATCGAAAATTTGCAGTAACACCAACAAATACCCAAGTTGAAGAGAAGAAATCTTGTTGTGGTTCATAAAAAACGATGATGACAATTCCTTCCTTAGAATCTTTAGGCCCTAGAATTATTATCTTAGGGCCCTCAAATAGTGGAAAATCAACACTTGCGCAAAGGATATCTCACAAGCAAAATTTGCCCATCATCCATCTTGATCAGTTATATCATTATTCCAATACAAATTGGGAACCTCGCCCTTTTGAGGAGTTTTCGGCACTTCATGATCTTGCTATTCATGAAAGTAGCTGGGTTATGGAAGGTAATTATACAAAAACCTTACCGGCACGTTTAACACAGGCAACTGGATTTATTCTTTTAGATAGCACCACCATCATGAGCCTATTTCGTTACGGTTATCGTACATGGTTTCAAAAAGAGGCAAGATTAGGTGCTTTATCCGGCAACCAAGATAGTATCAAATGGAAAATGATTCATCATATCTCAATCATAACCCGTAAGAACCGAAAACGTTATCTCTCACAATATCCCTTAATTACTCTACCTAAATGTTATCTTTCCTCTCGATCTATGTTGAATAAGGCTTATAAAATCTGGGAACTTGAGCATCCTTTATAAGTTCAATAATGCCTCTAAACACTTAAAATCACGATGAAGATTAAGATAAAAATGATCACAGATAGGACGATGAGGCTTATATATCTTCTTTTCATTACTGTTTTCAGTCACTTTCTTAAAAGAAATCTAGGTAAGAAAGGATTGATCTGTAATAATAAGCGATTATTTTTTCTCGATCTATTTTAAGTGAAGAGCGATTCTTTTAAAGAAGTACGGTATGACCTGGTTAATTCAAAAATGGCACAACTTTGTTAAACTGCCCCATAGGCTATCCACCCTTTTTATGGCGATGATTGCTATTTGGCTAATAGGTGGAACCTCCCTCATTGGAATTTCGCTCTATCTATCATGGCGCTTAGAAGAACGCGGGATTACGATTAATGAGGTAGGCGCGCTTCGTAAACAATGTTTTCATATGTATTTGCTCTCAAAATTAGAAGATCCTACGCCTATGATGCAAGAGCGAGAAGAGTTTGAGCGTGCCTTTCTGAGAATAGCGCAATTTTCTCAACGTAAATTTCATAATAAAGCACAGTATCAAAATTTTGTCGATCAGTTAGAGATTATTCAGCAAAAATCACTCGATGTTTTGCCCTATTTCAATGTAAAAACTCCTAATAAAGAAGTTCTGACCTTATCTACGGTTGAAGAGTTTGTACAAAATATCTCAACCCTTGTGGATATTATTGAACAGGATAATACCGAACGTATTGTGATGCTTCGTTGGATACAAGTTGTGATTTTATTGATTGCGATTAGCTCTTCTATTTTTTCCTTTATCTTTTTAAGACGATTAGTCATTCGCCCATTAAAGGAACTCAATATAGGGATTGAAAAAGTTCGCAAAGGAGATTTTAATGCACCTGTCAAAATTCATTTAAATAATGAGTTAGGCGCAATCACAGCAGGATTTAATCAGATGTCTCAAGAGTTAGGTCATGTCTATCATGATTTAGAGACGTTAGTTGATAATAAAACAGAAGAGTTACAAAAAAGACATATAGACCTTACCTTTTTATATCGGGTCTCTTCTTTACTACAAGGTAGTAAAGATATTGATTTTATTGCGACACAATTTTTAAGTTTAGTGATGGACTTCTCTAAAGCTAAAGGCGGTATTATTCGTCTTTTAAATATGGCTAAAAACAGCACTGAAGTAATTGCAAGTGCGGGATTTCATGAAGATATTTTAACTGCAGAACAATGTACGAATCTCAAAGATTGCTTTTGTGGGATTGCCTTAATGAAAAAACAGCGGTTTTTTCAGCAAAATCTGACAACAGATAGCAATATAGAAGCGCTATGTCAGGAGTATCAACTCAACCATTTAGTGAGCTTTAAGCTCTCAATGAGTGATGATACGTTGGGATCTTTAAATCTCTTTTTTAAAGAGAAAAATGATTATGCGGCAAAAGATAGCCATATCATTGAAAACGCTGTTCGCCAATTTGGATTAGTCTTAGATAGCCTTCGGGTAGAACAGTTAGAAAGACAGATGTTTGTGTTAGAAGAGCGTAACTTTATGGCGCAAGGACTACATGATAGTATTGCCCAATCACTCTCTTTTTTAAATATGCAAACACAACTTTTAACTAAAGCTATTGTGACAGATCAACACACTATTCGCGATCAGTCATTAACCTTTATTAAAGAAGGTATTCAAGAAAGTTATGATAACATTCGGGAATTACTACTTAATTTTAGAGTGAGTTTAAATCCTGGGAACTTTGCAGATTCAATCCAAAATGTGATTACTCGCTTTAAAAAACAGACCAATATTCAAGTTGAATATGATTATTTAGATCAAGGCCGGGAATTATCACCTGAAAAGCAACTTCAAGTGATCTTTATCTTACAAGAAGCGCTCTCAAATATTCGAAAGCATGCAGAGGCAACATGTGTCACAATTTATATTGAACAATTTCAAGAACGCTTTACCCTATTAGTTACAGATAATGGTCAAGGATTTAGTCAAGAGACACTTATCAAGAAAAAAGAGGCAGGTCATATCGGGACTTTAATTATGGAAGAGCGAGCCGAAAAAGCTAATGGCGTATTAACCATCAAATCCCAAGTTGGAAAAGGAACCGTTTTATCTCTCATTATCCAAAGAAGTAATATTGCTTATGAAAGGAGTTTATAGATGACACAAAGCCCCATTAAAGTGCTACTGGTGGATGATCATCCATTATTTCGTAAAGGATTACGCTTTCTCATTGATAATAGTGATGGATTTGAAATTGTAGGGGAAGCAACCGATGGCTTAGAAGGGGTTAAATTGATGCAGCAGTGCCATCCTGATGTTGTATTATTAGATATCGATATGCCAACGATGCGTGGGATCGAGGCGCTTCCCATAATGCTCAATCATGAGCCGGATTTAACCGTATTAATGTTAACAGTTTCTGAAGATAGCCAAGATCTAACAGAAGCATTACGTCTAGGCGCGCGCGGTTATCTTTTAAAAAATATCGATACCGAATTTCTTTTAAGAAGTATCCGTAAAGCACTTGAAGGCGATAGTGTTTTATCGCCTGAAATGACCACAAAACTCATCCAACAATTAAGGGCGCCGGAAACACCTAAAGCACCGCCATCTCAAAATCAATATGAAGATGATGTTTTAACGCCAAGAGAACGGGAAATTCTCTATTGGATCGTTAAAGGTTTAAGTAACAAAGAGATCGCTAAAGAGCTAGATATTGTAGAGAGTACAGTCAAAGTCCATGTACAAAATATGATGCGAAAGCTCAATCTTTCAAGTAGAGTTCAAGCGGCACTTTATGCCGTCGAGCATGGTTTAGATCAACTTCCTTAAATCTAGCCTAAATCGTCATATCACTTGTTTAGTATCTAATTTTTTTTACAACAAAAAGGCGATAAGATTATCATTTAACCTCTCGCCTTTCTCGTAATTATAGGGATCGTTAAGCCACGCTAACTATACTTTAAGCATGACTATTTTTTAGCTAGAATTTTGAGATAAGCGCCATTAGATCTCGTCGCTTTGATCCCAAAATTCCTGAATTAAAGTAAATAGCTCACGCTCTTCAAAGCGAGTATGAGCTATTAATTGTTTCCCAAATTCCTGTAGTGCCTCTAAAGAGAGATTCTTTTGTTGTAAGAATTCGCGTAGCACTTTGTGATCTTGTAAAAACTGTTCCCCAACAGCGTCATTACCAATTTTTTTAATAATCTCTAAAAGATCACGCTCTTCTTCTAAGAAGTGTGCTAGTAAAAATGTCCGATACTCATCAACGGCAGCATTCCCTGCTTCAAGGTCTTTAGCCTTGGCTAACGTACTCCCTAGCTTTAGCGCAAGATGATGTTCCCGGGAAAATTCTATTAATCTAGGATCTCTCTTCATAGTCACTAACTTCAAAATTTAGGTACCTATTTACAATATTCGAAAAAGTAACAATGCTCAATAATACAAAAGCAGTAAACTAACTACTACTTTAGTAGTAGTTACTCTCTAGAATCATTTAAAATCACTTACTATTCATATAGTTATACTTATGATAAGATTTTAAATTCAAGTGTAATATTTTTATCTTTAATGTAAAAAAATGTAGGAAACCAAATACCACATCAAAAACTAGAGATATAGGCTATTAAATGGCCATTACAAGATATTTCATAGTAGATACATTATCTTTACTTCTTATATTTAGGCGCATACTTTAAGTGGTTCCTAATATCGCTTTAAAGCATTTTAGTTTGTATCAATTTATTGTTTGATTACCGAATATAACCACTACGTTTATAGGCATGGAGTACCATATTAAGATTCATACGATTAATTCCTTTAAAATCTTTTAAAAGTTCCCCCACCAAATTCCATAAGGCATGATTATCATTATGTACCACATGCCAAAATACTTGAGATTTACCACTTGTACCAAAAAGGCATCGTGTAAAGACAGATTCTTGTAAAACATCAATCACAGATTGCATTTCACTAGGCGCAACCTCTAATCCTACAATTGCCTCTGTGGCATAACCTATTAATATGGGTTCAATATCGAGCTTGTAGCTTAAAATGCGCTCTTCTACTAATTGATCGATCATCCCTTTTACTGTCGGTGCACTTAAATTAAGCGCAGCTGATAACTCAGTAATCTTTGAGCGACCATCTTGTAATAAGAGTTCAATAAGGCGAGTTTCATCTTTTGAGAGTTGTTTCTCTTGATGATAAGAACGGTTACTCGCTTGCTTAAAATGCCTTAATACTGCGTTATTATCATAAGTTTGAACGCCTTCAATTGCGGGGATAATTTTAAAAGTATATTCCAGCATCTCCTCTCGATTATCAAAGTGAAATTCTGCAAAAAGATCATAAGCCCCTGTAAGACTTAAGGTTAATTTGCAACAAGCCATATTTTTAAGGCTTATTGCTACTTGCTCTACCATGCCTAATTTACATTTAATCCAAACATGGTGAACGCCTCCTTTTTTTAAAATTAAAGGATCTGTCTCCCCTAAGACTCGAAAGATTTTCTCATCTAATAACTTTTGCATTCTACGAGCAACGGTACGCTCGGTTACATCGACTTTTTCAGAGACTTCTCGCCAAGTTGCTTGTGGCTGTTTTTTTAAAACCTCAATACATTTATAGTCAACTTCATCAAGTTTAATTGTCATTAATGTCTTTTTCCTAAAAAAATATCTTGTATTATGTCTTTTATATGATAATTTGTGTGGAAATACGATAATAAAAAACAGGAGTATGGATATGATAGCAACAAATTCCTCAAAAACTGAGCCTATAAAATATAAAAAGATCCTCGCCGGTAGCGTTGGGAACTTAATTGAGTGGTTCGACTGGACCATATACGCTGCATTTGCGATCTTTTTTAGTAGTCAGTTTTTTCCACCAGGTAATGACACTGCAGCGCTTTTAGCTACTTTTGCGGTATTTGCTGTTGGCTTTTTTATGCGTCCTGTCGGGGGCTGGTTAATTGGTCTTTTCTCAGATCGTTTTGGACGCCGTAATGCCTTAGCTTTAACTATTATCATGATGGCAGTTGGTTCTTTACTAATTGGGATTACCCCCACTTATGAAAGTATTGGGCTTTTAGCACCGCTACTTTTAGTCCTTGCACGTTTAATTCAAGGATTATCATTAGGGGGAGAATATGCTTCTGCAACTACCTATCTCACAGAGATCGCGCCCGATAAACAGCGCGGTTTTTATTCAAGTTTCTTATTTATGAGCGCCGCTCTTGGAATCTTAATGGCCTCAGGTCTTGGATGGATCTTAACAACAACTCTATCTAAAACCGATATGAATGCATGGGGTTGGAGAATTCCTTTTATCATTGGGGCTATTGGTGGCGTTGTAGGTATTTGGATTCGTCAAAGCATTGCTAAAGAAGATGATACCAATGTAGAGAAAAAAGAGGTCGTCAAACAACCTTTAAGATCGCTCATTCGTGATTATCCTATTGAGACACTTCGTATTATCGGTTTTTCAACACTCTCAACTTATGCTTTTTACGTATTTATGGCGTACTTACCTACCTATGCTATTCGTCATGGGGGCGCTGATCCTAAAATTGCTTTTGGTGCTAATACCGTTGCGATTATCTTTTATATGTTTATGCAGCCGCTTTTTGGTTATCTCTCCGATAAGATTGGTCGTAAACCGCAGTTAATTACCTTTGCTTTAGGAAACCTTCTTTTCTTCTACTTTGTAATGCAGTTTGTCAATGATTCTTTTGTCACGCTTTTACTCATTGAGATGTTCGGTTTAACGCTCTATGCGATGTATTCCTCTATTGCACCAGCCATTATGGCAGAGCAGTTCCCAAGTAATATTAGAGCGGTAGGAATTGGTACACCATATAACTTAATGGTTGCAATTTTAGGCGGCACAACGCCCTATCTTCTCACTTGGTTACAGAGTATTCATATGGAATCCATTTTTTACTTCATCGTATTACTCGCGGCATTTATCTCTCTAATCACCTTTGTGAAAATGCCAGAAACTGCTGGAAGCAAGCTCAAGTAAAATCTTATAGGAAAAAAATAATGACTTATAAAACTCCTCTTCACTATCTAAGTGCACAGGAATTAGCAGAAAAAATTCAACAACGTGAAATCACCTCGAAAGCTGTGACGGAACATTTTTTAAATAGAATCTGTAAATACAATCCCGAATTTTCAGCCTATACAACGGTTTTTAAAGAGCGGGCTTTAGCGCTTGCCGAAAATGCAGATCGCCTTTTAGCAGCGGGAATTATTCTTAGCCCATTTCATGGGGTTCCTATTTCTGTGAAAGAGCACTTTCAATGGAAAGGCTCTACCGCCCATTATGGCTCTAAAGCTCGGTTAGATTGTATTAGTCAAACTAATAGTCGTGTTGTTGATCGCTTAATAGCACTAGGTATGCCTATTTTAGGCAAAACAGCCATGACAGAATTTGCTTTTGGCTTAGCTGGGCAAAATCCTACAATGGGAACAGCTCATAACCCTTGGTCGTTAGAAACGCTAAAATCTCCAGGGGGTTCGTCTGCGGGTGCAGGTGTTGCCTTAGCCCTTGGTCTTTGTCCTATTGCCTTAGGCGGAGATACAGGTGGCTCTGTGCGTGCACCTGCAGCCCACACTTATAATGTTGGTTTTAAACCAAGTAGCGGTATGATTTCTCGCGCTAATGCAATGCCTTTATCGCCCACACTAGATGTCGTTGGCGTGGTTTCAAGAACGGTGCAAGATTCTGCAATAATGACAGAGCTCTTAACCTTTCCTGATCTAGAAGATTCATTAACCTTATCTGAAATTGGTTTAACAGCGCAGACAAACTTTATGCAAAAGGAAGATAAACCCAATCTTCCTAAGCTCTATGTGCTCTCGGAAGCAACTTGGCCAATGCCAGTAAATACTGATTATAAAGCGTACTGGTTAAAAACACTTAAGCAACTTGAGTCAACGGGCTATGAACTCATTGAATGGGCGCCTCATGATAGTGAATTCTTTAAATCTCTTGGGGATTATAACTCTGTGATTTTAGCCTATGAAGCTTACCAGATCTTTGGGGAGCTTGCTGAGGATCCAAATGCCGAGCTTTGGCTCACGGTACGTAATCGTATCTTAAATGGTAAAACCATTACTAAAGACTCCTATCATGCAGCGCTTGATTATCGTGAAGAGTGCCAAAGCCTGTTTCAAGCACAATTTCCCAATAATGGTGTTTTATTAATGCCGGCAATGGATCAAGCCGCACAAGAACTTGATTTTGACGATATTATTCACACAGGACTTGGAGCTTTCTTAAGACCTGCTAACTTTATTGATTGCCCAGCAATTACACTACCTTCTGGTTTAGATAGTGATTTTATGCCGCTTTCAATTCAGCTTCTCGCTCACAGGGCTCAAGATAGAGCCTTGTTAGCCATGGCTACAAAAATTGAGAGCACACTTGGCAATACTAGAGAGACGCCTGATATTGCTTAAAATATTTTCAATGAGTTAATACATCCCATTTTAGCCTATACATGAAATCATGTATCGTACTGTTTGCGCAGCTATTACAAGCTGCGCTTTTTTTTATCTTCTTTTATCAATGCATTTTTATTGCGGCTCTTGGATTTCAACCTTTCTCTCAATACCTAGAACTTCTAAAAGCCCTGCACTCACGATATCTGTAATATCGCTTTGGTTAATATTAAAAAGATACCTCGCTTGTCCATTTTCTTTATTAATAACGTAACTTGAGTTCCCACTAGAATCTTCCGGAAATAAGATAAAGAAATATGCCTCATTTTCATATACTTTCCCTCCTCTTACTTTACGCGATTTATCAGAATATTTTAAAACCCCAAAGTCTGCTTTAGCATAGCTTCTTTCTAAAGACCCAATATCGATAATTCCACTTGCATCAATAATCTTTCTGTCTGTCGAATATCCTCTAAAGAGTCCTTGTAATGAGCCATCAATTTCAACAGACTTTATCTGAATTTTATTAGTGTCAAAATCAACCTTAAATGTACTCAGTAAATTACCTTGCGCTAAATATTGATGATTAGCTTTAAGGGAAAAAAGATAGATTGGCTCTACTGTTTTGTCCGAAATTTTTTTAATATCATAAATAATACCATCATACGTTTCTGTAGCCATCGCATAAATTGCAGTATCATCTTCAAAGAAATCTAAAATGAGAGAAGGCCTATTAAATTGTCTCTCTTTTTCATTTGGACAATCAAAATCAATATAGTAATTATCCGGAAGAATACATTCTACGGGTATAAGATGTATCTTCCCCTCTACCCAATGAGGTAGTTGTTTTAAACTTCCATTTTCAATATGAAATAAAGATCCATTAGCATCAAAAAAAGCAGAGTCTGTAAAGTTTTTCAAGGGTAATTGAATATTTTTTAAATATCGAATTCCTAATACATTATAACTACCAGAAGGCTCCACCACGAGATCTTGGCTCTGAACAAACCGATGATATTTTGTAAGATCTTCAAGACAATTATCAATAAAATATGAATCATTGTAATTTAAGCATTGATCATGATCTTTAGGATATTTATTGTGATCATAATAAGTTGTTATTAAAATCGCATATTGTTGATCTGCATATAATGCACTATTAGAAGCGGTATTGGTGATAAGGCGAAAACTATTTTTATCTAACTCAATTGGAATTTTTTGATCAAAATAGTAAAAATTGTTTTGATCAAAGTGCCATTTTAGTCCCTGAAATTCTGATGATTGATGAGCAAAAGTTTGAGGATCAGCTCCCTTAACAAGATTGGTCTCAAAATAAACATGTTGTTGATCTTTACTATAGTTTTCAGGAAGTAGCTCAAAGGAGTGCGGATCTGCTAATAAAATCGCGACTCCCTGATAATAAACCTGATCATCATCTTTTGAATAAAGATCATTCATTACCCGAAAACTTTGGGGGGAAGCCCCTTGAATCTCTCTACCTTTATAATAAATCTTTTCTCCTACAATCGCATAGCCTTTCCCAAGCGTAGTAAAATTAGACGCATCACTAACCCTAAAATAATGAATTTTTTGCACCTGGCAGCTTTGATAAAAGCCACATGATTGATAGTAAGTATTGCTATTAACAAGATATATACTGCCCTTAATTTTTTGATACTCATCTTTAATACTGCCTGCTATAGGGGCCGCACATTTCGTGGTTTTAACATTTATAAACTCACCATTAATATTCTCATACCAGAGGCAAGTTGCCGATTCATGGTCATTAATATCAGCATCACATCCATAAAATATAAAGCTCAGAAAACAGAGAATGAGTCCTTTTTTAATCAGCATATAAGCCTTGAGAATCGTATTGATATAAAATGCATCCTATTACCCTAATACTTGTCATAACACCTTATAATCTATAATATCAATTAACGATATTATCTGAATAATAATTATCACTTCACTCAAGTGATCCTCCGCTTATTCCTCTTTTGACGGATAAAAATTCTTCACAAAATAAAAGCACTATCGTTTTACAATAGTGCTTTTTAAAAAAGGAATTTTTAGGGTTTATTTCATCAATATTCCTCTCTAACAAGGATAAGCTTGCTAAAGCTTTAACTTTTAAAATTATATCCTTCTAAAGAATTTATGCTTTTTCAGATACTGCCGTAAAACGCTCGCGAATAAAGTCTTGATTCTTAATTTCATCAATAAGTGCTTTACTATAATCTGCGTAGCTAATATAACTCTCACCTGCTTTATTGGTGAAAAAGTGATCTTTTCCTAAACGATACTGACCAGTTGCAGCGCCTGTATCATCAAAAAATGCCGCAGGACTAAAGTAAGTCCATTGAATATTACTTGCGGCTAATAGATCAAAGGCTTTCCCCATATTACTCGCCGTTGGTTTATAAGCTTCCGGAAAATCGGGAGTATCTACTAAGCGCGTTGTTTTAGCATCATCAACATATAAGCTTCCTGCACCGCCGACGACAATTAGACGCGTTTTAGGGAGTTGTTGAAATAGGTCAATTAAATGTTGAGTGCTCGTAATATGATCTGTTTCAGAGCCTTGCGGCGCTTTATAAGCATTGATAACAACATCAAATTCCTTAAGATCTTCAACAGTTAAATCAAAAATTGATTTTTCAATCACCTTTACCGATCTATTGGCTAAATTTTCAGGATGTCGAACAATTGCGGTGACTCGATAGTCCTGTTTTAATGCTTCTGCGGTTAATAATGTTCCAACTTTTCCTGCAGCTCCAATAATTGCAATTTGCATATCTCTATTCTCCTTTATTGTTAATAACAATCAATAATGACTCATTTATTTGCTTTAATACTTCTACATGTTAACTATTTAATAATCGATGACACTATGATATATATAATTTATTCTTTATGTAAGTAAGCACCTAAATGTAAGGTAAGTACCTTTAAGCAACTATTGAGATTTTATCGAATGAAAGACCAAAATATAATTTGCCCTGTTGCATTAACCCTCTCATTAATCGAAGGAAAATGGAAGACTTTAATTTTACGAGATCTATTAGAAGGAAAAAAACGTTTTGGTGAGCTACAACGCTCAGTAGAAGGGATTAGCCAAAAAGTCCTCACCACTCAGCTTCGAGCATTAGAGGCAAATGGCATTGTTGAACGCATTGCTTATGCCGAGATTCCACCACGAGTTGAGTATCAACTCTCTCCTCAAGGTCAAAGCTTACATGCCATTATTGATGCGATGCGAATTTGGGGGGAAAACTATCAAATGCTTGATAAATAGCGTTTTAGTCCCATTAATAAGCAATAGTATTCGTATTTAAGATTAGTGAACAATGGTTCTAAAGGTGAGATTGACTCTTGGCGTTTTAATTCGCGCCATTGGCGGTAATCGATGAAGCCAATGCGTTTGTGTTTCATCTTTCATCACTAATAAGCTGCCGTGGGGTAAAATCGTTTCAACCACAGCCCCGCTTTGCTTATGCTTAAAGAGAAAACGCCGCTCGGCACCTAAACTTAGTGAAGCAATTGCACCATTTGGTTTTAAATCAACTTCCCCATCACTATGCCAAGCCATTCCTTCATTGCCATCATGGTAAAGATTTAAGAGGCAAGAATTAAATATCTCCCCAGTATAAGATTCAACGAGGGCTTTTAAAGCTAGCAAAGAGGCAGTCCACGGTAAGGCTTGTTTTGTGATTTTGGAATAAGTATATGAAAAAGCCTGATCACCATACCAAGCAACTTGACGCTTAGTGGTGATATGTCTTCCGAAAATCATCGCTTCATCATGTTGCCAAGCGATAGATTCGAGAAGGTCCTCATAATAGCGGTCAGCATCTAATGGCGTTAAAATCTCGCCATAAAACTGTACAGTGCCATCATAAGGGAGTAAGTTAATACTTGAATCTGCTTCCTGTTTAAAAAGTGGCATTAGCATTTTTCCTTGAAACTCTGTCTAATAATCTTTTCTGGCATTATTGTCTCATGGTTTTTTGTTTGTATCTCCTTTTGCGCACCTTCCCAGCCAATGATGGCATTTTTACGAGTTAATCCCCACATATACCCTCCAAGATGACCTGATGTTTGAATTACCCTGTGACAAGGAATAATAAATGCAATGGGGTTTTTCCCAATGGCTGACCCAACTGCGCGCGATGCTTTTTCATTTCCAATCTCTTTAGCGATCGAATGATAAGTTGTTAGACTTCCTGAGGGGATTTTCAAAAGGCTTTCCCAAACTTTTAACTGAAAATCCGTCCCTTTAAGATGAAGCTTAATCTTGGATAAATTCTTATTTTCAGGATCAAAAATCTGTAAGGCCTGGCTTTGCATCTGTGTTACTTGCTCTTTGTATGTTGCCTTAGGAAATTGCTGCTTTAGATACTCAAGTGCCGGCACTTTCTCTGTAATAAATGCCATATGACAAATCCCCTTATCGGTGGAAGCAATTAATAACGCGCCAAACAGCGTTTCCACAAATTGGTAATAGATCGTAAGATTTTGTCCACCCTGACGGAACTCAGATGGAGTCATGCCCTCAATACTGACAAAGAGATCATGCAAACGACTGGTGCTTGATAAGCCTGTGGCAAATGTTGCGTCAAATATATCATGGGACTTATCACTCTTTAAGAGCGATTTTGCATATTCTAAGCTGATATATTGTAAGAATTTCTTAGGACTCACCCCTGCCCAATTAGTAAAAAGTCTTTGAAAATGAGCTGGGCTTAAATGGACATGGGAAGCCACCTCCGAAAGCGAGGGCTGTGCTTTAAAATTATCTTGAATATATTCAATTGCTTTAGCAATACGGGCATAATTTTGCTGATCTCTCATATCTTACTCTTATCTGTAGGATTTTATCGCGTTGTTTACAGTATTAGGAGAAAATACTGTTATGAATATCCATCGAAAAACAAAATTAACGCCGTTTCATCGAGAAGAGATTTGGCGATTACATCATCAAGAAAAATTTACCGTAACCTATCTAGCTGAGCGTTTTATGGTAAGCAGACCTACGATCTATAAAGTACTAAAACAAGGTAGATTGAACTTGTTTGTGCCATTAGCTAGTAAAAATGAACGTTATAGAACAATTAAGTATGGCATTAAACGTCTTGCAAAGATTGAAAAATCTATTGAAGAGAAACTTAAAAAGAGGGCTAAACGTTATAACAAAAACTATCCTGGCGAGATGGTCCATGTGGATACTAAACGGCTCCCTCTTTTAAAAGGAGATCTTAAAAATCGCACTAGAGAGTATTTATTTGTAGGAATTGATGATTTTTCAAGAGAACTTTATGCCGGTATTTATCCTGATAAATCACAGTTTAGTGCTGCTGAATTTCTTCGATGGGATCTGTTAGAACAGTGTCCCTATACTGTAGAATGCACCTATTCGGATAATGGTCGTGAGTATAAAGGTACATCAGAACATGCCTTTGTCGAAATGTGTCTAACACATAAGATTAATCAAAAGTTTACAAAGCCAGCTTGCCCTCAAACGAATGGAAAAGCAGAAAGAGTCATTCGAACACTCATGGAAATGTGGCATAATCAGGAAGAGTTTATCAGTTCAGATGATCGGAAAAAGAAGCTAAAACGATTTTTGAACTATTACAACACAGTAAAACCTCATAAGGGTATTAATGGTTTAACGCCTTATGAAGTTTTAGAAAATTATTTTAACACTGAAGTGTAAACAACCCGCCGATTTCTAACATCTTATCAATGATCTCAATAGTTTGAGGAAGTTAATGATTATCGTAACAGAGATATCTAGGCAAAAAAATCTGATTCTTGCGTAAAACTAAGAGAGATTGATTAGAAGAAAGCGGTTATTCAATTCTCTTAAACTAGATCAGCTCTTAGTTTTCACGCTGAAATTAGATTAGAGCAGATTAAAATCTATTATTGCCCTAAATAACGGTTAACACTATCTGGCTGATCCGTATTAATGATATCGACACCAAGCGCCCAAAGCTGTTGCCAAGCATTTTCTGTATCTGGTGTTCCCCAAAAGCGAAAGGGTTTATTCATTTGATGAGCGGTTTCTACAACCTGTTTAATTCTCTCTTGATCTTCCAAAGGAATCTCCCCTTCACCATTCCATGAAGAGTAAGGTTTAAATGCTAAACTAATCATACTCACTTTATCCCACGCAGCGCTATTTTCAACGGGTTCTAAAGATTGATAATCCATCATAATATAACTTGGTAAACTAAGATAATCTTCTAAAGGTGTTCGATTGCCGGAGATCACAAATTTCACCCCGCTTTTGTTTATTGTCTCTTCATAAGCTTGTAATATCGGAAGTAGTAACGCTAAAGACTGCGCAGCATCTGATTTCATATCCACTAAAAAATGCAGATTATTAGTAGAGCCAAGATTAAGATCAACAGCTTCTTTTAAAGGCTTTAAATATAGAGACTCCATCGTTCTCTTAGAGTCGATGATATCATCACCGTGGGAGATATAAAGGGCATTATTATCAATCACTAAATCTACTTCGATCGATTTGGCATTACTGCCGTAAGCGTACCAAAAAGGGATGGCTTGTTTGTAATCATTATGGGAGTGAATCATCGGTGATGCTAAGATTGGCGTGGCATTGCCAACACCATTAAGCGCTAATAAACCACATAAAATTAAAGTAAGCTTTTTCATATAGAACCTTCAAATTTGTATCAATGTGAATAAATGAACAACGTGTGAAAGAAATATACAAAGAAAGTATTACAAATAAATGACACACTAAAGAAAACATCTTCTAGTAGCGATTATGAATCTGATCATACTTAAAAGAAAATCATATTAGGATAGGGATCTTTGAAAGATGATTTCAGCCGGGTTTGCAAATTACCACAATGGACCTCTAATTGATGCCCATCGGGATCTAAAAAATAGATCGATTCTCCCTCACTCTTATTCTCCTTCCACTCTAAAATGCCGGCAGTTTTTAGCTTTTGGTGAAAGAGAGGAAAATTTGCTTCTGCTATAGAAAATGCATAATGCGTATAATCTTTTTCCTGCCGCACATTATCTAAAGATAAACAGAGCCATAAGTCACCTAAAGAGAGATAAGCGCCATGATCCCAAATAGCTTCTGGTTTGAAGCCTAAAAAATCACGGTAAAATTTAAAGCTAATTTCTACATTACTCACCGCAAGAGTGAGGTGATTAAATCCTTGTAACATCAATCCCCCTTTAGATCTGTGTCTATAAATATGATAGGAGCGTAGACACCGAGTTAAGATAGAAACCAACAGACTGAGGGATATCAGATTCTTTTTTAAATTTTCCACTACCGACTAATAATGAAAATAATCCTAACCTCTTTGCACCTTCAATGTCCGTAAGAAGATCATCTCCAATAATCATGACCTCCTCTTGAGTTAACCCCATAGAAATACAAGCTTGTTTGAAAATCATTTCCGAAGGTTTTCCTGTTACTAAAGCCTCTTTACCTGTAATTTTCTCAAAAGCTTGTATGTAGATCCCGCTATCAATATGCCATTTTTGTCCTCTCATGAAATAGAGGTTTTTATGAAAAGAGATTAAGTCGGCACCTGCTAAAAGATATTGCAAAATTTGATCTAATAAATCTTGTGTAAATCCAGACTCTAAATCTCCAATCACGACATAATCAGGAGAGATATCATCCATCTTTAATTGGGAAAAGGCGGGCTTTATGCTCTCAGGTATTGCAAAAAAGCCATATTCTGCTGATCTCTCTTTTGATAGATAAGTCAGCGCCGTTGTAACAGAAGTCAGGATCTCATGGGTCTCCACATTTAATCCTAAATCCATTAGCCAAGTCTTTAAAGCTTCGGGCAATTTTCCGGTCATATTGGTTAAAAATCGAAGTTGATAGCCTCTTTCACGAAGTTTTGAAATGACTTCTAAAGCCCCAGAAATGAGTCTTCCATCATTTGTTAAAGTTCCTTCAATATCAAAGATAAGACCTTTTTTCTGGTTTAATAATGACTTAAATTCAACTTGAGTTAACATCCCGCCCTCTCCCTTAGTTTTTATAAGAATTCATCACACAATTGTTGCAAAGCTTCGATAAACTTTGCCACATGAAAACCATCACATACCGCATGATGAACCTGTATCGCTAGTGGTAATATCGTTTTTCCTGATTGTGTTTGATATTTTCCCATTGTGATAATCGGTTTAAAGTGATCTTGAACCTTTGGAAAGTTTAAGGTAAATCCTGTAAAACTGGTCCATGGTAGGCAGGAAATATCAAAGTATGTCCAAAGAGCTGAAAAAGTCTCACTTTCAGGATGAAAAATTGTATAGGATGGGTGAACAATATCCCACTTTACTAAAGTTTCATCTTGCATACTCATTTTAAGAGCCGGCGATTGATTCACTGCACTTGTGATCAGATAGATCATGGCAGGATAAAACTTATAATGCTTTTGTTTAAATATGCTTAAAGCATGGGTTACATCTATATTGACCGTCACGCTAAAACTGCATTCTATTGCTCTAAAGGCGTGGAAATGCTCACGGCGGTTCCAATTATTAATATCAATTATTGTTTTACTCATTAAATATCCCTTTTAAAATTTAGAAAAAATTATTTTAAAAGGGATGAATCCACTGCTTTTTGTACAAACATGGTGCCTCCTCTCTATTACAATTTATCAAACGTTACTTCAATACTATTAATACTCTATAAAGTTTACAGCGATCTTATTGATTTGGAATTACTGCTTGCGCTTCAATCTCAATCAGCCACTCTGGCAATGCTAATCCTGTGACAACAACCCATGATGATGCCGGTGATTGCTCCCCAAAAAAAGTGCGAAGTTCTTCAGCAATCTCGTTTTGAGCCTCTTGAGTATTTGCACTCTCTTTGATGTAAATTCTTAACATCGCCACATGCGCCTTACAGGAACCCGCAGCTTGTAATACTTTTTCAATATTTTCAAGACAAACACGGGTTTGATTCCCCATTCCCGTTGCAATTGTATTTTGGTCTTTATCTGTGGCAACTTGCCCTGATAAAAAGAGCTGTTTAGCGCCATCTGTCAATACTGCTTGGCTGAAACCATATTGCAAGCTGTTAAATACGGATTTTGGATTAATTAAAGTATGCATCTATAAAACCTCTTTTGTGCTTCTATGAATAGGACGATAATCTTATCTATAAAGCACATCTTTATAAAGCGATTAACGCTCAAAAGTGTTTAATAGCAATCGTGGCGCGTTAATAACACAGTAATTGAGAGGAAAATTTAGCAGATCTGCAATCGGTAAATTTAACTAAAAAAATAGATAATCTATTTTTGCTTTGTATAAGCTAATACAAACTGTGCGCCGCCTTTACCATTTTCAAAATCTCCACTTAAAAGATATAAATCAATTTGATATTGCTCATGTGCAAATTTTGCATAGGAATAAAATACCGGCATTCCTTGTCAACCTGCGGAAAAGGTAATACTTCTTTACCCTCAATAGGTTCACCATATAGTTTTGTTAATTCAGCTTTAAGCTTAAAATAATCCACTTCCAGTGCGACATATTTTTCAATGACATTATCTGTTGTCATTTGCACAATAGCATTTTTAGTAATTTCAGAGATATTGCCATCTTTATCTACCGTTAAGCGAACGACATCAAAGATCTCGTCATTGATCTCTTGCTGATGAATGACGGTAGATTTAGAGGGTTGTGGATACTCTTTAAATGTTCCTTTTTTTGCATCAAATGGGCAGTCTATCTGATAACCTTCAACAATAGGTGCATTAGATTCACAGGCATAAGAAAATAGAGATGCCGAGGCTAAAAGAAGAGAAAGGGCGATTTTTTTCATATAAATACTCGGCTCCAGTGATCGATATTAGGTAATAATTAATCATTATCAATGATTTATCCTATCCGATATTAAGATCTTTTCAACTCGCTTATCTCTTTTCACGTTTCTTTCTTGTAAAGTAGGTTTGATAAATCTATTATTCCCAGCTATCTATCGCTAAAAAGTAAAGAAAATCACGATAATGAGACAAAATGAGATAATTATTATTGGTGCCGGTATTGTCGGCGTAATGCTTGCCTTACAGTTAGCAACAAAGTCTAATGCTAAAATTACACTCATTGATAAAAATAGCGCCGGAAATGGTGTCACAAAACACTCTTTTGCGTGGTTAAATGTCTCTTATGGACGACCTGATAATTATCAAAAGCTAAGAGCGCAAGCGCTAAATGCCTGGCATGAGTTAGATAAAGCAACAAATCATGATTTAAATATTCAGTGGACAGGTGCCATTAGCTGGCAAGAGAGCGATGAGGCGACTTTAGCATTTATCCAATCGCATCAGGCACAAAAATTTAAGATCGAAGCGCTCTCTCAAGAAGCTATTTTACTTAAAGAACCGCTATTAAACTCTTCTCCAAAAATTAGTGCTTTTGCCGTAGATGAAGGCGCTATTGATCCGATTGCGGTCACCAACCAATTACTACAAGCAGCGATTAAAAAAGGCATCAATTATCTGCCCCATCAAGAAGTCACTGCACTATTACAAGATGATACAGGAAAAGTGATAGGAATTTCGACAGCAAACACGCAATATTTAGCAGATCAAGTGATTTTAACCGCCGGGGTCGATAATAAAATGCTATTAAACGCGCTTAATATTGACCTACCGATCACCATTTCACCTGCCATTATTATTCGATTAAAACATGAAGTATTTCCAAGCTTAACAAAGCACATTATTTCTAATCCTCAAATGGAAATTCGCGCTATAGATGATCAGCATCTTTTAGTTGCGGAGGATTATATTGATGATGCGCCAGAAAATAGCCCTGAGATCATTGCTAAAAATGCCTTAAAGGCGATCGAAAGAGCGCTATCACCGTTAGCACCAGTGCTAAGTATTGATAAAGTTGCCGTAGGTTTACGCCCTATGCCACGCGATGAGATGCCGATAGTTGGATTTTTAGATTCTCATCAATCTCTCTACCTTATCTCCATGCATGCCGCTGTTACGCTATCGCCCTTAATCAGCCAATTAGCGGCAACGGAAATTATTGAAAAAAGAACAGAGGATGCATTAATCCCTTACCGCCTCTCTAGATTTAAAATAACTCAGCAATAGCATCGTGAAATAGGTTTGAGATGCGCCTTTGATTTAAATTGTGGGCTCGAAATAGGCCATTTTATAGTGAAATCAGTTTAAATGAGGCTGATTCAGATTACCGGCATCCATTATGAAAAGCACAAGAACCGTTCCATCCGGCCTGCAAACTAATTGAATATACTCTGTATCCTTAATACTATTTAAAATAGTGTTTCTTAAACCAAGTCGACTATAAAAAACAGAAAGCATCCCTATAAATCATAGAGATGCGCTTCTTATTTAACTCATCAGCCCTTTTTAAGGGCTGCACTGACTAATCTACTTTAAATTAATCATTTCCTGCCTAAAACTATTTGTGATCTCTTCTATAGAGTTCCCACTCTTCAATGACCTTGCCATCAGAAAAATGACAGTAACCCGTTTGATCCTTAAAGGTTAATTCTCCACCAATACTTTCACAATAAACACTCGCAGGATTTGCCATATCTAATTTTGATGATTGATGGGCATTACAGGCAAAAAGCAGAGGACTTAGAGATAAAATAAATAGTAAACGCATAAAAACTCCTTTTGCAATAAAAAAGCTGTTATTAATCAGTATACTAAATCCTTCCCCCAATAACTCATAATATTTACTATGGCGTTAAATCAACACTTTCTATAATCGAATATAATTCATTCGTCGTTAGTAAAATATCTTGCTGCCACTTTTCCCATAAGATTCGTTCACCTGTAAGATATTCCTCTTTTGCCAGCATCATGATAGCGCTTGCCCTAGAAGAAAGTCTTGGTATGACATAATCAGCAGCCTCTTTTTTCGAGATAAAATCATGTATTTCACAAGTTCTCACCATCCTTGCTAAGGTTAGCAAGACATTTCGAGTATCTACCAATCGTTGTTCTATTAAAGTTGGAGCAAGTTTTTTAATAGCTTTAATAATATTTTTAAGGGGTATTTTCGGAGTATCCTTCATATAATCAATCCCTTGAAGTAACTGTGCCTCTTCTGCTATTTGAGCTAATAACAAAGTCATCTCAAAATCTTGAAAAGGCTGTGATATTTCTCCTTTTAAAAATTCCTCACGCAACCATTCTCCATAAATAAAATCACAAGTAACTGGCGAGGTTTGCTCAAAAACTGCATCTAATGTAAAGATAATAATTTCTAAAGCTCTTTTTCCTTCTAGATTACCCATCTCTCCTGATAATGATAAAAATGCTGTAATCAGAGATTTTCTAGTCTGATCATCTAATGTATTTTTAACAATAACGAAAAGATCAATATCACTATTAGGAGCTAAACCACTTGTTACCGCTGAGCCATGTATATAGCTTGCTTGTATATTATTTCCTAATAATACTTGTAAGCGGGCAAGCAGATGTTGAACTTTTGGAGAATTTATTAAATCATTTAACATCAAAGATCCCTATTAAAACTTTATGCTGTCACAGCATGGAACATCCAAAGATTAGGTTCAATATAATCTCCGCGGTTCTTTGCCACATCTATTTTAAGGGGCACTAAACCTGACGTAATTGCATATTTACCACTTTGGGGGAATTTTAAGCCTGTCCAACTTTCCCACTCATCTATTGTTCCGGTGATTGTCATAGATGCCGGCGCAATTTTGACAAATTTAGCACCTAATCGCCAATGAGTTCTAATCCAAGGATCAAAGGGCTCTCCGCGCTCATTTTTCCAAGTAATATAATCTCGAAAATATTGAATAGGGTAAAGGTGCTTCATTGTTGGTCTTACAGGAACCACAATGCCGAGATACTTTTTATTTTTTGCATAAGATTTTAAATGACTAATTAACAGCTGAGGGATCTTATACCCTCGATACTCTGTAATCACCGTGACTGATAAAGCTGAAATAAGATTACATGGTAAGTTATTTTGATCACTATCCATTGCTAAAGTAAACATCTCATCCCAACCGTGATCAGGGAGATCTTGTAAGCCATCATCCCACGGTAATGCCACAGAATTAATCAATCCAACAACACGCTCGTCATCACCTTCGCCGGTAATTGCAACAAACTGATACTCTGCAAAGGGAGGTTGATATAGGCGTTCCCAATAACTATCATCCACGGATGCTTGCATCATGAACTTTGGCCAATGTTGCATAATCATCTCATCAATTGCCGGCAATAAATCAATGCGCTCAACAAAACTGACAATCTTAATGGGGTCTTTCATAGTCGTGGGTCTATTTGGGGATCGTAAAATGATACTAGCATGAATTTTTATAGAGTTTAAGGGGAACACTTAATGATTTTTTATAAAAAATGCTGCTTTATCGTTTGTAAAAATGGGCTATTTGAATCTCTTTCTTATTTTTAAATTCACTTTCACTCATTAGATATTTGCGTCATCCATGTTATTAAATCTAATTTTCAATCTCTTATAGCTTCTCTTAAAGTTAAAACTTCAATAAAAAAAAACCATCAATTATCTATCCCCCTTAAATTATCTATCCATGAGATCATCTTGAGATATTAGGCTTTTATGATAATGGAGCTTTATTAGAGAGCTTGATTGATTTATAAGCCCTAATCCACTTATCCCATAACTTTTAGAGTAAGAATTAATGCCCCTTTCTATCTTTATTCTTATCATTATCGCCGCGCTAATTCACGCCGCCTGGAATAGCTTAATTAAAGGTAGCAGCGATAAATTCATGCTTACCGCAACCTTATCGGCGATGACAGCTGGATTAACATTGCTGTTACTCCCCTTTGTTAACTTTCCAAACCGAGAGAGTCTGCCTTATTTTTTAATCTCTGTTGCGATGCAGATTATCTACTATATGCTTTTAGCCCAAACCTATAAAATTACAGATATAGGGCTCAGCTATCCCATTATGCGGGGCTCAGCGCCACTACTTGTGGCGCTTTTTTCAAGCGTCATCTGGGGAGAAAAGATCCTTCCTTTAAGCTGGCTTGGTATCTTACTAATTGTTACCGGCATTTTATGGTTGGGTTATCATAGCTTAAAATCGGCAACGGCCTTTGGCGTTTTATTATCCCTTTTTAATGCTGGTATTATTGCGACATATACCATTATTGATGGGATTGGTGTTAGAGCATCTGGTGATGCTATTGGTTACTCTATTTGGCTCTTTTTCTCTTCTACACTTCTCATTGCCCTCTTTGCACTACTGCAATATCGCCCTCAATTTATCCCTTTCTTTCTACAAAATTGGCAAAAAGGCCTCATTGCTGCCATCGGCTCATCTTTAAGTTACGGTATTATTCTCTGGTCTATGCAGTATGCGCCAATCTATCTTGTTTCAGCACTTCGAGAAACCTCTATTTTATTTGTGATTATAATTGCCATCTTTATTTTAAAGGAGAAAACAAATACCACTAGAATTTACTCTGCATGCTTAATCTTAAGCGGTGCAATTGTCTTACGTTTAGTGACTTAATAAAACCTATTAGACCTTTACTAACGAGGAAGATAAGGAGGCGCAATCGGATTTTGCGGCGCAGGTTTTAAACAAAGCGCTAACATTAAGGCCACAATAGCGATCGCTACCACCAATAAAAAGCTGTCGATATAAGCATGAACAAGGGCTTCTTTTTCTATTAAAGGAAATATTTGCACCTGATCCTCTAACAATACAGCGCTATCAATATTTTCTGCAAAAAGCGCTATAGCCTTCTCTTTTTGCTGGCGGAGCCAAAATAACATGATGGTTGAGGAAAAAATAGGTGCACAAATTCTCGCAAGAGGAATATAAGCTCCTAAGATTACACCATGAGCGGGATTTAAATTAGTAACAAAAGCAGCGATTAATCCTAGCAAAAACACACTTTCACCGAGAGCTTGCACTATCAATAGCAGTAAAAATTCTGTCACTCGCCACTCTTGAGTAAGCTGTAAACCATAAGTACCGGCAATCATAATGAGTAATGCTCCCAAAATAATCATATATCTAGCTTCAATTTTTTTCGCTAAATAAATAACAAACGGCATACTCATTAAGTAAGTGATAAAAATAATCATCGTAGCATCTTTACTCTGTAATGCTTTAAAGCCTGCCATCTGTTCTAAAAAGGAGGGAATTAAAAAAGTAGAGGGCGTCATTAATATCCCAAATAAACACGCAATAATCAGACAAAACAGTATATTTTGATTTTTAAAAGCAATTAATGCCCCAAAGCTTTCTCGATAAAAAAAGATCCGAATCATCAATATGAGAAATAATCCGCCACCTGTTAAAAGGTTAATCACGACAACTTTAGAATCTTGCCATCCAAAGCGCTCTCCCCCTTCAAAACCAATAAAAATTAACACTAAACTTGTTGTAAAAAGAATCATTCCTAACCAATCTGCCTCTTTTAAAGCCGTAAACTCAATGGGTGTCAGAGGAATGCTCTTCCAAAAGAGCCAAGCTATAAGAGGAGATATCACCGCACTTATCCAGTAAATCCACTGCCAATACCCCTCTTCTATTAAAAAACCACTAATCCCCATACCACTATCCATCCCAATGGAGACCCTCAAACTATAAGCCGCCATAATCATTAACCATATATTAGGTTTTGCATGACGAAGGGCTAAGGAGATCGTTAAAGGAAGATAAACACCGATGCAAAATCCTAAGATGCTATGCAAGAGTAATAAAAGACTATAATCTCTAGAAACAAAAGGGATTAAGAAGGTTACAATCCCCAATAGAAGCGTGGGATATAAAAGTGTTCGATTAAATCCTATCACTGTGGCGACCCACGGTGCTAATGTCATAGAGATTAATTGGGCGCTATTAAGCGCGGTTACTAAAGCGGCAGATTCCCTATTATCTAAAAAAAATTGACCTCGAAGATCCGCAATAGCGGCAGAGATTAATCGTGTTTCTGTTGTTGCTAATATTGCCGCTAAAAAAATAGCAATAATAATCCCTAAAGAGTTGGTTTTATAAGCCCTTTGACATAATCCTATGCGAAAAATGGTATGAAAAGTTGTCTTGAATTGTTTCATCTTATCTCCATAGAAAATAGTTTAAGGAGCTAAATATTGCGTATCAACCTTCACTCTCACGCTCATCCCCGCTCGTAACTGTAAATATTGAGGATGATTTTTATCAAGGGAGATTTTGACAGGAATGCGCTGAACAATTTTAGTAAAATTCCCCGCTGTATTAATAATCGGTAATTGTGAGGCTTTCGCTCCGCTCATAGGAGAGATTTCCTCAATAGTTCCGGTAAATTTATTGCCAGGAAGAGCATCTACTAATATTTCAACAAGTTGTTGACGATGGATATTTGCAAATTGTGTCTCTTTAAAATTGGCCACAATATATAACGCATTACTCGGGATCATTGTCACTATAGGCGTATTAATCTTTATAATCTCTCCCTCTTTGGCAATTATTTTTCCTAAATATCCTGAAAATGGCGCTTTAATAACCGTATCTGCTAACTGATCTTGAGCAATTTCTACGGCCGTAAATGCAGACTTTTTCTCTGCTTCTCGAATCAGTTTTTGTCCATGTAATAGCTCTAAAGCGCGTGTTTCAAGCAAAAACAGAGCCTCGGCAATAGCATAAGATTTTACTGCTAAATTAAACTCTGCCTTCGTATCTTCAAATTTTTCTTGGGAAAGAGCGCCTTTTCCTACCAGACTCTTTTGTCTTTGGAAATGCTTCTCTTGCTGATCAACTCTAATTTTTGCCATTTCAATATTTGCCTGAGCCTGCGCTACAACGGCTTCTTGCTGGGCAATTTCTAAGGTTAAATTCTTTAAAATGGCCGCTTCTTTTTGATAGGTTGCTTGTGCTTTTTCTAGCTGTAATAAATATTCCCGATCATCTATTTTTGCGATCACATCCCCCTTTTCTACCATTTGATAATCACGGACAGACAATGTCACTAAATGCCCTGAAACTTTGCTACTTAATGGCGTAATATCCGCATCAATATAAGCATTTTCTGTCGTTTGAATACCCTTATTGCTCACCCAAAAGTCCCATCTATAGGTGGCATAAATCGCAACTATCCCAATCATGACAATAATGGGTAAAAAGATTCTATTCATAAAGTCCTCTCTTAAAATCATTAATCTAACAGTGTTAGATTGAATCTTTATGCTACACTAACACTGTTAGATAAAGCAATATTATTTCAGGAGCATTTATGGAGATCACACGGGAAGCCGTTATCAATACAGCATTAGAACTGCTTAATAATGAAGGGATTGAAGGGCTATCTATGCGAAAATTAGCCAAAGCACTCGATATTCAAGCTCCCTCTTTATATTGGTATTTTGCAAATAAACAAGCCTTGATTGATGGTTTAGCAGATGCCATGGTTGAAGATGTTGCGATCCAAATTGCACCAAACTTAACTTGGCAAGCGCAGATTGAAAAAATTGCCAGTGAGTTACGTAAAGCCTTAATTATCCATAGAGATGGAGCGCGGGTATTTGCAGGTACTTATATTGTCTCAGACAATGTTTTAAGAACAAATGAAGCACTAATGAGTGCCTTATTAAAAGCAGGTATTGAGCTCAATTTAGCCGTTCATTATAGTTTTAATATCTTATATTTCATTTTAGGGCTTGTGATGGAAGAGCAAGGTTTAAGTCCTGAAAATGGGGTTAACCTCTCTTCTCGCAAAGCAGATTTTATTCATTTAACACAAAATAAATATCCTATTAACTGGCAAGCAAGAGACATGATTTTTACAGAGAGCTTTGAAGATCGCTTTAAACTTGGGCTTGATTTATTGATTGCCGGCATTGAAAAAAAACATAAAACAAGCTAGTAATAAGACACTATTATGAATCATGGGATATGGGGAGATTAATGGTGAATAAACCTCGAGTGGTAATATTAACCGGTGCTGGCATCTCTGCGGAGTCTGGCATTAAAACATTTCGTGCAGCTGATGGTCTATGGGAAAATCACCCGATTGAAGAAGTTGCCACACCAGAAGGTTTTAGGAAAAACCCAGAACTTGTGCAACGGTTTTATAATGAACGGCGCCGGCAATTACAAACACCTGAAGTAATGCCAAATGCTGCACATTTTGCTTTAGTAAAGTTAGAAGAGATCCTTCAAGATAATTTTCTATTAGTGACACAAAATGTCGATAATCTTCACGAAAGAGCCGGTAGCCAGAGATTAATCCACATGCATGGAGAAATGTTAAAACTTCGCTGCATTAAGTCGCATAAAGTCTACCAATGGCATCAAGATGTCCTTAATGATACTCGTTGTAGTTGCTGCCATACACCGCAAGTACTAAGACCTCACATCGTCTGGTTTGGAGAGATGCCCTTTGAGATGGATCGTATTTATCATGCGCTATCTCAAGCAGATCTCTTTATCTCTATTGGCACCTCTGGGAATGTTTACCCCGCCGCGGGCTTTGTTGAAGTTGCTAAAAATAGTGGCGGTCATGCTGTTGAATTAAATCTTGACCCGACAAGGGGTACGACGCTTTTTGATGAAGCCTATCATGGACCTGCTGCCACGATTGTTCCTGAATATACTCATCAATTAATACAAGGTTAACAGTTAATAAGGGAGATTCCATCTTATGGGGACAGCTGGTGCTGGCGCTGGTTTCATCTTTTTTCTCTTTTTTGCGCTACTTGGAGGGATCATCTTCCTTGCGCTAGGGATTTATCGTCGTCATTATCTTCGTCAAAAAACAGATCCATCAAGCCTTCGCATACTCCTTTTAAATAGCACCATGACCATAGCAATCACGCCAATATTATTGCTATTAACTGGTATTTTAGTACATTCTATTGGCCGTTTTTTTATAGAAAAATCTCAATTAGAAACCGATAAACAACGCTATAGATCACTATCTTCAGCACTCCCTTTTGGTGAAATAATCATTCCCAAAGATTCATGGATTAATAGCACAGGAACGGTTGAATACCCATTTGAGAATTTTAAAGATATTCGCCAAGGACTCTATAAAGCCAGGCTTTCAACACCTATAGAAATTGCCAATTTCCCCACAGCCGCTTTTGAAGTAACTTATCGAGGCGTTCTTTTAGAATTAGCACAAACTTACGCTTATAAATTAAAAGCTATAGAACATACCTGCAAAAAAGGATGGTTGATTGATCTACGCTATCGATAGAAACGATTTTTATCAAGATCAATCTGGCAGCTGGTTTACCCCATCACAATGGGAAATAGCTCAATGCTTTCAAACTACGGGGGGAATTTCTGTGATTGCGATTAATCCAAAATTAGGGCTTTACGTTATAAAACCTACAGATAACAAATAGTCAAGAAACTACTCTCTTGACGCTTAAATCATCCCAACCAGCCCATTATTATTCCTATGCGGTAAGCTAGACTCGCTAACAGTAAGCATAATGCCGTTCTAATAAACCATATAACAAGAATATGCCAAATTTTGATCGGAATAGAGGTCGCTAAAATACAAGGCACAGAACCTGAGAAAAAGAGAACGCTTCCGATAGAGGTTACTGCGGCAATATAGCGAATAGATAAATCTGTCTCATTTAATAATATTGCCGGAAGAAACATCTCCGCAAGACCTGAGGCAATAGCGCCACTATGTTCTTGCGCATTTTCAAATCCCGTGAGCATTAATATAGGCTTTAAAACTACGCCTAGCCATTCAAATAGCGGTGTATATTTGGATAAAATCAATCCTGTAAAGCCAATGGCTAAAATGGAAGGTGCCACCACAGAAGACATTCTTAAACCATCTTTTAAATTATCCCAAAGTAGCTTTAAAAAAGGAGGGTTAGATTGATACTTCTCTATACTTAATGCTCTCGCATGGGCAAACCTCCCCCTTTTAGGCGCTTCTGGTAGTGGATTTTTCGCAATATTATCTAATCCTGAAATGGGGGGAAGATAGACAGTAATAGTTGTAACGGCAAAAGTGATTAAAAAAGTACTCCAGAAAAAGAAATTCCAAGACCCCATCAGATCTAAAGTTTTAGCCACAATAATCATAAATGTTGCCGATACCGTAGAAAATCCTGTTGCTACAATCACCGCCTCTCTGGGTGAATATTTTCCCTGTTTAAAGACTCTATCTGTAATTAATAGACCAATGGAATAACTGCCTACAAATGATGCGACTGCATCTATTGCCGAGGCTCCTGGCGTTCTAAATAGTGGTCTCATCAGTTTTTCCATATAGACTGCAACAAACTCTAATAACCCAAAGCCGATTAAAAAGGTAAGCGCAATTGCGCCGATGGGAATTAAGAGCCCAACAGATAATGCTAGCTTTTCAAATAAAAAAGGAAGCATATCTGGCTGCATTGCCCATGAAGGAGCAGTTTTAGTCAAATACAAGATTGCTAATAAAAAGCCTAATACCTTAAATATCGAAAAGATCAGCTCGCTTAATGAAGTTTTATATTGCCCTTTAACATAGGGTGATATTGCCCCATAAGCCATAATTAATAAAATAGCGGTAATCGCTAACGGCCTTAAATCATTAATCACAAATCCTGCGATATGATCTAGTAAAATAGTCTCTTTTCCGCCTATATCAATAGAGATAAAAAAAGCAAAAATCCCAACTAAACTCAATAATAGAATTTTTATTAAAAAAAAACGATTATCGGAAGAATTCTCCCTATTTGCATTGACTGAAACCTTATTGACCATTTTCCTCACCTTATTTTATTATTATCACGGCATCTAGCCTTTTAAACAATGTATATACATATTATCATGATGATCACTATTTTAAAAACATGAATCTGTCCGCCATAAAACAGATATCTAGTTAGAAAAATAGAGGGTAAATGGAATATCACACTTTTAGTATTTGATTATTAAAAAACGATTAAAACCCCTGTTTTTATAAAAGTATAGACAAATGTATTCAATGCTAATATTAGAACACAAGAAATGATCAAAATTTATCCAGGCATTTATAAATTTATGATTTAGATCAGCTATTTTTTTTAGTAAACTGCACTCCTTAACCAAGCACTCAATAAAAAATGACACCTGACTCAATTTAGGAGCCTAGATGTACCAGAAAATTAAATATTTCTTCTCTCTTCCCACTGCCGGTGGCATTATCTTAATGCTTTCAGCCATCCTCGGTTTATTAATTGCTAATAGCCCTTTATCAGAACAATACTTTACGATTTTAGGGAGCTATATTGCCGGATTATCCGTTCTCCACTGGATTAATGATGCTTTAATGGCTATCTTCTTTCTTTATGTAGGCTTAGAGCTCAAACGTGAATTTATTAGTGGTGAACTTGCCACCAATTCCCAGAGAATTCTTCCAGGGCTTGCGGCATTTGCAGGACTTGCCGTTCCTGCAATCATTTATTTTATGTTAAATAAAAATGATGCTGCCGCAATTAGCGGCTGGGCAATCCCTACAGCAACAGATATTGCTTTTGCTTTAGGAATCGTGGCACTTTTAGGAAGCCGCGTCCCTTTATCATTAAAAGTATTCTTAACAGCACTAGCGATTATTGATGACCTAGCGGCCATCTTAATTATTGCCGTATTTTACAGTAACGAACTTAATCTACTTTATCTCTTAGGAGCAGCCGCTGCTTTAGGGGTACTTATTATTCTCAATCGCGCCAAAATTACTAACAAATATTGCTACATTGCGGTGGGTTTAATTCTTTGGTTCTTAGTTTTACAATCAGGAATTCACGCCACCCTTGCCGGTGTGATTTTAGCGATGACGATTCCTTTAAAAAATGCAAAAACAAACGCAAAAGGAGAAGCGCCGCTTATTGCGTGGGAACATGGGTTAAGTAATTGGGTAAGCTTCTTAATTATCCCCCTCTTTGGGCTTGCAAATGCCGGTGTTTCTTTTGCCGGATTAGAGCTTTCCATGTTAACGCACCCTATTGTTTTAGGCGTTGCATTTGGTCTTTTCTTTGGTAAACAGATTGGCGTCTTTGGCATGGTCTTTATTGGGGAGAAACTAGGAATCTTTAAACGTCCTACAGGCGCAAGCTGGTTACAAGTTTATGGGATTGCTCTACTTTGCGGTATTGGATTTACGATGAGTCTATTTATCAGCATGTTAGCTTTCGCTAGCCCTGAGCTTCAAGATCTAAGTAAAATTGGGGTATTTTTAGGCTCCTTAATTTCAGGTGTTTTAGGATATCTGCTATTAAGATTTAACCCTCAAAAATCCCAATAATTAAGAAAAATATCTTTAGATATCAGAAAGTAAAGCCCTAATATTATTTAGGGCTTTTTACTAAGTGTAAATGTCTCTTTAGACCATAAATTTTTCAATCTTATTTTATAAAATTCGTTATAATCAATTTTCCTTAATTTCATAGAGATATCAATGCTCCTATTACTTTTAATCGTGATTGCTTCAATCTCGATTTCCTTTATCTGCTCAATTTTAGAAGCAGTTCTTCTCTCTTTAACACCTAGCTTCATTTCTCAGCAAAAATTTGATCGCCCCAATCTTTATCCTAAACTCAAAAAGCTACGGGATAAAATTGATCGTCCTCTTGCCGCAATTTTAACGTTAAATACAGTAGCTCATACCGTGGGTGCTGCAGGTGTTGGAGCGCAAGTTACAAACCTTTACGGTAATGGTTATTTAGGAATCGCCTCTGCTATTATGACGGTTTTAATCTTGGTTCTATCAGAGATTATCCCTAAAGTATTAGGTGCCAAATATTGGCGTAGATTAAGTCCTATTTTACCGACCATCTTAAACCCGATGATATTGCTCTTAACACCTTTTATTTGGATGTCAGATCTTATCATGCGTCTTATCGGCAATAGCAAAGATGAGGCGAACTTACGCCAAGAGATTAAATCAATCACAGGACTTGCTAAAGAGTTAAAAGCTATTGAGCAAGCAGAACAACAAGTGATCTTTAATATCTTAGACTTAGATGAAGTCGATTTAACAACGATCATGACTCCTCGTGTTGTGACGGCAGCAATTACCCCAAACACCGATTTAGAAACCTTAAAACAGATCATCGATCAGAACCAATTCTCTCGCTATCCTATTGTGGATCAAGAAGAGAATCCTTTAGGCGTCTTTTTTAGGCATGATTTTGTAGATTTAGTACATAGTGATAAAAGTCTATTAGATTTTGCGGAAAAACCAGCGCTTGTTCTGCCTGATACCATTAGTGTGAAAAGCGCCTTTCGTAAACTATTAGATGAAAAACAACACCTTGCCTTCATCTATGATGAATTTGGAAGCTGGCTTGGAATTATCACGCTAGAGGATATCTTAGAGAAAATCATTGGTGAGGAGATCATGGATGAGACAGATATCGTTCAAGATATGCGATTATTAGCTAAAAAGCGCTGGGAAATGCGCCGGAATTAACCGGCGTACCTCCTAGATTTTGAAGGTAAATACCATTAATAAGTAAATATATATCTATATATTTAATCTTTTATTATTTTATTTATGATGGTGTTTTTATTATAGTGAATGAAATCTTTATAAAAGATCGGCTATTCAAGGCCTAAAATTAGCTACCACTATCAAAATCTAAGGAGTAACCATGAAATCCTATAAAATCGCAATATCATTAACAGCCTTAATGATAGCAGGCTGTAGTACTGACGGAAGCAGTAGCTATATCAATGCCTTGACTAAATTTTCTAATATTCTAGAAGGGACAACGCCTCTTGTACAAGAGAGCAAAGAGTGGGAGCAATATAGCCTAGATCTCACTAAAACAGGCGTGACCTATAGCGCAGCAACCAGTAGCGAGAAAAAATTTGCCACCCAAAAGCTAGAGCGAGAATATCCTGCTGCGATTGATCGCTTATCTCGTCCTTTTGCATTAAATGATAATGCTAAAAAAGAGTTAGAAGCAGCGAATCAAAATTATCACTTTAACTATCATCAAATCATGACAGTGAAAGCTAAAAATGATGGGAAAACTGTTGGCTACTGCATCAATTATGATGTAAATCGCTGGGAAAATGGCAAACCTACTCCATTAGATACCGCCGGTAATGTGCAACAACATTTTATCTATCTTGCCCAAAATAAACCCCTATCTGCTACAACAACGAATTTAGATTTTATTAAACGAGTCTGCGGCAATAGCTTTTATCAAAAGTATAAAGCGCCTAACGCTTAATCGGGATTAATCACATTGATGACAGGATCATCATATCAGCCAATTGATGGCTACTATATCTACTATTAGAGACTTCATAATAGATATTTAAAGATTATTTTTTTGTGGACTGTTAAGGATTAATAGCTCGATCCCTTTCTATCACCCTCTTACCATAACCCTCCTAACTCAAATTTAACGAGGGTAATGGATTAGGTTGTGAAAAATCACACTCTCCTTGCCTCTATTTTCATACATATGAGTAATGTCTGCAGAAAAGCGCAAGGATTCACCATGTTTAATCTGATACTCTTTTTGATCAATCGTTAACGTTAAAATCCCTTGAAAAACGATAACATGCTCAATAACGCCGACTTCATGGGGAGATGACTTACTCAAAATTCCTGGGCCCAGCTCGATTTTAAAGAGATCAGTTTTAAGCTTGGGGTCAAAAGGAATTAGCGGAGTTACTCGCATTTGCGCATCAATTTTCTCAAAAGCGGAGGTCTCTTTAAAGGGATATAATTCAGGCTCAAAAAAAGTACTCACTTCATCTTCCAAAAAAGTTGAAAAAGCGACATTAAACCCCGTAGCAATCTTCCATAATGTCGCAATGGTGGGACTTGATTGACCTAATTCAATCTGCCCTAACATTGCTTTACTAACGCCCGTTAATTCCGCAGTTTTACTAAGACTAAGCCCTCGCTCGGCTCTTAAGTTTTTTAACGCTTTGGCAATATTAGGGGAAGCATTTTTCATGTGATAGACCTTAAAATCATAAAATATTTGTCCGTTATAACAGACAATGCTATGCTCATCAATAGCACTCTTTGATATTGAGCCCAAATATACTATGCGTAATTTAACATTTTTAAGATCTTTTTCCTACACCATGATGTTAACCGGCTTTATTGCTGTTCTCGTTGGTTATACGAGCTCTGTAGCAATTATTCTTCAAGCTTTAGAAGTACTTGGATTAAGCAATACACAGATGGGCAGCTGGCTAATGATGCTTGGAATTGGTATGGGAATTACGACAATTGCATTATCAATTTACTATAAAACGCCAATCCTTACCGCTTGGTCAACACCAGGAATTGCGCTTCTCGCAACAAGCTTATCAGAGACTCCCATCAATGAAGCGATTGGTGTTTTTATTTTTGCATCGGCTTTAATGCTTATTTGCGGTCTAACGGGCATTTTTTCAAAACTCATCAGTTTAATCCCAAGGTCAATCGCTTCAGCGATGCTAGCAGGAATTTTACTACAATTTGGACTTAGGCTCTTTGATGCACTAGAGATGAATCTGATCCTCTCTATCACAATGCTTATCACCTATCTATTTTCTCGGCGCTATTTTCCCCTGTATGCCATGATTATCGTCTTGATTATTGGGATTATAACAATCTCGCTACAGGGGAAGTTACAATTTACCCCTATTGAGGCTCCCTTTGTCGCCCCCTCTTTTATTATGCCGCAATTTTCAATCACCTCTTTGATTAGTGTGGGGATTCCCTTTTTTATTGTCTCACTCGTTTCCCAAAATGCCCCCGCTATTGCGATTTTACAAGCAAATGATTACTCTCCAAAAATATCAAGTCTATTAATCTGGACATCCATTGCCGCTATTATTTTAGCGCCCTTTGGGGGCTTTAGCATCTGCATTGCCGCAATTACAGCAGCTATTTGTCTGCATCCAGATGTGAATCCAAATCCTGAAAAGCGATATATCGCGGCCATTTGGGCGGGTGTTTTTTATCTTATTGCAGGCCTATTAGGGGGCGTTATTTTTATTTTATTTGATGGATTACCAACTGCATTCATTCAACTATTAGCCGGTCTTGCCCTACTAACAATATTAACTAACAGCCTCTACCAATCCCTAAAGGATGATAGTGATAGGGATGCGGCAATGATCTGTTTTTTATTTACAGCTTCTGGCATTACGCTATTGGGAATTGGATCTGCTTTCTGGGGCTTACTTGGAGGGATTATGGCTTATCACATCCTCTCTAAACGCCAAAAAGATAAATCAAAATAAAATGCGCTAATAAAATAATAAGATCCTAAATAGCCATACAGACTTGCTAGCAACATAAGGATTCCCTTTTATATATGAGTGTTTTTTCTTAAAAGGATCTCTATATCTTATGCCTTATGTCTTATGTCTTATGTCTTATGACTTATATAGAAATACAAAACCCTCAAAAAAGTTATTTTCTGAGGGTTTTTCAACACTTCATGACGAACTATAGGTTTTTTCCAACTTGGTTACCAATAAGCGCCCCAACAGCGGCTCCACCTGCAGTCCCAAGAACTCGTCCATCAGACATTTGAGCACCAATAACAGCGCCGGCACCAGTTCCTATCACAGTTCCCTTCTCGCTTTTACTCATTCCATCCCATGTAGAACATGCCGCTACTATAGTTAATACGCCTACTAATGCCATCATTTTCATTATTGATTTCATAGACCTTCTCCTTTTATCGGGATTAATAATTATAACTCCATGATATCACAATTATAAATTATCCCTATAAATGCTCATGATCTTCATGATATGAAGTATTACATCACAATTATCTTCATAGATAAATATAGAATGTAATATCCCCCTTTATAAGGCTTATAAAGCTTTGCCAACCTTTTTTCCAATAAAACCACCTAAGGTTATATTCGTATCAGTACCTAACCGCCTCAGTAATAACAGCCCTTTTCTGACGTTATTTATCTTGTATGTTTTTTAAAAAAATATAGACACAAAAAAAAAGAGGCATCTATTCATGCCTCTTTTTAAACTTTTGCTATCGCCTATTTTAATATTTGATAGAGAGTTTTCTCTTATTTATGCTCTGCAATCATTTCACGAAGAACGTAATGTAAGATACCGCCAGATTTGAAGTAATCGACTTCATTTAAGGTATCGATACGGCAAAGAACTGTAAAGTTTACAACAGTTCCATCAGCTTTTTTCGCTGACACTTCGATATCTTGACCTGGTTTGATACTATCATCAAAGTTAATTGTGAATGACTCTTCACCTGTTAAACCAAGGCTCTCTGCATTTTCACCATTTTTGTACTGAAGCGCAAGAATTCCCATACCGATTAAGTTTGAACGGTGAATACGCTCATAGCTCTCAGCGATAACTGCTTTAACACCTAAAAGGTTTGGACCCTTAGCTGCCCAGTCACGGCTTGAGCCTGAACCATACTCTTTACCTGCTAACACGATTAAAGGTGTATTTTCTGCTTCATAACGCATCGCTGCATCATAAATTGGTAATGTTTCACCAGTAGGAATATGCTTCGTGTAACCGCCTTCAACATCTGTAAGCATTTTGTTACGGATACGGATATTAGCAAAAGTACCACGAATCATCACTTGGTGATTCCCACGACGTGAACCATAAGAGTTAAAGTCTTTAGGGCTTACACCTTTATCTTGTAAGTATAAACCAGCAGGAGCACCTGCCATGATTACACCCGCAGGTGAGATATGGTCAGTTGTAATTGAGTCACCAAAGTATGCAAGAACGCTTGCATTCTCAATTGGTTTGAGCGCGGCAATTGGTTGGTCAATTTTTTCAAAGTATGGCGGATGCTGAACATACGTTGAGTTCTCATTCCATTGGAATGTCTCAGTTTTTGCAACATCAAGCGCTTGCCAGTGAGCATCACCATCAAACACGCCATCATATCCTTTACGGAACATTGTGCCATCAACTTTTGCTACCGCATCAGCGATCTCTTGGTTTGAAGGCCAAATGTCTTTTAAGAATACGTCGTTTCCATCTTTATCTTGCGCAATAGGATCTTTAGAGATATCAATACGCGTTGTCCCTGCAATTGCAAATGCCACAACTAGTGGTGGTGATGCAATCCAGTTTGTTTTGATTTGTGGATGGATACGACCTTCAAAGTTACGGTTACCAGAAATAACCGCAGACATTGCAAAATCATTTTGATCGATTGCTTCGCCAACTTCTGTAATTAATGGACCTGAGTTACCGATACAAGCCGTACAACCGTAACCTGTTAAGTTAAATCCAACTTCATCAAGATACTTCGTTAAACCAGCTTTATCTAAATACTCACTAACCACTTTAGAACCAGGCGCTAGAGATGTTTTTACCCATGGTTTACGGTTAAGACCTAATTTAGCTGCTTTTTCAGCAACTAATCCAGCCGCCATCATCACGCTTGGGTTAGAGGTATTAGTACATGAGGTAATCGCTGCAAATACAACATCCCCTTGATGGAGTGTCTCTTTCTTATCGTTAAGATAGATATCAGCAGTTTTATTGATGTCATCATTGCTATCTGCAACAAATTTATCAAATGCATCTTTAAGACCTGGTAAAGTTACGCGGTCTTGTGGACGCTTAGGACCTGCCATACTTGGCACAACGCTACCAAGATCAAGTTCTAATGTATCTGTAAATACTGGCTCATCACCATCATTACCCCAGAAACCTTGCTCTTTTGCATAAGCTTCAGTACGAGCAATGATCTCTTCATCACGGCCCGTTAAGCGCATGTAGTTAAGCGTAATGTCATCCACCGGGAAGAAACCAACTGTTGCACCATACTCAGGCGCCATGTTTGAAATCGTTGCACGGTCTGCAAGTGGAAGATCTTTAAGACCATCACCATAGTACTCAACGAATTTACCAACAACGCCTTTTTTACGAAGCATTTCAACGATAGTTAAAACTAAATCCGTTGCGGTTACGCCTTCAACAAGTTTCCCTGTTAATTTAAAACCCACAACTTCTGGAATAACCATTGAGATTGGTTGACCTAAGATCGCAGCTTCCGCTTCGATACCACCAACACCCCAAGCAAGCACTGAAAGCCCGTTAACCATTGGCGTATGTGAGTCAGTACCAACACATGTATCTGGCATGATCCATGTTTTACCATCACGCTCATTTGTCCAAGCCACTTGTGAGAGGAACTCTAAGTTTACTTGGTGACAAATTCCTGTTCCTGGTGGAACAACACGGAAATTATCAAATGCGTTTTGACCCCATTTTAAGAATTCATAACGCTCACCGTTACGCTCCATTTCGAGCTTCACGTTTTCATCAAAAGATGAATTTGATCCAAATGTATCGATCATGACCGAGTGGTCAATGACTAAATCAACAGGTGCAAGTGGGTTGATATGCTTAGCATCACCGCCCGCTTTTACCATTGCATCACGCATCGCTGCTAAGTCAACAACCGCAGGAACTCCCGTAAAGTCTTGCATTAAAACACGTGCAGGACGATATTGGATCTCACGTTTAGATGTACGGTTACGAGCCCATTCACCAATTGCTGCGATATCATCAGCATTAACCGTGATGTTATCTTCAAAGCGAAGTAAGTTTTCAAGAAGAACTTTCATAGATTTTGGGAGTCTTGAAAGATCCCCTAATTTCTCTTCTGCTTTCTTGATCGAATGGTAATGGTACTCTTTGCCACCAACATTTAAGGTAGAGAGAGTGTTTAATGAGTTAATTTTACTCATGTTGACCTCCTAAGTTTAATAAAAAATAATCTGCTTAACCCTTTAAAAACTTTATATTAAGGTATTTCTTCAATGACTTTATTCTTTTAATTTATCTCATCATTGAACCTTATTCCGCCGACATGATACCAAGATTAGACTATAAAAGAAATGGCTAAAAACCACTCTCTTAAGCAATCTCATCGATCAAACTGAGCATTTCTACAACACCCATTGCCGCCGAGAAACCATTATTTCCGGCTTTTGTTCCTGCTCTTTCTAACGCTTGCTCTATCGTATCAACGGTTAAAACCCCAAACATTACAGGTTTTCCGCACTCTAGACCAATTTTGCTAATGCCTTTTGCCGCTTCTCCTGCGACATAATCAAAGTGTGCCGTTGCACCGCGGATAACAGCGCCAAGGCAGATTACTGCATCATATTCAGACTTTTCTGCAAATTTTTTAGCAATCAATGGGATCTCATAAGCCCCTGGCACCCAAGCAAGTGTAATATCTGCTTCCTTGATACCGCTTCTTAGTAATCCATCTTTAGCGCCATCGATTAATTGTTTTGTTATCAAACTATTAAAGCGTCCTGCAACGATTGCAATCTTTTTACCCTTAACTGATAACTGACCTTCTAATACTTTCATTATTTGCTCCATTTTATTTTAAAAAAATCTATTTTGAAAATTAATCATTTAAAAAGCGTTATTTTAATTATTTAATAACCCTTTTTTTTAACCGTTACTTTTAACAAAAAAAACTCACAAACATTGATCTAGATCAATGTTTGCTTATGAGATATTTCTGTATTAAAAATCTTTCTCTATTTATTTAGAGATGATGCCCCATCTGATCTCTTTTGATATTGAGATATCCCTCATTTTCAGCAGTCTCAAAACGAGGCGTTCCTTGTCTTTCGATCTCAATGCCAGCAATTTCCATCGCTGCAATTTTATCGGGATTATTTGTCAATAACTGAATCTTCTTCACTTTAAAGAATTTTAATATTCTTGCAGCTTCGTCATAGGTGCGCTCATCTGCACCAAATCCAAGCATCTGATTGGCAACAATGGTGTCATGCCCTTCTTCTTGTAAACGATACGCTTTTAATTTCTCGACAATCCCAATACCACGGCCTTCTTGACGCAGATAGAGTAAAATGCCATTTTCTGCCGCCGCAGTCTCTTTTAAGCCAAATTCAAGCTGTGCATGACAATCACATTTTACCGATGAAAACACATCTCCCGTTAAGCATTCTGAATGAATCCTGACTGTTGCAGTTTGCGTGTGATCATGATCTTTATTCACTAATGCAATATGCGGCTCTCCCCCATTTTTATTAGGAAAGGTATAGATATCAAACTCCCCATGTACTGTTGGGAGCGTTGCACTACTAAGCGGCATTAAAACATTCTCATCTTCGAGCATTAAGCGGTAGTTTACAAGATCCTGGATAGAGAGAAGTAAAAGATCATGCTCTTTTGCATAAACTTTTAAATCATCCTGGCGCGCCATCTCTCCATTTTCTTTTAAGATTTCACAAATGACCGCTGCCGGCTTAAATCCCGCTAATGTCACAATATCAATAGCAGCTTCAGTATGACCTCGGCGCTCTAAAACGCCCCCAGCTTTTGCGATTAATGGGAAAATATGTCCTGGGCGATTAAAATCCTTACCACTCAATGATTCATCGGCTAAAGCATTTAAAGTCTCTGTACGCTCAAATGCTGAGATTCCGGTATGTGTTGTCGCTAAATCAATGGTCACCGTAAAAGCCGTTTTATAGGGGTCTTTATTGTCTACCACCATCGGATGGAGATCTAAACGATCGGCATACTCTTTAGAGATAGGTGCGCAGATTAATCCCCCCGCTTGACGAATCATAAAGTTAGTCTCTTTTGCCGTCACTGTTTCAACCGGCATAATAAGATCCCCTTCATTTTCTCTAGAAGCATCATCTGTAATAATGATCATGCCACCTTTTTTAAGCACATCAATTGCTTGAAGCACTCTCTCAATTGAACCGTACTCTTGAAATATTGTTGTCATATCTCGTTTTCCCTAATTCTCTATTTTAAATGTAAAATCAAATCTCATTATTCATCAATGTGAAGCGCTTTATACTCTTACTCTTAATATCCCCAGTTTGAAAGCTGCTGATAATTGAGTGATACGCTACTTTGTTGTTGGGCTTTGATATATTTCCCAACCATGTCAAATTCAATATTAATTCTGCCGCCAATTTTCAGCTTTTGTAGATTAGTATGATCAAATGTATGGGGAATAATGCCCACTTTAAAGGTGCGATCGGTGACGCTAATAATCGTCAGGCTAATTCCATCAATTGCAATGGACCCTTTGGGGATAATAAGTCCTTCATGCGGGACTTTTAGCTCAAATGTGAGCTCTTTAATATCGCCTAGATCATCAATCTTTAAGAGCTTTGCCCCTCCATCAATATGTCCACTAACCATATGCCCGCCGAGCCTATCGCCAACTCGCAGCGCTCGCTCTAAGTTCACTAGAGTCCCTTTTTGATATTGGTCAAACCCTGTTCGTTTTAAAGTTTCCGGCATTACATCAGCCTTAAAAGACTCATTAGTAAAATCAGTAACCGTTAAACAGACCCCATTAACGGCAATACTATCGCCGAGTTTGACATCCTCTAAGACAGTCTTTGCTTTAAAAGTTAACCGTGAAATATTCGCGCTATGCGCAATTGCGACAATCTCTCCACGCTCTTCAATAATTCCAGTAAACATTCTATCGGCTCCTTGTTGCAGTGGTTAAAAGTGATTCCCCACACATCTTTGCAGATATAATGGATAATTGTGGTGCATCTTCCAAATTCTTAATAGGACTATTTTTCCAAAGCTCAAGCGCATTTGGGTTCCCAATCAGTTTTGGGCCATAAAAGAGTAAATACTCATCGACAAGATCCGCCGTAATAAAGGCATCATAAATACCAGCGCCCCCTTCGATAAAAAGACTCATCAAACCATTTTCAAAACAGTAGGCTAATAATGCTTGCGGCGATGTCTCTTTAAGAGAAACTAGTTTTACCCCTTTCTGACTTATACTTGCTGCAATCGAAGATTCTGGTGGATTTTTTTCGTGATAACAGATCATTGATGGCGCAAGGCTTGTATCAAAAAATTGATAGCTCTTGATAACTTTTTCATCAAGATTAGAAAAATCATTAATCATTAAGATTCTAACAGGCGCTTTAGTCTCAAAACCGTAACGAACAGTAAGTGCTGGGTCATCTTCTAGTAATGTCCCTTTTCCAACTAAGATAGCATCATGCTCTCCCCGGTAAAAATGCCCTTGCTTTCTTGCCTCACTACCTGTAATCCACTTTGAATCTTTAGTTTGTGTGGCTAATTTCCCATCTAAACTTAACGCCGCCTTTAAAGTCACAAAGGGGCGTTTTTCGCGCTGATTTAAGGCAAAATGGCGAATTAATCGATCCCCTTCAGCCTTTAAGAGATTTGTGACAACCTCAATCCCCGCATCTCTTAAAATTTGATGACCTTTTCCGGCAACGCTCGGATTAGGGTCTTCCATTGCCGTCACCACTCTAGTAATTCCCGATTTTAAAATTAAATCAGTACATGCCGGGGTTTTACCGTGAAAACAGCAGGGCTCTAAAGTTACATAAAGGGTGGTACCTTTTAGCGCATGCCCATTTTCAAGCGCATCTTTTACCGCCATCACTTCTGCATGAGCTTCGCCGGCAGCCCGATGAAACCCTCGGCCAATGATTTGCCCCTCTTTTACTAGAAGTGCCCCGACATAAGGATTGGGAGAGACTCGACCATATCCTTTTGTGGCAAGCGCCATCGCTTCTTTTAAAAACTGAAGGTCTGATTGATGCTGCTTTGTTTCAAATTTTCTAGACAAGAAAAAACCCCATTTAAATTTTAGAATTTAAAAATGGGGCTTGATGATCTTTCAGCGGGATCTTAAGGAGGTTTATTATCACCTTGTGCTCTCTAGAATCAATATTCTACGGCAGCTTAAATATTTACTCGTAATATAAAACCTTCTAAAAAGAGAGATTTTATTTTCTGATTCAACAAAGGCATCATCAAAAACGATCTTATAAACTACTTTTTTAAAATAGTCCCCTGAAATTTATGATTAACCATCAGTGCTCAAATAATTCTTATTTCACACTTACGCATATTAGATCAGGTTTTTCTCAACACCTTACGTTAAACACCTTACGAATCCATATTTCCATATAGATCTTTCATAATAATGTGATATGACTATCAACACTATTATCGAATCCCACTTATCTTTTACCATCCAGACTATACTGTCGGTTTTGGAATTTCACCAAAATCAGCTTTCGCTCGCGGACTTTAACCGCCGGTCGGGAATTAGAATTTTTATTCTGCACCCTGCCCCAAAGATAAATTGTATGACTCAAATATTTGTTAAATAACTCTTAAATATCTAACAACCTCTCTACTATAGCGCTTCTAGCCTTAAAAAAAAAGAGTGATTTATCTAAAATCACTCTTTTTAAGCCTTTTCAGTAGGTTATCACGTTAAGTTGGCGTTAATAGAAAACCATTTAACGAAAATACCTTTAAAATTTTTCTTTTAATGTCTTACCCTGCGAACAGCAAAACCAAAATAGAGACTATAAAGACCAATAATTAATGCCGAAATTCCTAAAAGCGTCGTCATAAATACGATACCACTTGCCGGAGAATAAGGGATCCCAAGACCAACTAAGAGAGCCAGAATACCCACAATAAGCGTTAACCACCAAGCACCTACACCCATTTTACGTAAACTAAATGAGAATGAGATTGCCGAGATACCATAAAAAATTAACCAGAACATGATTAGGAAGATCATCATCATCTCCGGCATTCCTTCACTAGAGTGCTTCATAATATAGCCCCCGATAAAGACTTGGAGAATCCCCATTGCTAAATTAAACCCCCATCCTGCCACATTCCTATTAGTGAGCGCGTAAAAGATTTCAAAGATCCCTGTTACGAAGAAAAAAGCCACCATAAATTGGGCTAGGAGTACAAAACTTGCGAAAGGCTTAAAAAATAGGAACCCACTTAGTACAACATAAAGTACCCCCACTAAAACCCACACCCACCAGTTCTTAATTGCGCGATCCATTTCACCGACTCCTTTTTTGCTATTAATGAAAATATATTCTGATTTAAGTCAATTATTGTTACTTATTTACTATATAAATTATATCAATTAATTGATGTTAGATATACGAATATTATCGCTAATTCATTCATCACTCCAGAATTTAATATTTTCGTGATGTCAAAAATCTGACAAATAATTATATAGAACATTGCAATCAGATCATGTATCAACTATAAAGATCGGTGCTATTAACTATAAGAATATCTATTTTATCTATAAAGGAGTATATTTGTGGCAAGTTCAGCCCCTAATCCAGACTTGCTAGCGGAGGAAGTTTCCCGCTTCAATTTAGCAAAAGTCATTCGATCACTTATTGGGATCGCTATTATTATCGCAATTTGTTCAGTAATCTATCGATTCCTACCATTTACCGAACAAGCCAATAAAGGGTTAATTATTCTCTTTTTTATCGGTGCGCTTTGGTTAACGGAGATTGTTCATACAACAATTACTGCATTAATGGTCCCTCTTACTGCCGTTGTGCTTGGAGTACCTGAGACCGTTACATTAAAAAGCTCATTAACTAGCTTTGCAGATCCCATTATCTTCCTCTTCTTTGGTGGGTTCGCCTTAGCAACGGCATTACACATGCAAAAAATTGACCGTAAAATTGCGCTCTTTATGATCCGCCTATCAAAAGGTCATTTAGGAATTACCGTATTTTCGCTCTTTTTTGTGACCGCCGGTTTATCAATGTGGATTAGTAATACCGCAACAGCAGCGATGATGCTACCGCTTGCGCTTGGGATTATGAGTAATCTTGATTTCTCTAAAGAGCGTGGCACATTTATCTTTATCCTTTTAGGGATTGCCTATTCGGCAAGTATTGGTGGTCTTGGAACGCTTGTAGGCTCACCACCTAATGCGATTGCCGCAAAAGCATTAAATTATAGCTTTGATGACTGGTTCTTAGTCGGTATCCCAATGATGCTCGTATTAATGCCGGTGATGCTTCTTGTGCTCTATTTCATCTTTAAACCAAAACTCAATATGCGTATTGATGTCACAGATGAAGTCATTCCTTGGACATTACCTCGCATTCTTGCAACGATTTTGTTCGTTGTTACAGCGCTTGCGTGGATTTTTGGTTCATTACTACAAAAACATTTAGGGATCTCATCACCTGATACATTTGTGGCGATTGCTTGTGCTGTTTCTGTCGTTGTTTTAGGCCTTGCTTCTTGGCAAGATGTTTCTGAAAACACCGATTGGGGCGTTCTCTTCCTTTTCGGAGGTGGCTTAACATTAAGTGCAATCTTAGGTAGCTCAGGCGCTTCTTCGATTTTAGGAAATACCGTTGCTGATATCTTTGGCCAATCTCACCCATTAGTCGTGATTCTTGTCGTTGTTGTCTTTATCATTATCTTGACAGAGTTCACAAGTAACACGGCATCTGCTGCACTTTTAGTACCGGTATTTGCAGCTGTTGCATCTGAAATGGGAATGCCGCAAGAAGTACTTGTTCTAATGATTGGATTAGGCGCATCATGTGCCTTTATGCTACCTATAGCAACGCCACCCAATGCGATTGTCTTTGGCACAGGTCATTTAAGACAACGCGATATGATGTTAGCCGGTGGTGTATTAAACGTCTGTTGTATCGCGATTTTAACAATCTACGCTTACTTCTTCTTACTCTAAGTAAGTGCAAGTTGCTAGGATTATTCATCACAGATATTCAAATAGCAAAAAGAGTTGATTAACTGTAGGATTTTATCGCGTTGTTTACAGTATTAGGAGAAAATACTGTTATGAATATCCATCGAAAAACAAAATTAACGCCGTTTCATCGAGAAGAGATTTGGCGATTACATCATCAAGAAAAATTTACCGTAACCTATCTAGCTGAGCGTTTTATGGTAAGCAGACCTACGATCTATAAAGTACTAAAACAAGGCAAGGTATTGAACTTGTTTGTGCCATTAGCTAGTAAAAATGAACGTTATAGAACAATTAAGTATGGCATTAAACGTCTTGCAAAGATTGAAAAATCTATTGAAGAGAAACTTAAAAAGAGGGCTAAACGTTATAACAAAAACTATCCTGGCGAGATGGTCCATGTGGATACTAAACGCGCTCCCTCTTTTAAAAGGAGATCTTAAAAATCGCACTAGAGAGTATTTATTTGTAGGAATTGATGATTTTTCAAGAGAACTTTATGCCGGTATTTATCCTGATAAATCACAGTTTAGTGCTGCTGAATTTCTTCGATGGGATCTGTTAGAACAGTGTCCCTATACTGTAGAATGCACCTATTCGGATAATGGTCGTGAGTATAAAGGTACATCAGAACATGCCTTTGTCGAAATGTGTCTAACACATAAGATTAATCAAAAGTTTACAAAGCCAGCTTGCCCTCAAACGAATGGAAAAGCAGAAAGAGTCATTCGAACACTCATGGAAATGTGGCATAATCAGGAGGAGTTTATCAGTTCAGATGATCGGAAAAAGAAGCTAAAACGATTTTTGAACTATTACAACACAGTAAAACCTCATAAGGGTATTAATGGTTTAACGCCTTATGAAGTTTTAGAAAATTATTTTAACACTGAAGTGTAAACAACCCGCCGATTTCTAACAGATTAACAAACTCATAGTATTCTCGGTAATCAATTATCTTAGCAACTCATAAACGGCAAATAATGAAATAGAAAAGCGAAAGGGAATCAAATCCCTTTCGCTTTTTTGCGCTTATCTTCTCAATTACAGCTATGAGCGCTTACAGAATCATTTATTTACGAACCTCAATTGCAAATTGAATCACATGACATAATCCTTGATGTAGCTCCCCTTCGCTGCGTGTTACTTCTCCCACATAAAGATGCTTAAAAAAATCAGTGGCAAATATGTCTAAAAACATTGAAGGAGAATAGAGATACTCAATATCTCTAGGACCACCTGTGCCGTAGGTAACTTGCTCCTTCGAATAGACTTCTCCAAAGATCCAGCCTCCATTTTTCACCGCTTGGCGTAACCCTTGAAAGACTTCTCTTTGCATTACTTGATCAAAGTGCCCATAAACACAGCAGGCATAATCGTATTGATCCTCACCCCAAGTAACTGTCGTTAAATCAACTTCCCTTGTTTTAATCGTGAGATCACCTTTTCTTGCATTTACTTTTTGTAAAGCTACATCTGAATAATCCCACAGATCAATACTTAATACTCTATTAGCCTCTTTAGCCTTTTTTGCTAAAAAGAGCGCATTTCTCCCCTCGCCTTCAGCAATGGCTAACAATGACCCTTCAGGTTGTAAAACAGGCTCTAACTCTTGGATAAATTGATTTGCAGCTTCGCCATAAAGATACTCTTTTCTTAAAAAACGCTCATTCCAATGCGACTTCATCTTTTAGCTCTCCTTTTTCATTGTTCTTTTTCCCTATCTCTTTTCTATAAGTCTCAATGAGATTATTTATAAAAATAAAAAAAGCGATCTTTAAATATCGCTTCTTTTATTTCCTAATAATCTATTTACCGCTTACCTATCACTAGCGCATCTTATCTGCTAACTTAAATTCCAATGCCGTTTGGATATTAGAGAGTCGTAAAAATTGGCCATTTTCTGAAATAATAATTTCAGCACCACGGTCAAGAAGCTCACTAATATCACCATCAAGATTATTTAAAGCACTATCTGTGCAGAACTTACGAGTCATCCCAAGCCCTTTTGCTTTTAAGACCCCCCGAGAACTAAAATATCCCTCGCCAAAGAAATTATTACACATTGTTCCGGTAATTCTCATCCCTTCGCCAAAGGCAATTGTTGGTACTAAGCTTCCTTTCTCAAGATCAAGTTCCTTACCATTGACACTAACTAATTCATAGTGATGATGTTGTAGCTCTTGCGCTGTTGGAATCTTGGTGTCTAATTGTGCCATCATGCTTCCTTTGCTAGAACAAGCTGCAATGAGTACTAATGCTACAGAACCTAATAATAACTTTTTCATAAACTTGAGTCCTAATAATTTACTAAAATTACGAAAGAGATAAAATATCTTCAATATTTCTCTCTCATTTCACGGCTTCAATGTTAATTATAACATCAATAAAGCGCACTCTTAAATCCCTTTGATGAGTGAACTTTTTACCATTTTATAAAGCTGTTGCAACGATAATACTTGAGGCTTTCACTAATCCTAAGATCTCATGACCAATCTCTAATGCCATCTCTTCAACACTCTCATTTGTAACAACTGCCGTTAACAATAGCCCTTTAGCTGTTTCAAAGCCTACAGTACTATTTACCGCCCCTTTATTAATAGTGCGAATCACCCCTTCAAATTGATTACGAGCAGAGAAAGCAAGTCCTGAATGTTTATTCGCTAACACAACCCACGGCGCTTTAATAATTGCCACAACCGCTCTTTCTAAATTGATTTGTAGCGCTTTACAGCTCTGCTTAGTAATCACCGTGACAATTTCATCACCGTTATCTAAAGTAATGATTACTTCATTATTAACGCTACCTTCAAAAATAGCACTTACTTTTCCTGACAATTGGTTACGAGCCGATATCTGTCTCATACTTTATTCCCCTTTTTTATTGTAATCACTCCCTATATTGTATCAGGAGGTTTTATAAAATCGTGATTAGTTTATAGTGTCTTAAATAGTTTTCAAAAAATTTTAAGAAAGGTATTATTTTCTAATCAAAGAATCTGTTAATGATGATTAAAAGACATACTTATTTTATATGAGATTACTTGAAGAATCCTTTATAATGCTTCAATAGTCACAGATCACAAAAAATGACAATAGATAATTCATCACATTTTTATTAAAAAATGATTGATAAGTAGCAGGGATATTTTAACTCTATGAGCCAATTACATCATCCATCACATATTATGGTGATCGATCAAAATAGATTATTTCGCGAAAAAATTGCCTTTCTTCTCTCACAAGATAGGGATCATTATTACCATGTGATTACAAACTTTGAAAATATAGAAGATGGTCTTCAATTTTTACAAGAATCTACAATTGACCTGCTGCTAATTGAAGCAGCTTTAATAAAAGATGATTTTCAATTGAATCTCTTACAATCCATTATCCATCATCACCCGCAACTACGAATTATTCTCCTAACCTCACAGCAAGCATTTTTACATGCTCCGCTACAGCGCTTAGAACAAGCACATACCTATACAAAAAGCATTGATAGCCAAGAGTTTTTAATATTTATTGCCAAAGTCTTACAACATCATGATGAAGAGATTACCAACTATTTAGAAGACTTAACACCAAGAGAATTAGAGATCTTAGAATGGTTAGTTAAAGGGGATAGCAATAAAGAGATTGCCAGAGAACTCTCGATTTCAGAAAGTACTGTGAAAGTTCACGTACAAAATATTTTAAAGAAATTTAAAGTCTCAAGCCGTGTTGAAGCTGCTGTTTATGCGGTAAGAAATGACCTTAGCGCATAACGAACGCTCCATTATCTTTTTAAGAAACGCCCGTACTTTAAATCATGGCAATTTTTATCTCCATTAATAAAAATTAATCACAATATCCTCGAACCGGTTTAAGAAACACTAAAACTGTACAGTGTGTGAATCAAATCCACCTGTATGATGCCGGATAGAACCATTTTTGCGCTTCTCATAACTGATGCGCCGACAATCTAATGCAGTCTCTTTTAAATCGATTTTACTATAAATAGTGCTTGCAAGATGCCAGATAGAAGATATCTCTTATTGTTCATAGCCGATACGCAGGCATTTAAATCAGCCTTTTAAACCTATTTCACTATATTATAAAACTAAATGAGAGGGAGAAAGAAAGAGAGATTAAAAAAGCGAAAAGGCTCAAGATACAACACTTAAAGCCCATTTCACTTTTTAGATAATCCCATCAAGAGCTTATTAAATCATTTAAAACCTCTATTAATTTATAATTTAGAGAGCGCTTGGGTAATATCTGCTTTTAAATCTTCCACTTCTTCTAATCCTACAGAAAGTCGAATTAAAGTAGGATCAATTCCCATTACTTGCTTCATCTCTGGCGTAAAAGTGCCATAAATGGTCGATTCAGGATGAATAATTAAGGTGCGATTATCAAAAAGATTAGTTGCTCGTCGAATCAGTTTTAAAGCATCTAAAAACTGAAAACACTCTGCCTTAGAGCTTAAATTAAAAGTTAACATCGCCCCAGGGTTGCCGATAAAAAACTTTTCACTCAATGCCTTATAAGGAAAACTCTCTAATTTAGGATACGCCACTTTAACAATACGACTGTGCGTTTCTAAAAACTGTGCTAATTCAAAAGCCGATTGGCTCACCGCTTGATAACGCAATTTTAAGGTCTCTAACCCCATAATTTGCGCATAAGCACTATCTGGATCCATGCAAGCCCCAAAATTTCGCGCAATCTCTCGTTTAATTTTAAACATAAAGGCTGAAAATGGTGCCGGGTTATTGACCTTTTGTAAGCGCTTATTATGGGCCCAATCAAAAGCGCCATAATCCAGTATCGCCCCACCAATGCTTGTAGCACCACCCGATACATATTTGGTCGTTGAGACAACTTCAATATCAACGCCCCATTTTTTAGCCTCAAATCCCCCCCAAGGAATGACTGTACTATCGACGATTAAAGGAACTTGATGTTTGGTTAGAATCGCTTTAATGCCAACAAGATCGGCAATTTCTAAATGAGGATTTGTCATTACTTCACAGAAAAAAGCGCAAGTATTATCATCTATCGCCGCTTCAATTTCTTGAAGATTATCCGTATCCACAAAACGGACCTCCACTCCAAATTCAGCTAAAGTATATTGAAAAAAGGCAAAAGTGTTTCCAAAAAGATGAGGGGAAGTCACAATATTGCTGCCTGCGTAGCTCAGTGCCATAAAGGTATTAGAGATGGCTGCCATTCCACTACTTAGCATCATCACATCTTTTGCACCTGAAATTGCCTTAATCTTATTTTCTAATGCTTCAACCGTTGGATTGGTGATACGTGAATAAGTATGAGAGGGAATCTCTTCTTTATTTTGAAACGCATCGGCTATCGCTTTAGAATCTCTAAACTCAAAGGCAGCACCTCGATAAATAGGTGCATTCATTGCCCCATGAATATCTGCATGGTTCTTATCACTTGTTAAGATTTTACTATTAAAGCCTAATGCTTGATTGATCTCTCGCTTACCCATAATTTATTCACCTATCTATAAATATTTATTCTTATCATACTGATTACAGTGAGGTTAATTTAGCTCAAAATAGCCGCTTGATCCAATCAGATTTACAAGCCGATTTATAGCGAGCGTAAAAAAGCCAACACGCATTTCTTTTTTATCAAGCAGTGTTGGCAGGGCTTCCATCGCTTTTATCTCTCAGGTTAGATACTCAATCAAAGGGCTTGATTGACATCCTGTCACTGTAGGAGTTAGCACCTTAAATATCGCTATTCAGGTTGCCGGGTTTCATAGGGCCTATCCCTCCACCACTCTTGATAAAATATTGTTATTCACAACGTGACTCCATAATACGCATAGTCATTTCATAAAGGCAATAACATTTCATTAATTTTATGATAAAAAGACCTTAAAAATCGCAATTCCTTTCGCCTTACAATCATTTAAGCAATGTTATATTTTATCTTTTCTGTCATTATTTATTCCCGCTTTAAACTCGCGGTTTAAAAAAATCATCGTTATACTACTGATAAATTCATTTTAAGGAAAAATTATGCAACGTCACTGGTGGAATAAATCTCGCGCGATTTTGATGCTGACAATGGCTTCTTTGATAGCTGCTTGTAGTAATGAAGAACCACTTGAAATTCAATCGGGTGCTTATCTGCCAAAAGAGATAACTGTTCAGTTTCTAAAAGATGAAACAACGATTGATGATGCGCAAAAACTCATCATCACGCAAGAGATTATTGAGTCCTTAGAACAGAGCTATTTTACAATTGAGCTACCAATGATGCATCATTTTACTCACAAAGAGATGGCTAATGGCATCATCACCCCTGAAAATTTAGTCTTAAGCCAATTGGCAACATATCAATTGACCCCACAAAAAAATAGCATCATCCAAGTAAAAAGCGAAGATTTTGGAAAATGCCAGCAAGCAAAGTGTGCTTTACAATTTTCACTGACAAAAGTCGCTGCTGATGATCCTCAAATTAAATCATTGCAAGAAATGCCGGAAATCGTTGAAGAACCTATTATCGAAGAAACACTCCCTAGCCTTGATATTGCAAAACTCTTTGCCACCAACTACTGGGGCGTTATTCATGAAATTAGTGATCATCTAACCTTAAAGTTAACCCCTATTCAGAGTAATGGCTTAATTTACGGCATTCCAGAGCATACGGAGATGGCTTCCTTTGAAATAGGTAATATCACGATTGATCCTAAAGACCCAAAGGTTGAGATTCTCTCTTTTTATAGCAATGCAATGCCAAGTAGCGATGTTCATCAAGTGGATACAATCTCTTACCTTTTTATTATTCCATCAAAAGAAGCACCCAATTTAGATCTCACGGCTTTAGATACAGAAAACCAACATTTTTTTGCCGATCAAAACAACTTATTAGCAAGAGATACTACAGGTTTTTATAGTATCCAGTACCGATATTTCCCGGCATTAAAACAGCTTGCGATAGCCCTTACGGAAAGCCGAACATTAGAAGATATTTTAGGCCATTTTCAAGCCATCAATACCCTTCAATCCACATTAATTGATGCGGATAAGAATAAGACAACCACCAAGCCCAAAGCAAAAGATGAGAAAGCAACTACTGCTGCTGAGAGTAAAACCATTTTATTAACTGATTTTTCACTCCCCCTTAAAGAGCTGCAATCACGTTATCAGATTACGCTAAAGCAGATGTTTCGCGTGGATAATATCTATGAAAACTACCAAAATGAAGTAAAACGAATCCTGACAAGTGATGCACTCTTCTTAAAAGAAGGGCCTAATACTCAAAATGGTTATCATCTCTTTACCCAACATTTTGGGGATTATCAATTTAATGAAACCTATCTTAAAATTCATAATGAATCACTAAAAAATGTGATCGCCGCAGTGAAAGCATTAAATAATGGGGCTGAAATAGATGCAAAAGAGTTTGAACATCACTTAGAGGATGAGGGAAAAGACGTGAAAGGAGTTTGGCAAAATCCTATCTATTTCTACTCTACAGATCCCAAAGAAGCATCAGGCATTAGCTATTTCAAAGAGATCCAACCGGGCGTGACTTTAGAGATCTTTTCACCGGCATTTCAAGGGCACGTTGCGGAAAAAGTACTTTTTAGTAAGTTACTCAGCAATATGACTTGGAAAAATTTGCCCAAACTTGCTAAAAACAGTATTAAAAATATTGCTAAATACCACGCAATGCCACTAATTGAAGAAAATAGCGTGGAATCAACTGATGAAGCATCCGATTCTAAAGAGGTAGCTGAAGCTAAGGCGCCTACTGAAAAAACATCATTTTATGAGTTTAAAGAGGGAAAAACGACTCTTCAAGGAGAGCTAATCAAAGAGTAGTTTTATCGTAAAATAGGTTTAAAAAAACCGTTAATTTAAATTGCGGGCACGAAATAACTAGAAGAATGCAAACATTCTCTCCCGCCGCAAGATAGACCTTTTTAAACCGAAGAGACTGTAGCAAAAACTCCATATAAAAAGGCATTATCTTGAAAGAGCTGTTTATCACGGCGCTCAAGGATAATGCCTTTTAAATTCAAGCTTTAGGTTTTTCTATAGCTAATTTGGTTTAAGAGAAATTGCTTTAAAAATAAAACAGTATGGCGTATGAATCAAATCAGCTTGCACTGTGCCAGATAGAACGATTCTTGTGCTTCTCATAATCGGTGCGCCGGCAATCTGATTCCGTGGTTTTTAAAGTGATTTCACTATACTTTAAAAAAGCCTTTATTACGAAAAATGCGTTAAATCAAAGTACCCACCATGATCGGCGCTAATAGCGCCTTTATATGGTATTTCACCTATTAAAGGGATATCGGTAAACGCTTGAATCCCGATAATATAATTTTTAAGACTTGCCGAATCAGAAAGATGATTGGCGATCCAGCCGGTAACCTTTAAACCAGCCTTTTCAATCGCATCAAACGTTAAACGCGCATGGTTAATCACCCCAAGCTTTAAGCCAACCACCACAATGACGGGCAATTGATTTTCCACCACCCAATCACTAAAGCTTTTCTCAAAACTTAAAGGCGTATACCAACCACCGGCACCTTCAACCAACGTAATTCTATTTTTCGCCTCTAAATGACGAAGCCCTTTTGTCATCTTTTCAAAGAAAATAGGTTGTCCTAACTCATCTGCCAAGATATGGGGCGCTTCCTCCGCTTCAAAAAAGTAAGGATTCACCTCTTCATACTGCAAAGAATCAAAAGAGGCTTTTAAATGCCCAAAAGCATCCGGATTTTTAAGCCCAAGCTCTGTCATTGCAGCTCCTGATGCAACAGGCTTATAACCATTTGCCGGCATATTCGCTTCATTAAGCGCGGCTAATAATCTTGTTGTTGAATAGGTTTTACCAATTTCCGTATCGGTTCCTGTGATAAACCATGTTTTAGGTTTTGGCTGATTCATTGTCATCCTCTTATTTATTGTTAGATCTCTATTTATTGTTAGATCTCTATTTATTGGAGCCTATTATCTATTTGGCTTAAGAAACTATTTTAAAAGTAAAACACTCATGTATGAACCAAACTAGCTTGCACGATGCAAGTTAAACGATTCTCGTATTCTCATAACAGGTGCGCCGGAAAATCTTCTTTTATGGGCTTTTAAAAGCGGTTTTAGAAATTCAATCCCTAGGGGATTTCGATTAAGGCCACTGTATAGGTTAGTTGATAGCCACCATTATGTTTAAAAAACTGCTCTAGTTTTTGATAACTCTCTCTTCCTAATAGACCTTTACGGCGATTTTTAAGCGCTGTCGCACCAATATTTTTAAGGCTTTTAAAAAGTGATTTAAGTGATTCAAAATGCATTATTTCTTTGTATATCGTCACTTTTCCTCCATATTGCTCAACAATTTTGCTCAAGGCACTTTCTGAAATAAAATCAATCACATGTTTTTCATCATCAATAGTCTTAAATGCAGAAATCAATTCATGCAAACTCCCCTCAACTAGGGTTGAGATTATCACGCTAGGCTTCGCAGCTTTCTCATTTTCATCTCTACTTTTAAAAGCACTTTTTGCAACACGCACCAATTCTGAGATCGCTCTTTGAGGCTCATGACACCACTGAATCGCAAGGCTACTTAATACCAAATCAAAGCTTGAATCTGCAAAGGGTAACGCTTCAATATCACCTTGATAATAAGCTTCATAAATATTTCTCATTCGCGCGACCTCTAGCATCTCCTTAGATAGATCGAGCGCTGTTACACTCGGCAATTTAGTCACTAACGCTTTTTGCGCAAAAAGCGCATTGCATAAACTTAAACCAACATAACCCGTGCCACAACCTGCATCCAAAATAGAAAGTTCGTGAGCCTGATCCTTAAAATGGGCTAAAAGTGTCAGTGATACTAAGCGATCCGCAATTTTTCGCTGCACTTTGGCAACGGAATCATAAAGCTTGGCATTTTTACTAAATTCGGCATTAATCAAAGGCTTTTGAATCTGATTTAAAGTTGTGATCATAGGCTCAGACTTAGATATAGACTCAGGTTTAGATGTCATTTTAGAAAGAGGCACTCTCACGCTTTGCATGCTGATTAATTCATTATCAATAGATTTCACAATAGGCTATCCCAAAAACTGCTCATAAATGGCATTTTGTAGCGCCAAGATTAACGTATCAATCATTATCAATGAATGTTCTGCGGTAATCGTTATCCGAAGTCTTGCGGTATTAGGGGGAACTGTTGGCGGGCGAATAGCTGAAACCCAAATCCCATTATCCCGAAGCTTTTTAGAAATTTCTAATGCTGCTTGATCACTGCCAATAATAAGTGGTTGAATTGGGCTTTGTGAAGCTAAGAGATAAGGTAAAGTCATATTACTATCTTTTTGCGCAACCTCTTGTAATAAACTCTCTACTTTTGCTCTAAAATAAGTAATATTTTCCTTTAATTTTGCCCGTTTTTGATCACCCTCTTTAGAGGCAATAAGATCAATCCCCCTATCTAAGATCGCAGCTTGCATTGGTGAAATTGCGGTACTGTAAATCAAGGGTTTTGAAAATTGAATAAAATAAGCTTTTAATTCCTCAGACAATAAGAGCGCCGCCCCGCTACAGCCAAAAGCTTTGCCAAAAGTCACAACTAAAATATCTGGCTTTATGCCATAAAGATCACAAGAGCCTCGTCCACCCTCACCAAAAATACCTATACCATGAGCATCATCAATCATTAGTAATGTATGATCATACTGATCTGTTAAAGCCTTAATCTCCTTTAAAGGTGCATGATCACCATCCATACTAAAAACCCCTTCCGTAATAACTAATCTACCGGCATTTTCTGGCAATGGTTTATCAAGATAGCTCTTTAAAGATTGGCAATCATTATGTTTAAAACGGAACAATCTCCCTTTAGAAAAAACTGCCGCCTCTAACAGCGATGCGTGAGATAAACGATCAGCAATCATTAGGTCATTTTGTTCAATCATAAGCTTTATAACGGCTTGATTTGCCGTAAAACCAGAAGGGTAAACAATTGCCGCCTCATATCCTAACCAAGATGCAAGTTTTGCTTCTAGCCCTGAAAGGGATGCACTATATCCTGTCACATGAGGAGATCCCCCACTACCAACACCTAAAGCTTTAGCGCTATCTACTGCGCTAGCAATCATTTGAGGGTGATGTGCTAATCCTAAATAATCATTAGATGAAAAATTAAAATAATGATTTTGATCCACCTGAATCGAAACACTACTACTGTTTGTAGTGCAAACAGATTGTTGCCGATATCGATCTCTTTTTTTCTGCTCTTTTAGAGCCGTATTAATTCTTGTGTGCCACATAAACTGTACGGTATCTCTTCCCTAATTGATCTATTGTTTACTTTTTTCTATAAGTAATTTAACTTCTTCTACACCGATAAAAAATGATGAAATAACAATGATCTAACGTTTTTTATTTTTTATAAAACCTTGCTAATCCCTGAACAAAAGCGACTTTGCTCAGACCAAAAACAAGAATTTATAGTACCATAGAGCTCTTTTGAACTCGGTTTAATTTCACAATAATGGGTAAAAAACATCACACAATCGACCGAGAAACCAACAGACAACAATAGTAAAGTTAATCTAAAAAAGAGAAATTATCACCATGAGTAAAATCGATTTAGCGTTTGATTCAAAGCATATTTGGCATCCATATACCTCTATGAGTGAACCACTTCCCTGTTATCCTGTAAAATCTGCAAATGGTGTTAAATTACAGCTTGAAGATGGACAAGAACTTATTGATGGAATGTCATCATGGTGGGCCGTATTACATGGCTATAACCACCCTGTGATGAATGAGGCAATAAAAGCGCAGCTTGAACAAGTTTCACACGTCATGTTCGGCGGCATTACGCACCAACCTGCCGTTGATCTGGCACAAAAGCTTATTGATATTATGCCTAGCAATCTTGAATGCGTATTTTTAGCAGACTCAGGCTCAGTTGCCGTAGAGGTTGCGCTTAAAATGGCATTTCAATATTGGCATGCAAAAGGGGAATTTCGCCATCGAGTACTCTCACTTTCACATGCGTATCATGGGGATACATTTGGGGCTATGGCCGTTTGTGACCCTGCTAATTCTATGCACTCTCTCTATGGTGATTATCTCCCTAATCACCTTTTTGCAGATACTTTCACTGTAGGATTTGATGAAGCGTGGCATGACAGTGCGGCGGATAATCTACGAGAACTTTTTAAAACTCACCATCAAGAACTCTTTGCCGTTATTGCCGAGCCAATCGTTCAAGGCGCTGGTGGCATGCGCTTTTATCATCCTAATTATCTAAAAGTACTCCGAGAACTGTGTGATGAAACAGGCGTACTGCTTATTCTTGATGAGATAGCCACAGGATTTGGTAGAACCGGTAAATTCTTAGCCTGCGAACATGCTGGCATTGAGCCAGATATTTTGTGTCTTGGCAAAGCCCTTACAGGAGGATATCTTACTCTTTCAGCTACTTTAACAACGCGCCATGTTGCTGAAACTATCAGTAATGGGGAAGCAAAATGCTTTATGCATGGCCCAACTTTTATGGGAAATCCTCTTGCTTGTGCGGCTGCGAATGCTAGTCTCTCCTTACTTGATAATGGACAATGGCAAGAGAACGTTCATCGAATTGAAGCGCAATTAAAGCGTGAGTTATTAGCGCCTCTCAAAAAGAATCCCCATATTCAAGATGTCCGTGTTCTAGGTGCTATTGGTGTTGTTGAGTTGAAACAATCTGTCAATCAAGCACATATTCAAGAATATTTTGTCGAAAATGGTGTCTGGATTCGCCCCTTTAATAAACTGGTCTATATTATGCCGCCCTTTGTCACCTCAAAAGAGGAGTTATCGCAGCTCACAGGCACATTAGTCAAGTTATTACAACGTGATGATTTTTCTAAGTTTGTCCTATAACAAAGTTTTGATAAGGCATTAATGATGAGTATTATTCAAGAACGTATTAATATTTTCTCGCACCTAGAAAACTCCCCAGAAAGTGAATACAAGGATAAGCAAGAAAATGAAAATGAAAATATGCAAGAAATCACCCTCTCTTACCTCAAAGTAACGCCACAAACAGGCATACAGAAAGATTCTAGTATTCTCTTTCTGCACGGCATTTTAGGGGATGCAAGAACATGGTTACCATATCTTCATCAATTTCCAGAATTTGAAACTATCGCCCTTACTCAATCGGGGTTTGGTCAAGATACTCACTCTCCAGAATTATTTGATACACAGCGCCACGCTAAAGAGCTTATTGCTTTTTGCAAAGCCCTAAACCAACAAGAAAATCGTCCTGAACGAAAGTTTATTATCGTTGCTTGGTCCTATGCGTGTCATGTTTCACTCCTTGCCGCAAAGCTTGCGCCAGAGCTTTTTAAATCATTAACGCTCTATGAGCTGATTGTTCCAAGTTATGGCATTAGTGAGGGTCAGCAAACTGATTTTACCAAAGACCTTACCAAAATGATGAGCCCCATTATTAAAGCTTATCGCCGAGGAAAACCCGCAGCTGCGGTTGATCATTTTATTAGTGCTTGTAAAAATGCACAATATTCTCTTTCAGATCAAAAAGCAGATATTCAGCAGATTAAACAAGAAAATGCAGCTTCTTTATCAAAGCTCTTAACCCAAAAAGAACCCGAGCCTATTACTCCTGAAGCGTTATTAGCGATTAACCAAAAAGTCCCCATCACGATTTTTTATGGGGGAAATTCACGAGATATTTTTCAAATTAGCTCCCAAGCAGGAATGAAAGCCATAGGCCAATCTAAGGGGATGATTGAAGATGCAGATCACTTACTACCTGAGGAGAATCCGCAAAAGCTAATCGCGCTTCTTCAAGATATCCTTACGCAATAAGTATGCAGCAATTCTTTGTGAAAAGTTAGGAAAATAATCCTTATCAGCTTACAATGCATTGAAAAACAACCGATCATTTAAGGCTAAATGATCCATTTTTGGGCCGTACTTTATTCATATTTAAGGAGATTTCATGGCACAAATTTTTGCAGAAAAGATTTATATCAACGGGACAGTTTTCACCGCGGATAAAGAGAACAATATCCATACAGCAGTCGCTTTTGCGGCGGGGAAAGTTCTTAAAACAGGGAATAATGAAGAGGTTCTTACCTTACAAAATGACCATAGTGAAGTGATCGATCTTCAAGGAAAAATGTTAATGCCGGGAATCATTGATTCCCACCTCCATCCCTTTTGGGGCGGATTACAACGTGCAAGCTGCAACCTTAATTACGCCAGCTTAACGGTAGCAGATACTCTTGCCTTTGTTCAAAAACATATTGATCAAGATACCACGCGTACAAGTGATACCGATTGGTTACAAGTTCGTGCATTTTTACGCCAAGAAGTTTTACCACTAGGCACAGATATTACCCGCCGTGATCTTGATACCTTAAACACAAAACGTCCTGTCATTCTTTTTGCAAATGACTGTCATACATTAGTGGCAAATAGCCGTGCATTAGAGCTCTTTGGCATTGACGAAAATACGCCAACACCAGTTGATGGTACTATCCGCCGTTTTCCTGATGGGACTTTAAACGGTATTATGGAAGATGCACCAGCAATGCGTGCTTTTGATAGTATTCCGGTATTAGATGCAAAAAGCGCCATCGTTGTTGCTGAAGATGTTCAGCAACTTCTCAATAGCCAAGGCGTGACAACCGTCATGGATGCTCGCGCTTTACCGCTTCAATTTGATGCTTTTACAACGTTAAAAGAAGAGGATCGTTTAACAATTCGTCTTTTAGGTGCGCGAGAAATTACACCAGATAACTCACCAACAGTGGCCGATGTTCCAGCCGCCGTTGCCACTATGATGCAGTTTGCTGAAAAATATACCGATAAATCATGGTCAGAAAAACCAGGCATCTTTATTCAACATGCCAAATTCTTTGTAGATGGAGTGATGCAATGCCCTATTAATACAGCGGCACTATTAGCGCCTTATCGGGAGAACTTAGGCAGTAAAGAAGCACCTAATTGGCAGCCATCTAATAATAAAGGGGATCTTTACTATCCTAATGAGCTTCTGACAGCGCTAATCTCTGCAGTGAGCGAGAAAGGCTTTCACCCACACATGCATACGGTAGCAGATGGCGCCATTGAAGTGACTTTAGATGCTATTGAGGTTATGCGCAATAAGCTTCCCGGTAAAGATATACGCCCAAGCCTTGCTCATAATGAATTAACATCACCACATCAATTTGCGCGCTTTAAAGCGCTGAAAGTTATGCCTTGTCTCTCTTATCAATGGGCGGGATATAGTCAAGCATTTAGCGATGAGATGCGTGATGTTTTAGGGGAAGATCGTTTTGATAATCTTGAACCTGCTGGAAAATTTTATGATGCCGGTGTTCGTGTAGCTTTTGGCAGTGACTGGCCTATTGACCCGCTTAATGAGTGGTATGACTTTAAAGTAGCACTTACTCGTAAAGGTGCTGAAGATGCGCCTCGCCTTAATACTGATAGAAACCTCACTTTCGATGAAGTCTTACGTTCAGCCACTATTGAAGCGGCCTATATGATCGATGCTGATAAATATGTGGGTTCTTTAGAGCCTGGAAAATTTGCAGATTATATTATTTTAGATCGAGATATCTTTAAAAATGATCCTGCCGATATTGAAAATGTCAAAGTTCTCAAAACATTTGTTGGCGGCAAGGAAGTCTATACAGCTTAAAATATTTATAAGCATCAACTTACAAGAATCAAATTGTAAAAAAGCCAGTAATACCATCGTTACTGGCTTTTATATGCAAACTGCTTACTAAAGGCTTATAATAGGGCTTTATTAAATAATTTAATCGCTTTATCATCGTTAGGACTTCAATTCATTTTTTGACCTTTTTTAAGGTATTTTCTGCATAATCCTAGCAATATATTTCAAGAAGCTGCATGAGTATTGCCCAAAGCCCTTTTTACTTCATTGTGAATCGTTGAATTATCAGCTGATTTAAATTTTAAAATGTAAGTGATTGTAAAACAATAGCCCTTCCTACAAATATCCTCTAACATGCAGGATTGCAAATCCTGCTTTGCAATCTTTTCTAAAATCGCGCATCTTTCATTGATTTGAAAATGCCAATAATAGTGTAGTCAATAACAGACTCTTTTAGGAGATGATAATAATGACCAACCCGGCAATGAACCGTGTGTTAACAACCCCCATTTTAATTGTATTTGGCCTTGCATATATGGTTCCTCTAGGAATCTTCACAACTTATGGCCAGGTAACCGTCTTAAGTCATGGACATCTTCCGATAGCCTATGTTATTACGCTTATCATGATATTTTTTACAGCACTCAGTTATTGCCGTATGTCGACATTTTTACCCCTTTCTGGCTCTGCCTACTCCTATACGCAGCGAACCTTTGGACCTGTCATTGGTTTTTCCGTAGGTTGGGTACAAATTTTGGACTATCTCTTTTTACCAATCGTCAACTATGTGGTGCTTGGGCTCTATCTGCATGAAGCATTTCCAGCAATCCCCGCGTGGAGCTTTATCTTAGGTGCTCTTGTTTCAGTGACTGCACTTAACTATATAGGCGTACGCTTAATTACCCCAATTAACCTATTTTTAATTGCCTTACAAATTATCTTTATTGGGTTATTTATTATTTTAAGCATGAAAGGTGCTGATTTAAGCCCCGCAAATCTTATTGAACCCCTTAACCCAAGCGGAAGCGATATGGGAGGGTTATTCTCAGGTGCGGCGGTTCTTTGCCTTGCCTTCTTAGGGTTTGATGCCATTGCAACAATGGCTGAAGAGACAAAAGATGCCTCAAAAACACTTCCAAGAGCGATCATGTTAACTGTCGCTATTGCTGGTGCGATCTTCTTAATTATCTCATTTTTTGCTAACGTCTCTTATCCTGAGTGGCAAGATTTCTTAGAAGTGGATAAACAAGATACGGCAAGCCTTGATGTCATCAACCGTATTGGAGAAGCGAGCAACTTTGGTGGTAAACTTCTTTCAGATCTCTTCTTAGCAACTTATCTCACCGGTGTATATGCATCTGCAATGACATCACAAACGAGCGTTTCACGAATTTTATTTGCGATGGGACGAGAAGGTGTTTTACCACGTAAGATCTTCTATAATCTTCACCCAAGATTTCATACGCCCCATTTAGCATTAGTTTGTGTTGCTGCCTTTTCACTTATTTCGCTCTTTATCCCACTGAGCCTTGTTGCGTCTATGATCAGCTTCGGAGCACTTGTTGCTTTTACTGCTGTTAATGCTTGTGTCATTAAAAGCCATCTCTTTACTCAAGCAAAAGAGAACTACAATCTCAAAGGGTTCTTATCCTTTGGTCTATTACCTCTTATCGGTATGTGTTTAACAACATGGCTCTGGATTAACCTAGATATTCATGCCATGACCATTGGCTTACTCTGGTTTGTTTTGGGAATCTCCTACCTTATCTATATTACAAAATTCTTTAAACACCCTATTCCTGAAATTGGGCATGATGAAATTGATGAGATTATCAGAGCTCGAGAAGAAGATGAAGCTGAAGAGCAAACGGCTTAACGCCATTTAAGATAATGAAAAAACGCTTGTAATTTTATAAAGACAGGCGTTTTTTTAATTCTGTATTTATCAAAAAAAATAGGGTTATTAGCTCTTAGCGTAGAGGTTTATCAGCAATAGCACTTCATTTATCAAAGAGCTTTATTTGTGGTAGATCCTCTTTATTAAAAACCTTCACATTATAGTAATCGAGGGCATAAACTGCGATCACAATAACAATCACAAGTACCACAAGCTTCATGATGCTTCGCACCATAAAAGAGAAAAACTTACCAATAAAACGAAGCGTACTTAATGCAAGTAACAAGAGAATTGCAATCACCGCAATTTCCAAAATATACTCCTTAAAGAAAATATTCAATGAAAGGATTAGCTATCTTACTAAAATTTCTCTTATCAAAAATGAATAAAATTAGTAACCTCTTAAAAATAGCTAAGATTCCCTCAATTTTAGATCTATCTCCCATCGATATGCCCCTTAAGGATTGAGATTAAACAAAGCGTCTATTAATGTAAATGCTATTTTACACTTCTTAATAAATTTCACCGATATAATATCAAGTAGTTAGATCTAATGATCATAAGGATTCAAAATAAAAAGGAGAGGAGTCATGGCACAATTAACCCATCAAGATATACAGCTATATCAGCAAAAGTTAGGGATAACTGATTTTGGACCACCCACCTTAAAATTACTAACACTTATTCAACAAAAACATATTGAAGCCTTCCCTTTTCAATCGATATCAACACTTTCTGAAGAGCTTATCTCATTAAAATTGCAAGATATGATGCAAAAAGTTGTCATGGAGAATCGAGGAGGATACTGCTATGAACTCAATATGCTTCTTCTACATCTTTTGCAATATTTAGGCTTTGAGGCTGAGATAATCTCGGGCCGAATCGTTCATCAAAATGATATCCTAGCATTGACCCAACGAACCCATGTATTATTAAAAGTAACCATCGATGAACAGCTTTATATTTGTGATGTCGGTTATGGAGGGTTAGTTCCGCCAATACCGCTTCTTATCAAAACTCACAAAATACAACCAACCAATCTTGGGGCTTATCAAATTATTTACCATCCTAAAGAGAAAATCTATACACTCAATTGCCAAGTAGCTGATAAGTGGCAGATTCTTTACTCTTTTGAGCTAACACCACAGCCTTTTGTCGATCTGATAGTTGGTAACTGGTTCATCTCTACCTACCCACAATCCCCTTTTAAACAGCGCTTAATGGTTGCTAAAACAGAAGCTGGAATGATAAGACACTCCCTTCTTAATAATCGTTATTCTTGCCATGAGCTCGGTCAGCCTAGTACTCATATAACTTTTAATTCTAGCGCAGAAATTTTAGCCTTTATTAAAGATCAATTTCAGCTAGAGATTCTTCATGAAAGCAAAAGCAAAGCTTCTATTTCAGCCTTATTAGATCGATTATCTCAAGATCAATAATTAAAATAAAAAAGCCTTAACAAACAACCCGATTATAGAATAACTCTTCCTGCAATCGGGTTAATAAGGTTAATTAGCTCGTCTCTTTATTGAAAGATTTAAAGAATTTTTCTATCTCTTAAAGATTCAAAAAGAAGAGAGATATTCTCAGAAACAACAGCTCGTGTTGCTTCTGAATCTTGATTAATATTTTTAGGGGAGGCTTTATGCGTTTTTATCACATCTTTAAAAACCACGCTTCCATTTTTAGTAACGGTATAGTTAACGTCTAGGTAAAAATCAACTTCGACAATACCAACCCAATCATATAAAAATCTAGTAATATCACCCGTGATTACAATATCTGCTTTATTATCCACATTAAAACCTGAAGCAATAAGCTCTTTCTTAATCGCCCCTTCTATGAGTTTATTTGCATCCTCAGACAGATACATCGTTCCTAATGATACCGTAGCACTTTGATATTGATTATGCTTAACAACTCCCGCTAAAGCAGGACTATAAATAAACTTTCCTACCGCAATATCACCATTGCCTCTTATTACAGGAGAAGCTACATAGTTAATAGGAATCGTAGAAGAACACCCATAAACAACTGAAGATAAAAAACCAACTAATAATAGTTTTCTCATAATTTCTCCTGATTATATTGTCAGTTCATTTTAGCCTAGTTCTTGCAAATAAATACAAATTACTTTATTAAATTTAATTAATATTTCCCCCTATAAAAAAAGCCATCATAAAAGATGACTTCAATTCATTAAAAATGATCAAAATAGATGAATATTTAGCGATAAAACAAGTTAATTCAAGATTCTCTATAATAAGAATCTATATGATATATAAAAAACCCTAGAAAAACTTTTTTGATAAATAAAAAATGAATATATTAAAATAATATATGTGAAAAGGTTTTAATAAAAACATTGATATCTACAGATCTATAGAATGTATAACCATCTTTAGGACCTTTAGTGCAATCATCTACTATCTTTACGGGAGATTGAAAGAATTATGTCACTCATAAAATGTAAAATATGTGATTTTGAAAAAAAAGCCAAAAATAAACTTTTGATTAAAATGATCGGTATTGCCTTAATTGCTTTTGGGTTTTGGGCATGGATTTCTTATCTGTTTGCCGGTTCTGGGGCGGCGTTCATCATATGTGTAAGTATTATGGGGCTCGGCACCATCTTCTTATGCTTTACAGATCAGATACACAGATATAACTCAACAAAAGAAAATTGCCCTAAATGTGGAAAAAAAGAATGGGATTTTATAAAGGAATAATTTAACTATCTAGGGTTCTTCTATCTGTTTTATAGCTATATCAACTCCTTATTAATTTTTAATAGTGTTAAATACTACCTTCAATCTTCCTATATAAGATTAAGATATGCTATGAAGAAACTACAGGATAAAAATTAAATTCTAAAAACGGTAAAAGGGTGAAATTGCGTCATCTTTGGCAAGGTCAATGGTTTCAACAAAAGCTTGAAGCACTGGGCTAATCTCTTCATTACCTCGATAGATAAAAGTTGTCGTAATTTCACTATATTTTGCCGGCAATTCATGGCAATGAATAAGCCCTGTTTTCTCATAATGGGCTACTGCTGAGTAAGGAACAAAGGCAATTCCTAAGCCTGAGATAACACTTCCTAATGTCGTTTCAAGTGTGCCAAGCTCCATATTTTTAGTAAGATCTCGGCCAATAGATTTAAGCCACTCTTGGAACTTAGCACGATAACCACAACCATCACTAAAGGTTAAGAGTGGCCTTTCTAATAGCGTCATTAGATCATCCGTATGCTGATCGGCGATTAGAACTAACTTCTCTTCAAATACATCGACCTCTTTTAATTCAGGATGGCTAGTTAAACGGCTTTTAGTAACAAACGCCCCATCGAGTTTATAATTTAAAACTTTATCTCGAAGCTCTGTGGTAACGCCTGTTGCTAAGCGCAGATCGACACCAGAGTAGTTTTTATTAAATTTAGAGAGAATAAGCGGTAATTTAATGACTGTTTCAACAGAGGCAATTTCAAGCTTGCCCACAGGTTGACCACCAGATCTTGCCACCTGCATCATCTTATCTGATAGCTCAATAATTTTATAAGCAATATCAATAAGTACTTTGCCCTCAGGCGTTAATTGCATTCCCTGCTTACTTCTAAAAAAGAGCGAAACATTGAGGTCTTCTTCTAGCTTTTGAATCCGTGAACTCACATTCGATTGCACGTAATTCAATGCTTTTGCGGCATGACTAATCGAGCCTAATTCTGCAACTTTTACAAAAATCCTTAAATCACGACCATTCATGATTCCTCTCCTTTAACCTATTATAAGATCCGCGTGCCTTTTACGATCTCTCTTTTATTATTAACAAAGATCTGCCAGCACTTCTTTAGCCTACTTATTATATCTATCACTAAAAATGATCTCAACCAATATTATTAATCGTTTTACAAGATATTGTAAGAAGCTTAAAGTAGAACAACGTCACGAAAAGGGTCTGTAGCTATCTCTGCCAGATTCCAAAGAAGATGACGCTTTAAAATAGCCCTAATTTTTACGATTGAGTTTTGTGAATGGAGTGATATATCATGGCAAGCCGTCAAAATTTATTATATGGCGCATTATTATTGATCATCGCAAGTGCATCATGGGGCGCAATGTTCCCCGTTGCTGCGGAGATCTTTAAAGTTATTAGCCCATACTATTTCACGCTTTTACGCTATCTTCCTGTTGCGGTTATTTTAGCGATTATTCTCTATTTTAAAGAAGGGGCGAGCGCTTTTAAAACAGAGGGTCATCTCTTTATGATCTGGTTTTTTGGCTCGATGGGCTTTACTGTTTATAACCTTCTTATTTTTGTAGGACAAGATCAACTAGGAGATCCCGGCGTTTTAATTGCTTCTATTATGGAGGCATCTGTTCCTATTATCTCGGCAATGGTCATGTGGGCTTATTATAGAGCAAGACCTAGCACCTTTACCCTTGGCACAATATTAATCGCATTTGTCGGCGTCCTATTTGTTGTGACAAATGGTGATTTTTCGACGATCTTTGGGGGCGGTAGATTATTTCCTCTCTTCTTACTCTTTTTAGCCGCACTAGGCTGGGCACTTTATACTATTGGCGGATCACGTCTTCCTAAATGGTCTGTGCTTCGTTATTCAACACTATCGATCATCTACGGCATGGGGACAACACTTGCAGTCGTCATTGCCGGCACTTTAATGGGTAAAATTGAAGTTCCTACCGTAACAGAGATTGTTTCTGTGAAATATCACTTACTCTTTATGATCTTACTACCAGGACTCTTTGCGCTCTTAGGTTGGAATAAAGGGGTACAAATTCTCACCCCCATTAATGCGGTACTCTTTATTAATCTTGCCCCTGTTACTACCATTGTAATTCGCATGATTCAAGGACATGTTATTCAACCTTTTGAATTGATCGGGGTAGCAATCGTTTGTAGCATGATTATTGCTAATAACCTCCATAATCGTTATTTACAATACAGAGCTAACCGCAAGAAAGCGGTGAAAAAAGCGCAATTAAAATCTCAAAAAGCGATTCAAAAACCAATTTATTGTAAAGAGAGCGGCAAAGAGCTCGGATCCACACTAGATGGCTTAGATCCTGCAAGATTTTAAGACTTGCGACTTTCATAGTGAAATATTACAGTAAGACTTCTTTTAAGAAGTCTTTATTATTTAAGGAACTCTATGCATCATCCATCCGCTACTAATATTCCTATTCTCTATAAGCGCTTTGCCAAAGCTTGGCAAAAGTTAAGAGCCCAATCAGAATTTGTTGAAAAATCATGGCTAGATCTCTTTTTAGGACAAATCGAAGCTCACTCAACCATACTAGATCTTGGCTGTGGCAATGGTAAACCTATTGCTGAATATTTTTTAAATAAAGGGTATTTAGTCCACGGTATTGATAGCTGTAAAGCATTTATAAAAAGTGCTACCAAAGCATTTCCCACGCAAACATGGGAAATCGCGGATATGAGAGACTTTGAAATTAAAAAGCAATATGAGGGAATTATTGCTTGGGATAGCTTCTTTCATCTAACAAGAGATGATCAAAAAGCCATGTTTTCACGTTTTTCACAACTAGCCAAAGTGGGAGCACCACTGATATTTACAAGTGGCCCTGCAAATGGTGAAGCGATTGGAGACTTTAATGGTCATGAGCTCTATCATGCAAGTCTCTCACCTGATGAATATCGAGCGCTATTAATCGAGCATGGTTTTGGGCTACTATCTTATAAGCTAGAAGATCAAAACTGTGGTAATAGATCAATTTGGCTTGCCAAAAAACGCTAACTATTTGTGAATTATTTAAGCATTTAACTCAGGGTGTAATGTAATCAATTTATGATCAATCGCTGAAAAAGCAGCACTTAACGCCTCAGCATTATCTCCCATCGTTTTCCCAAAATAGTGCAAAATAGATTCTGCGGTATCTAAATTTCCAATTGCTTGCCCTAAAAGGTAAGCATATTCCCATGATAAGCGCTCTTCACTACTGCCTTGCTCTAACTCATCAATCATATTAATCACCGCCTGAAGATCATCTGCAAGAATCATGCTATAAAGATCAAACACTCCAACATTCTCTCGTGACTTTTCAACCCGTGATTGAATCAATAATTTAGCGGCTTTATAATCCATGAATATCTCCTAATCTTGTTATCAGTAAAACCTCTAAATGCCATAGATATAAAATAGTAGTTACATTTAGAGGTTGTCATTATTCAATATTTAGAAGTTTTTATAAATCATTTAGCGCTTTATTGTGCAACATAACCGCCATCGACCAATAACGAGATACCATTAATAAATGTCGCTTTATCACTTGCTAAAAAAAGTACGGCATCTGCCACCTCTTCAGCACGGCCTAAACGGCCGATCGGATGCGCTTTAATAATCTCATCCATCACTTCTTTGGGAACTTTACTTAAAAAAGGTGTATCTATATATCCTGGAGAAATAGCATTCACTCGAATACCTTTTGCTGCATAATCAATCGCTAATGTTTGCGTTAAAAGCTTTACAGCCCCTTTAGTTGCAGAATAACCTGATATCCCAGATTTACCTACCCAACTATGAATAGAGCCACAATTGACAATCACCCCTTGCTGATCTTTTGAGAGCCAGTATTCAATCGCAAGTTTATCCAGTGTAAAAACGGCGTTTAAATTCACATCAACGCAAAGCTGCCAAGCCTCAAATGAGGTCTGATCTGCAGGTCCTGTATCACTAGCAACGCCAGCATTAGCAAATACAATATCAAGCCCCCCAAATGTCTTATCTGCAAATTGAATAAGCGCCCGATTCTGCTCAATATCTGTCACATCAATTTTGAAAAAGGCACTCTGATATCCCTCTTTATTGAGACTATCACTAAAAGCTTGACCACTATCGCTAAGATCTGCAACCACGACCTTTGCCCCTTCTTTACAAAAAGCGCGGGCTGTTGCTGCGCCAATACCACTTGCGCCACCTGTAATAATCACGACTTTATCTTTAAAGCTCATAAAACCTCCCTTTAATATCAATTTCTATGTTCATTATCTTTAGAATATCAGAACAAGATTAATAAGATATTAAAAACAGTAATATCCGCAATATAAAATAACCATTAACTAAAAGCTATTGCCATTAATGCTAAATAAAGGGCATAGATCCCTATTGCGCAAAATAAAATACCGCAAACAAGGGAGAAAACAGTCTCAAAAGCCCCCTTAATAAACCGATTTGTTAAAACCCCATAAGCAAATAACAAAGTGTAATCTAAAATACACCAAATCAGTGTCAAAATAAGAAGGCTATAGGGAATCGGAAATCCCATTTGTAAAATAAAAGGGGGGAAAAAAGCAATAAAGAAGATCACATCTTTAGGATTAGAAATCCCAATTGCAAATGCCTGAGATATCAATTTAAAGGAGTTTAATGAGGCAAATTGGCGAACCTCCCCCTTATCTTCTACGATTTGACGCTTCTCCACCTTATCAATATTTTCTGACTTTCTCTGTAATACTTCACGAACCTGAACGGCGCCATAGTAGAGCAAAAATAATCCGCCCAATAAAGTTAAAACATCTAAAATTAGGCTGTTAATCGAATCCGCACCAGCAATCAAAAATCCCGCTATAGCGATTAAAACAAGAGAAGCGAGGTTAGTCCCTACAATCGCACAAAAAGTCCCCTTAATTCCATATTTAAGCGTCGAATTGGCAACAAATAGATTAACGGGTCCTGGCAGGATTAAAAATGTTGTAACAGAGATGATGTAAGTCAGTAATACAGATGCTAAAGACATAAGATAAGGCGCCTTTTCAATAAAAAAGATCAACAAAAAATCGTGACAAAAATTGATTGTAATAGTTATTCGCATAATAGCGAATATCTACTTCATCTTTATTTTCATCACGATTTAATTGATGGGTAATTTCACTTAAAGAACAATCTATTATCCCTTAAAACCCACCCTACTTATTATGAGATCGCTTAACGATCTTGTGATTAAGGCTTATTGAAACGATCTTTTGCTTGATAGAGCTCTGATGCTTCAATTGTACGTCCTGGTAGCTCACAATAGCCCACATTTTGTTTAACCGTATATACCCCACCCACATCTTCACAATAAACAATTGCAGGATTTTGGTATGCAGCGCAACCTACCACAACAAATCCGATTAATGCCGCAATCATCCATTTTATATTTTTCATCATCTGTCTCCATCGATCATTATTAATATCTTTTAAATTTAATCAGAGCTTAATACTCTCGTTGTATTGTAGAGTACTATTATTAAATAATTGTAATACTATCCATAGTATTAATAATATTGATATTTTATATCTCATTTTTAAGCTCAAGCTACATACAATCGCCTATTCATAGTAGATATCTTATTGTGATAGGTAAATAACACATAAAAAAAGCTGAAACCTCTCTGAGATTCCAGCTTTTATTGATAAAACTAGTGATCAATTAATGTCTTGCGACCATGAGTTTCTTAATTTCTGCAATTGCTTTTGCAGGATTTAAGCCTTTAGGACAAGTATTTGTACAGTTCATGATGGTATGACAACGATAGAGTTTAAAAGGATCTTCTAAAGCATCTAAGCGCTCACCTGTGTACTCATCACGCGTATCAGAGATAAAACGATATGCTTGAAGTAATACTGCAGGACCTAAATATTTATCAGCATTCCACCAGTAGCTTGGGCAAGATGTTGAGCATGATGCACAAAGGATACACTCATAGTAACCATCAAGTTTACGGCGCTCTTCGATAGATTGAAGACGCTCACGTGGTGGTGTTGCTGTATCGGTTTGTAACCATGGTTTAATCGATGCGTATTGTGCGTAAAAGTGCGTTAAATCTGGTACTAAATCTTTTACAACATGCATATGTGGTAGTGGGTTAATCGAAACTTCCCCATCTTTCACTGAGCTAATTGCTTTTGTACATGCAAGTGTGTTGGTACCATCAATATTCATCGCACATGAACCACAAACCCCTTCACGGCATGAACGGCGAAGTGTTAATGTTGGATCCATTGTATTTTTGATGAGTAATAACGCATCAAGAATCATCGGACCACAAGCATCAAGATCTACTTCATAACGATCATAACGTGGATTTTCACCAGTATCTGGATTCCAACGATAAACTTTAAATACTCGTTTGTTAGTCGCATTTTCGTTTTTAAAGAACTTACCTTCTTTAACAACCGAATTTGCGGGTAATTTAAATTCAGCCATAATATTTTCCTTTTCTTTTAACCTTTCTTACTAGAAATGAGAAATCATCAATTAGTAAGTACGTTCTTTAGGTTCGATATAAGCAACTTCGTCTGTCAATGTATAAGTATGGACAGGACGATAATCGATCTTCACGTCACCGTTTTCATCGATCCATGCAAATGTGTGTTTCATCCAATTCACGTCATCACGATTTGGATAATCTTCACGTGCATGTGCACCACGAGATTCTGTACGATTGACCGCTGATTTAACAGTAGCAACAGCACAGATTAAAAGGTTAGAAAGCTCAAGCGTTTCTACTAGGTCTGAGTTCCAGATTAAACTTCTATCGTGGACTTTGATGTCATTAAATAATTTAAATGCTTCATCAACACGTTTAACACCATCTTCAAGTGTCTCTTGCATACGGAATACCGCAACGTCTTCTTGCATCGCACGCTGCATTTTATCACGAAGTTCAGCTGTTGAAATATTACCATCTGCGTAACGAATTTTGTCAAAGCGATCTAAAATATCAATCACTTTTTGATCATCCATTGCTTTGTGATCTGCATTTGGCGTTAAGATTTCAGCAGCGCGGTTTGCAGCAGCTCGTCCAAATACGACTAAGTCAAGAAGTGAGTTTGAACCAAGACGGTTCGCACCATGAACAGAAACACATGATGCTTCACCAATTGCCATTAAACCAGGAACAACAAAATCAGGGTTACCATCTTTAAGCGTCACAACTTCACCGTGATAGTTCGTAGGAACACCGCCCATGTTGTAGTGAACCGTTGGAATTACTGGAATTGGCTCTTTACGGACATCAACGTCAGCAAAGATTCTTGCACTTTCTGCAATACTTGGAAGACGCTCTTCGATTACCTCAGGACCTAAATGCTCAAGGTGAAGATAGATATGATCTTTCTTAGGACCAACTCCACGACCTTCACGGATTTCAATCAGCATTGAACGAGAAACAACGTCACGTGATGCTAAGTCTTTCGCATTTGGTGCATAACGCTCCATGAAGCGCTCGCCATTTGAGTTTGTTAAATAACCACCTTCACCACGAACACCTTCCGTGATTAAACAACCTGCACCATAGATACCTGTTGGGTGGAATTGTACGAACTCCATGTCTTGAAGTGGAAGACCTGCACGAGCCACCATTCCGTTACCATCACCCGTACAAGTATGTGCTGATGTTGCAGAGAAGTACGCACGGCCATAACCACCTGTTGCAAGAACAACTATTTGCGAACGAAATACGTGCATGGTGCCTTCTGCTAAATCCCAAGCAACAACTCCGCGGCACTCGCCTTCATCCATTAAAAGGTCGATTGCGAAGTATTCAATGTAGAATTCTGCATTGTGTTTTAATGATTGCTGATAAAGCGTGTGCAACATTGCATGACCCGTTCTGTCAGCTGCCGCACAAGTTCTTTGCGCTTGGCCTTCACCAAAGTTTGTGGTCATTCCACCAAATGGACGTTGGTAGATCTTTCCATCTTCAGTTCGTGAGAATGGTAAACCATAGTGCTCAAGCTCTAAAATTGAAGGAATTGCTTCACGACACATATATTCGATTGCATCTTGGTCACCTAACCAGTCAGAACCTTTTACTGTGTCATACATGTGCCAACGCCAATCATCTTCACCCATGTTACCAAGCGCGGCTGATACACCACCTTGCGCTGCAACTGTATGAGAACGGGTTGGGAATACTTTAGTTACACACGCCGTTTTTAAACCTTTTTCTGCCATACCAAGTGTTGCGCGAAGACCTGCGCCACCAGCACCTACAACAACAACGTCATAAACGTGCTCTTGAATTTTATAATCTTTATACTCTTTTAAGTTACTCATCGATTAAAACTCCGAGAATTTATCTTTATTAATTAAACCTGTATTAGCGCATCATCATCGTGCTAACAATGAACCCCACACGTACAATCGCCCAAACGATTCCAACGCCAATGATCGCTAAGATCACTTTCATTGCGGCTAAAACCACGATACGCTGACATGTTTTGCTGACATAGTCTTCGATGACAACTTGAAGGCCCAAAATTGCGTGATAAATTCCCGCAACAACAAAAACAATTAAAAGAACAGTATTAAAAGGGGTACCGACCCAGCGCATAACCTCTTCATAGCCTGCACCATAAAGTGAAGCAAATGAGAATGCGAACCACAAGAAAAACAGTGCAAGTAAGACTGCAGAGATTTTTTGGGCTAACCATGAGCGAGATCCTGAATGCGTTGGACCTAAACCTTTAACGCGACCTAGTGGTGATTGATATCTTTTCATGATCGCTCCTTAAAATGAAAAACCAACAATGATGATAGCAACCGCTAAGATAGGTGCGATGATCTGAACCATTTTTGCACTCTTTTTAGCAGATTCAATATCAACACCCTTGCCTGCATCCCAGAAAAGGTGACGAATACCATTACAAAAATGGTAACAAGCAGCGAAAGTTCCTGCGATAACAAGAATAATCATTAAGGGATTAGTTAATACTGCGGTCATTGTTCTAAAAGCAGATGGGCCTGCGGCTAGCGCAATAAACCATGCTCCGAGAACAAATAACACTACAACTAAAGCAATACCAGATAAGCGGTGCAAAAAGCTCATTACCGAGGTAACTTGCAATTTATAGCCACTACCGAGCATAAATGGCGATAAAGGCCGTTTATTTTGACTCATAGATAGACTCCAATAATTAAAAAATATACATACAGATTAAACCTAAGTTGCATCAGTTTGCCAATTTATGACAAACTTTTCAATCTCCCTCTTACAAATAGGTGAGATATTGCGCACATTGTTACCAAATATTTTCTATGAGCGTTCAAGCGCTTCTATTGGAGCTAATTCTGCTGCTTTTTTTGCAGGGAAATAACCGAATAAAATCCCGATAAAGAATGCCGCTAAGAAAGAGAATACAATGGAAGGAATTGAAAAACTTAAAGGAATCGTATCTCCTGCTTGCTGTACCAAAAAGCCCACAAACAGCGCAAAGAGTAAACCTATCGTTCCCCCTAATAAACAAACCAACACTGACTCTATCAAAAACTGCTGCGAAATATCGCTTTTGCGAGCCCCCACAGCCATTCTCATGCCAATCTCTTTTGTCCGCTCAGCAACCGATACTAACATAATATTCATAACCCCAATACCGCCCACTAAGAGCGAAATCAAGGCAATAGAAGTAATTAATATCCGCATTACTAAAGTGGTCGATTCTACCATTTCTTTGATGGCATCGGCATTATAAATAAAGAAATCTTTCTTCCCATGAAGATCCGTAAGCGTATCTGTAATACTATTTTCGGCTAATGACATCTCCACACCATCATTCACCCGGATAGTAATATTTCTAAAAGAAGTTCCCCCTGTCATTCTGTGCATAGCACTTGAGTAAGGAATCCAGATATTCATACTATCGCTACTAAACATATTTTGTGACTTAGAGGTGGCAACTCCGACAATTTGTACCGGCAACTGACCTAAGATAATGACGGTCCCAATAGGATTCTCCCCATTTGGGAAGAATGTTTTAACCGTATTTTCATCTACAACAGCCTCTAACGCTAGGGTAGCCTCACTCACCTCATCAAAAGCGATTCCTTGGGTGATATCGTAGCCTTGCACATCAAAAAACTGTGTCCCAACACCTTGAACCTGAGTATTGATTGCCGAGATATTACCATAACGAGCTTCTACCGAAGTTGATACAACCGGCGTTACACTATGGATAAATGGTAATTCTTTTAAAGCATCCACATCGCTAGGCCTTAAAGATTGAATACTTTGAGAGCGCCGATCACCAAACCCTGACCCTGGATAGACCGTTAAAGTATTGGTCCCCATATTACGGATATCGGCAATAATTTGATCTGTCGATCCCCGCCCAAGGGCAATCACTAGTACAACTGAAGCAATTCCGATAATAATACCGAGCATCGTTAAAAAGGTGCGTAGGCGCTGCATTTTCATCGAGATTATCGCCATTTTAAAGGCATTAGAGACCCGCTGAATGATCTGTGAAAACCCCGATGCCTTTTTCCAAGTTAAAGTACTTAATCCATTTTCTGCTGATAAAGCACTCTCTTGAGTCTGATTTTTAGTATCGGCAATAATCAGACCATCTTTAATCTCAATGATACGATTAGCATGAGATGCAACATCAGGGTCATGAGTAACCATAATGATCGTATGCCCCGCCTCATTAAGCTCTTTTAAGATCTCAAGAACGGCTTTACCACTTTCACTATCAAGTGCGCCCGTTGGCTCATCGGCTAAGATGATCTCCCCACCATTCATGAGCGCTCTAGCGATACTAACACGTTGTTGCTGCCCCCCTGAAAGCTGCGTCGGATAGTAATCTTGACGTTCACTTAATCCCAGCCGGGCTAGAAGCTCAGATGCTCTTTGGTGTCTTAAGTTTGCCGGCATTCCTGAATAAATTGCCGGCATCTCTACATTCCCTTCGGCAGAGAGAGTATTTAAAAGATGATAACGCTGAAATATAAACCCAAAATTTTCTCGTCTTAACTCTGCTAACTCATCTTCACTATATTGAGAAATTTCTCGCCCGTTAAAATGGTAAGTCCCCTTTGAGAGATAATCTAACCCCCCAATGATATTCATCAATGTCGATTTACCAGAGCCAGATGCGCCCATGATGGCGATAAACTCACCCTTTTCAATGGTAAGAGAGATTCCTTTTAAAACTTCGACCTTAAGATCACCCGATTGAAACGAGCGGCGAAGATCTTTAAGTTCAATCAATGGTTTTATATTTTGGCTCATTATCTTCTTCTACCCGCACCGCCTCTTGGCGCTGCTGCAACGGTTCCCATTGATTCTGCAGTAATAACTTGCTCACCCTCTTTTAACCCAGATTTCACCTCGATAGAGATATTATTGGAGATCCCTGTTTCAATCTCTCTAGGCGCAATTTCACCTGTTAATTCATTTTCTAAAACCCAAACAATCTTCTTGCCATTAGATGGTTTTATTGCCATCTCTCCACTTGGGCGATAGCGAAGCGCCGAGATAGGAATAGAGAGCACATCTTCAGCACTATCTAATACGATATAAACTTGCGTGGACATCCCGATATAAAATTTCAGATCCGCATTTTGAACATCAAATAATCCATTGTAATAAACAGCTTCGGTAAAGTTCGTTACGGCATTTCCCACAGTTGTCTGAAAAGTCTCTGTAGCTGGCTCAATCTGTCTTAATACCGCTTCATAACGCTGATTAGGCTCCCCTAAAATCGTAAAATATGCTGTCATCCCAGGTTTTAATTTTGTAACATCTGCCTCTGAAATTTGGGCCTTAATCGTCATCACAGAGAGATCGGCAACTTTTACAATCGTAGGCGCCGTTTGAGAAGAGTTCACCGTTTGCCCCTCTTTTACAACTGTAGCGACAACAATCCCATCCATTGGAGAGGTGATTTTCGTATAGGTAAGATCTAGCTCTGCGGTATCTAACGCAATTTGTGATTGCGCAATTTGCGCTATTAATGCTTCAAGCTCAGCTTCGTAGACTTTTAAATTTGCCTCGGCTGTATCTAAATCCGCGCGAGTTGTTGCCCCATTTTTAATAAGATTTTGTTGCCTTTCTAGATGAATTTTAGCATTTAAGAGCTGCGCTTCTTTCGCAACTTTTGAAGCGATTGCATTTTTAAGGCGTGCATCACTATCTTTTACAGCATTTTGTTGTGGTAAATCATCAATCTCTACCATTAATTCACCGCGCGTAACTTTATCACCAAGATCCACATACATCTTCTTCACTTGCCCTGAAACCTGCGCACCCACATCAACCTGCTGAGATGCTTCCATCTTGCCATACGCTAAGATATTCACCTCTAAATCACTGCGATCGGGCGTCGATGTTAGATAATAGATCTGTTCTTTAGGAGAGAAGTAAAGATAACCTCCCATTCCCACAACAATGATGACGATAAAACTTATCAATATTTTTCGGTATTTTTTCATTTGTCTTCTATTTATTATTTTATTGTGGTCAATAACACTTTTTAAACCTTAAAGTGCCGTCAAAATGGGATCTATATCTATTGATATACCACATAGCATAGTCTGCATATCTTAAGTTAAACTTAAGCCTTCTATTTCTGCTTCAGCATTTTCTTATAAGAGCGGTATCACCCTTAAAATTGAGCTTATTATACTGCTTTCATCAATAAATAGACTGACTTTAATTAACTTGTTATTTTTTTGTCTCTTCTTTGGTTTTAACGCCGTAAAGACGTACAATTGATAACAACTTATAAAAAACGACTTTTCATATTTAAAATTTATTATTACTAAGCGGAACTTCCATGGAAAATAGATTACGTACCATTGATCTTGCTGTTGTTATTCAACATGCAGCTAAAAAAGAAGATAAACCTGTCTATCTCAATAAAGATGAAGCAACAGAGCTACTTCATACTATTGGTCAAAACATCGCACAATATTACCCTCAAATCAAAGAGTGTGGCTTAATCGGCATTGGTGCAATCTACCATCTTCATCAAATTATTCGACCAGGATTTCCAATCTATACGCAGCTATTTGAACTTTCAAAGATTCGCTTTAGAGCCAATAACTTCAAACCACTCGTTATTGGCATTGGCACGAATGAAGATGAATTTGAGATCTCTCATTTTAATAAAGAAATTAACGATTTTGCCGATGTCTTAGAGGTTCTTCCCTTTACTATTGTAATGCCAGACAATACCGAAGCAGATGCATTTATCAAGCTTTTAGAATCAGAGCTTATTACCAAAGCGCACCTAAACGGGAAAGTGATCGAAGACTTTAACAACGCTTTTGAACAAGATATTCAAAATATGTCGATTGTGACACTCGCTGACTTAAATGGCCTATTTGCTTCACAACTGATCCAAATCGGTCTTGAAGAGCTCTGGGAAATTATGCAAGCTGTGATCTTCAATCAAACAGAGAAACTCCATACTCTAGGGAGTGGTCATATTATGTATTGGAAACTCGATGAAGTTGCCTTCTACGTAGCGCATCCTTCAATTTATGAATCAGCGATGACCGATTATGTCCAAGATTATGAGACTTATGCTTTAACAACGATGCGTCTTGAACATCTTTTTAAAATGCATAAAATCCCTTATCAAAAATTTGAGGTAATGGACCCTGAATTTTTCAAAGGGGAAATGAGTATTGATAAAGCACGAGCACAATTAACATCGCATATTAAAGCGCTTTAATGACAGATGACAATAACGGCAATAACTATAATAGTATGAGAGTTTTAAGAAGATGAGTTATCTTAATCATATCAATCATGAATAGTTAATACTAAAAATCCCGTAAAGATTTAAATCTTCGGGATTTTTTATTATCTCTTATTCGCCCTGCATCACACTTAAAAACATTATAATGAAATCGGCTTGAGAGCCACTACATCAGATTGCCGGAGCATCGATTATGAGAAACGCAAGCATCGTTCTATCCGGCACCTTGCAAGCAGCGTTTAACACGCACCTTTATAGATTCATGCAAGGCTTGCGGGAATGTTTTGTGTTCTTTCTAAAATCCCGCGCAGCGGTTTAAGGCTTACTTTTCTTATAGTGAAATTGGTTTAAAAGTAACTGTGTCAGATTGTCGGCGCATCGGTTATGAGAAGTGCAAGAATCGCTCTATCTGGCATCGTGTAAGCTAATTTGATACACGCTCTGTACCCATAATACTTTTAAAATAGCGGTTTCTTAAACCGAATCTACTTAACTATAGTTAGAAGGCTATTCATATAGCCATAAAAAAACCTCGCTAGCAAAGCTATTCGAGGTTCTTATTATTGTAAAATTACGCTATCACATTTAAGATTTAGAGCTTACCGTGACAGTTTTTAAACTTCGCACCAGATCCACATGGGCAATCATCATTTCGTCCTACATGGAAAAGATCATGCTCTTCTTCTGTAAGTTCAATCGCACCGTGACATTCACCGTAAGGTTTTCCTGAACCACAAGGACATGCTTCGCCATCTTCTTCGCTAATATTGCCAATCTCATCAGCTATACGCTCAAGATCAGCCATATTTGTAATAGAACCTTCAATGACTTTCTCTTCACGTTTAGTTGGCGCCTCTAAAGTCTCTTGAACTTCTTCAGCTGGTGATTCAACACGAATCACGATATTACTTAAGAAACGAATTGTTTTGTAATGAATCTGATCGAGCATCTCTTCAAAGAGAATAAATGATTCACGCTTATACTCTTGCTCAGGACGGCGCTGACCGTATGCACGAAGCTGAATACCTTGACGTAAATAATCCATCGCCGCTAAATGCTCTTTCCACTGCCCATCAAGAACTTCTAACAAGACAGATTTTTCAAAACGTCTAAATTGTGATGGATCACCACTCATATTTGCTTGCGCTTCTTTTTCAGCATAAAGACGCTCGCTCTCTAAAATCACAGCATCATAAATCTCTTCTTCTGTGATATTCGGGTTATCTGCTAAACGTTTTTCAAAATCGATTTCAACACGGAATTCCTTTGCAAGAATTTCTGTTAAACCTTTTAAGTCCCATTGCTCAGCATAACTTTGTGGTGGAATATATTTTGCCACTAAATCACTAAAGACTTGCTCACGCATCATCTTCACAGCATTGGTAATGTCCGCAGCTTTAAGAATATCATCACGTTGCTGATAAACAATTTTACGCTGGTCATTAGCGATATCATCATATTGAAGCAAGTTCTTACGAATATCAAAGTTATGACCTTCCACTTTACGCTGCGCATTTTCAATAGAACGTGTAATCATACGATGCTCTAATGCTTCACCATTACCCATTCCAAGGCTTTCCATAATGCCGCGCATTTTAGGATTCATGAAGATACGCATTAAATGATCATCAAGTGAGAGATAAAAGCGTGAAGATCCCACATCCCCTTGACGACCTGAACGACCACGAAGCTGGTTATCAATACGGCGTGATTCATGACGCTCTGTACCGATAATATGAAGCCCACCAAGCTCAAGCACCTCTTTTTGACGCGCTTTAGCACGCTCACGGATGCTCTCTAAATCACTCTCTGTCGCATTAGGATTAGTTTCTAAGAAGAGCTCTTCTTCAAGCTTTACGTTTCCACCTAACACGATATCCGTACCACGACCAGCCATATTTGTCGCAATAGTAATTGCCCCTGGCGTTCCCGCACGGCCAACAACATACGCTTCACGCTCATGTTGTTTAGCGTTGAGTACTTCATGGGGAATATTTTGGGCTGTTAAAATATCTGAAATTAACTCAGAGACTTCAACAGAAGCTGTTCCCACTAATACAGGTTGTTTACGCTCATAGCAATCGAGAATATCTTTAACAATGGCATCGTACTTCTCTTTTTGTGTGAGATAGATAAGATCACCATAATCTTTACGCTGAACTTCACGATGCGTTGGAATAACAACAACTTCAAGCCCGTAAATCTCTAAGAATTCTGGTGCTTCTGTATCAGCCGTTCCCGTCATTCCTGAAAGTTTTTCATAAATACGGAAGTAGTTCTGAAAAGTAATTGATGCTAATGTTTGGTTTTCAGGCTTAACTTCAACGCCTTCTTTTACTTCAATTGCTTGATGCAGACCATCAGACCAGCGGCGCCCCGCAAGTGTACGGCCTGTGTGTTCATCAACAATCACAATCTCATCATTGGCAACAATATAATCAACATCACGTTGGAAAATATAATGTGCACGTAAGCAGTTATCAACGTGATGATAAAGCTTTAAGTTATTACTGTCGTAAAGACTATCGCCTTCATTTAAAAGACCCGCCTCAACAAGCAATCCTTCTAAATGTTGATGTCCTTCTTCCGTAAGGTTGACTTGCTTATCTTTTTCATTAATTTCAAAATCCACAGGACCATCTTTTGTTGGTCTATTTAAATTAGGAATTAATTTATTCACTGCGTGATAAAGATCAGCGCCCCCTTCAACAGGACCTGAAATAATGAGCGGCGTTCTCGCTTCATCAATTAAAATTGAGTCAACCTCATCAATCACCGCGAAATAAAGGGGTCTTTGAACCTTTTGGCTCATATCAAAAACCATATTATCGCGAAGATAATCAAATCCTAACTCATTATTTGTAGCGTATGAGATATCTGCCTCATATGCGGCTTTTTTCTCTGGAAGTGATTGATTTGCAACAATCACGCCCACCGTTAATCCTAAATAATTATAGACTTGCCCCATCCACTCAGCATCACGTCTTGCCAGGTAATCGTTGACCGTTACAACATGAACTCCTTTACCGGCAAGCGCATTAAGATAAACAGCAAGTGTTGCTACGAGCGTTTTACCTTCACCCGTTCTCATCTCGGCAATGCGTCCTTTATGGAGCATATACCCCCCGATAAGCTGCACATCATAATGACGCATTCCCATCACTCTTGTTGATGCTTCACGCATCGTCGCAAATGCTTCAGGGAGAAGATCATCTAACGTTTCACCGTTTTTCAGTCGCTCTTTAAAGAGATTGGTTTGTCCCTTGAGTTCCTCTTCCGACATTGCACGCATCTTTTCTTCTAGTGCATTCACTTTTGCGACGTAACCCATCGCTTCTTTGATCATGCGATCATTACGTGTACCAAAGATTTTTCGGATCAATTTATTAATCATCTGAGACCTTTAACCAATTCAAAGTTGTAATCTAATAATTATTTATAGATAAATATTATTTTAATAAGGCAATATTTTATAAGCCCACTATAGTACATGATTTTCCAATCAATTTTAATTGCTAATTGTCAATATGGGGTAAATTTATTGAGTTTCAACCCAGTTATTGCGATGAATTAACTCATCAGCAATAATATAGCCCAGTTTATCGGCAATTTGTTGCGATGGTGTGCGCAAAATACTCTCAACCTCAAGTGCGTGATAATTAGTCAGCCCTCGCCCAATTTCTCTTCCTGATTGATCAAGGCAAACAATAATATCACCGCGATCAAAAGCCCCCTCCACAGCAATGACACCGATAGGCAGCAAACTCTTCCCATCTTTTAAGAGCGCTTTAACGGCGCCATCATCAACGGTAATCTTTCCTTTAATCTGCTTTTGCCCTAGAATCCAGCGCTTTTTCGCCGTAATTTTTGAGCCATCGGCATTTAATTTTGTGCCAACTTGTGTGCCTTTAGCAATATCTAAAAGCGCATTTTCACGATCGCCTTTAACGATATAAGTGGTCGTACCAGAGGTTGCGGCAATATGTGATGCCATAATTTTGGTATACATTCCTCCCGTCCCAAAGCGCCCACCTTCACTTGTGACCATTCCTAGTAATCTCTCATCATGTGCATCTGCTTCATGAATCATTTTTGCATCGGGGTTTTTACGAGGATCAGCTTCATAAACTCCCTCTTGATCCGTTAAGATTACATAAACATCCGCTTCAATAAGGCTTGCAACTAATGCGCCTAATGTATCGTTATCTCCAAATTTAATCTCGGAAAATGAGATCGTATCATTTTCATTAATCACAGGAACTGCGTTATACGTTAATAACGTATTGATCGTATTTTTGATATTTAAGTAACGCTGACGGTCTGAAGCATCTTCATGGGTTAAAAGAATTTGCCCCACATTGACATTAAAAGGCGCAAACCCTTTCGTCCAAGCGTTAACAAGCGCGGTCTGCCCAACAGAGGCTGCCGCTTGAAGTTCATTTAAAAACTGCGGTCTTTCATTCCATTTTAAGAGCTTCATCCCTTCGGCAACAGCGCCCGATGAAACGACTACCACATCAATATCGAGCTTTTGTAATGCGCTAATTTGTTCACACCAATGATAAACTCTCGCCTCATCAACTCCTTGACCATCATTTGTGATCATCGCACTACCAATTTTAACAACCCAGGTACTCTTCTCAGTCCCTTTATCTGCAGCTTTTGTCATAAATCATTAACACTCTATTAAGTTATCAACTGTTTTATCTAAATGATGGTGCTATTCTAGCACCTTGACGATTTTATCTGTTAATATAATCAGAATGTATACAGATGTTGTATCAGAGTGAGTAAAATGATGAAAAATTATTCGCATTTGCATAATGATGAGCACCTCACAAAGATCTTTTACCCAAAGATCTCTAAGTAAAAAACCACTTCAAAAGAGCGGTTTTCAAGCATTATCTTCAACATAGAGCGCTTTTATATTTAAATTTTCTCAGCCAATCATTCTATTGCCTGATATGAAGATTTAACAATCCATGGATGCTGCGAGTAAGTTCAATAATAAGAAAAAGGTGCTGAACGCCCTACTCCTTAACCTCTGTAAAATGATTTTTATTCGAGATGTCTACTTTTTAGACATCTCATCAATAATATAAGAAGATAGTGGAAATAAAATGACAGTAAAAACACTTTATGAAAAGATTTGGGATGATCATGTCGTACGTACAGAGGAAGATGGTACGGCGCTAATTTATATCGACAGACACATTATTCACGAAGTCACAAGCGCACAAGCCTTCGAGGGCCTTGAGAAAGCAGGTCGAAAGCTTTGGCGTAAGAACTCGATTGTGGCAATGGCAGATCACAATACCCCTACAACTAGCGATATCGGTAACATCACAGATCCCATCGCCCGTCTACAAGTTGATACGCTTCATAAAAATGCAACAGCGCATAATCTTGCTTATTTCCCAATTGGCGATGCTCGCCGTGGTATTGTTCACGTTGCAGGACCTGAGCAAGGCGCAACATTGCCGGGAATGACGATTGTTTGCGGTGACTCTCATACGGCAACTCATGGCGCTTTTGGAGCGATTGCTTTTGGGATTGGTACAAGTGAAGTTGAGCATGTCATGGCAACAAGTTGCCTTGTGCAAAAAAAATCAAAAACGATGAAGATTGATGTCGTAGGTGAATTGAGCCCTAATGTGACAGCAAAAGATCTTATTCTCGCAATTATCGGTCAAATCGGTACTGCTGGTGGCACCGGCTATGCCATTGAGTTTAGCGGCGATGCCGTTAAAAAACTCTCTATGGAAGGTCGAATGACTATGTGTAATATGGCAATTGAAGCCGGCGCTCGAGTTGGGCTTGTTGGCGTTGACCAAACCACTATCGACTATGTCAAAGGCCGCCCTTTTGCCCCAAAAGCTGAAGATTGGGATCAAGCAGTTGCTTACTGGAATACGCTTCATACAGATGAAGGCGCTCAGTTTGATAAAGTGATTACCATTGATGCAACTAAAATCGAACCACAAGTTAGCTGGGGAACAAGCCCTGAGATGGTGATTGGTATTAACGAACTTATTCCTGACCCTGAAAAAGCTAAAAATAGCGTGCAAAAAGAGAGTATTGAAAAAGCCCTTAAATATATGGGCTTAAAAGCAAATCAATCCCCTAAAGATATTAAAATTGATAAAGTCTTTATTGGCTCATGCACCAACTCTCGTATCGAAGATATTCGTGATGCAGCCAAAATGGTTGCTGGCAAAAAGAAAGCAGATAACGTCAAACTTGCGATGATCGTTCCAGGGTCTGGCCTTGTTAAAGCACAAGCGGAGAAAGAGGGATTAGATAAGATCTTTATCGAAGCTGGCTTTGAATGGCGAGAGCCTGGCTGCTCAATGTGTTTAGCGATGAACCCTGATCGTCTTGAGCCTTATGAGCATTGCGCTTCTACTTCAAATCGTAACTTTGAAGGTCGTCAAGGCGCTGCAGGTCGCACGCACTTAGTAAGCCCTGCAATGGCAGCGGCAGCGGCTATCGCTGGCCATTTCGTTGACATTCGTGAATTGAATTAAGTTTAGGAGTAAATTATGCAACCTTTTGTAACACACACCGGAATCGTGGTTCCACTTGATCGTGCAAATATTGATACAGATGCCATTATTCCTAAGCAATTCTTAACAAGTATCTATAAAACGGGCTTTGGCCCTAACCTTTTTGATGAATGGCGTTATATGGATCGCGGTGCGCCGGGAATGGATAACTCCAAGCGCCCACTCAATACAGAATTTTCACTTAACCAGCCTGAGTATCAAGACGCAACGATTTTACTCGCTCGTGATAACTTTGGCTGCGGCTCATCACGTGAACATGCGGTTTGGGCGCTCACAGATTACGGCTTTCGCTCTGTCATTAGCTCAAGTTATTCTGATATCTTCTTCAATAACTGTTTTAAAAATGGCTTCTTACCGATCCGTTTAACAGAAGAGGAAGTGGATGCGCTTTTTAAGCTTACTGCAAAGCATTCGGATCTTGAGATCAAGGTAGATCTTCCTGAACAAACAGTCACAGCGCTTCATCATGGCGAGACAAAAGCAGGTCCTTTCTCTTTTGAGATCGATGCTTTTCGTAAACATTGCATGATTAATGGTTTAGATGACATCAGCTTAACGCTCGAACATCAAGAAGATATTCGTGCTTATGAAGCAAAACGTGCTAAACAAGCACCTTGGATTTTTAAGGATTAATCCTTAAAGAAATAGTGCTAACAAAATAAAACTGAACATTATTGAGCGATTACACAATAGTGAAATTATCAAAATGCCGGCATCTTAATCAAGATTACCGGCATTTTTAAATCTATAGATGTTTAGAATGACTATTTTTCAGTGAACATCTCTTTTACAAAATCGACTTCACCGGTCTCTACTTTATAAAAAGCGCCGGCAATCCCGATTTCACCCTTTTCATACATCTCTTTTAAAACAGTGCTCTTATCTAAAATATGGCCAATGGTGTGCTCAACATTATGAAAAGCTACCATATCTACCGCCTCTTTAGATTTGATATCTAAATTTTGATGCTGCGCTTTAACGTGCTCTATTGATGGTTTTACTTTCGCTAAAAGATCCGTCAAATGTCCAAGTTCCGTGCCATGACAAGCGCCTGTAATCGCACCGCAATGAGAGTGCCCTAATACCACAATGAGCTTTGATCCTGCTAGTTTGCAAGCAAACTCCATTGAGCCAATAATGTCATCATTTAAGACATTGCCGGCAATTCTTGCACTAAAAATATCCCCTAAACCTTGGTCAAAGATTAACTCCGCTGAGGTACGACTATCAATACAACTTAAGATAATCGCAAAAGGAAATTGCCCGGCTTTCGTTTCGTTCACTTGCTCTAATAGATTGCTATGAGCTTTAAGATTGGCAACAAAACGCTTATTTCCTTCTTTTAAAAATGATAAAGCAAGTTCCGGCGTTAAGCATCTTTGATCTTCTAAATTATGTAATCTCATGATTTTAATGTCTTTTATTACTGTTATTTTGTCGCACAAAATAGACTAATCGTGCATATTTTGTGATGGCAGTTAAACAGTCTACTCTGATTTTTCTAAAAAAAAGAGCGATTGAAAAATTTTACTGCATTTTTTGCATAAATTTTAAACAAAAACCTGATCAAATCTTTGTTTGAAAAATAGGATCAAACTTGTTAACTCCCCACGATTTTAATCATAATCCCCTCGGGCGATCCTGCTGTGAGCGCCGTATTGCCTTTTGCTTTAAAAGGTTTGTCTATTGTGATGATTTTCTCGAACTTCTCGCTATCTCGGCAATCATAAAAGATACTTGAAGGTTCTTGGTAAAGATTAAAATCCCCTTGCAACATGCCGCAGTGCGTACAATTATTAGCAAAATAACTCCCTTCCAATGCTTTGCTGTAGGTTTTACGATAATGGGAGTTCGCTTCCCCCATCTTTGCTAAAACAGATGGATCTAATGCCGTAATATTAGAGACAAACGAGAGATTATGAACGTCTTGCCAGTTATAAAAGAAGGTTTCTCCCTCATCAACGTCGAAGTGAACGAGCTCATAATAGCGATCTAGTATAAAAGTCGTCACGATTGTCTGTTCATGACATTTCCAACAGGGTTTGCTTGCCATAACGATAGAATAATCTTCTGCTAATAAATTATAATCAGCTTCCTCAATTAACCAGCGATATAAAGGCGAAGGAACAGTATCCTTTATTTCCACAAACCATAATTTTAATTCAGGATTCCATCTTGCACCTAACCTCTTTGCCTCCTCTTTCTCTGCAAAAGGGACATTTAAATAGAGTTTCATATTTTATCTCCCCAAAGAATCTATCTATTACAAATTAAAAGCAACTGATACAAAAAACGTTACTATCTTCATCTACCATTTTTTAATGGCATTTTTCCATTGGCAAGATCTACCTATTATCTATTTTTAATATACGCAAAATGCCCAAAAGTGTATAGATATAGCTTTAACTGTGACATAAACTTCAAATTTATGCGCTAAACGGTTAAAATTGATAAGATTGATTTCCTTGCTTTGAAATTTGCCGGCATTCATCCGCTCTTTGCAAAAGCATCCAATTTTTAATAAATCTAAAAAGACCTTTGAAACCGATATTGATGACGCTTCTTTATGAGGATCTCATCTCTATATTTCTTGGCCTTAAATTAATATCTACAACAATAAAGTAAAAGATTCCATGAAGACTAACGAAATTCGCCGTAAATTTATCGACTTCTTTGTGAGTAAAGGTCACAAAGAAGTTGCGTCGAGCTCACTGCTCCCTGCAAATGATCCTACGCTTCTCTTTACTAACGCCGGAATGAACCAATTTAAAGATTGTTTCCTTGGCCTTGAGAAACGTGATTATGTCACTGCAACAACTTCACAAAAATGTGTTCGAGCCGGCGGAAAACATAACGACTTAGAAAACGTAGGATTCACCGCGCGCCACCATACCTTCTTTGAAATGCTCGGCAACTTTAGCTTTGGCGATTACTTCAAAGAGAAAGCAATCGCTTATGCTTGGGAACTTTTAACAGAAGTTTACGGACTTCCTAAAGAGAAGCTTCTTGTCACGATTTATCACACAGATGACGAAGCCTTTAAGATCTGGAATGAGCAAATTGGCGTTCCGGCAGAAAAAATTATCCGTATTGGCGATAAGGAAGATGGCTCATCAGATAACTTCTGGCAAATGGGCGATACCGGTCCTTGTGGTCCTTGTTCTGAAATCTTCTACGATCATGGCGATCATATTTGGGGAGGTCCTCCTGGATCTGCTGAAGAAGATGGTGATCGTTTCATTGAGATCTGGAACCTTGTTTTCATGCAGTTTAACCGTGATGAAGAAGGAACCCTTCACCCATTACCTAATCCATCTATTGATACCGGTATGGGCCTTGAGCGTATCTCGGCTATTTTACAAAAAGTGCATAGTAACTATGAGATCGACCTTTTTGTGAAACTGCTTGAAGCTTCTGCAAAAGCAGTAGGAGTTGAGGATTTAGAGAATAACTCCCTTAAAGTCTTAAGTGATCATATTCGCTCTGTCTCTTTCTTAATTGCCGATAATATTCTTCCTTCCAACGAAGGTCGCGGCTATGTGCTTCGCCGTATTATTCGCCGTGCGATTCGTCATGGTTACAAGCTCGGTCAAAAAGAGCTCTTCTTCTACAAAATTGTCCCAACACTTGTTGCGGAAATGGGGGATGCGTACCCGCAGCTTAAAGAGAAAGAAGCTTTTATTATTGAGACAATCAAAGATGAAGAGAAACGTTTCTCGACAACGCTTGAGCATGGCTTAAAACTCCTTGAAGCAGATATTATCGCCCTAAAAGGCGCAAAAGAGATCCAAGGCGAGACGATCTTTAAACTCTATGATACTTACGGCTTCCCTGTTGACTTAACCAATGATATTGCGCGCGAACAAGCGTTAACGCTGGATATGGAAGGCTTTGAGAAATGCATGGAAGAGCAACGTGAGCGTGCTCGTGCGGCAAGTAACTTTGGTGCTGAAAAAGTCTTAGATCTGCAACATGCCGATAAAACGACTTTCTATGGTTATAATTTAGTAGAAGCAGACTCAACTATTGCCTCAATTCTTGTTAATGGTGAAGTTGTATCAAGCGCTACAGAAGGCAATGATGCGATTTTAATCCTCTCAGAAACACCTTTTTATGCAGAATCAGGGGGTCAAATTGGGGATACAGGGATTATCAAAGGCGATGGTTTTGAATTCTTAGTTAAAGATACTAAAAAACAACAAGATATCTTCCTGCATATTGGCGTTGTCAAATCAGGTGAAGTCAAACCTCATACCAAAGTCACAGCAATAATTGACAATAGTCGCCGTGAGTTGATTAAGAAAAATCACTCAGCAACCCACTTAATGCACGATGCACTTCAAGCGCTTTTAGGCTCACATATTGAACAGAAAGGTTCATTAGTTACGGATGATCGCCTACGTTTTGACTTCTCACACAATAAACCTGTAAGTTTTGAAGAGATTCAAAATATTGAACGTATGGTTAATGAAGCAATTCGCCACAATCATCCTGTCGACATTAATGAAATGCCCATTGATGAAGCAAAAGCAAAAGGTGCAATGGCGCTCTTTGGTGAAAAATATGGCGATGTCGTTCGCGTTGTTGTGATGGGCGATTCGATTGAGCTTTGTGGCGGAACTCACGTTGGTGCAACCGGTGATATTGGGCTCTTTAAAATCACGCAAGAAACAGGAATCGCAGCAGGTGTTCGCCGTATTGAAGCCGTTACTGGCGGTCAAGCGGTTGAGATTATGCTAGAGCAACAAGCAACGCTTAACAAACTGGCAAATACGCTTAAAACAGATAGCGCACACATTGTTTCTAAAGTCGATAGTGCCCTTGATGAGAGCAAAGCACTTCGTAAAGAGCTTGCTAATCTTCAATCTAAACTCGTATTTGCAAGTCGCAGCGAGATTCTTGCAAAAGCCGCCGATATTAATGGCATTAAAGTTATCGTTAGCCGAATTGATGGGGCTGATAATCGCTCTCTTCGTGAGCTTTGTGATAACTTACAAGCAGAAACAAAAGGTATCACGATGCTTGTTGCCGAAGTTGATGGTCGCGTTGCGCTTGTCACTAGCGTTGATAAAGCCTTAACGGATAGCGTAAAAGCCGGCGAACTCCTTAACATTGCGGCAACGGAAGTGGGCGGTAAAGGTGGTGGTCGTCCGGATTCTGCAACGGGCGGTGGTACTGAGCCTTCCAATATCCAAAAAGCGATTGACAGTGCCTTAAACTGGATTAAAACGAAGATCTAATTCTGCTTAAAGCGAGATAGAGATCCCTTAAACTAATAAAGTCGAATAAAACGGCATTGCTGACTATACAATGCCGTTTTTTATCGCTACTATTTTAAGAAGTCACAAGATTGTATCGTAAAATTGGTTTAAAAATCACAGGGTCAAATTGCCAGCCTCGGTTATGAAGAATAAAAGAGCGGTTCTATTTGGCATCGTGCAAGCTAGTTTAATTCACGCACTGCACTGTTTTATTTTTAAATACCGTTTCTTAAACCAAATCAACTATAAAATCTCAAAGCGCGCACAAAATAAGCGTAGAAGTGCAGATCCTAGATCAAGACCTTTATCTGCATAAGCTAAAACAGCACTGACGACTAAAAATAACCAGATTCATCAAAGCTAAGGAACCTTTTCATGTCCATTATCCATCAAGATGCCCTACGCACTTATGAGCCTCAATTAATTGAATATCGCCGTTATCTCCATCAATATCCAGAGCTCTCTTTTGAAGAGACTAAAACAAGTGAATATATTACAAAAGAGATGGAAAAACTTGAGCATGCCACAATCTCCCACCCTGTTGGCAACTCCGTTTTAGTAAAGTTTATCACAGGTAAACCAGGCCCTAAAATTGGGCTACGCGGTGATATTGATGCGCTAGCTATTGAAGAAGAACGCGATGATATCGATTTTAAATCTAAAAATCCTGGCAAAATGCACGCTTGTGGTCACGATGCTCATACAGCAATTTTAATGATGGCTTGCCACTACTTTAACGATCATTTTGATGAGCTCACAGGCGAAGTCTGGGCGATCTTTCAACACGCAGAAGAACTCCTTCCTGGCGGCGCACAGGAACTTGTAGCAACAGGAATTTTTCATGAATTAGACTTTATGTATGGTCATCACCTTTGGACGCTACTGCCAACAGGAACAATTGACCTTAAAGATGGCGCAGTTACTTCTAATACGGATGTCTATACAGCAAAAATATTTGGTAAAGGAGGTCACTCTTCGGAGCCGCAAAACTGTATTGATCCCGTAGTCATTGCCGCACAAATCGTCAGTCAAATGCAATCGATCGTGGCACGTCAAATTGCGCCTTTAGAAGCAGGTGTTTTAAGTAATACTTACATCAATGGCGGGCGTAAAAATGCTTTAAATGTGATTCCAAACTATGCAGAAATTGGTGGTAGCGTTCGCTCAACAACCCCTCAAATGCGGGAGCTCTTTAAAAAATCGATTACTAAAATCATTACTTCTACTTGTGAGAACTTTGATACTACCTGCGAAATTGATTACCAATTTGGTTATGGCATGACCGATAACAATCTTGAAAAAACAGCTTTTGTCAGAGAGATCGCCACCCAAATTCCGGAAGCGAATGTGATTGCCAATCCCACCTACCTTGCGGGGGAAGATTTTAGTGCTTTTGCAGAAATAGTGCCGGCAACTTTTGCCTTTGTAGGGGTTGGTAACAAAGATAAAGATTGTATCTATCCTCATCACCATCCTAAATTTAGTATGGATGAAGATGGCTTTTTATTAGGAATGCAGATGTTTATTAACGTTGTGATGAACTACCCTAAGTATTTTTCATAAATACATTTTCAAATAAAATCTCTATAAAGCCCTAATCTTATTGCAGGGCTTTTTTTATAACCTTTTTACTATAATCGATTCAGTTTAAGAAACATTATAGTGAAATCAGTTCAAAATAGACTTATTTAAATGCCAGCGCATCAGCTATTAAACAATAAGAAATATGTTCTATCCGACATCTTGCAAGTACTATTTAATACGCACCTTGATAGATTTATGCAATGCTAGAGGGAATAGATAGAACGATTCTTGCGCTCCTCATCTCAGGTGCACCGGTAATATGGTTCAGTAACTTTTAAACGAATTTTGCTATATTAATCATTATTGCTAATTACTTAACAATAATCCCCTGCACTCCTTATTTTTAATATTCTTGACCAACCTTCATAAAAAAACTCAATTTATTAGGATCTATTCGCAAGATTGCCCTGAAACAGTTAAACTAAAGAATAACAACTCTAAATTAAAAAGTTTTATTGATACTGAAAAAAATACCAATTTCAAAGAATGTTCAGCCACTCTTTGTTATAGATATATTGATAAATAAGAGGATCATTAATTCATAATATTATTTCTAGCTATCATCTGTCTTTTTTACAACGTTAAGATAAACTAATAATTAATAGAAAACATATCACATTATCGCAACTAGCTCCGGCAATGACGGTTTTGTCATTAAATCGAGTACTAACCTGAGGTTTCCAAATGCAAAAAAGCAATCGTAAAAAATATATTATCGGCGGTATCATCATTCTAGGATTGATCATCATCGCAAACTATTTTTTAAACCGTGACCAAATGGAAGGATTTATCAAAAGTAATGGTCGCATCGAAGTGACTCCCCTTGATATCTCTACAAAGCTCCCCGGTAGAGTTGATAAAATCTTAGTAGATGAGGGTGATTATGTAGAAGAGGGACAATTATTAGCAATCATGCAACTTGATTCATTAGAAGCACAACTTGCAGAAGCAGAAGCCTATCATCAACAAGCGCAGCACCAAGCAGACTCAGCTAAAGCGGTGATACAAGCTCGTGAAAGTGATAAAGTCGCGGCAGAAGCCGCCGTTTCAGCAACTGAAAGCCAACTCTACGCGGCTGAAAGAAAGTTAAACCGTCTACAGGCACTTGTTAAAAGAGGTGCAACAACAGAACAAGATTTTGATGACCAAGAAGCATTTACCCGAGTCTTAAAAGCAGATGTTGCCACCGCAAACTCTAAAGTTTTAGCAGCACAAGCCGCTATTGATGCAGCAAAAGCACAATTTGTTGCGGCAGAATCGCAAGTCATCGCCGCTGAAGCGACGATTAATCGAGTTAAAGCAGATATTAAAGATGCCAATCTTATTGCGCCTGTTACAGGTCGTATCCAATACCGTATCTCTGAACCTTCAGAAGTTTTAGGCGCTGGTGGAAAAGTATTAAATCTCTTAGATCTTTCAAAGGTTTATATGACATTCTTTGTGCCAACAGAATATACCGGCATGTTGATCGAGGGAAAAGATGATGGTACCGAGGTACGCATTGTCTTAGATGTTGCCCCTGATTCACCAATCCCTGCACGCATTACCTTTGTTTCACCAGAAGCGCAATTTACACCAAAAACGGTTGAAACCCAAAGTGAGCGCCAAAAATTGATGTATCGAGTCAAAGCGCAGATCAATCCTGAACTTTTAGATCGCTATCAAAAATATATTAAAACAGGCGTAACAGGAGAGGCTTACATTAAAGTCGATCCTAATAAAAAATGGCCGGCATTCTTAAATGGCCCGCTAATTGAAGAAGCAAATGCGAAGTAAATAATGTTACTCTCCCGCTCCTACAAAATGTGAGCGGGAAATTCACTATCGCTCCTTGTTTCTCATTTAATTCATAAGGAATCTCTATCGATGATTATGAAAGAAGCCGTTGTATCTATTCAAAACGTCAGCTTTAATTACAAAGATAACGTTGCACTAGATCACCTCTCTATTGATTTCCCAAGTGGAATCATTACCGGGATGATCGGTCCTGATGGCGTCGGTAAATCGACCCTTCTATCGCTAATTTCAGGCGCAAGAGCCATCCAAACGGGTGAAGTGATTGTCCTTGGTGGTGATATGCGTGAAAAGGCTGTACGAGACGTTATCTGTCCCCGTATTGCTTACATGCCACAAGGGCTTGGAAAAAACCTCTACCCAACGCTCTCTGTGGAGGAGAATTTACAGTTTTTTGGCAGGCTTTTTGGGCATGATGCAAAAGAGCGCCGTCAGAGAATTGATGATTTAACCAAAAGCACTGGACTTTATAACTTCCTCGATCGCCCTGCCGGCAAACTCTCAGGGGGCATGAAACAAAAGCTCGGACTTTGCTGTGCGCTGATTCATGATCCTGATCTTTTAATTTTAGATGAGCCCACAACAGGCGTTGACCCTTTAGCGCGAGCCCAATTTTGGGACCTGATCAACCGTATCCGCCTAGAGCGTCCTTCAATGAGCGTGATTGTTGCAACGGCTTATATGGATGAAGCGGAAAGATTTGATTGGTTAATTGCGATGGATGATGGCAAGATTTTAGCAACAGGCACCACTAAAGAGCTCTTAAGCCGCACACAAACGGATAACTTAGAAGCCGCCTTTATTTCCCTTCTTCCAGAAGAGAAAAAAGAAGGTTACGAGCCAATTGTCGTCCCCCCGCTTGAGATTGATAAAAACACTCCCACCGCAATTAAAGCGGAAGGCTTAACCATGCGTTTTGGGTCTTTCACTGCCGTTGATAATGTGAGCTTTGAGATCCAAAAAGGAGAAATTTTTGGATTTTTAGGTTCAAATGGTTGCGGAAAATCAACCACAATGAAGATGCTGACAGGTCTTTTACCGGCATCAGAAGGAACTGCTTGGCTATTTGGTAAAGAGATCGATTCTAATGACATTAATATCCGTAAACGTGTGGGATATATGTCACAAGCCTTCTCACTTTATAGTGAGCTCACGGTACTTCAAAATCTTGAACTTCACGCTAAACTTTTTCATGTTCCCAAAGAAAAGATCGATGCCCGTATTGATGAGATGATCCATCGCTTTGAGCTTAAAACCGTATTAGATAAGCTCCCTGATGATATTCCTCTAGGAATGAAACAGCGCTTATCACTTGCTGTAGCAATGGTACATAAGCCAGAGCTCTTAATTTTAGATGAGCCAACCTCTGGCGTTGACCCTGTTGCAAGAGATAGCTTTTGGCGCTTATTAATTGAACTTTCCCGTAAAGATGGGGTCACAATCTTTATCTCAACCCACTTTATGAATGAAGCTCTTCGATGTGATCGGATGTCGATGATGCATGCAGGGAAAGTGCTTGATAGCGATACCCCTCAAAATCTTGTTATTAAGCAGCAAACAGATACGCTAGAAGAAGCATTTATAAAATATCTCTTAGATGCAGGCGCTGGCGATGAGATGCCTGAAGATGAATCATTAGAAACCATTGCCTCAAAAGAGAGCGAAACAACTAATGACAGCGCCCCTTTAGAAATCACACCAGAAACTGAAAAGCCCAAACGCTTTAGCTTACAGCGCCTATTAAGTTATACCTGGCGAGAGACTCTAGAATTACGCCGAGATCCGGTAAGAGCAACACTTGCCCTTTTAGGATCGCTCATCTTAATGGCGACAATCGGCTATGGGATTACTATGGACGTTGAGGATCTTCCCTATGCCATTTTAGATCGGGATCAAACCACCTTAAGTACTAGCTATGTCAATAACATTTCAGGCTCTCGCTACTTTATAGAGCAAGAGCCGATCTATGATTACGAAGAGCTCGATTACCGAATGCGTAATGCCGAAATTGCATTAGCTATTGAAATCCCGCCTAACTTTGCTCGCAATGTTGCAAAAGGCTCTCCTGTTGATATTGCGGTCTGGATTGATGGTGCAATGCCGCAAAGAGCGGAAACTATTCGTGGTTATGTCCAAGGAATGCACTTAGACTGGCTCCAAAAAGAGGCAAAATACCAATACGGTTTAGAGTTTGCGCCACAATTTAATGTGGAGGTACGTTATCGTTATAACCCTGATGTTAAAAGCTTAATGGCGATTGTTCCAGGCGTTATTCCCATCATGCTTCTCTTAATTCCGGCAATGCTTGCAGCGCTCTCTGTTGTGAGAGAGAAAGAACTTGGATCAATACTTAATCTCTATGTCACGCCGGTTACAAAATTTGAGTTTTTACTAGGAAAACAGCTTCCTTATATCATTATTGCCCTTTTAAACTTCTTCTTAATGGTCTTTATGGCAATTTTGATCTTTGGTGTCCCTGTTAAAGGGGGCTTAATTACGCTAACCATTGCGGCATTTTTCTTCTCCATATTCTCCACAGGATTTGGTTTACTCGCATCAAGTTTTACCAGTAGTCAAATTGGGGCAATGTTCTTCACTATTATTGGAACCTTAATTCCTGCCATTCAATTTGCCGGAATGCTCAATCCTGTAAGCTCAATGGATGGAATCTCTCGTCTTATTGGGGAGATCTACCCTGCTTCTCATATGCTAACCGTTTCCCGAGGTATCTTTAGTAAATCACTCTACTTCAGCGATCTCTCTGGGGAGCTATTTATCTTGATGATTGGTGGCCCGCTCATTGTTCTTTGCAGTGTTCTTTTACTCAAAAAACAGGATTCTTAAGATGGTCAAAAACAGTATTGAAAATATCTACAATCTTGGTGTAAAAGAGCTTTGGAGCTTAATCCGAGATCCGATTTTACTAATTTTAATTGCCTTTACCTTTACCGCATCTGTTTATACCGCGGCAACGGCGGTGCCTGATGGGTTACAAAATGCAAGTATCGGCATTGTAGATGAAGACCGCTCAACGTTATCTGAGCGCCTTCAAACAGCCTTTTACCCCCCGCAATTTACACTCCCTGATGAGATTACACTCAGTGAAATGGATGCAGGCTTAGATCGTGGCGAATATACATTTGTCCTCAATATCCCCCCGTCATTTCAACAAGATCTCTTAGGCAATCGTCATCCAACCATGCAGCTTAATATCGATGCCACAAGAATGACGCAAGGCTTTACCGGTAATATGATTATCAATCAGATCATCAATGCCGAGATTAGTGAATATTTAGCAAGGGAACGTTCTGTACAGGATTTACCTGTTAACTTAACAGAGAGAATGCGCTTTAACCCAAACCTTACAGCTTCATGGTTTGGGGCACTCAATGAAGTGATTAACTTAGTCACGATGCTCTCTATTATCTTAACGGGAGCGGCTGTTATTCGGGAGCGAGAACGAGGCACGATTGAGCACCTTCTTGTCATGCCTTTAACACCCTTTGAGATCATGCTCTCAAAAGTGTGGTCGATGGGATTAGTGGTGCTTATTGCCTCATCCCTTTCATTGATATTTGTGGTTCAAGGCGCTTTAGATGTGCCTATTGAAGGCTCTATCACGCTCTTTATTGTGGGCGCTGCGCTCAATCTTTTTGCAACGACCTCCATTGGGATTTATCTCGCCACAATTGCTAGAAACATGCCGCAGTTTGGAATGCTATTACTCCTTGTTCTTGTGCCTTTACAGATGCTTTCAGGAGGAATGACGCCACGAGAGAGTATGCCAGAAATCATTCAATATATTATGCTCGCCGCACCCACAACGCACTTTATTGAGCTTGGAAAAGCCATTCTCTTTAGAGGCGCCGGCATCTCAATTGTTTGGCCTTCTATGGGGTATCTGCTCTTAATTGGCTCGGCTTTCTTCTACTTTGCACATCGTAGATTTAGAGCAACAATTGGGCAGATGGCTTAAAACTAATTCAATTTATATTAAGGGTTAGTTATCAAATAAAAGGCTAATAACGCACTAACAAAAAGAGACCTAAATATCGGTCTCTTTTTTTGTCATATACTCTTATAGTGATTTCCAAATAAAATGAGAGCTCAAAATTTGTTCGTTAGTCATCCTCCTAAAATAGATTGATGAGCGGCTGGGTCGAATGCTTGCATGTTTTTGGAAATTACGTGCCTGCAGTTTTAAGCCTTTTTCAGCTCGTATCGGAATTTAATGCGTAATAGTTATAAATGCCGGCGCATCGGTTATGAGAAGCGCAAGAATCATTCTATCTGGCATCTTATAAGTTGATTTGATGCGAATACTCTATTTTTTACCGTTTAAAACGATATTTATTAAACCGAGCCGGCTATATTATTCGCTTAAAAAAGTTAACGGGGCCTTCGTTACGCAACAACCTAATCAGCTTATTCAAATTATCGCTATCCATCTTGTTATTTTTTCTTTAACTACTAATCCCTTTTGGGGTACAGCGATAAACATATGCCGGCGGGAAGTTTTTCATCACAAGTTTTCGCTCCCAATCAAAATATCTTGATAACACACGCTCCATCTTTTGCGTGTATTGAAAGAGAACAAAGCATCCCCCCGTTTTTTGTAAAATTTTCATCACCGATTGCAAGATCTTTAAAGAAACACGTAGTGGCAGTGATAAAAAAGGCAAACAAGAAAAAATCACATTAAATGGCTGATCAAGCTTCTCAGCTGAAATCTTACAAACATGAAGGCGCGCATCATCGATATGATCAAGATCTTCAAAAAAAAGCGGGTTAATCTCATAAGCACAAAGCTTTGAATCCTCTGACATGGCTTTTAGAAGATGCTTTGTCAAAACGCCATCACCAGCCCCGAGCTCTGCCACTTTTAAATCTGCTTGCTGCCAATCCATCTCTGCAATCATCGCTTTGCAAAGCGTAGGAGAAGAAGGAATTAAAGTCCCGATACTTCGAGGAGATTGAATAAAACCATTGAGGTATTTTAGATGCTTTTTATAATGCTGCGGCATTTTTGGCAAGGTTCCTTCTTTATAAACAAGCAATTAATAAATGCCATTATTAAACCACAGAATTATGTCAACTTGATGACATAATTCATTTTCGATAAAAAATAGCAAAAGCCCCCTTGATTAAACTCTGTACGATCCTCATGTAGTTAAAACGTAGTTTCAAAAAGAGATCTGTGGCATGATAAGTAGATCACTAAAAATTCAAAAGGTGAGGATCATTGGTAATAAATACCCATCAAGTATCTATATTTTCAATAAGATAACTCAATCCTCACACTTTAAAAAAGATATTTATAAACAACTATTGTAAGCATCTCATTAATTACTAACAATGAAGGAGTACTATTTATGACAACGGATTTCCGTATTGAAAAAGACACCATGGGTGACATGAAGGTTCCTAACAACCAACTTTGGGGCGCTCAAACTCAACGTTCTTTACAAAACTTCCGTATCTCTAATGAAAAAATGCCAAAAGCATTAATCGAAGCTTTAGCGATTGTGAAAAGATCAGCGGCTAAAGTGAACATGGACCTTGGCCACCTTGATGAGAAGAAAGCAAAAGCAATCATCGCTGCTGCTGATGAAGTGTTAGCAGACAAACATTCTACAGAATTTCCGCTTTCGCTCTGGCAAACAGGTTCAGGCACACAAACAAACATGAACATGAACGAAGTCCTTGCAAATCGCGCTAGTGAAATTCTCGGTGGTGTTCGTGGCGAAGAGCGTTTAGTGCACCCTAACGATGATGTTAATAAAGCACAAAGCTCAAATGATACTTTCCCAACAGCGATGCACATTGCTGCAGTATTAGAGATCAAACGTCTTTTACTTCCTGAATTAAAACGCCTTCGTGAAACGTTAGGTCAAAAAGCAGAGAGCTTTAAAGATATCGTGAAAATTGGTCGTACGCATTTACAAGATGCAACCCCATTAACGCTTGGGCAAGAGATCTCTGGCTGGGAAGCGATGCTCGGTCATAACTTAATCCATATTGAAAACGCACTGCCACACCTTTCTGAACTGGCTCTTGGCGGTACAGCAGTTGGAACAGGCTTAAACACGCATCCAGAATATGCAACTCGTGTTGCTAAAGAGATCGCAGATTTCACTGGCGAAGCATTTGTTACTTCACCAAATAAATTTGAAGCTTTAGCAACCACCGATGCGCTCGTTCATGCGCATGGCTCTCTTAAAGGCTTAGCCGCGTCACTCAACAAAATCGCAAATGATGTTCGCTGGTTAGCATCAGGCCCACGCTCTGGAATTGGTGAGATCTCTATTCCTGAAAATGAGCCAGGTAGCTCAATCATGCCAGGAAAAGTTAACCCTACACAATCTGAAGCATTAACTATGGGTTGTGCGCAAGTATTTGGTAATGATGTTGCTATTAATATCGGCGGCGCATCAGGGAACTTTGAGCTTAACGTTTTCCGCCCAATGATTATCGAAAACTTCCTCCAATCCGTTCGCATCTTAGGCGGCGGTATGGAGAGCTTTAATGATCACTGTGCTGTTGGGATTGAGCCAAATCGTGATCGTATCACAGAGCTTGTTAACAACTCACTCATGCTTGTAACGGCTTTAAATACCCACATCGGTTATGACAAAGCGGCAGCAATTGCTAAAAATGCCCACGCAAAAGGCACAACCCTTAAAGAGTCAGCGCTTGAGCTTGGTTTCTTAACTGCTGAAGAATTTGATGCTTGGGTTGTTCCTGCTGAAATGGTCGGTTCTTTAAAATAAGGGCCTTAAAGAGATCTAGTTATCTAAATGGATAACTCAATCCTTAAGAGTCATAGAGAAAAGCTATCTTACAAGATAGCTTTTTTTATTCTTGAGTTTTATAGAGTCGATTCAGTTTAAGAAACACTATTTTAAAAATATTAAGGGTGCAGATTGTATATCAAATAAGCTTACACACTGCCGGATAGAGTAATTCTTGCGCTTCTCATAACCGATGCGCCGGCAATCTGATTCAGCCCCTTTTAAACCGATTTCACTATAAGCTTGCGTGATGCTGGATAAAACGACTCTTATGCTTCTCATAACCATGCACCGGCAACCTGATTAAGTGACTTTTAAACCGATTTTACTATAGGACGAACACGAAATATTCCCTCTAGGCTTTTTGCATAAATCTATAAAGATACGTATTAAATAGCGCTTGCAAAATACCAGATAGAACCTATTTCTTATTGTTAATAGCCAATGCTCAGCATTTCAACCAGCCTGTTTTAAACCTATTTCACAATACCCGTGCATTAACTATAAGAAACGCGAGAATCGCTCTTCTCT